>CAWGSQ010000012.1:0-851244 GCA_963825345.1 uncultured Thermoleophilaceae bacterium | reverse complement strand
GGGCGCCGGAGCGTCCTCTGCCGGAGCGTCCTCGGCGGGCGGCTCCTCTGCGGGCGGCTCCTCGGCGGGCGGCTCGTCAGCGGGCGGCTCCTCGGCGAGGGGTCTCCTCAGCGGCGGGCTCCTCCGCAGGGGCCTCCTCGGCAGGGGCCTCCTCAGCAGCGGGCCTCCTCGCAGGCGGCCTCCTCCGCGGCGGGCTCCTCCGCGGGGCCTCCTCGGCGGCTACCTCGTCGGCGGTCGGCTCGTCGGCCGGCTCCTCCGGCGCGACCACCTCCTCGGCGACCTGGTCGGGACGCCTCCTCGTCCGGCGTCGCGTCCGGCGTCTCGTCTTCGTTCACGTTCTCTTCGTTCTCAAGCATTGGTCTGCTCTCAGCCTGCGTATCTCTGTCTCGACGTCTATTCCGCGCTGGCGCGCCACGGTCAGCGCGCGCGCTAGGTCCTGCTTTGCCTGGCGCATCCGCGCGGTGTTCTCGAGCTGCCCCGTCGCGTGCTGGAAGCGCAGGTTGAACACCTCCTGCCGCGCGGTGTCCGCGAACTCCACGAGCTGCGGATCCTCAAGGTTATGCACCTCCACAGCCTTCACTGCTGGCCACCGCCCTCGCGGTGCACGAACTTCGTCTTCATGGGCAGCTTGTGGCCCGCGAGGCGCATCGCCTCGCGCGCGAGCGGCTCCGGCACGCCGGACAGCTCGAAGATCACGCGGCCCGGCTTCACCACCGCCACCCAACCCTCGGGCGAGCCCTTGCCCGAGCCCATGCGGGTCTCGGCCGGCTTCTTCGTGTACGGCTTGTCGGGGAAGATGTTGATCCAGACCTTGCCGCCGCGCTTGATCTTGCGGGTCATCGCGATACGGGCGGCCTCGAGCTGGCGGTTGGTGACCCAGCCGCGGTCGAGCGCCTTCAGCCCGTACTCGCCGAACTCCACGCTCGTGCCGCCCTTGGCGAAGCCGCGCCTGCGGCCGCGGTGCTCCTTGCGCCACTTGACTCGCTTCGGCTGGAGCATCAGAGCCGCTCCTTGGGCAGCGGCGGGCCGTCGCTGCGGACCGCCACGGCCACCGCCGCCGCGTCCCCGCCGCCGCCACCGCCGCGGCCACCGGGGCCGCCTCGGCCACCGGGACCACCGCGGGTCCACGTCCGCCACCGGGGCCGCCGCGGCCGCCTGGACCGCCCGGGCCGCGGCCACGACCGCCACCGCCGGGCCCGACGGTCTGCGGCGCCTCGAGCTCGGTGAGGTCCTGCGCGAAGCCCTTGGGCATGATCTCGCCCTTGTTGATCCACACCTTCACGCCGATGCGGCCGAAGGTGGTGCGGGCCTCGTAGAAGCCGTAGTCGATGTCCGCGCGCAGGGTGTGGAGCGGCACGCGGCCGTCCGAGTAGCCCTCGGTGCGCGCCATCTCGGCGCCACCCAGGCGACCGGACACCTGGATCTTCACGCCCTTGGCGCCGGAGCGCATGGCGCTCGTGAGCGCGCGCTTCATCGCGCGGCGGAACGCCACGCGGTTCTGCAGCTGCTCGCCGACCGACTGCGCCACGAGCCGGGAGTCCAGCTCCGGGCGCTTGATCTCGAGGATGTTCACCTTCACGGCCTTGTTGGTCATCTTGTGGAGCTCCTTGCGCAGAGCGTCCACCTCGCTGCCGGACTTGCCGATCACGATGCCCGGACGGGCCGTGTGGATGTTGACCTCGACCTCGTTCTTGTTCTTCTTGATGGTGATCGTGGACAGGCCCGCGTGCGCGAGCTTGTTCTCGATGTGGTCGCGGATGTGGATGTCCTCCAACAGGTAGTCGGAGAAGTCCTTCTCGTTGAACCAGGTCGACTTCCAGTCGTGGATGTAGCCGACCCGTAGTCCCTCGGGATGGACCTTCTGGCCCATGGGCTACCTCCCGTTCCCGTCGGTGGTCAATTCGATGGTCATGTGGCTGGTGCGCTTGTGGATGGGGGTCGCGCGTCCGAGCGCCCGTGGCCGGAAGCGCTTGATCGTCGGGCCCTCGTCCACGAAGGCGCGGTGAATGTTGAGCTCGTCGGCGCCCAGCTCGTAGGCGGACTCGGCGTTGGCCACGGCGGAGTTCAGAAGCTTGAGGATGTCGGTGGAGACTGCGCGCGGGGCGTGCAGCAGGATCGCCTGCGCCTGCTCGACGCGCTTGCCGCGGATGTGGTCCATCACGAGGCGGGCCTTGCGCGGGGCGGTGCGCACGTAGCGCGCGCGGGCGCGCACGGTCACGGCCTCGTCGGGGCGGCGCGAGGGCGTCTTGCGGGTGGTCGCGCCGGTCTCGGCGGAGCCGCGGCGGCGGGCTTCTTGGCCTTCTCCTCGGCGGGCTCCTCCGTCGGCGGCCGCCCTCGGCCTCCTCGCTCGACAGCGGCCTCGTCGCGGGTCGGCTTCAGCCTGCCTCCTTCTCGGCAGCCGGCGCCGGCGTCGTGCCCGCCTGGGCCACGTCGTCGTCGGCCAGCCGCGCGATCAGCTCGTCCTTCTTGCCGCTCTTCGGGAGGCCGCGAGCCTCGAGCTCGGCCTTGAGCTCGTCGACCTTCAGCGACTCCCAGCCGCCCTCGGGCGGCGGATTGATCTGGTCCGGCGGCGTCAACGCATCCTCACCTTGTCGCTGCCCGCATGGCCGCGGAACATCCGCGTGGGAGCGAACTCGCCGAGCTTGTGCCCGACCATCGACTCGGAGATGAACACGGGCACGTGCTTGCGCCCGTCGTGGACCGCGATCGTGTGGCCGACCATCTCAGGGAAGATCACCGAGGTCCGCGACCAGGTCTTGATCATCTGCTTGTTGCCCGACTCGTTCATCGCCTCGATGCGCGACATGAGGCGGTCCTGAACGAACGGGCCCTTCTTAGACGAGCGCGACACCTATCGCCTTCCCTTCTTGCCTCGCCGGCGACCGCGCACGATGTACCGGTCCGACGTCTTCTTCTTCTTGCGCGTGCGGTAGCCGAGCGTCGGCACTCCCCACGGGGTGCGGGGGTGGCCGCCCGGCGTGTGGTGCGCCTCGCCGCCGCCGTGCGGGTGGTCCACCGGGTTCATCGCCACGCCGCGCGTCTGCGGGCGCACGCCCTTGTGGCGCGAGCGGCCGGCCTTGCCCAGCTCGACGAGCTCGTGCTCGGCGTTGCCCAGCACGCCGATCGTGGCGCGGCAGTCCATGAGCACCATGCGCATCTCGCCGGAGGGCAGCCGCAGCGTGGCGTAGCGGCCCTCCTTGGCGACCAGCTGGATCGACGTGCCGGCGGAGCGGCCGAGCTGGCCGCCGCGGCCGGGGGTCAGCTCCACGTTGTGGACCGTGGTACCGGTCGGGATGTTCTGGAGCGGCAGGCAGCAGCCGGGCGCGATGTCCGCGTCGGGGCCCGACGAGATCGTGTCGCCGACGTTGATGCGTCCCGGCGCCAGGATGTAGCGCTTCTCGCCGTCCGCGTAGTGGAGCAGCGCGATGTGCGCCGAGCGGTTCGGGTCGTACTCGATCGCGGCGACCTTCGCCGGCACGCCGTCCTTGCGGCGCTTGAAGTCGATCTTGCGGTATCGGCGCTTGGCCCCGCCGCCGCGGTGGCGCGAGGTCACGCGGCCGTACGAGTTGCGCCCGCCGGACTTCTTCAGCCCCTCGGTGAGCGCCTTCTCGGGCTCGGTCTTCGTGACCGCCTCGTGCTGGAGGAACGTCGCGAAGCGCCGTCCGGGCGAGGTGGGCTTGTACTTCTTGATTGCCATCTATTCGATCCCCTGGCCCTCGAAGAGCTCGATTGCGTCATCCGGATGGAGCGTCACGACCGCCTTCTTCCACTTGCGGCGGTGTCCGCTCGAGAGGCCGCGGCGCTTCGGCTTGGGCTTCACCCAGGCCGTGCGCACGCCGTCCACGCGCACGCCGAAGATCTCCTCGATCGCCTTGCGCACCTGCGTCTTGTTGGCGCCCTCGTGGACCCGGAACGTGTACTTGTTGGCCGCGAGCAGCGCGTAGCTCTTCTCGGAGATGACCGGCCGGATGATCACCTGGCGCGCGTTCACTTCGACGCCGCCTTCTCGGTCAGGCGCGCGAGCGCCGCCTCCGAGATCACGAGCCGCGCGTGGCCGATCACGTCGGCCACGCCGACGCCGTCGGCGTGCATCACGGTCACCTCGCGGAGGTTGCGGAAGGACTTGACGCAGCTCTCCTCGCCGTCGGTGAGGACCAGCAGCACCCGGCCGTCGCCGTCGAGCGAGGCGAGCGCCTCCACGGCGGCCTTCGTCGAGGGAGTGTCGAAGCCGGAGGGGTCGATCGCGGCGATCGAGCCGCGCTCGGCGTGCACGGAGAGCGCCGCGCGCAGCGCGCGCCGGCGTGCCTTGCGGTTCACCTTGACCGTGTAGTGGCGCGGCTTGGGCCCGAAGGCCACGCCGCCGCCCGTGCGGGTCGGCGACGAGAGCGCGCCCACGCGCGCCCGGCCGGTGCCCTTCTGGCGCCAGGCCTTCGCGCCGGTCATGCTGACCTCGCCGCGCGTCTGCGTGGAGGCGGTGCCGCGGCGCCGCGCGGCCAGCTCGGCCCGCACGGCCTCGTGCACGAGCGGCCCGTGGAAGCGCTCGGCGAACACCGAGTCGTCCAGGGCGAGCGTGCCGGAGCCCTTGCCGATGTACTTGGCGGAGGCGGCCATCAGGCGTCGCTCCTGATCTCGACCACGGAGCCCTTGGCGCCCGGCACGGAGCCGCGCACGAGCAGCAGGTTGTCGCGGATGTCCACGACCTCGAGGCCGCGCTGGGTCGCGCGCTTGTTGCCCATCTGGCCGGGGCCGCGGATGCCCTTGAACACGCGCGCGGGGTCGGCGGAGGCGCCGATCGAGCCCGGGGCGCGCACGTTGTGCGAGCCGTGCGACTTGGGGCCCGAGGCGAAGTTGTGGCGCTTGATCGTGCCGGCGAAGCCCTTGCCCTTCGACTTGCCCGAGACCTTGACGGTCTGGCCCTTCTCGAAGACCGCGTCCGGCTTCAGCTCGGCGCCCACCTCGAGCTCGCCCGCCTCGCCGCGGAACTCGGCGAGGTGCTTCAGCATGCCGACGCCCGCCTTCTTCAGGTGGCCGAGCTTCGGCTTCGACAGCTTCTTCTCGCGCGTCTCGCCGAAGGCGAGCTGGATGGCGTCGTAGCCGTCGCGCTCCGCCCGGCGGATCGCGGTCACGAAGCAGGGGCCCGCCTCGATCACGGTCACGCGCTCCACGTGCCCGTCATCGGGGTCGAAGACCTGGGTCATGCCGATTTTTCTTCCGAGGAGCCCAGCCATGACGTCAGATGAGCTGGATCTGAATATCGACGCCCGCCGGCAGGTGATCGAGGCGCTGCAGCGAGTCCACCGTCTTCGGGGTGGGCTGCAGGATGTCGATCAGCCGCTTGTGCGTGCGGATCTCGAAGTGCTCGCGCGAGTCCTTGTCCTTGAACGGCCCGCGGATCACGCAGTAGACGTTCTTCTCGGTGGGCAGGGGCACGGGCCCGGATACCGAGGCTCCGGTGCGGGTGGCCGTCTCGACGATCTCCTTGGCCGCCGTCTCGATCGCCGAGTGGTCGTAGGCCTTGAGCCGGATACGGATCTTGTTTTGCGTGAGTGTCGCCATTGGCTGTGTGAACAGACTTCGGGGGCGGGCTCAGACTGTGCCGCCCGCCCCCGAAAAGTTCGGTGTCCGGAGGACTACTCCAGGACCGAGGTGACCACCCCCGAGCCGACCGTGCGGCCGCCCTCGCGGATCGCGAAGCGCAGGCCCTCGTCCATTGCGATGGGCTGGATGAGCTCCACGGTCATCTCGACGTTGTCGCCCGGCATGACCATCTCCGTGCCCTCGGGCAGGGTGGCAATTCCGGTCACGTCGGTCGTGCGGAAGTAGAACTGCGGCCGGTAGCCGTTGAAGAACGGGGTGTGACGGCCACCCTCCTCCTTCTTCAGCACGTAGACCGTTGCGGTGAACTTGGTGTGCGGCGTGATCGAGCCCGGCTTGCAGAGAACCTGCCCGCGCTCGATGTCCTCACGGCCGACGCCACGGAGCAGGCAGCCGACGTTGTCGCCCGCCTGGCCCTCGTCGAGGATCTTGCGGAACATCTCGACTCCGGTCACGACCGTGGACTTGGTCTGCGTCCTGGATGCCGACGATCTCGACCGTGTCGCCCGTGTGCACGACGCCCTGCTCGATGCGGCCGGTCGCGACGGTGCCGCGGCCGGTGATCGAGAAGACGTCCTCGACCGGCATCAGGAACGGGCGGTCGAGCGGACGCTCGGGCTCCGGGATGTACGAGTCCAGCGCCGCCGCCAGCTCGACGATCTTGTCGACGTACTGCTGGTCGCCCTCGAGCGCCTTCAGCGCCGAGCCCTGAATCACGGGGACGTCGTCGCCCGGGAAGTCGTACTCGGACAGGAGCTCGCGGACCTCGACCTCGACGAGCTCGAGGAGCTCCTCGTCGTCGACCATGTCCACCTTGTTCATGAACACGATCACGTAGGGCACGTTCACCTGACGCGCGAGCAGGATGTGCTCGCGGGTCTGCGGCATCGGGCCGTCAGCGGCCGATACCACCAGGATCGCCCCGTCCATCTGGGCAGCACCCGTGATCATGTTCTTGATGTAGTCGGCGTGACCGGGGCAGTCCACGTGTGCGTAGTGACGGTTCTCCGTCTCGTACTCCACGTGCGAGGTGGCGATCGTGATACCGCGCTCCTTCTCCTCCGGAGCGTTGTCGATCTCCTCGAAGCTGCGCGCCTGGCCGCCGTACTTCTCGGACAGCACCTTCGTGATTGCCGCGGTCAGCGTCGTCTTGCCGTGGTCGATGTGCCCGATCGTGCCGACATTCACATGCGGCTTATTGCGCTCGAACTTCTCCTTCGCCACTCCGAACTACCCCTTTCTCAAAGTCTTCTCGGGCCCAGGCCCGAACTTGCGAAACATACTCTTTAAGCGCCCGCGCCGACCGGCTCGCCGGTGCGGTGCTCGACGATCTCCTCGGCGATGCTGCCCGGCACTTCCTCGTACCGGTCGAACTGCATCGTGTAGTTGGCGCGGCCCTGCGTTGAGGATCGCAGGTCGGTGGCGTAACCGAACATGGCCGCCAGCGGGACGCTTGCCTTCACCGCGACGGCGTTGCCGCGCGGCTCCTGGCCCTCGACGTGGCCGCGGCGCCTCGAGAGGTCGCCGATCACGTCGCCGATGAAGTCCTGAGGCGTGACCACCTCGACCGCCATGACCGGCTCGAGCAGCACTGGCTTCGCGCGCTTGGCCGCCTCCTTCAGCGCCAGCGAGCCGGCGATCTTGAAGGCGATCTCCGAGGAGTCCGTGTCGTGGTACTTGCCGTCCGTGAGCGTGGCGCGCACGTCCACCATCGGGTAGCCGGCCTTCACGCCCGACTCGAGCGCCTCCTCGATCCCCTTCTCGACTGCGGGGATGAACTCGGAGGGCACGGAGCCACCCTTGATCTTGTTGATGAAGTCGAAGCCCTCGCCCGGCGCCGGCTCGAGGTCGATGTAGACCACGCCGTACTGGCCCGAGCCGCCGGTCTGGCGGATGAACTTGCCCTCCACCTTCTCGACGTGGTTCTTGATCGTCTCGCGGTAGGCCACCTGCGGGCGGCCCACGGCGGCCTCGACCTTGAACTCGCGCTTGAGGCGATCCACGATCACCTCGAGGTGCAGCTCGCCCATGCCGGAGATCACGGTCTGGCCGGTCTCCTCGTCGGAGCGCACCTGGAAGGTCGGGTCCTCCTCGCCGAGGCGCTGGAGCGCCACGGACAGCTTCTCCTGGTCGACCTTCGTCTTCGGCTCGATCGAGAGGTGCACGACCGGGTCCGGGAAGATCATCCGCTCGAGGATCACCGGAGCGTCCGGCGCCGAGAGCGTGTCGCCGGTGGAGGTGGTCTTGAGGCCCACGCCGGCGGCGATGTCGCCCGCGTACACCTCCTCGACCTCCTCGCGCGTGTTCGCGTGCATCATCAGGATGCGCCCGACGCGCTCGGTGCGAGCCGCTGACCGAGTTGAGCACGCGGCCACCGGCGCTGAGCTTGCCGCTGTAGACGCGGAAGTAGGTGAGCTTGCCGACGTAGGGGTCGGCCATGACCTTGAACGCGAGCGCGGCGAACGGCTCGTCGTCCGAGGCCTCGCGCGTGACAGGAGTCTCGTCTGCGCCGGAGGTCAGGCCCTCGATCGACGGCACGTCGAGCGGGCTCGGCAGGTAGTCGATCACCGCGTCGAGCAGCGGCTGCACGCCCTTGTTCTTGAAGGCGGAGCCGCACAGCACGGGGGTCATCGAGATGTCGAGCGTGGCCTTGCGGATGTCCTCGATGAGGCGATCGGGCTCGATCGGCTTCTCCTCGAGGTAGTCCTCCATCAGCTTCTCGTCGTACTCGGCCACCGCCTCGATCAGCTCGGTGCGCGCCTGGTGGGCGCGCTCGGCCATGTCCTCGGGGATGTCCGTGACCTCCCAGTCCTGGCCGAGGTCGTCCTTGTAGACGATCGCCTTCATGTTCACGAGGTCGATGACGCCCTTGAAGTCGGCCTCTGCGCCGATCGGCAGCTGCACCGGCACCGGGTGCGCGCCGAGGCGGTCGATCATCGTCTGGACCGAGCCCTCGAAGTTGGCGCCGATGCGGTCCATCTTGTTGATGAAGGCCATGCGCGGCACGCGGTACTTGTCGGCCTGGCGCCAGACGGTCTCGGACTGCGGCTCCACGCCTGCAACCGAGTCGAACACGGCGATGGCGCCGTCGAGCACGCGCAGGGAGCGCTCCACCTCGACGGTGAAGTCCACGTGGCCCGGCGTGTCGATGATGTTGATGCGGTGATCGCGCCAGAAGGCGGTGGTCGCGGCGGAGGTGATCGTGATGCCGCGCTCCTGCTCCTGCTCCATCCAGTCCATCACGGCCGCGCCCTCGTGAACCTCACCCATCTTGTGGGTGCGTCCCGTGTAAAAGAGGATGCGCTCAGTCGTCGTCGTCTTTCCGGCGTCGATGTGCGCCATGATTCCGATGTTGCGCGTGTTTTCGAGTGAGACTGTTCTTGCCATGACCTCTAGTTGTCCAAGTCCGTTTCCGAGCAGAAAAAAGGCCCAATCCGGGCCCGATGCTGCGTGCGGTGCTTGCCCGGATGAGTTCTATGTCGTAGAGGACTCCATCGACGTGAGCTACCGCCAGCCGCCGCGTGCCTGAGCGGCGCCGCGAGCGGCGGGAGACCGCGCGCGAAGCGACGAGTGATGGTAGCAGGAGATTTCGCGTGCCAACCGGCGTTTCGCCGCGTGGCAATCGGCGTCGCGGTGGCGGCCCTCGCGGCGGCTCTCCTGATGCTGCTCACCGAGGTCACGACGGTGATTTCCATCGATGTCGCGGTGGGCAGCTGCGACAGCATCTACGACACCAACCCGGACCTCGCCGACGACTGCGAGCAGAAGGGCTTCGAGCGCTCGTCGGTGGCCCTGCTGCTGCTCGGGCTGCTCACGCTCGCGATGGGCGCGGGGCCGCCTTCGGGAAGTCCGCGGCCGGCCGCGGTGGCGCTGGTGGTGATCGGCGTGGTGGTGCTCGGGATCACGCTGCTGGTGGACCTGCCGGCGAGCGACGACACCGGCCTGATCGGACGCCGCTACGCCGCGGCGGAGGCCACGGCGGGTACGGGGCTGTGGCTCGAGCTGGTGGCTGGGGTGCTGGCGGTGGTGGCGGGGCTCTTGCGGTTGCTGCGGCCGAACGACTAGCTCTGACCGCGACGCTTGCGGTCTTCTTTGAAGCCCTCCTGGCGCTTCGCCTCTCGCTCCTTGCGGCGCGCATTGGACTCCCTCGCCGCTTTTCCATGAAGCCCCACCGGCACACGGGGCTCTGAAATAGGCGAGAAGCGCCGTTCTACGTCATCCGAGCCGCAGTTCGGGCAGGCCGCGCTGGCGCCCGCGCGGGCCAGCTCCTCAAACCGCGCCCCGCACTTCCGGCAGTCGAACTCGTAGATCGGCACTGACGAATCGTACGCCGACCGACTTCATCCAGCTTAGGAGCACCGGATAGGCCGCAGGCCGGAGACCCTCGAGCGAGTCGACCCGCTACCAGCGGTAGTGCGCGAAGGCCTTGTTCGCCTGCGCCATGCGGAAGATGTCGTCCTTCCGCTTGTAGGCGCCGCCCTGCTGGGACTGGGCGTCGCCGAGCTCGCCGGCGAGCCGCTCGGACATCGACTTCTCGCGGCGGGCGCGTGCGAACTCGATCAGCCAGCGGACCGCGAGGGTGCGGGCGCGGCGCTGGGGCACCTCGACGGGCACCTGGTAGGTCGCGCCGCCGACTCGGCGGGAGCGGACCTCGAGCACCGGGGTGAGCTGCTTGATCGACTCCTCGAGGGCGGGCACCGGATCCTGGTTGGTGCGCTTCGCGAGGATCTCGAGGGCGTCGTAGACGATCTTCTCGGCGGTGGACTTCTTGCCGTCCACCATCACCTTGTTGATCACCTGCTGGACGAGCCTCGATCCGTACATCGGGTCGGGCTCGACGGGGCGGACACCTGCTGCTGCTCGGCGCGGCATCGCTACCTCGCCTTGGCGCCGTACTGCGAGCGGGCCTTCTTGCGGTCGGACACGCCGGCCGCGTCGAGCGTCCCGCGGACCACCTTGTAGCGCACGCCCGGCAGGTCCTTCACGCGGCCACCGCGCACGAGCACGACCGAGTGCTCCTGCAGGTTGTGGCCCTCACCCGGGATGTAGGAGGTGACCTCCATGCCGTTGGTGAGCCGTACGCGGGCGACCTTCCGAAGAGCCGAGTTCGGCTTCTTGGGCGTGGTCGTGTACACGCGCGTGCAGACTCCACGACGCTGCGGGGCCGCGATGCGCTTCTTGCGACCCTGACCGGACTTCAGGCCAGGCGTCGACACCTTCTTCTTGGGCTTCGTGCGGCCCTTGCGTACGAGCTGATTGATGCTGGGCATGCGGCGGGTGATGGTAGCAGCGGCGCTGCCATAGGCTGCATCGGCATGGCGCGCGAAAGCACGAACGGAGGCGGATCCGCCGGCCTCGACCATCACCGCGGCGGGTCCGGCGAGCCGCTCGTCCTGATCCACGGGATCGGGCACACCTGGCGTGGCTGGAAGCCGATGCTGCCCGCAGCTCGAGCGGCGCTTCGACGTGCTGGCCGTGGACCTCCCCGGCCACGGCCACTCGGACCCGCTGCCCGGCGGGCACCGACTCGACCCCCGAGGCGCTCGCGGACGCGGTCGAGCGCGAGATGCTCGGCGCCGGCTTCGACACGGCCCACCTCGCGGGCAACTCGCTCGGCGGCTGGATCGCGCTCGAGCTCGCCCGCCGCGGGCGGGCCCGCACCGTGACCGCCATCTCGCCGGCCGGACTCCAGCACGCGCGCGAGAAGGAGCTGGGGCGCCGGGCATCCTGCGGGCGATGCGCTGGATCGCGGAGAACGCTCCGGCGCCCGAGGCCCTGCTGCGCAACCCGGTCACCCGCTCGCTGCTCGCCGGCCCCGCCATGGCGCGGCCGTGGCGCAAGGACCCGGACGAGCTGATCGAGGAGATGGAGCTGTACGCGAGCTGCCCGGGCCTCCACGCCACGCTCCCGCACACCTTCCACGCCCAGCCGCGCGGCCTGACGACGCTCGACGCCCCGGTGCTGCTGCTCTGGGGCAAGCTCGACGTGATCCTGCTCCCGCGCCAGGGCCGCCGCTTCGAGCGCCTCATCCCGGGGGCCGAGCTGCGCTACATCAGCGGCGCCGGGCACGTCCCGATGACCGACGTGCCCGAGCTGCTCGCCGAGGCGATCACGGAGTTCGCCCTAGACCGCCGGCACGTAGGTCAGGATCGCGACGCCGTCGCCGACGACCTTCGAGTCCGAGAGCCGTAGCGGCTTCTTGTCGCTCGTCTCGCCGAAGAGGCGCTTGCCGGACCCGAGCACCACCGGGAAGACCATCAGGCGCAGCTCGTCGACCAGGCCCTGCTCGACCAGCGCCTGCACGAGCTGGGCGCTGCCGTGGACCACGATGTCGCCGTCCAGCTCCTGCTTCAGCCGCGAGACCTCCGCGGCCAGGTCGTCGCCGAGGACCGTCGAGTTGCTCCACTCCGGGTCCTTCAGCGTCGAGGAGACGACGTACTTCGGCATGTTGTTGAACTTGTCGGCGAACTCGCCGTCGCGCGACGGCCACGCGTCGGCGAAGCCCTCGTAGGTCTTCCGCCCCAGCAGCAGCGCCTCGGAGTTCGATGCGTCTCGTCGAGCTTGAACTTGTCGCCCTCGTCGCCGCGGCTGATCTCGAAGCTCCAGCCTCCGTACTTGAAGTCCTCGGCATCCGCCCGGGTCCTCGATCACGCCGTCCAGCGAGATGAACTCGGTTACCACGATCCTGCCCATGTCGGCTCCTCTTGTCGTCCGATTTGCACCTTCTACAGTGCGTCGAACGAGGAGGGCTGTTTTCGACAGCTAGGCGGTGGCGCGTGCGGCGCGCAGCGGAGCCGGCATGAGCGCGGCCGCCACGATCACGAGCACGAAGGCGAAGCTCTGAAGGACGATCCCGAGCGGGTCGCCCGGCATCGGGTCGCCGAAGACGAGGATGCCGCCGCTGATGGCCGTGACGTTGGCCGCCGCGCTCGTGAGCGTGATGACCGGCACGGCCTCGCCCTTCTGGAGCCCGCGGGCCGACGCGTAGAAGGCGATCACCGAGGCGGCGACGGCGGTGACGAGCCACGGGAGCGAGGACGGCGATCCCGCCGCCGGTGCCCAGCGAGGTCGTTATCGCCTTGATGGCGACATCCGACACGCCGAAGAGGATGCCGGCCGCGATGCCGAGCATCACGCCGTGATGCTCGTGCGAGTCGAGCTTCTTGGAGAGGACGAGGAAGGTACCGAGCGCGAGGAGACCGGACTCGAAGGCGATCATGCCGACCGTCGAGTAGCTGGAGTGACCGCCGTGGTGCGGCAGGGTCACGGCGAGCAGCACGAGGCCGAGGGCCGTGAGGCCGACGCCCGCCCACTGGCGCGTGCCGACCGAGCAGCCGAAGTAGCGCTCCGCGAGCACGGTGAGGAAGACGAGTCCGCCGGCGATCACGGCCTGGACGACCGAGAGCGGCGCCATGGCGAGGGCGCGCGACGTGGAAGACCCACGCGCCGAGGGCCACGAGCATGCCGACCGCGAACCACTTGGAGCGGAACAGTCCGATGGCGCTCGCGACGGGGTGCTTCAGGCTTACGTCAGGCGCCGCGCATGCGCCACGATGCTTGAGCAGGAAGGCGACGTTCGTCGCGAACGCGCAGAAGATGGCAAGAAGAATTCCGAGTTGAAGCACAGGCGTAGATTCAGAGAAAGGTCTGGGACTTAGACGCGGTGTTCTCTCTCCCACCGCTGTTCGAGCTATCGGCTTAAGGCGCCTCCCTGCTTAATCGACCTTTTGGCCAAAGCCTGAAGACACTCAACGTATTGGCTTCCTCAGCTACTGATTAACGAAACCTTGGAACCGCAAACGCAACAACGACCGATCCTGTTCGTGGACGTCGACGGGGTGATCAGCCTGTTCGGCTTCACCTCCGGCGCCGGCCAACTCCCGGGTCCCCTGCACTGGATCGATGGAGTGGCGCACTGCATCCCCGACGACGTCGGGGCAAGGCTCGTGACCCTAGCTGAAAGGTTCGATCTGGTGTGGGCCACGGGGTGGGAGGAACGTGCGAATGAGCACTTGCCGTTCATCCTCAAACTGCCCTTCCGGGACCTCCCGACCCTGGTCTTCGACGGGCGGCCGTCTTCGGCTCCGCGCACTGGAAGGTCGACGCGATCGACGAGTACGCCGGCGACCGCCCGGCGGCCTGGCTCGACGACAACATCGACGAGACCTGCGTCGCCTGGGCCGAGGGCCGCTCCGCCCCCACGCTGATCGTGGAGACGAGCCCCTCGGAGGGCCTCACCGACGAGCACGTGGCCCAGCTGCTGCGCTGGGCCGACGAGCTCGAGGGCTGGATCCGCTAACCCTCAACCACCCTCAGAAAAGGGTCAGACCCCTTTAGGGAGCATCGCCACTCAGAGGGCCAGACCTGGGCCAGATCGGCGCCGAAGAGAAAGGGGCCGGCATCGGGGAACTACCCGATACCGACCCCATTGGGGACAGACCTAAGTCTTTCGACTTACGACTCTGACTTGCCGTCGCCGTCGCCCGGCGCCGGCAGGTCGGCCAGGTCGCCGAACGCGCCCTCGCCGTCGTCTCCGTTGCCGAAGCCGAAGCCCTCGATCTCACCGGTCTCGGTGAGGCCGAGCAGCTCGGACTCCTCGAGCATCGTGAGCTCCTCCGGCGTGTGGCGCCGGATCGGCTCCGTGGGCTCGATCTCGAGCCGGCGGTAGCGGCGAAGGCCCGTGGCCGCCGGGATCAGCTTCCCGATGATCACGTTCTCCTTCAGGCCGAGCAGCCGGTCGGTCTTGCCCTCGAGGGCGGCGTCGGTGAGCACCTTCGTGGTCTCCTGGAAGGAGGCCGCCGACAGGAACGAGTCGGTGGCGAGCGAGGCCTTCGTGATGCCGAGGATGATCTCCTCGTACTGGGCCTGCTCGATCTTGGCCTTCTTCAGGCTCGGCGTTCACCGTGAGCAGCTCGTTGCGTTCGACGAACTGGCCCGGCAGGTAGGTCGTGTCGCCCTTCTGGTCGATACGGACCTTCTTCATCATCTGCCGGACGATGACCTCGATGTGCTTGTCCTTGATGTCGACGCCCTGCGACTTGTAGACCTTCTGCACCTCCTTGACGAGGTACACCTCGGTCGCGGTCCGCCGCGCCGGCTGGTCCTTTCCGCCGTAGGCGAGCAGGTCGTGCGGGTAGATCGAGCCCTCGTTGAGCTGATCGCCCGGCGTGACCTTCTGGCCGTTCTCGACGAGCAGGCGCGTGCGGCGCGGGAACGCGTAGGCGTGCTCCTCGCCACCCGCGTCGGTGATCACGACCTTGAGGCCCTTGTCGGTGTCCTCCACCGACACGGTGCCCTCCACGGTCGCGAGCTCCGCCTGGCCCTTCGGCTTGCGGGCCTCGAACAGCTCCACCACACGCGGGAGACCGTGCGTGATGTCCGCGCCGGCCACACCGCCGGTGTGGAAGGTACGCAGCGTGAGCTGCGTGCCGGGCTCGCCGATCGACTGGGCGGCGATGATGCCCACCGCGTCGCCGATCGCGACCACCTTGCCGGTGGCCGGGGCACGGCCGTAGCACTGCTGGCAGATCCCCTCGGCCTGGCACTTGAGGACCGAGCGCACCGGAACGGTCGCGCCCTCCTCCTCGCCGAGGGCCTCGACGATCGTGTCGATGTGGTCCTGGGTGATCAGCTCACCCTTCGGCACGAGCGACCGGCCGCGCTTGGTCTTGATCTCGATGGGCGCGAAGCGCCCCTCGAGCTGACCGTTCGCGCGCCCGTCGTCGCCGAGCACCGGCATCTCGATGTACTCCTTGGTGCCGCAGTCCTCGTCGCGCACGATCACGTCCTGCGCCACGTCCACGAGCCGCCTGGTCAGGTAGCCCGAGTCCGCGGTACGGAGCGCCGTGTCCGCGAGGCCCTTGCGGGCACCGTGGGTCGAGATGAAGTACTCGAGCACCGTCAGGCCTTCCATGAAGTTGGCCTTGATCGGGCGCTCGATGATCTCGCCCTTCGGATTGGCCATCAGGCCACGCATGCCGGCCAGCTGGCGGATCTGCTTGAACGAGCCTCGCGCGCCGGAGTTGGCCATCATGAACACGGGGTTCAGATGGTCGAGGTTGGCCTGCATCGCCTCGCCGACCTCGTCGGTGGCGGCGGTCCACTTCTCGACCACAGCCTCCTTGCGCTCCTCCTGCGTGATGAGACCCGTGTCGTACTGGTCGTGGATCTCCGAGACCTGGCCCTCGTAGCGCTGGAGGATCTCGTCCTTCTCGGGCGGGATCACCACGTCGTTCTTCGAGATCGTGATGCCGGCCTGAGAGGCGAAGTGGAAGCCCAGCTCCTTGAACGCGTCGAGCACGAGTGCCGTCGCGTAGGGGCCGTGGATCTCCACCAGCCGCTCGATCACCTGGTTCATGTCCCGCTTGCGCAGGGGCTTGTTCACGAACTCGTAGGTCTCCGGATCGAACTCGTCACCGAGCGTCTCCTCGAGCGCACGCTCGATGCGCTCGTTGAAGATGATCCGGCCCACGGTCGTGAGCCTGTGCTCCGTCGTGTGACGGAGGCGGTGCTCCGAGAGATCGTGCAGCGAGACCTTGCCGCTGTCGTATGACAGCTCGGCCTCCTGCGCCGAGCGGAACACGTGCGGGCGCTTGCCGTTCTTCTTCTCGTCCCACTTGCCGGCCCGCAGCATCTCGCGCAGGTCGTCGAGCTCCTGCTCGTCCGGCCCGTAGGTCAGGTAGTAGGAGCCGAGCACCATGTCCTGCGTGGGCGTGGCGAGCGGCGCGCCGTGCGCCGGCGACAGGATGTTGTTCGCCGACAGCATGAGCAGCCTCGCCTCGGCCTGAGCCTCGGCGGAGAGCGGCACGTGCACGGCCATCTGGTCGCCGTCGAAGTCGGCGTTGAACGCGTGGCAGACGAGCGGGTGGACCTGGATGGCCTTGCCCTCCACGAGCACCGGCTCGAACGCCTGCAGGCCGAGACGGTGGAGCGTCGGTGCGCGGTTGAGCAGCACCGGGTGCTCCTGGATGACCTCCTCGAGGACGTCCCAGACCTCCGGGATCATCGAGTCGACCATCTTCTTGGCGGCCTTGATGTTCTGCACCGCCTTGCGCTCGACCAGCCGAGCCATGATGAACGGCTTGAACAGCTCGAGGGCCATCAGCTTCGGCAGCCCGCACTGGTGGATGCGCAGCTCGGGGCCGGCCACGATGACCGAACGGCCCGAGTAGTCCACGCGCTTACCCAGCAGGTTCTGGCGGAAGCGGCCCTGCTTGCCCTTCAGCATGTCGCTGAGCGACTTGAGCGGACGGTTGCCCGGCCCGGTCACGGGCCGGCCGCGGCGGCCGTTGTCGAACAGCGCGTCGACGGCCTCCTGAAGCATCCGCTTCTCGTTGTTGACGATGATCTCGGGCGCGCCGAGGTCGAGCAGCCGCTTCAGCCGGTTGTTCCGGTTGATCACGCGGCGGTATAGGTCGTTCAGGTCCGACGTGGCGAAGCGGCCACCGTCGAGCTGCACCATCGGGCGCAGCTCCGGCGGGATCACCGGCACGGCCTCGAGGACCATGTCCTCGGGCCTGTTGTCCGAGTGGATGAAGGCCGAGACGACCTTCAGGCGCTTCACCGCGCGCGACTGCTTCTGGCCCTTGGCCGTCTTGACCTGGTCCTCGAGCTCCTCGCGCTCCGCGTCGAGATCGACCTGCTGGAGCAGGTCGCGCACCGACTCGGCGCCCATGCCGCCGCGGAAGTACTCGCCCCAGCCGAACGGCGATCCGAAGCGGTCCTTCAGCTCGCGGAAGAGCGTCTCGTCCGCGATCACCTGCTTCGGCTCCATCGTCTGGAAGAGCTCCCACGTCTGCTTGAGGCGCTCGATGCCGTCCTCGTAGTACGCCTCGGTGTCGGAGATGTCCGCGTCGAACTGCTTGCGGATCTCCTTCTCCATCTTGGCGCGCTCGTCGTCCGAGAGCTTCTTCAGGTTCACGTCGAGCGTGTCGGCCCAGAGCAGGTCGTCGTCCGCGAAGCCCTTCTGGTCCCCGGTCTCGAGGTACTTGACGCGGCGCTCGACGGCCTCCTTCAGCTCGAGCACGCGCTCCTCGCGCTCGCCCTCGTAGGAGGCGATCGTCTTGTCGATCTCCTTCTCGAGCTTGCCGAGGTCCTTCTGGCGGGCCTCGTCGTCCACCCACGTCACGATCGACGCGGCGAAGTAGAGGACCTTCTCGAGCTCCTTGGGAGCCATGTCGAGCAGGTAGCCGATGCGGCTCGGCACGCCCTTGAAGAACCAGATGTGCGAGACGGGCGCGGCCAGGTCCACGTGACCCATGCGCTCGCGGCGCACCTTCGAGCGCGTGACCTCCACGCCGCAGCGCTCGCAGACGATTCCCTTGTAGCGGACGCGCTTGTACTTGCCGCAGTAGCACTCCCAGTCCTTGGTGGGACCGAAGATGCGCTCGCAGAAAAGCCCATCCTTCTCGGGCTTCAGCGTCCTGTAGTTGATGGTCTCCGGCTTGGTGACCTCGCCACTTGACCAGGAACGGATCTGCTTGCGAGGACGCGAGCCCGATCTTGATTGCGTCGAAATTGTTGATGTCGATCAAAGTGGTTCCTTACTCCTTAGGGCTCTCGATGTATTCCGCGTCCTGCTCGGCCTTCGTCTCGTCCGTCTGGCCGCCTTCGCCCTCGGCCTCGACCTTCTCCTCCGACTCGTCAGCGGCGGCGTCTGGCGCCCTCACCCCCGACAGGTCGATGCCGAGCTCCTCTGCGGCGCGCAGCAGGTCGTCGTCTTCGTCTCGCATCTCGACGCCGGCGCCCTCCTCCGAGCGCACGTCCACGTCGAGTGCCAGCGACTGCATCTCCTTCAGCAGCACCTTGAACGACTCCGGGATGGAGGGCTCGGCGATGTTCTCGCCCTTCACGATCGCCTCGTAGGCCTTCACGCGGCCGACCGTGTCGTCGGACTTGATCGTGAGCATCTCCTGGAGGGTGTACGCGGCGCCGTAGGCCTCGAGCGCCCACACCTCCATCTCGCCGAAGCGCTGGCCGCCGAACTGCGCCTTGCCGCCCAGCGGCTGCTGGGTGACGAGCGAGTAGGGGCCGGTGCTGCGCGCGTGGATCTTGTCGTCCACGAGGTGCAGCAGCTTCAGGATGTACATGTAGCCGACGGTGACCGTCGCCTCGTAGGGCTCGCCCGTGCGGCCGTTGTAGAGGGCCGCCTTGCCCGAGCAGCGGCGTCCGGGGCGCTCCGACTTGTCGACGTCGAAGTTGATCCCGCGCGCCTTGCCGGTCTCCTCGGACCAGCGGACGAGCGCCTCGTCGACGTCCTCGATGGTCGCGCCGTCGAAGACCGGGGTCGCCACGTTCACGCGGCCGCCGTTCTGCCTTCGAGTGCTTGTAGGCCTCCGAGCCGTCGTCGTACCAGCCGTTGCCGGCCACCCAGCCGAGATGCGTCTCGAGGATCTGCCCGAGGTTCATTCGGCTCGGCACGCCGAGCGGGTTGAGGATCACGTCGACGGGGGTGCCGTCCTCGAGGTGCGGCATGTCGGCCTCGGGCACGATCTTCGAGATCACGCCCTTGTTGCCGTGGCGGCCGGCGAGCTTGTCGCCCTCGGCGATCTTGCGCTTCTTCGCCACATACACGCGCACGAGGTCGTTGACCCCCGGCGGCAGGTCGTCGTCGTTGTCGCGGCTGAAGGTCTTGACGTCGATCACGACGCCGCCCTCGCCGTGCGGCACCTTCAGCGAGGTGTCGCGGACCTCGCGCGCCTTCTCCTTGAAGATCGCGCGGATCAGCTTCTCCTCGGCCGTCAGCTCGGTCTCGCCCTTCGGCGTGACCTTTCCGACGAGCAGGTCGCCCGAGCCCGACCTCGGCGCCGATGCGGACGATGCCGCGGTCGTCGAGGTTGCGGAGCGACTCCTCCGAGCGGTTCGGAATGTCGCGGGTGATCTCCTCGTCGCCGAGCTTCGTGGTGCGGGCGTCGATCTCGTACTCCTCGATGTGGATCGAGGTGAGCTCGTCGTCCTTCACGAGGCGCTCGGAGATGATGATGGCGTCCTCGAAGTTGTAGCCCTCCCAGGACATGAAGGCCACGAGGCAGTTCTTGCCGAGGGCCAGCTCGCCGTTGTCGGTCGAGCAGCCGTCGGCCAGCACCTGGCCCTTGCGCACCTTCTCGCCCGGGTCGACCAGCGGCTTCTGGTGGATCAGCGTGCCCTGGTTCGAGCGCCTGTACTTCTCGAGCGGGTACTCGTCCTTGCCGTCGCTCGTCTCGACGACGATCCGCTCGGCGTCGACGTAGTTCGACGGTGCCGGCGCTGTCGGCGAGCACCACGTCACCCGTGTCGATCGCCGCGCGGGTCTCCATGCCCGTGCCGATCAGCGGCGCCTCCGTCTTCAGGAGCGGCACCGCCTGGGCCTGCATGTTCGAGCCCATCAGGGCGCGGTTGGCGTCGTCGTGCTCGAGGAACGGGATCAGCGCCGTGGTCACCGACCAGATCTGGTTCGGCGACACGTCCATCAGGTTCACGTCCTTCGGCACGGCGAGCACGAGCTCGCCGTCCGGGGTGCGGCATTCGATCGTGCCCTTGAGCTTGCCGGTCTTCTCGTCCATCTCCGAGTTGGCCTGCGCGATGACCATGTCCTCCTCCTGGTTCGCATCCAGGTGGACGACCTTGTCGGTCACGACGCCGTCCTCGACCACGCGGTAGGGCGTGGTCACGAAGCCGTGCTCGGAGACCTCGGCGAAGCTCGACAGGGAGCCGATCAGGCCGATGTTGGGGCCCTCCGGCGTCTCGATCGGGCACATGCGCCCGTAGTGCGTCGGGTGCACGTCGCGCACCTCGATGGGCGCGCGCTCGCGCGTGAGACCGCCGGCGCCGAGCGCCGACAGCCGGCGCCGGTGCCTGAGGCCGGACAGCGAGTTCGTCTGGTCCATGAACTGGCTGAGCTGAGAGGAGCCGAAGAACTCCTTCTGCGCGGCCACGACAGGGCGGATGTTGATGATCGTCTGCGGCGTGATCGTGTCCGAGTCCTCGGTGGTGAGGCGCTCGCGGACCACGCGCTCCATCCGGTAGAGGCCGATGCGGAACGCCTCCTGGATCAGCTCGCCGACCGTGCGCAGACGGCGGTTGCCGAAGTGCTCGTACTCGTCGAGCCGGTCGGCGATCGGCTCGCGCGGCATCGAGATGGCCTCGAGCGCGAAGTCCTTGATGGGCTCCTCGCCCTCGGGTCCGCCCTCGTACATGCCGGACTCCGGGATGCCGAGCTCGCGCGGGAGCGAGATGAGCTCCTTGATCAGCTCGATGATGTCGCGCGGGGTGAGCGTGCGGGTGTCGAGCTTCTCGTCGAGATGCAGGCGGCTGTTCAGCTTGTAGCGACCCACGCGCGTGAGGTCGTAGCGCTTGGGGTCGAAGAAGAGCTGGTTCAGCAGGTTCTTGGCTGCGTCGATCGACGGCGGCTCGCCCGGGCGCTGCTTCTTGAACAGCTCGATGAGGGAGCCTTCCTCGGACTTCGTGACCTCGGTGTCGGCCTCGAGCGTGAGGCGCATGTAGAGCGAGTTGTCGAAGAGGCTTCAGGATCTCCTCGTCGGTCCCGGTCCAGCCCTCGGGCACGTACTTGCCCTCGCGCAGCGTGTCGCCCATGGCGCGCAGGAGCACGCTGACCGGCAGCTTGCGCTTGCGGTCGATGCGGACGTAGACGCGGCCCTTCTTGTCGATCTCGAGCTCGAGCCAGGAGCCGCGCGCCGGCATCAGGTTCGCGATGAAGACCTGCTTCTCGCGGTCCTTCGGCCCCATGACGTACGCGCCCGGGGAGCGGACGAGCTGCGTCACGACGACGCGCTCGGTGCCGTTGATGATGAACGTGCCCCACTCGGTCATCCACGGGAAGTCGCCCATGAAGACGGACTGCTCGCGGATCTCACCGGTCTCGCGGTTCTGGAACGCGACCTTGACGGTCAGCGGGCGGGCGTAGGTGAGGTCCTTCTCGCGGCACTCCGAGATCGGAGCGACCGGATCGTCGAAGTGGATCTCCTCGAAGACGACGGCCAGATTGCCGGTGTAGTCCTCGATGGGTGAGACGTCGTCGATGGTCTCCCGGAGACCACCCTTTTCTGTGTCGACCAGCCACTCGAAAGAGCGTCGCTGGATATCAATGAGGTTGGGAACTTCAGTCGTGTTCTCCAGGCGGGAGAACGATCGACGCGTGCGAGCAGCGTCAACGCGTGCCAAGGCGGCAACTCCTTCGAGCTAGTGGTACGACAAGCGGCGGGGCGAGGTAAGACGGGCGCAAAGCGCGACCGACCAGAATAGCAGACCGAAACACGCCCCCGCAAGGGGCGTTTGCCCGCCCGCATATTTGCGGGCAGCTGGCCATCACGGACCCCGTCCCGAGGCGCCAGGAATATGTGCCGGCGCGGCTCTATGAGGGACGGCTGCGGCTATAGGCCGTGGCGAAGATTAGCAGCGGATTGGCGCATATGGCGCTCACGGCTGAACCACTGCGGCGCTGCCGCCGCCGCGGCGGACCGGCTCGGCCGCCGCCAGCGTGCGGCCGCCGCGCAGGAACTCGATCCCGGTGACCGCGCCGATCTCGGCCATCGAGGTGTACGAGTGCCCGCGCGCGAGCAGGGCCTGGCCCTCGGGCGAGGTGATGAAGGCCGGCTCGGCGGTCGTGGTCGCCGCGTTCCGCTGGACGGCGCGCGGGCGCGCGATCGCCTCGGGCAGCGTCGACGCCGAGGTCGAGCCGCTCGAGCAGCACCTGGAGGACGGTGCCCGGGATCGTGGAGCCGCCCGGCGAGCCGACCGCCATGAACGGCCTGCCGTCGCGGGTGACGATCGTCGGGCTCATCGAGCTGCGCGGGCGCTTGTCGCCGTCGGCGCGGTTCGGGTGCGTGAGCGAGTCGAAGTTGAAGTCCGTGAGCTCGTTGTTCATGAGGAAGCCGTAGCCCGGCACGACGATCGCGTTGCCGCCGGTCGACTCGATCGTGAACGTGTAGGACACGACGTTGCCCCTTGCGGTCCGAGACCACGAGGTGGGTGGTGGACTGGCGCGGGTGGCTGATCGTGGCGCTGCCGCGGCGGGGCTTGCCCTTCTGCCCTTCTGGTTGTCGTAGGGGTCGCCGGGGGCCACCGGGCTCGTGGCGGCCGTGCTCCGTTGATCAGCGCGCGCCGCTCGGCGGCGAAGCTGTCGGAGAGGAGGCCGGCGAGCGGCACCTTGAAGAAGTCCGGGTCCGCCAGGTAGGCGTTGCGGTCGGCGAACGTGAAGCGCGAGGCCTCGAGCAGGAGGTGGAGCGCCCGCACGCGGTCGGCGGCGAGGCCCTGGTAGCCCTCGAGGATGTTGAGCGCCTCGCCGACCGTGGAGCCGCCGCTCGACGGCGGGCCCATGCCCCAGATGTCGAGGCCGCGATAGCCGGTAGCGGGTCGGGCTCGCGCTCGATCGCGCGGTAGCGGCGCAGGTCGTCGGTCGTCATCAGGCCCGGGCGCCAGGCGTGGTTGGCGTCGGCCGCCTTGGGCGGGTGCTGCGAGGCCTCGGCCATCGCGCTCGCCAGCTCGCCGCGGTAGAAGGCGTCGACTCCCTCGCGCCCCAGCAGCCGGTAGGTGCGCGCGAGGTCCGGGTTCCGGAGCGTCGAGCCCACGTCGCGCGGCGTGCCGTCGGGGTCGAGGTAGATCGCGGCGGTGGAGGGGATGTCGTTGAACCAGTCGACGTTGGGCGTCGGTCTGGTCGACGAAGGTCTGGTCGACCTTGAAGCCGTCGCGCGCCACGCGGATGCCGGGCTGCAGGGCCCGGCCGAGCGACCAGGTGCCGTAGCGCTTCAGGGCGTGCTCCCAGGTGGCGGGCGTGCCGGGGATGCCGGCCGACAGGCCGCTGTAGCGGGCCTCGTTGAAGGCGAGCGGCGCGCCGTTCTCCCAGAACGAGTCCGGGCGCATCGTGCGCGGCGACTCCTCGCGCCCGTCGATGGTGGTGACCTTGCCCTTGGAGGTGCGGATGACCATGAATCCGCCGCCACCGATGCCGCACGAGAACGGCTCGGTCACGCCGAGCACTCCCGCCGCCGCCACGGCGGCGTCGACCGCGTTCCCGCCCCGGCGCAGCGTCTCGATGGCGGCCTGGGTGCCGGCGAGGTCGACGGTGGCGGCAGCGCCACCGCTTCCGATGGCGGTCGGCTGCTTCGGGCTCCTGCGCAAGCGCCACCTGTGGGTCGAACAGGACGATCGCGATCGCTACGACGGTGAGTAGGCGCGCCGAAAAGGACGCATCGGGCGCGGCTTACCCGAGCCGCGCGCGAGGCGCTATGCGTCGCGGCTGGCTGGCCGCCCTCGGCGAGCGCGCCGGCCATGCGAACGACGGCCTTCTGAAGCGTGGCCAGCGGGCGCAGGAGGAGGGTGATCTCCGCGATTCGCCCGTCGTCGCCGTGATCTCGACGAGGACGCCGTCGAGCTCCTCGCCCTCGGAATGGCCCTTCACGAACGTGACGGCTCCTCGCCCACCTCGCGAATGGCCGTCACATCCTCGAGAACGCTCCCGATGAGAGCGAGCAGATCCACCACCTGCTCGCGGCCGCGATAGGTGGTCGCCGGGCTGTAGAAGACCACGTCGTCGGCAACCATCGCCGCCAGCGCCTCGCGATCGCGCTCCCGGATCGCGGTCAGCAAGTCCATGCGGCCATTATGCGCCCCGGGCCCAGGGGTCAGACCCCCTCAACCCTCAAGGGGCGACCCTCAGAAAAGGGTCAGACCCCTTTACTGACCCTTAACGACGAGGGGCCGCGCGATGGCGGCCCCTCTGTGACAGCTGTGCGACGAGCGAGCTACTTCAGCTCGACGCTGGCGCCGGCCTCCTCGAGCTCGTTCTGGAGCTTCTCGCCTTCCTCGCGGTCGATGCCCTCCTTGACCGGCTTGGGGGCCTCGTCCACGAGCGCCTTGGCCTCCTTGAGGCCGAGGCCGGTCGCGGCGCGCACGACCTTGATCACCTGGATCTTCTTGTCGCCGGCGCCGGTGAGGACGACGTCCACGGTGGACGAAGCCTCCTCGGCGGCACCGCCGTCGCCGGCGGCGGCAGCCGGTGCGGCGGCAGCGACGGCCTGCGCCGACACGCCGAACTCTTCCTCGAGCGCCTTGATCAACTCGGACAGCTCGAGGACGGACATCTTCTTGATCTCTTCGATCAGATCTGCAGCAGTGGCCATGGGCCCTCCTTACTCCTTCGCGTCGCCCTCGGAGGGCGCATCAGTGGTCTCAGATTCATCGCCCGCGGCGTCCGCCGCCGGCTCCTCGGCCGCCTCGGCGGCCGGTTCCTCAGCTTCCTCGGCCGGAGCCTCCTCCGGCGCGGCCTCCTCGGCAGCGGCTTCCTCGGCCGGAGCCCTCCTCCGCCGGCTCTCGGCCGGCCTCGGCAGCGGCTCCTCCGCGGGAGCCTCCTCCGCAGCGGCGGCCTCCTCCGGCGCGAGCCTCCTCCGCAGCCGGGCCTCCTCGGCCGGAGCCTCCGCCTCCGCCGGCGCCTCCTCCGCGGCCGGAGCCTCCTCCGCGGCCGGGGCGTCTCCGCCCACCAGGCCCTGCTCGGCGATCTGGCCGAGCTGGATCGCCAGGCCGGAGATCAGTGCGTTCAGCGTCCGGACGAGTCCGGTGATCGGCGAGGCGATCATGCCGACGAGCTGGCCGTGGAGGACGTCGCGCGCGGGCAGGCGCGAGAGCGCCTCGAGCTGCTCGGCGGTCAGCGGGTCGCCGTTCATGACGCCGCCCTTGAAGCTGAGCAGGTCGGTCTCGCGGCGGAACGTCGCCAGGGCCTTCGCGGCCAGGGCCACGTCGCCGTCGGCCACGACACGAAGGTGAACGCGGTCGGCCCCTCGAGGAACTCCTTGAGCGACTCGACGCCGGCCTGGTCGGCCGCGCGCAGCGTGAGCGTGTTCTTCACCACGCGGAAGCGCGCGCCGGCGTCGATCAGACGCGTGCGCAGGTCGGCCGCCTGGGGCACCGAGATCCCGCGGTAGTCGACGGCGAATACCGCCTCCGACTCCTGGATCTGCGTGGCCACCTCCTCGATGGCCGCTGCCTTTTGTTCTCTGTTCATCTCGTTCCTTTTGGTGTGCTGCCAGACGGGACACACGGGAGGCGAGATGCTCCGGCGTCTCCACCTGCCCCGGTCTTACGAAGAACCAGCCGGGGGTCTCGGGCAGAAAAGCTGTGACGGGTCAGGCTACAGCGGCGGCGTCCTCGACGATGTCGCGGGTGCGGGCCGGGTCCACGCGCACGCCCGGGTTCATGCTCGTGGTGAGCGTGACCGTGAAGAGGTAGCGGCCCTTGGCCGACGCCGGCTTCGCGCGCATGATCTCGTCCATCAGCGCGGCGTAGTTCTCGAGCAGGACCTGCTCGTCGAAGCTGGTCTTGCCGATCGGCAGGTGCACGATCGCGTGACGGTCGGTGCGGTACTCGATCTTGCCGGCCTTCGACTCCGACACCGCCTTCGCGATGTCCATCGTGACCGTGCCGACCTTGGGGTTCGGCATCTTGCCCTGCGGGCCGAGCACCTTCCCGAGGCGGCCGACCACCGGCATCATGTCCGGCGTCGCGATCGCCACGTCGAAATCGGTGAAGCCCTCCTCGACGCGCTCGGCGAGATCCTCGGCGCCAACCACGTCCGCGCCGGCCTCCTCGGCCTCGCGGGCCTTGTCGCCCTTGGCGAAGACCACGACGGTCATCTCCTTGCCGAGCCCGTGCGGCAGCGAGATCGTGCCGCGCAGCTGCTGGTCGGCGTGGCGCACGTTCAGGCCGGTGCGGATGTGCACCTCGACGGTCTCGTCGAACTTCGCCGTCTCGAACTCCTTGACGATGCGAACCGCCTCGGCGGGCGGGTAGTGGTGCTCGCGATCGACCTTCTCGAGGTTCGCGCGGTAGCGCTTCCCGTGCTTCGGCATTACTTGACCTCCACGCCCATCGAGCGCGCGGTGCCCTCGATGATCTTCGGCCGCCTGATCCACGTCGTTCGCGTTCAGGTCCGGCATCTTCTGCTCGGCGATCTGGCGCACCTGCGCCTTGGTGATCGTGCCGACCTTGTTCCTGTTCGGCTCGCCCGAGCCCTTGTCGAGCCCGATCGCCTGCTTGATCAGCACCGCGGCCGGCGGCGTCTTGGTGATGAAGGTGAACGAGCGGTCCTCGAAGACCGTGATCACGACCGGGATGATCGTGCCGGTGTCCTGCTGGGTCTGGGCGTTGAACGCCTTGCAGAACTCCATGATGTTCACGCCGTGCTGGCCGAGCGCAGGGCCGACCGGCGGAGCAGGGTTGGCCTGCCCGCCGGGCACCTGGAGCTTGATGAGTGTGAGGACTTTCTTCGCCATCTAGATCTTTTTCACCTGGTCGAACCCGACCTCGACCGGCGTCTCCCGGCCGAAGATCGAGACGAGGACCTTGAGCTTAGCTGCGTCCTCGTTGATCTCGGAGATCTCGCCGGAGAAGTCTGAGAGCGGACCTGACACGACCTTGACCGACTCGCCGATCGAGAACTGAGCGCGCGTGCGCGGGCGCTCGGCGGTCTCGCGATGGAGCAGGCGATCGACCTCGGCCTGGTTCAGCGGCACGGGGTTCTGCGCGGCGCCCACGAACCCGGTCACGCCCGGCGTGTTCTTGACGAGCTGCCAGGAGTCGTCGGTCAGGTTCATGTTCACGAGCAGGTAGCCGGGCATCGTCCGCTGCTCCTTGGTCTGCTTCTGCCCGTCCTTCATCTCCTGCACCTGCTCGGTGGGGATGACGATCTGGCGAATGTTGTTCTCCTGGCCAAGCGAGATGCGGCGATGCTCAAGGTTCTGCTTGACCTTGTTCTCGTGCCCGGAATAGGTGTTGACTGCGTACCAGCGAAACATCGTGTGGGGCCTCGGCCTCTAGAGGATTGCCTGAATGAGCTCGGAGAAGATCGCGTCCAGCAGGCCCAGGTACCCGCCCGCGATCAGAACGAAGCCGAGCACCACGCCTGTGAGAGTGACCATCGCCTGGCGGTTCGGCCACTGGACGCGTTGGAGCTCGGCCCAAACTGCGACGAGGAACTGTACGACACGCGGGCGGTTTCTGTGCGCCTCGTGGTCGTCGCGGCCGCGACGGCCCTTGACCGCGTAGCCGGACTCGCCCTCCCCGCCCGGCGCGCTGCCGTCGACGAGATCGTCCTCGGCGAAGTCGCCTGCGTCACGTCGGCGACCTCCCAGTCCTCGATCTCGCTCGAGCGCCTCCTTCCTCGGCGAGCCGAGCGGCCTCGTCGTCATCGAGGGCGGCCTCGTGCTCCTCACGATCGACGATCGCCTCGTCGTGCTCGAGCGAGAAGTCGGATCGGCCCAGCTCCTCCGGAGGAGCTCCGGCCTCGAGGTGGTCGGCGTCGGTGCCGGGCGGGCCGGGCCCGTCGACGGGCTCGACCGGCTCGGGCGTGACGCCAGGGATGTCGGCGCCGTCCCCGCGCTGCGGAGCACCCTGCTGCTCGAGCCGGCGCGCGCGGCGCTCGGCCTGGCGCTGCTTGGAACGCTGCCGATCACGCGCCACGGATCAGCGCGTCTCCTTGTGAGGCGTGTGCTTGCTTGCACCAGCGGCAGTATTTGCGAAGCTCAACCCGATCCGGGTTGTTGCGCTTCGACTTCTCGGTTTGGTAGTTCCGCCGCTTGCACTCCTCGCATGCGAGGGTCACGGCGATTCGAACGTCTCCGCGTGCCATGGGTCCTTCGGAAGGTAGTGAGAGAGGCGACCGGGGGCACGCAAACGAGCCGCGGCCGGCCGCGAGGTCGAGCGTGCAGTCTAGCGGCGAGAATCGCGCTGAGGCAGCGCCGTCAGATCATGCGACACTCGCACCTGCATGGATGCGCGCGATCACCTCATCATGGCCGGCAGCACGACCTCCACGCCCGACCTCGCCGCGATCCAGCGCGTGTACGACCGAATCGCGGCCGACGGCGCGTTCGCCGGCATCGAGGAGCTGCTCACGATCTGCCCACGACGACATCGAGATGCGCCCGTACGCGGGGGCGGGACCTCCTCGGCCGGCGGCGGGCAGCACGGCGCTGCTTCGCGGGCCGGAGGAGATCCGCGAGTTCTTCCAGCACGTCGATCGAGAGCGGCTTCAAGCCGCAGCTGCGCGCCAAGACGTTCGACGTCGCCGGAGACTCGGTGATCGTGCGCGGCTCGATCCGCCTTACAAGGCCGGATGGCTCGTTCGCCGAGACGAAGGTCAGCTGGACCTACCACTTCCGCGACGGCCTGGTCGACGACATCGGCTGGGAGCCTCGCGCGGGCGAGTAGTTCCGCCCCAAAGCTCCACCGAACCCGTGCAGCGGACCGATTGCGCTTGACCGCGGTCGGCTTAGAGGGCTTACTCCCGCGCGACCGCGAGGCGGTTGTCCACGACGGGAAGGCCTCGCAGCCGTGACTTTCGTATACGTGCTGGCAGGGTGGCTTGGTCTCAGCCTGCTCGCTTATCTATTTGTCCTTCCGTTGCTCACCGCCTCCGCGCGGAGCGACCGGCTTGCCGGTCCGTCCCGTCGCGAGCACGCCGCCAGCAGTCGGGTGCGCTTGCCTTCCCCGCAGCGGCTCGGCTACTCCGGGATGGTGCTCGAGCGGCTGGCGGAGCACGCGCGTACCGTGCTCGGGTTCGAGAAGGCGTGGATCCTTGTGAGTCCCCCGGGACTTGGCCGGCCATTGGCGGCGGTGGCGGGAGCCGGCACCGACCCGGACCTGATCGGGCGACGCGTGGCCGCGTCGGCCGGCGCGTCTGGCTTCGGGAGCGTTGCCTCGGCGACCGTCCTGGTGGGGGCCGAGGAGCGCGGGACGCTCTGCCTGGGCGGGGCCGGACGGCGCACGCAGGCTCGAGCGAGCGCGAGCGTGACCTGCTCGACGAGGTGGCCGCACTGGTGGGCGGCATGCTGGACCACCATGCCGGCCGTCAGCTCAGTCTTGGCGACTCCGAGCCGGAGATTCGCGCGCTGGTCAAGGCGCTTGCGGAGGCCGACGGCGCCACCTACAGGCACTCGCTCGAGGTCGCCGCGACGGCGCGCGAGGTGGCGGTTCGGCTGGACCTCGGTGGAGCCGAGACTCGTGGAGGTGGAGCTGGCCGCGCTCGTGCACGACGTGGGCAAGCTGCGGGTGCCCACGAGCGTGCTGCACAAGCCGGGACGGCTCGACCCGCAGGAGCGCGAGTTGATGCGCCTCCATCCGGAGTGGGGCGCGGAGATGGTGTCGCGCGTGCCCGGCCTCGAGGCGGTGGCGCTGATCGTTCGGCTGCACCACGAGCGGCCCGACGGCCAGGGCTACCCGTACGGGCTGAGCGGCGACCAGATCCCGATGGCCAGCCGGATCGTCTCGGCGTGCGGCGCCTACGGGGTGATGACGAAGCGCTGGCCCCACCGCGACCCGATGGAGATCGACGCAGCGGTCAGCGAACTCAGGCGACACGCGGGGACCCAGTTCGACCCGGACGTCGTCGAGGCGCTCGCCGCCTGCCTGCGGCAGCCCCAGCCCGTCGCGGCCTGAGCGCGGGAGATCAGCATGACCGCCGGGCACGCCCTCGGGAGGGCCGGCCGCCGCGCGCTCCTTGATCTGGTCGATCGATGCGCGGGTCTGCTCGGGATCCCCGCCCTCCCACGTGGCAACTCTCGCGTGCACGTTGTAGTCCTTCGTCGGGTCAGCGGATCGTACGCCGATCACGGCCTGCCACCCTCCGTCGCGTGGCACTGCTGATCGTCTTCGCGTTCGTCGCCGGTGCGGCGACCGCCGTGTCGCCCTGCGTGCTGCCCGTGCTGCCGGTGGCACTCTCGGCCGGCGTGACCGGCGGGCGGCGCAGGCCGCTGGGCGTGGTCACCGGGCTCGCGCTCTCGTTCACCTTCGCCACCGTCGCGCTCGTCTATGTAATAGACGCGCTCGGGCTGCCGGACGACCTCGTCCGGACCGCGGCCATTGTCGTGCTGCTCGTGTTCGGCCTCTCGCTCCTGATTCCGCGCCTGGGTGCCCGGCTCGAGGCCGCGATCGGCAGGCTCGTGCCCGCCGGGGCCCGGCGCCCGGCCGGCTCGGGCGAGGGCTTCGGGTCGGGACTCGTGCTCGGCGCGAGCCTGGGGCTCGTGTACGCGCCGTGCGCCGGGCCGATCCTCGCCGGGGTGATCACGGTGTCGGCTGCGCAGACCTTCACTGCGGGGCGGCTTGCCGTGGCGCTCGCGTATGGCATCGGCACGGCGGTGGTGCTCTACGCCCTGATGATCGGCGGGCGGCGGCTCACCCGCCGGCTGTCCGGGCAGAGCGCGCGGCTCCAGCTCGCCACCGGGGCGGTGATGGTGCTGGTGGCCCTGCTGATGCTGGGCGAGTACGACCTGCGCTTCCAGACGGCGATCGCCAACGACCTGCCGGCGTTCCTCGTGAACCCCTCGAAGGAGCTCGAGGAGAGCGGCGCGGCGCGGACCCGCCTGGCTGACCTGCGCGGCGACCGCAAGCCCGACACCCGGGCGAGACCGCACGCCGCAGGCGCCCCGCTGCCCGTGCTCGGCGACGCCCCCGACTTCGCAGGCACCCAGACGTGGTTCAACACGCCCGGCGGGCGGGCGCTCACGCTCGATTCGCTGCGCGGGCACCCCGTGCTCGTGGACTTCTGGACCTACACGTGCATCAACTGCATCCGCACTTCCCCTACCTGAAGGCCTGGGACCGGCGCTACCGCAAGGCCGGTCTCGTGATCGTCGGAGTTCACACGCCCGAGTTCCCGTTCGAGCGCGACGAGTCGAACGTGCGCGACGCGATCGCCCAGAACGACCTCCGCTATCCCGTGGTCCAGGACAACGACTACGCGGTCTGGGAGGCCTACCAGAACCAGTACTGGCCGGCGTCGTACTTCCTCGATGGCGAGGGCCGCGTGCGCTACGTCCACTTCGGCGAGGGCGACTACGCCGAGAAGGAGGACGTGATCCGCGAGCTGCTCCAGGAGGAGGGGCGGCGCCCGGGCGCGCGAGCAGGCGGCCACGGAACTCAGGCCTCGCCGGGGGTCACGACTCCCGAGACCTATTTGGGGGCGGCGCGCGCGGAGCGGTTCGCCAACGGCCGGATCCGGTCCGGGACACAGGAGTTCGACCAGCCCGGCGAGCTGCGGCCCGACCAGCTCGGCTACGGCGGCCGCTGGCGGATCGGCGACGAGGCCGCCACCGCCCTCGCGAACGCGCGCCTCGAGCTCGACTTCGGAGCCCGCCGCGTCTACCTGGTGCTCGGTTCGCGCGGACGCCTGCCGAGAACCGTGCACGTGCTGCTCGACGGCCGCCCGATCGCCGCCCGCCTTGCAGGCGCGACGTGCAGGCGGGTCGCGTGGTCGTGGAGCGCCAGCGCCTCTATGAGCTGGTGGACCTCCCCCGCGCCGAGCGCCACCGGCTGACCCTGAACCTCGACGAGGGCGTGTCCGGCTACGCGTTCACGTTCGGCTGAGGCGCGATACTTGGCGACCGATGTCGCGGGAGAATGTGGAGTTTCTTCGGGAGGGCTTCCGGGCGGTCGCCAGTGGCGACGCCGAGTCCTGGAATGCCCTGTCGCAATCCAGGATCAGCCCGAACTTCGAGTTTCACTCAGTGCTCTTGGGCCAGGTCTTCTCGGGGCCCAACTGGGCGGCGGAGTTCCGGGAGGACATCGCGCAAGCCTTCGACGACTTCGCCCTTGAACTCGAGGAGATCCTGGATCTCGACGAACACGTGGTCGTCGTGGTCCGGGTCTCGGGGCGCGGCAAGGGGAGCGGCGCGCCCACTTCTCGTCAGCGCGGCTTCGTGTGGACCTTCGACGGCGAGACGGCCGTCTCGGCGACCCAGTACCCATCCAAAGCCGAGGCCCTGGAGGCCGTGGGCCTTGAGGGCGGATGAGGCAGGTCACGGCACCTGACGGCCGGGAGTGGAAGGTCGGCCGCCAGTGGCTACCCACGCGCGTGCGGATCCGGCGCGACGACATCCACGACCCCGGCGGCGGCGACGGCGGGGACGGGTTCCTCGACACGATGGGGGACTTCTTCGGAATTGACGACGCTGGAGCCGGCATCCTTGTCGGGTTCGCTGTCGTTGCCCTGACCGCACTCCTGTTAGCCGTCGTGTTCCCTGTGATCGCGCTGACGCTCGAGTTGATCGTCCTGCTCGCGCTGTTCCTCGCGGGCATCGTCGGGCGCGTCCTTTTCCGCCGCCCGTGGCACGTCTTGGCGCGGACGGATGACGCGCGCTACCGGTGGCCGGTGCGCGGATGGCGCGCGAGCGGCGAGCGGGTAAACGCGGTCGCCGACGGCCTCGCCCGCGGCTCGCTCCTGCCCGAGGCCGAGGCCATCTAGCCGAGGGGAGTGCCCCGCCGCCAGCCTCAGACGGCGAGGCTCAACGCGAAGAGCACTGCTGCGGAGATTGCGGCCGTTGCTGTGACGGGCTGTTCCCGGACGTTGAGTCCGACGTTGATCCGCCTTGCCCTTGTCGGTAGCCACGTCGCGCCGGGGCGCGGCTTCTTGCTTTGAAACCGCTCGACGATCACATCGCCGCGGGTTCCGAGGGTCAGCCTGACCGGGGCTCCGCAGACGAGGGTCACGCAGTACTGCGCCGGGACGACAACGCCTAGCCACACAAACGCCGCCACGGTCCAGGCGAGGGCGAAGAGGATCGTCACGAGGTCGTCCCAGACCGGCGCCGAACCGGACTCATACGACTCGGGCTTGAGAATGTTGCTGAGCCAGAAGAAGCCCTGGCCGAAGAACGCGAACCAGGCCGCGAGATAGTTGGTCGGATGCGCGGCGATCAGGCCCGGCTCGTCGTCAAGCTTGATCGCCAGGGAGAAAAGGCCAAGCGCGAGCGCGAGTTTCGCCCCGTTGTTCACATACCAGTCGAGATAGCTGGCTCCGAAGTATCTGAACACGGCGTAGTTGGCCGCGAGCGCCACCGCGATGACGGCGGCGTACAGCCATCCGCTCCCAAACTTCCCGTCTTCATCACCGACCGTCGTGGCACGTCGACCGGTGAGCGCTTCCGTGAATGCCTGAACCTCGTCCGCGTCGGCGTGAACGTGGTCGGCCTGCAGGTCATCGCTCCGTGCGCCTTGCCCGGATCCTTCATCCTCCAACGCGACCTACCCTCCTACTGCGAGCACTCCGAAGACCCTCTCATAACCCGCGGTGAGCAGGTGGAAGGGCGTAGAGTCGCCCCATCCTCAACGAGGAGGTTGAGACTGATGCGTCTACGCCGCGAGGGCATGAAGCAAGGCCCAGAGACTGGCGAGAAACCCGCCGGCAAGCTCAGTGGCATCCCGCCGCTGCCCCACGATCCCGACGACCGCCCGACGCGTGAGGACCGGGAGGGGCACGGAAGCCCGTTCGCTTTCCCGGTGCCGCTGCCGCGCATCCTCCAGCCGCGTGGCCGTCGGAAGAAGCGGAACTAAGCCCGCTCTACTAAGGAGGGTGGGTAGATCGACACCTAGGGCGCCTTTCCGGCCGGTGGCGTCGGCGGGATGCTTGGTCTGTAAGCAGCTACCAACGGACCTCGGAGGTCGACATGCTCGCCAAGATCAGCAACCGCTACACCGCCCTCAAGGTTCTTTCGCTGACGGCGCTGGTGTTCGCACTGCCCGCCGCAGAGGCTTCCGCCGGCTTCAGGTTCCCCTAGGCGACGGGACGCAACTCGGTTTGAATACCACCCATGAGCTTCGCCGTCGCCGGTGACAAGTACGACCGCTTCATGGGGCGCTACTCGCGCGAGCTGGCACCGCGACTGATCGAGTTCGCAGGGGTCGGCCCCGGCATGGTGGTCGTCGACGTGGGCTGCGGCCCCGGCGCGCTCACCGAGCGCTTGGTGCAACGGGTGGGCGCGGGGAACGTCGCGGCGGCCGATCCGTCGGAGCCGTTCGTGGCCGCCACCACCGAGCGGGCGCCGGGCGCGGACGTGCGGCAGGCCGCCGCCGAGGAGCTTCCGTGGGGAGACGACCGGTTCGACGCAGCGCTCTCCCAGCTCGTGGTGAACTTCATGCGTGACGCCGACGCAGGCGTGTCGGAGATGCGGCGGGTGGCGCGACCGGGCGGCGTGGTCGCGGCCTGCACCTGGTCCTACGGCGAGGACATGCAGATGCTGCGCGGCTTCTGGGACGCCGCGCGACGGCTCGACTCGGGTGCCCCGGACGAGGGAAGCACGATGCGCTACCGGAGCGTGGAGGAGCTGGAAGAGCTCTGGCAGCGGGTCGGGCTGACCGACGTGGATACGGACCACCTGCGCGTCGAGACTGGCTACACCGGCTTCGACGACCTCTGGGAGCCGTTCACCTACGGAGTGGGCCCGGCCGGGGCGTACCTGGCGAAGCTCGATTCGGGGCAACGCGAGCAGCTGCGCACCGAGCTGTTCAAGGGTCTGGGCGAGCCGGCCGGCGAGTTCACGCTGAGCGCGACGGCGTGCGCCGTGCGCGGCAAGGCCTGAACGCCGAAAGGCGAGAGGGCCCACCTCGCGGCGGGCCCTCTCGACCGATCCGGCTGAACCTACTGCCTACTTGCCGTTCTGGACGAAGCTGACGCAGTCGCCCTGGTTCTTGAACGTCCGGGGCGTGTTGAACTGCTCCCAGCCGCCCTTCTTGCACTGATCGGCGCTGGTCGGGGGACCGACCGCGACCGAGAGCCGCGAGTTGTCGAACGCTAGGAACGGGAACTCGTTCTGGGGAAACCAGCCGTAGCGGTTGCCGCCCACCGTGATGCCGATGACGTCGCTCGGATCGCTCAGCGTCCATGTGTTCACGACGGCGCCGCCGGCATCGAGGATGCTCAGGTCAACCGCCAGCACGCCGCTCCCGCTGTCGTAGAACTCGTGCTGGAACGTGTACCAGCCGGCATCCGTGATCGCGATCGGGTCACGCCCGGGGTTCTTCGGGAACGAGTTGGCCCGCCCGGAGCTATTGCTGGCGCTGAACACGAAGCGGGAGTCGCCCGCCCCGGGGCCACTGGCGTCGTTGTAGTAGCCGCCGTTGAACACGAAGTCACGCCTGTGGGTGGGTCCTGCCGGCGTGTTGATCGCCGACGTCCAGTCGAAGCGCGTGTCGTTGGCCGCCCCGCTCGCGGGGTCGAGGTAGATGTCCAGCGAGGTGGTGTAGCCGCTCGCCGGGAACTCGTTGGTGTAGCCGCCCCACTTGGTGAAGGGGCCGCCGACCGCTTCGGCGTGGAAGGCGCCGCTGGCGGACGTCACCCCGTTCGAGCCCGACGCGACGCGGTTTGCGCCGGACCAGTCGTTCGTGTCGGTCTCAAAACCGTTGAAGTACGGCGCGGGCGTGGCGGCCGCTGCCGAGCCGGCCGCGCCTAGCGCGAGGAGCGCGGCGGCGACCACGGCGATAAGGCCGGGCGCACCGTCTCCTTGGAAAAGGACTGCTTCAAGATGACCTCCCAGAGGTCTACGGGATTGGGGTTTCGAGGCAGCGCCAATCCCTCAGCAGTGCGTCGTGCGTTTCGTGGGCGCTCGTGCGGATCCGTCCTGAACGGCCCTGAGTCGAGGGTCAGGCCCTCGCGACCGACGCTAACACGGGTCTCGGGATCCCGCCAGAGCGGGGCTTTCGTGGAGGAGGTTCGAGTCCCCTCTGAGCCGCCCGTTCAGGCGCGCAGGCGACCCCTGCGCGTTATCAGCGCCGGCCGGTGCCCCGCGAGGCGGCGCTTCAGCTTCAGGAAGTAGCTGTAGGTCTTCGCCCCCGTCCGGGTCACCTTCACCACCCCTCGATAGCGCCGCGGCGGCTTGCCCGCCCCGCGGCTCTTCGGGAACACCCAGGAAACCGAGCAGGAGACCACCGACACCTTGCTCCGGCTGCAGCGCTGCCGCAGGGCGCGGTGGCTGCGGTAGAAGCGCCGCAGCTCCTTGGCGAGGGCCTTCCTGGCGAGCCGGCTGCCGACGGCGCGGGACAGGGCGTAGACCTGATTCGGAGTCGTGGTTGGAGACAGACCCGGCACGGCCACCCCCCGCTGCTGCTCGGGCAGCGCCGAGGGTGTGCCGTCGACTGACAGGCGGACCCACCTCGCGACCGACGGAACGCCGCTGTCGTTGAGGAGGAAGAGCATGTAGTAACCGGGCGGTGCGATCGCCGCTGTTGCGGGCGCGCTGAGCGTGACCCCGCCGCTCCGCTGGCTGACGCTGAGCTCGATCGAGCGCTGGTTCATGTCCGCCGCGTGCGTGACGGCCGAGGGTGCGAGGAGAGTGGCGCGGATGATGTTCGCGTTCGGGGTGTCCACCTCGAATGTGGTGCCGGTGCGGATCGCGCCCGGTGCCCAGCTGATCGTGGGCCGCGTGCCCTTGAACAGGTAGGGCAGCTCGTAGATCTCCGCGGTGTCCTTGTCGATGCCGCCGTTGACGTCGTCGCCCGCCGAGATGACGCGGCCGTCGGGCAGCAGCATCGCGATCGAGTGGTAGGTGCGCTTCTCCGCCTCCGAGGGGCCGAGCCGCCAGTTCCCGGTCGCCGGATCCCAGAGCTCGGCCTGCTTCTGCGCCTCGTCGCCCTCCCACTGGTCCCCGTTGCGGATGCCGACGCCGCCGCCGACGGTGACCATCGAGCCGTCCGGCAGGAGGACCGTGTTGTGGTGGCCGCGGCCGACGTTCATGGACGGCGCCGCCCGCCAGCCGAGACCGGGGTTCGCCTCGTCGAACACCTCGGTCGTCCGGACGGCGAGGTCGGTCGTCGTGGAGGTGATCGTGGGTGGCGCGCTCCCGCCCAGACCCATCACCTGTGAGGATCCGTCGGGGGCGCCCGGCATAAGCACGGCGGTCCCCCACAGCCGGTCGCGCGCGAGGTTCGGCACGTCCGTCCAGCTGAACGACGTGGCGCCGGGCGCTGTTCATGAACCAGCTGTCCCCGGGGAAGGGGCCGGCCACGAGCGTGCGCCCGCTCGGCATCGCGAACATGTGCGGGTAGAGGCCGCCGGTCGGTGGCATGCCGGAGACCCCGGTCTGCCCGATGAGCGAGATCGAGCCGCGCCCGTTCAGGTCCGCGGACGGGGTGAAGACCTCCACGTCCTTGTCATAGACCGGGGGGCTCGTGCCGCTCTCGTCCCAGCCGCTCAGGATCGGGATGCGGCCGTCGGGGAGCCGGACGGCGCTCGGGTACCACCGCCCGTGACGCATGTCCGGCTGCTCGGTCCAAGTCTCGTTGAACGGGTTGAACGTGTAGACCTTCTTGAGGCCCTTGAAGTTGCCGGTGGAGGTGCTGAACGCGAGGTTGCCGCCGACCACCACGAGACGGCCGTCGGCGGTGAACGTCTGGCCGGCGCACCAGATGTTGGCCGGCTTCATGACGCCGTCCTTCGGGTCGCGCCACAGCGGCGGGTCCACGCGCGTGGAGGTCCCGGTGGCGGGATCCCAGAGCCACGCCTGCGCCGTGTTCGGCACATTCGCGCCGTCCGGGTTGTGAAGAGTGCTCGGGTTCTCCGGATATGAGAACCACATAACCTTTCCGGTCGGGAGCACCGCGCCGTGGATGGCCATAACGGGGATCTGGAACGCCGCCCCCCAGCGCCCTACCTCGGCCGGAGGACCCGCAGCCGCCGCTGAGGCGGCAGGCGAGCTGGGCTCGACTCCCTCAGCGGCCGCCTCGCGCTGGGCGCGGCGCTGCATCGCATGTTCGCGTGCGTGCTCCGGGCCGAGGACCGCGGTCTCGAACTCGCGCAGCTGATGCTCGGTCATGTTCTGGGGAACTCCCGGAGCCTGGGTGTGGGCGTGCGGGTGCGTCGAGGGCTCTACGGGAGCCGCGCGACCCGCGGAATCGCCTGACAGGGCCCCCAGAGCGGCTCGCCCGGGCACGCCGGCCTCACGGCGCTGACCGTCATCGGTTCGAAGCGGCAGCGCCAGCAGCGCGACCGCGGCAGCGGCAAGAGCAAGGACTACGACGAGCCTGGCGGAGGGGCCGGCCATGGGCCCATCCAAGGGTAGGCCCGAATGCGGGGAATGTCACAGATCCACCGGAGGCGGTGCATGAACTTCGGATAGTCCTCGTACTTTGCTGGATAAGCGGGGCTTCCGAGACAAGCCGACGAGGGGACTCGAACCCCTGACCCCCTCCTTACCATGGAGGTGCTCTACCAGCTGAGCTACGTCGGCGTTATAGGGCCAGCTTACGGCCTAGTGGGGGGAGCAGGATTCGAACCTGCGTAGGCAGAGCCAAGGCGTTTACAGCGCCATCTCCTTTAGCCACTCGGACATCCCCCCGAGCGGATCAGGAGGCCGATTGTAGAGGCGGGCTCTGAGACTCGGCCTTCCGGGATCGGATCGCCTCGCTCGACCTCGAACTCGCGCGTACTTCGGCCCGCCCAAATGGATCCCGGAACCGCCCTCCGACCCGGTGGCCGGGATGAACCATCGGCGGCCGTCGCGCCACGAGCACGAACAGGTAGTCGAATCGTTCTAGGCCTCGAGTCTCTTCGACGAGACCGCTCCAGCTCTGGTTGCCGCCTCGGGTGCAGACCGTGACCTCCCAGCGGCCTTTGTAACCGCGCAGTCGTCTTGACCTGCACTCGCGCGAGCCGGCCGTCGAAATCCGCAATTAGGTCGTAGTGAGGGCTGTGGCCGAACGGCATTGAGACCGTGCGCGCCCTGCGCCACGAGCCAGTAGAGCGCGGCAGTTCGCCGAATCACCCTGCTGACGTGGCGCAAGCATCCTGTTAGGAGAAGATGCCGCCCGTGGAAATTCGCCCCCTTGACCAGAGCGAGTACGACGCCGCCGCTCGGATCTATGCCGACGCCTTCCTCGACGACCCCGGCTGGGTCGCCGTCGGGCCGGATCGGCCAAACCATCGGCACTCGATCCTCAGGCGCTATCACCGGACCGCTCTGAACGTGATCCACCGCTACGGCCGTCCGATCTACGGCGCGTTCACAGAGGACGGGCTCGCCGGCGTCGCCGCCACGTTCGCGGCCGGCCTCTATCCCCCGCCCGCCTGGACCACCGCCTACTTCGTCCCCGGCTTCCTGCTCGCCGGCCCCGGGCCGATCATCCGCGGCCTCAGGTTCTCCGCCATCCAGGAGCAGCGGGCACCCGAAGGACGAGCACGTCTACCTGTGGTTCCTCGCGGTCGATCCGGCCAGGCAGCGCGGCGGCGTCGGCCGCGCTCTCCTCGCGCGCGTGTATGAGGAGGCCGAGGCGCCCGTGTTCCTCGACACGGCCAACCCGGCCAACGTCCCCTACTACGCGAGCAACGGTTACGAGGAGATCGGCAGGGCCGACGGTCCCCGCGGCGCTCAGATGTGGTTCATGAAGCGTCCCTGAGGCGCTGCGCCTCGGGAAGCCCCTCGAGCTTCTTCAGCGTGTTGTTCTCGATCTGGCGGATCCGCTCGCGCGTGACACCGAACGCGCGGCCCACCTCCTCGAGGGTCCGCGCCTTGTGGCCCTTCAGCCCGTAGCGCATCTCGATCACCTCGCGCTCACGCGGCGGCAGGGCATCCAGCGCCCGCTTCACGTTCTCGCGCCGCAGGTTCTCGCTCGCCTGCTCGAAGGGCGACTCGGCTGAGTCGTCCTCGACGAAGTCGCCCAGCTCGGAGTCCTCCTCCTCGCCGATCGGCTTCTCGAGCGACACCGGCAGCTGCGCGATCCGCAGGATGTCCTTCACCTCGCGGGCCGTCCACTGGAGCTCGACTGCGATCTCCTCGGGCGTCGGCTCGCGCCCGAACTCCTGCACGAGCTGGCGCTCCACGTGGACCACCTTGTTCAGCTTCTCGACCATGTGCACCGGGATGCGGATGGTGCGGGCCTTGTCGGCGATCGCGCGCGTCACGGCCTGGCGGATCCACCAGGTCGCGTACGTGGAGAACTTGTAGCCGCGCCTGTAGTCGAACTTCTCGACCGCGCGGATGAGGCCGAGCGAGCCCTCCTGGATCAGGTCCAGGAACGACAGGCCGCGCCCGAGGTAGCCCTTGGCGATCGACACCACCAGCCGCAGGTTCGCCTCGATCATCTGCTGCTTCGCGGACATGTCGCCGCGCTCGATGCGGCGCGCGAGCGCCACCTCCTGGTCGGCGGTAAGAAGATCCACGCGCCCGATCGAGCGCAGGTAGAGCCGCAGCGAGTCGAGGCTCGGCTCGACCGTGAGGTCTATCTCCGGCTTCTTGGGGGGAGCCGGGCCCTCCGCGCCGGCGGGCGAGTCGTTCATGCCGCCGTTCTGGGGGCGGCCGTCGGCGGTCGAGACGATGTCCACTCCGGCTTCGACGAGGTGGGCCCTGAAGTCGCTGATCTGCTCCTTCGTGACCTCGACCTCTTCGAGACAGGCGGCAATCTCCTCGAAGGTCAGGTAGCCGCGCTCGCGTCCCTCGGTGGCAAGCCCGCGCAGCTCCTCGACGTCCATGAATCGCGCCTCGGCGGGTTCCTCCAAAAGTCCAACTGCGGCCTCGTGCTTCTCCGTCAACCCTCGCTCCTTCAACCAACGGCGGGACCCGTTAGGGCGGTCCGGGACTACTGGCGTTACGGGGCCGCGGTGATAACCGCGAGGGGCTGGCCGTGGGGGCAAGTCCAATGGCATGCAGCCGACTTCGGCCATAGTACAACGACTTGTGCGATTTGCCTCGCTCTGCACGTAGGTATCGTCCAAGTGTCCATTGTCCGACCCCGTGACCCTTCTCGGCAGCGACGTCCAGGCCCGGCGTCCCTCAACCCACGTGAGCCTCTCCCGGGTTGGGGTAACCGGTGTGGAGAAGGTCATCCGCATCCGCTCGAACGGCCAGGAGCAGCTCTTCTACGCCGAGCTCGAGTGCTTCGTCGACCTCGGGCCCGAGCAGAAGGGCGCGCACATGTCGCGCTTCGAGGAGATCGTGAACGAGGCGATCGACGAGGTGGTGCTGCGCGAGGCCTTCAAGGCGGAGACGCTCGCCGCCCACATCGCGGCGCTCGTGCGCGACCGCCAGGACGGCGCCCGCGCGGAGGTCACGATCGCCGCCCGCTACCCCGAGACCAAGCCGGCGCCGGCGTCGGGCGTGCTCACCCAGGAGATCTACACGCTGTTCGGCTCGGCCGTGGCGTCCGCGGCCGGCACGCGCCGGCTCGTCGGCGTGGAGGCGCAGGGCATGACCGCCTGCCCGTGCGCGCAGGAGATGGTGATGGAGCGCTCGCAGGAGCGGCTGCGCGACGACGGCTTCACCGACGACGAGATCACCCGCGTGTTCGAGGCCGTGCCCGTGGCCACGCACAACCAGCGCGGCATCGGCACGCTCCACATCGGCTGCCCCGAGGACTGCGACGAGCCGATCGAGGCCGCGGCGCTGCTCGACATCGTGGAGAGCTCGATGAGCTCGGAGATCTACGAGCTGATGAAGCGCCCGGACGAGGTCGAGGTGGTCGAGAAGGCCCACATGCACCCGCGCTTCGTCGAGGACTGCGTGCGCGAGATGGTGCGCATGGCCACCGAGCGCTTCCCCAACCTCGGCGACGCCTCGTTCATCTCCGCCCGCCAGGAGAACCTCGAGACGATCCACAAGCACAACGTGGTCGCCGAGCGGCACGGTCTGCTGGGCGAGCTCACGCGCGAGATCCGGGACGGCGAGCGCGCCGCGCGGCACGTGACTATGCGCGAGTGGCTCGAGTCAGACTGAACTAAGTCCGTGCAACACGGGTCGGAAGTCAAGGATTTTGCTATCCCGTCCGATTGAAGTCGTGTACTCGGAAAGCACGGAGGAAGTTCTTGACTGACGCCCGGCAGATCCCTCTCTCACAGGACGCAGCCCTTGTGGTTGCCCTTGTGGGAACTGCCATCCCATTCGCCCATTCGGCTGAGGACGAGGCGGAGCGCTGGCTCCGCGCGATGCGTCTCCACGGCCAGGTCGGCTCGACTCTTGCAGGCCCTGGGCGTGGGCGAGGCCCCGCTCATGACCGGCGGCGAGCAGGACCACCCCGAGGGCCACGGCACGCCCCCGCTCGGCCCGGACGTCCTCGAGGACGTGACCGACCGCGCGGCGGAGTTCGCCACGGGGCGCGGGGCGGAGAACGTCGGCACGACGGACATCCTGTTCGCGGTGTTCGAGGTCTACGACAAGCTCTTCGACCGCGTGCTCTACCTGCGCGGCACGAGCCGCGACGAGCTGGTCGAGCGCCTCACGGCTGCTGCCTCGCGGCACTAGAGCGCTTCCGGGCGGCCTCGTCGATGGTGCGCCTGAAGTTGAGGAAGTAGTCGGCGCCCGAGGCGAGCGTCACGGCCACCATCACGTAGACGAGCGCCTGCACCCAGACGGCGTCCGGGTCGTTGGCCGCGATCAGCGCGAGCACCGCCGCCACCTGGACGATCGTCTTCACCTTGCCGAGCCCGCTCGCCGGGATCACGACGCCCTGCTGGCCGGCCGCGATCCGCAGGCCGCTCACGGCGAACTCGCGCGCGATGATCACCATCGCCACCCAGGCGGCCAGCCGCTCGAGGCTCACCAGGCTGATCAGCGCCGCGGCGATCATCAGCTTGTCCGCGACGGGGTCCATCACCTTGCCGAAGTTCGTGATCGACTGGCGCGTGCGCGCGATGTAGCCGTCGAGCCCGTCGGTGAGCGCGGCTATGGCGAAGACCACCGCGGCGATCGTGGGGCCGTAGGGCATCTCGACGGTCAGCGCCACCACCACCACGGGCACGAGCAGGATCCGTCCGAGCGTGAGCGCGTTGGGGAGGTTGAGCGGGAACAAGCCGGATTCAGGCTACCCGGCGCCGCCGCGCCAGATACTCGATTCCCGCGGTGCAGCCGATCGGGCCGAGCGGCGAGACGGTGGCCGCGAGCAGCGGCCAGGGGAAGGTGCCGCGCTTGCAGCCGTAGGCCACGAGCAGGCAGAGGATGATCCAGCCGACCCCGTGCGTCCAGCCGAGGATCAGCTCCGCGTCCTCGCCGAGACCGCCGATCGCGGTCACGAGCAGCGCGGTGAAGATGCAGACCTCGACGAGGCTGTAGAGCCGGACGGCCTGGAAGTAGGACACGCGCCCGAGACTAGGTGGAGGGCGCGTACGAGAGGAGCCAGCGCAGCATGTCGCGGGCCGGCATCGGCCTTGCGATCGCGAATCCCTGGACGTAGTCGCAGCCGAAGCTCTGACAGCCGGTCGCAGACGCGCTCGTCCTCCACGCCCTCCGCCACGGTCTCGAGGCCGAGGTTGCGGGCGAGGTCGATGATCGAGCGCACGATCGCCTCGGAGTCCGGCTCGTCCATGAGGTCCGTGATGAAGGAGCGGTCGATCTTGAGGGCGTGCACCGGCAGCTGGCGCAGGTACGAGAGCGACGAGTAGCCCGTCCCGAAGTCGTCGATCGACGTGCGCACGCCGATCGCGCTGAGCTGCGCGATGGCGTCGCGCGCCTGCACGTGATCGCCCATCAGCGTGCTCTCGGTGATCTCGATCTCGATGGCCTCGTCCGCCAGGCCGAAGGCGCGCCGCTGCGCGTCGATCAGCTCCGGCAGCCCGGGATCCACGAGCACCCGCGCCGACACGTTCACCGCCACCGGCACGAAGCAGCCCTGGTCCTGCCAGCGCCGGCAGTCGGCCGCGGCCGTCTCGAGCGCGAGCGCGGTGAGCGGCTCGGCGAGGCCGGTGCGCTCGGCGAGCGGCACGAAGGTGCTGGGACCGACCTGACCGAGCACCGGGTCCGTCCAGCGGGCGAGCGCCTCCACCCCCACCACGCTGTTGCGCGCGAGCTCGATCTTCGGCTGGTAGTGGAGCGTGATCGCGCGGATGTCGATCGCGCGCTTCAGCGCCGTGACGAGCACCAGCCGGCGCGGCGCCTCCTCCTCGAGCTCGGGTGAGAAGAACTCGAGGCGCGACTGCGAGCGCTTCGCGCGGTACATCGCCGCCTCCGCGCGCTGGAGCAGCTGCTCGGCGATGTTGCCGTGAGCGGGGCGCGCAGGCGATCCCCACGGTGGCGTCCACGCTCAGCGTCGCGCTCTCCACGTCGATCTGGCGGCTGAGCGCCTCCACGATCTTCTCGGCGGCCGTGGCCGCCGCGTCGGCGCCGGGTGCGAGGTTCGGCAGCAGCACGCCGAAGCGGTCCCCCTCCACGCGCGCGACCATGTCGGTCGAGCGGACGCGCGCGCTTCAGCCTGTCGGCGATCTCGATCAGCACGCCGTCGCCCCGCGCGCGCCCGAGCGTGTCGTTCACGTCCTGGAAGCGGTCGAGGCCGAGGATCAGCAGCGCCGTCTCCTGCTTGCCGCCCGCGGCCTGCTGAAGGGCGTCGTCGGTGCGCTGGAGGAGCAGGGCGCGGTTCGGGAGCGAGGTCATCGGATCGTGAAGCGCCAGGTGCTCGGTCTCCGACGCCTGCTTCGAGGCGCGGTGCACCGCGGCCATCGGCAGCGCCAGGATCGGGACGAGGTAGAGCCAGTTCTCGGCGATCACCGCCACCGGCGGGCCGAGCGCGAACAGCGTGGCCGGCCGACCAGCTGCGGAAGATCAGGTCGCCGAGCAGGTGGGCGCCGATCGGGCGCCTGCTGGAGCAGGGCCTCCGCGGTGCGGACGAGCGTGGAGTTCGCGGCGAAGAAGACGACCGCGCAGATGGCGATCGCGGGCAGGTCGCTCGCCGCGAGCCCCCCGGGAGTCCCCGAAGCCCGGTCCGCCGAGGGCCTCGAGGACGCGCCCGCCGGCGAGCCACGAGAGCGCGAGCTGCGCGAGGTTGAAGACGATGCGGTCGATCGGGCGGCGCCGGATCAGGTCCGCGAGCAGCGACGGCCACGACCTGCACGACCACGACCTCCGGCACGCCGTACGACGAGCAGCATCGCGAAGGCGAACGGCGTGGAGAAGGTCTCCTCCCCGACCTGGCCGTGCACCTGGATCGGGAACAGCTCACCGAGCAGGACGAGTGCGGCGAGGACCCAGAACTCGGCGTCGAGCGGGCCGATGTCGGTCGCGCCGACCAGGGCGAGACCGACGACCGCTACAGCACCCGCGGCGGTTACGAGTCGCAGGTAGAGCGTGAAGGAGGAGAGGTTGGCCAGGCACTGGAGCGAGTCGCGGCGAGGCGGACCGCTCCAGGCCTGGGCCACACGGACGCCGCTCTACCGAGCGGCCCAATTGCGGCACGGGAGCCTCTAGAGCTTACGGGGCGCACCAAGCGCCTCGAGCAGGACGAGGAGTCCGACCAGGGTCACGGCGGAGCGATACGTCTTCGCCTGGAGGGTCAGGGACGTACGACGGAGCTTCGAGGGCATAAATGCCTCCACGAAAATGTCGGGGCTGGCCGGCGGGTCCACCGGCCTAGGCGCGTCCATCGGCCGCGGTCTGCACGGCGTATTCAGTCCCGGCGTCCACGCCTGGACGCGTGTTCGTCGTACATCCGTCCAGTTAGCCGCTTTCAGCCTGGCCAGACGGACGCCCGCAGATAGCGACGATGCACCTGACCGCCCCGGCATGACCCTCGCCCTCGCATTTCTTCTTCTGCTCCTGACCGTCCCGCTTTGCGGGCGGCAAGCTGAGCCGGGTCGGCGAGGTGCGGATCCGCTGGGTCGGGCTGGCCGTGGTGGCGTTCGCGATCCAGGTCGTGCTCGTCACGGTCGTGCCCGACGGCGACAGCACGGTGCACCGGATCTTGCACCTCGGGACCTACGCGTTGGCCGCCGCGTGCCTGCTGCGCAACCTGGATCTTCGGTTCGTCTGGCTGCGTCGGGCGTGGGCGGGCTTCTGAATCTGATTGCGATCGCCGCCAACGGCGGAGTGATGCCGGCGTCGCGCGGTGCGCTTGAGACGGCCGGGCCTCGACGTGCAGTCAGGTCGAGTTCGCGAACTCGGATTTCGTCGAGGACGCCCATGTCGCTTTTCTCGGCGACGTCTTCGCCGTTCCGGCGGCTGGCCGGGCGCCAACGTCTTCAGCGTCGGCGACGTGCTCATGCTGGTGGGGGTGATTCCTTGCGGTTCACGCGGCGTCGGGCTCGCGGCTAGTCGGTGGCGGACGAACAGAGCTCCAGCGATCCCGAGAATCACCAGCAGCGCGATAGCGGTGATCGCCTCGGGCGAGGTGAGGTCGCCGAGGCTGCCGCCGAGCGCGGTGTAGGCGAAGACCTTGGGCGCGGCGCCGATCAGCGTGCCGAGCGCCATGGCCCTGTAGGAGAGGTGGGTGAGCCCCGCGCTGTAGTTGACGAGGCCCGTACGGGAGCACCGGGATGATGCGCGACTCCATCACCGCCACCGCGCCGTTTTCGGTGAGGAAGTTCTCGATCCGCTTGGTGCGGGGTGGGAGGAGCTTGCCGCGGTGCTCGCCGGCGAGCCGTCGCGAGACCGCCATCTGGGCGAGCGACGGCCAGCGTCACGCCCGCGAGCGCGAGCGGCGTGCCCGCCGCGGTGCCGAAGAGGAGCCCCGCCGCGCCCGCCAGGATGATCCACGCGATCGACGAAGTTGGCGAGGACGAAGAGCGGGACGTAGAGGAACGGCGCGGCCGGGCCGAGGTCTGTTGCCGAAGTCGCGGGCCTCGTCGTGCGCTCGGGATGTTCGCCGGTGGCCGCGAGGATGCCGAAGACGATGGCCACCGCCGCCGCGTAAAGCGCGATCCGGATGATCGCCGGCCGGCGCGAGTCCATTGAGTCGAGAGTAGGTGGTCGCGTGGTTACGATCGATTGCCGTGACGGCGCGTGGGTTGCGAAAGCTGTGCCTGGGATTTCCGGGGGCGTTCGAGAACTTCCCCTTCGGACCGGAGACCTCGGTCTTCAAGGTGGAGGGGAAGCTGTTCGCTCTCAGTGCCTTGGCGGCTTCGCCGCTGAAGGTGTCGCTGAAGTGCGAGCCGGAGCTGGCGGAGCAGCTGCGGGCGGCCCATGCGGCGATCGTGCCGGGGTACCACCTGAACAAGCGCCACTGGAACACGGTGACGCTTGACGGCTCCGTGTCCGATGCGATGGTGCGCGACATGGTGGAGGACTCCTACGACCTGATCGTGGCGGCGATGCCGCGCGCCGTGCGGGAGCGACTGGGCTGGACGGTGTCGGCCTGATGTCGGAGGAGAACGTGGAGCTGGTGCGTGAGGGGATCGAGGCGTTCAACCGGGGCGACATCGACTGGCTGCTCGAGCGGATCGACGACGACTTCGTGTTCGACTGGTCGCGCAGCCGAAGCCCGTTGAGGGGCGTCTACCGCGGAGCGGATGGAATCGCGGGCTTCCTCCGCGAGCAATGGACCACGTTCGAGGAGTTCGTCATCGAGCCGGGGGAGTTCATCGACCGAGGACGGCACGTGGTGGTCCCGGTCACGCTGCGCGCGCGAGGGCGGGAGGGGATCGCGGTCAGCGCCGACAACACGCACGTGTACACCGTCGAGGACGGGCGTGTGGCGCGCGTGGCGCTGTACCAGCAGACGGACGAGGCGTTGGCGGCGACCGTCGAGTGATTCGCCTGCGAGACACGGTGGCAGGCGTGATGTCCGAGCTCGGCGAACGTGGCGTTCGTCCGGGCGATCGATCGACGCGTTCAACCGCGGAGATCTGGAGTGGCTGCTCGAGCACATCGACGAGGACTTCGTGTTCGACTGGTCCCGAAGCCGCGGGCCGTTGGCGGGGGTCTACCGAGGGCGCGCAGGGCTCACGGAGTTCTGCCGCGAGCAGTGGGAGACGTTCGAGACGTTCCACATGGAGGCGTTGGAGTACATCGACTGCGGCCGGTTCGTGGTGGTGCCGAACAAGGTGAGCGCCCAGGGCCGAAACGGAATCGAGGTCTCAGCGGAGGCGAACCAGGTGTTCACGCTGGAGCCCGACGGGCGGGTGTCGCGGGTGGCGATGTATCAGGAGTTGGAGGAGGCGCTGGCGGCGGCGGCGGAGTGACGGCGGCCACGTCAGCGAGAAAGTGCCGTCCTTGTTCGCCCCTAGGGTCTACGCCGTGGGGCGAAAATCGTCCCCGTTGTCCCTTTACCGACATGTCAAAGCTCACTTCAATCGAAATATGCGCTGGGGCCGGTGGCCAGGCATTGGACTCGAGCAAGCAGGCTTCGAGCACTTGGCTTTAGTTGAGATCGATCATTGGGCCGCGGCGACGTTGAGGACGAATCGGCCGAATTGGAACGTCTTTGGCCCTACGGCGCCGCCTCCAGCGACCCTTCAGCCGGCGACGTGCACGCTTCGACGCTCGCCCATACAAAGGCCAGGTTGATCTCCTTGCTGGCGGCGTGCCGTGCCCTCCGTTCTCGAAGGCGGGAAAGCAACTTGGCTCAGACGATGAGCGAGATCTATTCCCCGAGGCGCTGAGGCTCGTTGCGGAGTGCAGACCGCGAGCCGTATGCTCGAGAACGTGCGGGGCCTCCTTGATCCGAGGTTCACCGGGTACCGCCGGAACCTCGAACGCCGCCTGCGCAAGCTGGGTTATTCGCCCGCTGGAAGCTCCTGCAGGCTTCAGATTTTCGAGTTCCTCAGCTTCGGCCGCGGACGCTCTTGGTCGCTCTCCGCGAAGACACTCCCGATGAGTTCAATTGGCCCCGGCCGAGCAATCACCCCGCACCGACAGTCGGCGAGGCCCTAAGAGATCTCATGGCGGATGGCGGATGGGAAGACGCTGATGATGGAGCGTCCAGGCGAACCGCATTGCTCCTACGCTTGTTGGAGGGTCGAAGAAGCATGGTGGGCCTGACCTCGGCCCACGCGTGCGAAGAGGGAGTGGGCACAGCTCGGAGTCGATGGCCTGGGCATCGCAGACGCGCCGCCCCCTCGCGGATTTCCTGGGGTCGCCTCGCCTGACAGTCCGAATGGCAGCGCGACAAGGTTCCCAGATACCTGGCAATTCGCGGGACGCAAGACCGCGAGATACCGGCAGGTTGGAAACGCATTTCCTCCGCCCGTCGCGCGGGCTGTGGCGCGTGGTATCGCAGCAGCATTGGGCAACCTCGTCCCAGTGGCACCTGAGGAGTACACGGTCCAGCGATAGCACGAAACAGTCTGGCGCCGAAGCGAGGCTCCGCGAAGCCCTGTCGGCCGCCTCCGGCTAAAGCATCCGAAACTGGCACCTCAGCTCTGCGCGCGTTGTCTTCCGACGCGCGGGATGGATCGTGGAAATCCGGGCAGAATCCGTTCCGGAGTGTCCTTTCAGCTCCTTGGGGCAAGCTGGCGCACCGCGGCGTGAAAGGCTGCCGCTATGCAGTTGCCCCGCCCGGGAAGCACGACCCTCCACGAGCTTGTTAGCAACGAGGTCGCCCAAGAGATATATCGCGCGCTCTACCAGCACCGCCACACACCGCTAAACATCGACGACATCCGCCGGATCCGAAGATCCGCGGAGGCGAACAGCAGCATCTCGACCGACGATTGCGCCAGCTTGACCCGTTCTTCGAGATCGCTCGTGGCCGCCGTGGACGAGACACCACTTATTCGCTAGTCCGGGCGCGGCCGAAGCCCTTGGCACCCGAGGGGACGGTCAACAAGACCCTGCGCGCCTGGGTGCTCCGGGACCAGCGCTGTGCACAGTGTGGAAGAACACCAACGGAAGACTCGGTGAAGCTCCACGTGGACCACAAGGTGCCGCAGCGATGGGGCGGCACAAACGAACCGGAGAACCTTCAGGCCCTGTGCTCTGAGTGCAATGAGGGCAAGAAGGACTACTACGAACCTCGAGGAGGAGGGACCGAAACTAGTACGAGCCTTCCGACACGACGAGCCCCATGTGCGGATCGGGGAAGTGCTGAAGGCTGCTTTTCCCAATGGTCCGGGGCGACCTTCTCGAACGCGCAGCCTCTGCAAAGCAGTATCAGGAGGACTGGCAAAAGCGCCTTCGCGAACTTCGATGTCCTTGGCTGGCGGATCACCGCATCACGCCAAAACGAATTGGGACGCGCAGTCGCCGGACTACCGCCTTGAAGGCCGCCCCCTCCATGGCCCGAGGGCAAGATCGCGGCTGAGATTAGGCGTCAGGGAGACTGAAATCAAGAAGCGGCGTGGGCGCTGACCAGAGCAGCGAGTTCTCGCGCGACGACGGGCTTCAGCTAACGCGGCACAGATCGCGTCAAGAACGGATTCGAGGTCGTCTTCAACCTGGAAGTCCCAGAAGCGGAGAACTTCCCAGCCGGCCGTCACCAACTTTCCGTGGCTGAGCGATCACGTTCCTGCGTGCGCCTGATTTTCTCGTCCCAGTATGGGCCCGACTTGCCGAATGTGAAGTAGTCGGGATGGCCATGCCAGAACCGCCCGTCGATGAACACGGCGAGCTTCCATCGTCCAAAGACGAGGTCCGGCTTGCCTGGCACAGCACTTTGGATGACAACGCCATCCACGCACGCCTAGGGCGTAAAGACCTTTCCGGACCGCCTGTTGGCTTCGTGTCTTTTGACCGGATACGTGCCATTACATGGCTCGGGTCTCAGGCGATAAGAAGTCGGTCACTGGTCACATTGTGTCGCGCCATGTCGCGCGCCGGGGCAGCGACGCGGAAATAGCGGGAAAACTCGCGCGTTGGTCGATGCCTTCTCGCGGGTCCTGCGGTTGTGCGAGCGGAGCACCGGTTAATCCCCCCACATGAAGCTTAGGCCGCGGACGAGTCGCCGCTGCCCAAGTTTAGTACTCCCATCGGATCGCATCAAGCCTTCGCAGCAGCTCGGGGGCCTCATCTGGTCTAGCCATATTCAGCGCGAAGACATGGCCGTAGATGAACTCCTTGTAACGAGATCGGCTATAGCCGCGCTGAGCGAGATGACTGTCTACGCCAAACTTCTCAAGGTAATACAGCTCCTGGCGAATCCAACGTCGCCGACCCCGCGGCCAATTGAGTTTTGTTCACGACGATGCTGGGTACGGCTGGTCGGTGGTGGGGATGCAGGTAGCGCGCCTTCCGTTCATTCGGACGAAACCCGGCATCGCGGATCGCGCGTTCGATCAAGCGTTTCACCTCGGGCCTCCGCACGCTCGATCCGGAAAAGGTGAGATCGTCCGCATACCGCGTGTATGTCAGTCCACGGTGCTGCGCGATCCGCGTTAGCCGCGCGTCCAATGCGTATGCCGCCAAGTTCGCCAACTGCGGACTCGGCGACCCCTGAGGTAAAGCTCCCTCCAGCGTCGTAAGAGATGCCAAGAGCCGTGCCACGGGTCCCGTGTATCCAGCTGGCGAAAAGATCCTACGAAACCTGAGTACGACTGACGTTCGGAAAGAAGTCCCGGAGGTCTAGCTTCAAGATCAGGTCGGCCCCCAGGTGCGGCGCGGCATTGGTGACGATCGAGCGCCCCGGCGAAAATCCGTGGGACGCCTCGTGAGGGGTAAGCGCGCGCAGGAGGGCCGTGTGGATCCACATCTGCACGTGCTTTAAGGCCGGGCGAGGAGCGGAAATCTCACGTGACCCACCTGTCCGCTTTGGGATTCTGGAAACGTGGTGTAGTGCCGCATGGGTAACCTGCTCCCATCGAGGCAACGACATTTAGATTCAACGCCGTTACATGCGCGAGATGACCTGCATCGAACAACACGGGCAAACCTCGTCTAACAGCGTTTGCGCGTAGCTCACGGCCTCATTTGCAGCACGAGTCCCGCTCGACGCTCGGAGATGCGACCGGACCTGCGCGAGATAGGCTCGGTCACCGTCGCTCAGGGGACGAAGGGCCAGCACGGAGACGCTGCTACTTAGGCAGTTCCGGCGAAGCCGGAATGCGATTAGTTATACCTTTGTTAGGGCCCATACTTAATTTAATGGTTGTAGAGAGCTCTGCTCTTTAAACCCAGTGAGCCACATTTCCATGCGCGTGACGACTCGTCACACCAGACGTACTGGTCTGCAAGCTAAGGGATGTTTCCGGACCGCCCAACGTCGTCCATTGGTCAGGTAAATAACTCTCAAACGAGCGGTACGGTTTTCGCCCGTCCGCACTACTTTCCTCTGACGGCATGGTGCATCTCCGCGCCAAGCTGCTCCCCGGCCGACGTACTACGCCATTCATCCTTCGACCCGGCAATTGCTGTATGAACCAAGCCCAGCTCTGCCGCATAAGCGAGCAGGCTGTCGAGCTGCTCGTCCGATCGGCGAAGCGCGCGGCGTACACCTGGGCGAGTCTTCGCTGTCAGGGGACCGAATCGCGCGAGAGCCCAGACAAGGACACTAATAGCGAAGAATCCGTCACGCTCGTAACGGGATGGCACGAAGTATCACCTCGCCGATATGGCGGTCAACGATTTCTTCGACGGCTTCAGCGACGCGACAACTGCTTAGCTCGTCGCCTGTCCATTGCTCAACATGCTGAAGATCAGAAATATCGGCCGGTGGCGCGTCGCGGTACCACAGGAATCGCGTTCGTCCCACGTCCCGCAATCGATCCAATAGAGCGAGATCATCCTCGTCCTTGGCGAAGCACACCAGCACGGCGTTCGGATCCCCGCGCAGCTCGTCGAGGCGCAGCTTAAGCCGGTCTTCAGCGCGCGCGGCAACAACCGCCATCCCCGTGAAGAGAAAAACTGAGTGACCTTTCTCCTCAAGTTCGTGCTTGATCTTTAGGAGCTTCGCCGTCAGGCGGCTCGCCCGCGGCGGCGGCGTCTTGGACAAGTGGGCGGCCGACAGGTCTACGAGCATCACTCGCGGAGCTAGGAAACGGCCCTGCTCCCGCATCACCCGTCGAGAGGCGTACGCGACCGCATCTTCGATGGCGAGCAGAGGGGTGCCAAAGCTTGGTCGGCTTATCGGCGTGGCCCCCCATTCCTCAATGTCCGCGACCGCCCGACTGGCCAGGTCATCAGGAGTGCTGAACTTCGCGTGGGCTGTGACTAGCTCTGTCTCCAGCGTGGTCCTCAGGGCGCGGAGCTGGCGCTTGGCCTGCGAGTCTTCGGTCGACGCGGCTAGTCCTTCGTCAAACCGCGAGCGGACGTAGGCGTAGATCGGATGGCCGAGAGCTTGCGCATGTTCGTACTCCGCTTCGGTGTAGGATACATGGTCGGAAACGTAGGACCCGTACCTATACCCGAGGAACATGACCGACAGGTCGGAACGCTCGATGGCTTCGAGGCATGTGTTAAGCGGCGGGCGTCCAGAGCTGCTGAAGTCCTCCATCCGCTCAACGGCATAGCCGTAGCCGCGCAGCCGGTGGAACAGCTCGAGGCGGTGATCCTCAAGGTCCGAGAACGTAGAACTGATGAACACGGTCAGACCGGTCACTCCCCAGACTTCGGCAGGTCAACCTCGGCTCCTCTCCACCACTGACCCACCCGCCGCCTTACGAACCGTCGTCGGCTGGGGACACCGTGACGACTGGAAGTGGGGTGGAGTGACGTTCGCTGACGCTTAGGTCGCCTCGGCCGTCGGCTCCGCAGGTGTAAGAGGCGCCCACAAGGCTTCTGAAAGCGCGGCGACAAGACGCGCCCCAGAGGATTCGAACTCTCACCGTCGGATCCGTAGCCGTTTACTAGCTGCGCCCATTGCGATCCGTTTGCGCCCGGAATGACCTACTACCCGGTCGTGTCGTACCACGGCAAGTCGCTACAACCGTACGCGCCCGTTGCGCGAGGGCGCTGGATCCGCTTCAGCTCGGATCAGGGTGCTTGAGGACTCGATCAGCTACCAACCTGCGTTCGCCGCCGGCACGATCGCGGTGCCCGTTATTCCTGCTCATGGCGGGCGGCGTTCGCCGGATACGTGATTCGCTGCAAACAGGTGCAGGGGGTGGGAGCGGTTGGCTCAGGAGTCCCGCCTCGCTGTGACCTGCGAAGACGTCACGCTCCCAGGGAGGTCCTAGCGCGCCCGTCAGGATTGGGCCTGAGCCCGGTTCGATAGACCCAAGCCCACGACCCCCGCTTTACGAGAGCGGTGCTCTGGCCATCTGAGCTACGTCGGCGTTTGCGGGGACGAGTGTAGCCCGCTCCCTGCTTCGCTCTTTGTGCGGGTTGTGGTTGCGGATTCGGCGTGGGCGCAGGCTTCGGGGGCTTGCTTTTCGGCGGCGTCCGCCGGAGGGGTGGGCGCTTCTCATTCCGCGGTGCCGGTCGGTTCATACGTTCGGCATGCGGTTCCCGATTGATCTCGTCTGGCTCGATGAGGAGGGGGCGGTTCGGGAGGTCGACGAGGGCCGTTCCGCCGCGGCGAGTCGTCAGCTGCCGCGGCGCGAAAGCCGTCATCGAGACCAAGGCCGGCGACGCCGACCAGGCGGCTGCCTGGGCCGCATCCCGCCGCTCTGGAATTATTCCGGCCATGGCGCAGACGCAGCAGCCGAGCCCACCCAATCGCTGGCTCGAGGCTTTCAACCCGCGGGTTCCGCTCTATCGCGACACCTACAACGAGTACCTCGTCTTCGTCGTCTCGGCGATCGGGTCGGTGGCCGGCACTCAGGTGCCGCTCTACCTCGTCATGGCGCTCACGGACCTGTGGAACGTCTGGGTGTTCGTCGCGGCCTGCGTCGTCTTCGAGCTCTTCGTGATCTTCTTCATCGCCCGGCCGCAGATGAAGCCGAATGAGCGGGTCATGTGGGCGGCTCTCTGGGCCGGCGCCACCGCCGTGCTCGCCCTCGCCTTCTACTACCTCGTCGCCGAGCCGACGCTCTGATCGCGCCGGGCTAGTGAAGCGCTAGGACACCGCGGCGGTACCGGGGCCGGGCCCCGAGGCCGCGGCGCGTGCTTCCTCGACCGCCTGGTCGACGGTCCGCACGACCTGCTCCGGGTCGTTCACCCACGCGAAGCGAAACTCCGAATCGTCCGTGCCGGCGGTGTCGAAATCGACGGTCCCGACGCCCAGCACACGGTCGATCACACCCTGCTCATAGTTCACGTTCTGAACTCGCTCGAGCCGCGTCTCCTGCACCTTCTTGCTGATGATGCCGCGGCTGATGCGCAGGCGCTGGGTCGTGATCAGGTACTTCGTCGAGATCCTGCGCAGGTAGCCGATCACCAGCGTCAGCCCCGCGATGACCGCGGCGATGGCGACCGCCGTGCCCCACGAGTCCGCGAGGAGCCCGAGGATGACCAGGACGAGGACGGCCACGCCAATGCCGAGCAGGTAGAAGGACAGCAGCGCGCGCCAAGACGGGCGCCCCTCGTACAGCTCACGCTCACTCGCCCTCAGCTCCATGGCCGCTCAGGCTATCGCGGTCTAGCGCGCGCCCGCCAGCGCGCCGAGCCTGAACCCCAGCGCCGACAGCGCCAGGTCCTCGGTCACGTTCAGCTCCAGCGACTGGCGCACCTCTTCGCAGCGCTCGGCCGCCTCGCGCAGCCGGCGCGGGTCGCGGCTTCGGGCCTGCTCGGCCAGCGCCGGGCGCTCGGTCGGCGGCCAGCACCGCATCGGATGCGTCCTCCGCCAGGCAGATCAGGTCGCGGAAGGTCAGCGCGGTCAGCGTCAGCGAGAGCTCCAGTGATTCGCGGCGCGCTCGCCGGGCGTCCCGCTTCGCCGACTCCTCGAACTCCTTCTCGATCGCCTTGCGCTCGCGGCCCTTTGGCTCGAGCTCCAGTCGGCGCTTCGCCTCGACCGCCACCGCCTCCTCGGCGGCCAGGCCCTGCGCCTCGGCGCGCGCCAGCAGCGGTCGCCATGGCTCGGGGTCGTCGGGAGAACCGCCGGACAATGCTGCGAGCACGAGCGCCTCGACATCCGAGCGCAGCTGCTCGCCGTCCGGCGACGCCAGGTAACGCGCTCGCGCCGCGTTCCCCAAGGACAGCCGCGCGCACGCCGACGGCCCGCTCCGCCGGCACGCCCTCGGCCTCCAGATGCGACGCGATCGTCGCCGCCGGCAGCGGCTCGAAGCGCACCAGCTGGCACCGCGAGACAACCGTCTCGAGCACCCGCCCCAGCTGGTCCGTCATCAGAATCAGATGCACGTACGACGCCGGCTCCTCCAGCGTCTTCAGCAGCCGGTTCGCCACCTCGTCGTTCATCGTGTCCACGCGCTCCAGCACGAACACGCGTCGCTTCGCCTCGAACGGGGTCCGGTAGGCCGCGTTCACCACCGGGCCCTCCACGTCATCCACCCTCATCACGTGCGCGCCGCTCGGGCGCACCCAGGTCAGATCGGGATGCGCTCCATGCATCACGCGCGTGCGCACGGCGTCGGGATCATCGGACCCCTCGGCCAGCAGCTCCGCCGCGAACGCTCGCGCCACCGTCCGCTTCCCGGTCCCCGCGGGCCCGTGGAACAGATACGCGTGCGAGGGCTGCCCCGACGCCAACGAAGCCGACAGCACCATCCGCGCCTGCGGGTGGTCCTCCGTCCCTGCGAGCGTGACCGTCATCCCCGTGCAGCCTGCACGGCGGCCAGGACGTCCGCGTGGACCTCGTCGGGGGAACGGGTCGCGTCGATGCGTCGCCAGCGATCGGGATCCGCCTCGATCAGGTGCTCGTACGCCGCGCCCACCGCCGCCTGCAGCTCGGTCCCCTCGTCCTCGAAGCGGTCGCTCTCCCCCGTGCGCGCGGCCGCGTCGTCCGGCGACAGATCCAAGAGGAACGTCAGGTCGGGCTTCAGGCCCCGGGTCGCGAACTGGTTCACGCGCTCGACGTCATCGATACCGAGCCCGCGCGCGCCGCCCTGGTAGGCCAGCGACGAATCCAAGAAACCGGTCCGACACCACGACCTTGCCGGTATCCAAAGCGGGCAGGATCACGTTCGCCACGAGCTCGGAGCGAGCCGCCGCGAACAGCAGCGCCTCGGTCTCGGGCGCCAGGTCGATCTCCGCGTCCTTCAGGACATCCCGCAGCCGCTCGCCGGCCGGCGTTCCGCCCGGCTCGCGCACGCCCGAGAGCCGCATCCCCAAGGGCGTCCACCAGCAGCCCCGCCTGCGTTGTCTTGCCGGAGCGATCGATGCCTTCGAAGGTGACGAACAGGCCGCGCATCTCGCGCGGGCGAACCTAGCAGCGCTCCGCGCTTTACCGACTCCTAACCGAACCCTGTCCCGGCCCTCACACCGGCTTGGGCGGCTGCTGGCCACCCGCGGGCAATTCTTGTCGAGACGTTCAAACCCGACAGGAAGAAGCACCATGCGCAGGACACTCACACTCATTCTCGGGGTCGCCCTCTTCGGAATCCTGGCCGCCGTCGTGGTGGCTTCTCAGGGCGCCGACGACCCCGCGAGCACCGAGACGGTGACCGACACCGTCGAGCGCACGACCACGGTCGAGGACAACCCCGCCCGTCAGGGCGCTGACGATGACGGCACCGCAACGGGCGGCGTCGACATCTCCGGCCCCTGTGACGAGGCCGAGCACGCCAACGACCCCCGCTGCGGCGGGCAGGCGCCGGCCCAGCAGGGGACGACTCAGACGGCGCCCACGCCGGGCGTGGACATCTCGGGCCCGTGTGACGAGGCCGAGCACGCCAACGACCCGCGCTGCACCGGCGCGGCGACCGGCGACGACCGCGGCGGCGACGACCGCGGCGACGACGATCGTGGCGGCGACGACCACGGCGGCGGCGACAACTCCGGCCCCGGCAGCTCCCACTCGGGCGGCGGGGACGACGACAGCAGCGGTCACGGCGGCGGTGGCAACAGCGGCCACGGCGGCGGTGGCGACGACGACTGACGGACCTGGCGCGTCGGCCCGCCTACCCTTCAGCCCATGGCGGGCCGGCGCACCATCCTGATGGTGGAGGACGAGGAGTCCATCACCGTTCCCCTGTCCGAAGCCCTCGATCGCGAGGGCTTCGACACGCAGGTGGCCGGCACGGTCGCCGAGGCGCTCGAGAAGGCCGCGGCGCAGATGCCCGACCTCGTGCTCCTCGACGTGATGCTCCCGGACGGCTCCGGCTACGACGTGGCCCGCACGCTCCGCGAGAGCTCCAAGGTCCCGATCATCATGCTCACCGCGCGCGGGGAGGAGACGGACCGCATCGTCGGCCTCGAGCTCGGCGCCGACGACTACATCGTGAAGCCCTTCAGCGCGCGTGAGGTGGCCGCGCGGATCCGGGCGGTGCTGCGCCGCACGGGCGATGCCCAGCAGGCGGCGGCCGCGCCCGCAACCAAGACAGGACCGATCGAGGTCGGCCCGGTGCGCGTGGACCGCGACCGCCGCGAGGCCCGCGTGAACGGCGAGGACATCGACCTCACCCGCAAGGAGTTCGAGCTGCTCGAGCTGCTGATCCGCGAGGCCGGCAGCGTGATCTCGCGCGAGCGGCTCATCGACGAGGTCTGGGACACCAACTGGTTCGGCTCCACGAAGACGCTCGACGTGCACGTGTCGAGCCTCCGTCGCAAGCTCGGCGACGACTCCCAGAACCCCCGCTTCATCCACACCGTGCGCGGCGTGGGCTTCCGCTTCGCGGCCGCCGACGAGCTATGAGCCTGCGCACGCGGCTCGTCCTCGCGTTCACGTACGTGCTCGTGCTCGTGATCGTGGCGCTCGCGGTGCCGCTCGCGCTGAACCTGTCGAAGAGCGTGGATGCCGAGGTCAAGAACGACGCCCGCAGCCAGGCGCAGCTGGTGGCGGCCGGGGCCTCCGGGCGGCTGGACGAGCCCGACCAGCTCGAGCGGCTCGTGAACGGCTCCGCCGACAGCCTCGGCGGCCGCGTACTCGTCGTCGATGACCGCGGGCGGGTGCTGGCCGACTCGTCCGGCGAGGCCTCGCAGGGCGACCGCTATGGCACCAGGCCCGAGATCCGCAGAGCGCTCCAGGGCCAGCCAAGCCCAGGGCGAGCGCTACAGCGACCTCCTCGACGAGGACCTTCTCTTCACCGCCGTACCCGTGGCGGTGAACGGCCGGGCGGCCGGCGCGGTGCGTGTCACCCAGAGCGTCGACGCCGTGAAGTCCGAGCAGCGGGACGACGTGATCGCGCTCGCGGGCGTGGGCGCTGTGGCGCTGCTGCTCGGCCTCGTCGTGGCCTGGCTCCTCGCCGGCTCCCTGGCGAAGCCGCTGCGCGGCCTTGCCGACACGGCGGGTCGCGTCGCGCACGGCGATCTCGACGCACGCGCCAGCGTGGAGGGCTCCACCGAGCAGCGGGAGGTGGCCACCGCGTTCAACGACATGACCGCCCGGATGGCCAGCACGCTGCGCGGGCAGCGCGAGTTCGTGGCGAACGCGTCGCACCAGCTCCGCACCCCGCTCACGGGCCTTCGGCTGCGCCTCGAGGCCGCCGCGCTCAAGAGCCGAGACCCCGAGGTCGAGCGCGAGCTCACCGCTGCGGAGCACGAGACCGAGCGCCTCGCCCGCCTGCTCTCCGAGCTGCTCACCCTCGCGGGCGGCGGCGAGCGCCCGACCGCCCAGCCGCTCGACGTCGCGGAGGTGATCGACGCAGCCCGCGCCCGCTGGGAGGGACCGGCCGAGCGCTCGGACCACGAGCTGGCCGTGGAGGCCGGCACGCCCGTCGTGGTGGCCGCGTCCGCCGAGGACCTCGCCGCGATCCTCGACAACCTCACCGAGAACGCCCTCAACTACTCGCCCCCGAACAGCACGGTCACGCTCACCTGGGCGAGCGACGGCGAGACCGTCCGGCTCGCCGTGCTGGACGAGGGACCGGGACTCGACCCCGACGAGAGCGAGCGCGTGTTCCAGCGCTTCTACCGCGGCTCGGCGAGCCGCGGCGGCGCGAGCGGCACGGGCCTCGGCCTCGCCGTCGTCGAGGCGCTCGCGGCCCGCTGGGGCGGCGAGGTCAAGCTCACGAACCGGCCCGAGGGCGGCGCGCGCGCCGAGGTGGCGCTGGCGGCCGTGCGCGCTTTACCCAGCGCTGACCCTCAGCTTGACGAGTCCTTGCCGAGGCGGGGCTAGCCTCGGAGACGATGACGCTCAGAAAGTTCGCAACCGGCGCAGCCCTCGCCATCGCAGGCCTCCTGGCCGCGGTGGGCATCGGCCTGCTCGCCAACTCGATCTCGGGCGACAACGTGGGCCTCTCGGCCGCGCCCCTGAGCGCCGGGGACACCCTCGCCCCCCATGCCGACGATCGGGCCAAGCAGCGGGCAACACAGCGCGCGGCCGCACGCGAGCGCGCCCGCAAGCGCCGGGTGGCCGCCCGCCGGCGCGCCCAGCGCGAGGCCGCGCGCCGCGCGGACACCGTCGAGGTGCCGGCGCCCGGGCCCGAGGCCGACCACCACGACCTTCGACGACCACGGCGGCGACCGCGACGACAGCAGCGGCAGCGGCAGTGGCAGCGAAGACAACAGCGGCAAGGGCAGCAGCGGGAGCGGAGGCGGCGACAGCTCCCACTCGGGCGGCTCCGACGACGACTGACCCACGCGCGGCGGCCCCCCACTTGCGCTCTGTTCGGCGATGGTATTTAATGTCTCTGTTAATTAACCGTCACGTTATATGCCTGCCGACCAGCTCAGCCTCACGTTCGCCGCTCTCGCGGATCCCACGCGCCGCTCGATCCTCACCCGCCTCGCCACCGGCGAGGCGACCGTGAACGAGCTGGCGGAGCCGTTGCCGATGAGCCTGCCTGCGGTCTCGCGCCACCTCAAGGTCCTCGAACGTGCCGGGCTGATCGTCCGCAGCCGCGAGGCCCAATGGCGGCCGAGCCGCCTGCAGGCCGACCCTCTCGACGACGCGGTCGAGTGGATGCAGTCCCGCAAGCAGACGTGGGAAGCCAGGATGGACCGACTCGAAGCGCACCTGCGCCAGAAAGGACAACCAGATGAGTGACTCGACGCCGTTGGAGACCGCCGACCAGGAGGTCCTGATCACACGCATCTTCGAAGCGCCGCGCGAGCAGGTGTTCAGGGCCTGGACCGACCCCGACGCGGTGGCCGCCTGGTACGGCCCCGCACAGGCCGACACGCCACGCGAGAAGATCCACATCGACCTGCGGGTGGGCGGGCGCTACGAGCTCACGATGGTCCAACGCGGCAGCGGCGCCGAGTTCCCGATCGGCTACGAGATCGTGGAGCTCGTGGAGCCGGAGCTGATCGTCCTGCGCTCAGACCCAATGCCGGGGATGCACGAGCCGACCGTCACGCGCGTCGAGTTCCACGACCACGGCGACAAGACGCGCATGACGCTGGTCGATGGCCCGTACCCGGAGAGCAGCCACGCCGAGGCCGGGTGGATCGCCGCCTTCGACAAGCTCGCGAAGCACATCGGGGGATAGGCACGGTGCGCTAGCCGTCTAGCATGCGCCGCCGCATGAAGGCACTGGTCACAGGCGGCGCCGGCTTCATCGGCTCGAACATCGTGGACGCCCTGCTCGCGCGCGGGGACGAGGTGACCGTGCTCGACGACCTCTCGACGGGCAAGCGCGAGAACCTGGAGCAGGCGCTCGCGAACGGCGCCCAGCTCGAGGAGGTCGACGTGCGCGACGCCGAGGCGGTGAGCGACGTCGTCGGCCGCACGAGGCCGGACGTGATCTTCCACCTGGCCGCGCAGATCGACGTGCGCAAGTCGGTGGCGGACCCGGCGAACGACGCGCGCGTGAACGTGGAGGGCACCGTGAACGTGCTGAGCGCGGCGCAGAAGCACGGCGTCCCGCGCGTGGTGAACACCTCCACCGGCGGCGCGATCTACGGCGAGGGAAAGACGCTCCCGGCGCCGGAGGACCACCCGGTCGCGCCCGAGGCGCCCTACGGCCTCTCCAAGTTCTGCGCCGAGCAGTACTGCGAGATCTTCGCGCGCCTGCACGGGCTCTCCACCGTGTCGCTGCGCTACGGCAACGTCTACGGCCCGCGCCAGGACCCGCTCGGCGAGGCGGGCGTGGTCGCGATCTTCTGCGGCAAGCTGCTCGAGGGCGGGAAGGCCACGATCTTCGGCAGCGGCGAGCAGACGCGCGACTACGTGTTCGTCGAAGACGTGGTGGACGCCAACCTGCGCGCCGCCGAGTCGGACGCCACCGGGCCGATCAACATCGGCCTCGGCCAGGAGAAGAGCGTGCTCGACATCGTCGAGGTCATGAACGGCCACGCCGACGCCGGCTTCGAGCCCGAGCACGCCCCCGAGCGCCCCGGCGAGGTGCAGCACATCGCGCTCGACCCCTCGCGCGCGCGTGAAGAGCTCGGCTGGGAGGCCAAGGTCGAGCTCGACGAGGGCCTCAAGCGGACGCTCGACAGCCTGCGCTGAACGCGTAGGCTGCGGCGCCATGTCTCGCACCGGCAAGACCCTGGTTGACGTTCCCGAGGCGACCGTCAAGGTGCTCGCCGACTTCCCGGACTTCGTCCTCACCTACATGCGCTCGCGCAACGAGGGCGGGCCGGGGCGGCACCTCCACCGCGAGCACGCCGACGGCTTCATCGTGCTCGAGGGCGAGTACGCGTTCGACCTCGGCGACGAGCGGGCGACCCGCGGGGCCGGCACCGTGCTCGTCATCCCCCAGAAGGTCATCCACCGCTACGAGCACGAGACGACCGAGCAGGGCGCCTTCCTCAACATCCACGCGCCCTCGATGGGCTTCGCCGAGTACCTGTTCGGGGAGAAGCCGCCCGAGGAGGCCGACCAGATCTTCGACCCGCCCGAGGACGAGGGCCGGCCTTCAGGCGACGCCACCGTGCTGCGCTTCGCGGAGGAGGGCGAGGTCGTAACCGACAGGCCCGAGCGGACGATCCGCATCCTCGCCGACCTGCCCGAGCTCTGTCTCACGTGGACGCGCTACGTCGCGGGCGAGGAGGGCCCCGGCCCGCACATCCACAAGGAGCACCTCGACGCGTTCTTCATCCTCACGGGCGAGCTGAACTTCGGCATCGGGCCGGAGGTCGAGCGCGTGACCGCCGCGCCGGGCACGTTCGTGCTCGCGCCTCCCCACGTGATCCACACGTTCCGCAACGACGGACCGGCTGAAGCGACGTGGCTCAATTTCCACGCACCTTCCAAGGGTTTCGCGAGCTTCCTCCGCGATCCCGACTTCGTCTGGGATAGCTTCGACGCGCCGGCCGACGGCGGGCGCCCGCTGAGACGAGGCGATCGTGGATCACATTCACCCCGCATAGAGCACACAATATGTAGTGCCTCGGGGAGGAATGAGCCACTAGGGGTAGTAGAATACCCCGTGTGCGTTGCCCATTCTGCTCATCCGAGTCGACCCGCGTGGTCGACTCTCGGCTGTCCGAGCCGGGTGACGCCGTCCGCCGCCGTCGCGAATGCGAGGGCTGCGGCAACCGCTTCACCACGTACGAGCGGACGGAATCCAACGTGACCGTCCTCAAGCGTGATGGCCGCCGCGAGCGATTCGACGACCAGAAGCTCCTGGGAGGGCTCGAGCGGGCCGCCAACAAGCGACCCGTGAGCTCGGAGCAGCTGGAACACCTGTCGGAGTCGATCGCGGCGGCGGTGAGGCGGTCCGGTCCCGAGGTCGAGGCGAGCCAGATCGGCGATCTCGCCGAGCGCGGGCTCGCCCAGCTCGACCCGGTGTCGGGGATCCTGTTCGCCTCCGTGTACCGCAATCTGGCCGACCTCGACGAGGTGGCCGAGACGGTCCAGCGCTACCGCGACGACCCCCTTCCCGGGGCCGATCAGCTGCCGCTGGAGGGCGAGGAGAGTCCGTCCGGCCCGAGGAGCAGTATCGGTCTTTCCCCCTTGAGAGGGGCCCAAAAAATCGCCCAACCGAGGAGAAGTCATGCCAGACAGTCGTAGTGCCACCGCCCCAGCCATCACCGCGGCCGGTGATGGGGTCAGCGTGGGGAGGCGCTTTACGGCGGCCGGCGTGAGCCCGTTCGACGCGGTCGGGTGGGAGATCCGCGACGCCCTGATCGGCGACCCGGAGAACCCGGCGTTCGAGCAGCGCGGGGTCGAGTTCCCGAAGACCTGGTCGCAGAACGCCACCAACATCGTCGCCCAGAAGTACTTCCGCGGGCGCATGGACTCGCCGGAGCGCGAGAACTCGGTCAAGCAGATGATCGGCCGCGTGGCCGGCACGATCGCCGAGTGGGGCCGCGAGGGCGGCTACTTCGCGACCGAGGACGACGCAGAGGCGTTCAACGACGAGCTCACCCACATCCTTCTTCACCAGATGGCTGCGTTCAACTCGCCGGTCTGGTTCAACGTGGGCTTCGAAGAGCACCCGCAGTGCTCCGCCTGCTTCATCCTCTCGGTCGAGGACACGATCGAGTCGATCCTCGGCTGGAACACCAAGGAGGGCATGATCTTCCGCGGCGGCTCCGGCTCCGGGATCAACCTCTCGCGCATCCGCGGCTCGAAGGAGCACCTCTCGAAGGGCGGGCTCGCCTCCGGTCCCGTCAGCTTCATGCGCGGCGCCGACGCGTGGGCCGGCACGATCAAGTCGGGCGGCAAGACGCGTCGCGCGGCCAAGATGGTCGTGCTCGACGTGGACCACCCGGACGTCCTCGACTTCATCTGGTGCAAGGCGCGCGAGGAGGAGAAGGCGATGGCCCTGCGCGACGCGGGCTTCGACATGCGCCTCGACTCCGAGGCGTTCGCCTCGATCCAGTACCAGAACGCGAACAACTCGGTGCGCGTCACGGACGAGTTCATGGAGCGCGCCGAGCGCGGTGACTCCTGGGAGCTGAAGGCGCGCGTGGACGACGCCGCGAACGAGATCGTCGACGCGAAGGACGTGCTGAACCAGCTCGCCGACGCCGCCTGGCGCTGCGCCGATCCGGGCGTGCAGTACGACACGACCATCAACGAGTGGCACACCTGCCCGAACTCGGGCCGGATCAACGCGTCGAACCCGTGCTCCGAGTACATGCACGTGGACGACTCGGCGTGCAACCTCGCGTCGCTCAACCTCATGAAGTTCCGTCGCGCCGACGGCACGTTCGACGTCGAGGCGTTCGAGCACGCGGTGGACGTCGTGATCCTCGCGCAGGAGATCGTGGTCGGCCCGTCGAGCTACCCGACCGAGGAGATCGGCATCAACGCGCGTGCGTTCCGCCAGCTCGGCATGGGCTACGCGAACCTGGGCGCGCTCCTGATGGCGAACGGCCTCGCGTACGACTCGGACGAGGGCCGCGCGATCTGCGCCGCGATCACCGCGCTGATGACCGGCCGCGCCTACCGCACCTCGGCCGAGGTGGCCGGGGCGCTCGGGCCGTACGAGCACTACGAGGAGAACCGCGACCCGCACAACCACGTGATGCGCAAGCACCGTCACGCGGCGTACGAGATCGACGACTCGCAGGTCACCGACTCAGAGCTGCTGGCAGCGGCGCGGCGTGCGTGGGACGAGGCCGTGGACGTGGGCGCCCGCAACGGCTACCGCAACGCCCAGGCGACGGTGCTCGCCCCCACCGGGACGATCTCGTTCCTGATGGACTGCGACACCACCGGCATCGAGCCCGACTTCTCGCTCGTCAAGTTCAAGGAGCTGGTGGGCGGCGGGCAGATGACGATCGTGAACCAGACCGTGCCGCTGGCGCTCGAGACGCTCGGCTACTCGCCGGAGGAGATCGACCGAAATCGAGGCGCACCTGGCGAGACCGCCACGATCGTCGGAGCGCCCGGCCTGCGCGACGAGCACCTCTCGGTGTTCGACGTGGCCGTGGGCGAGCGCGCGATCGACGCGATGGGCCACGTGAAGATGATGGCCGCGGCGCAGCCGTTCCTCTCGGGAGCGATCTCGAAGACGGTGAACCTGCCCGAGTCGGTCACGGTCGAGGACATCGCCGACGTCTACACCGAGGGCTGGAAGCTCGGCCTGAAGGCGCTCGCGATCTACCGCGACGGCTCGAAGACGGCGCAGGCGCTGAAGACCGACGGCGGCACGAAGAGCGCCGAGGAGGCCGAGGCTGCGGCGGCGATCGAGCCGGCCCGTCCGGTGCGTCGCCGGATGCCGAACGAGCGCCAGTCGCTCACGCACAAGTTCTCGATCGGCGGCCACGAGGGCTACATCACGGCGGGCGAGTACGAGGACGGCATCGCTCGGCGAGATCTTCCTGACCGACATCGGGAAGGAGGGCTCGACGATCAAGGGCATGATGAACGCGTTCGCCACGGCGATCTCGCTCGGCCTCCAGTACGGAGTGCCGCTCGAGACCTTCGTGCGCAAGTTCGCGTACGTGCGCTTCGAGCCGGAGGGGATCACCCGCAACCCGGAGATCCCGTTCGCGAAGTCGATGCCCGACTACATCATGCGCTGGCTGGCCTCCCGCTACGGCGACGCCGACCTGCACGAGGAGCTCGGCATCCTCACCGCCGAGATCCGCGCACGCAAGGCGGCCGAGGCCGCGGTCATGCGCGGCGACACGGCAGGCCCGCCCGAGCGGCGGAGGACGACCGACGCGGAACGGCGGCAACGGCGGCCACTCGACCCCGCAGCCCGCAGCGGCGGCGCTGACGGACGAGCCGCCGCCGATCCCGGCGAAGCTGCAGGGCCTGGAGCTGGGCCCGGCCTGCGCGATGTGCGGAGGCATGATGCAGCGGACCGGCTCGTGCTACACGTGCTCGAGCTGCGGGAACAACACCGGCTGCGGCTGATCCGCAGCGGCTGATCCGCACAGCTTCGCCGCTCGAACCCACAGCAACTTCCTGCAAGTGCATGTTCTGTTGACGCTGGGCAGATCCGGTGCTCTGATTCCCTCCCAGTCAACCTGGGGAGGTCGTCGTGCAGGTCATGGGTCCGTGGCGGGGGTTCGCCGTCGCCGTCACGCTGTTCGCGCTTGGAATGACAGGGGTTGCAACGGCGGGTGAGGACGCCACACGCGGCATCGACCCGAACCAGGGCGAGAGCCTGGTCGAGGTCACGCTCCCCAGCAAGGGCGCGGCCATGCGGCTGCAGCTCTCGGCCGACAGGTACGGCGTCGAGTTCAACGACCACTACCTGCGCCGCAACGGCGACGGCAGCGTCACGGCCACGATCTTCGGCAATAAGAAGGAGCTCAAGGCGCTCGACAAGGCGGGCTACGCGCTCGGCGCGACGATCGAGGGTCCGGCGATCTGGCGCGAGCGGATCGCCGACCGCCGCGCGGCGGTGCGGGCCGAGAACCGCGCAGAGACCGCCGCCGAGGGCGAGTCGGTCGGAACCCAGTCGCACACGGACGAGGTCGTGATCCTGCGCGTCGACTATTTCGAGAACTACGCGGGCCGTTTCCTGTCGGTGGAGGCCAAGGATCGCCAGGGCGGCGTGGGGCCGGACGGCACGTACGCCGGACCGACGCTCGCTCTCTCCTGGGACACGGGTCCCGGGCACGCCGATCAGCACGACCCCCCGTGTGATGTCGACCAACGTCGACCCCGACACCGAGCCCCCCAGCTACATCGAGCATCGCGAGCTCGTCCGCATCGGCGACGTCGGCACGACAAGCCCGGCGCGGCCCACGCGCGTCCGAGTCGGCTCGAGCACCGGCGCCTTCAAGGAGGCGGCTGTCAACACCTGGCTCGGTGGAGGCCTTCCGCCGATGAGCACCACCTTCCAGAGGGACTTCACGACCCGCTACATGGACCCGACCGAGGTCTACGGGCGCTTCGAGCAGCTCGCGGCCGAGTTCCCGAACATCAGCGAGCTCGTAACGCTGCCGAACAAGACCAACGGGTATCAGCGCAAGGCGCAGGCCACGATGGCCGGCACGACGGGCAGCGGCAGCACGCCCCCGAGCAGCCAGCAGGCCGGTGCGGTCGTGCTCACGTCGCGCGCGTGGGGCCACGAGGGTGGCAACGAGATCGCGGCGGAATTCCGCAATCCCGGCACGCCGAACTCGCCGCTGTCCGTGACGGTCACCGATAACGCCATCGTCGTCAGTCTCGGAACCAACGCGGCGGGCGCGCCCTCGAGCACCGGTGCGCAGGTCGTCGACGCGATCAACGCGCACTCCGGCGCGAGCCAGCTCGTGGTGGCGGACAAGTTCACGCGCGTCAGCAACGCGAACCCGCCGATCGTCCCCGGCAGCGGAATCGTCCAGCCGCGGGCACGCGTCAACCTGTCCGACTTCCTCGACACCGCTACGAACGCGCACGTTCAGCGCGGCCCGTTCGAGTACAAGGTGATGCGGATCGGCAAGCGGCGCGACGGCTCGAGGACCGGCGTGTTCCTGTACTGCCAGCAGCACGCGCGTGAGTGGGCGACCCCGCTCACCTGCCTGGAGACGGCCGAGGAACTGCTCCGCAACTACGCGACCGACAAGCGGACGCGGAAGCTGGTCGACAACCTCGACATCTTCATCCTGCCGTCGTCGAACCCTGACGGCGCGCACTACTCGATGCACAACTTCAACATGCAGCGCCGCAATTTGACCAACCACTGCGTCGAGGGAGGCAAGGAGGGCGACGATCCGTTCGCGTCGACCTTCTGGGACGCCAGGATCAGCCCTGCGAACGGCCAGCCCTACACGGCCATCGATCCCGCGGCGCGCAACGCGTGGGGCGTCGACCTCAACCGCAACAACACGGTAGGCACGGTCTTCGACGGCTACATCGGCGCGTCGCACTCGTGCACCAGCGATGTCTATACCGGGCCGGCCGAGGCCTCCGAGCCGGAGATCAAGAACGAGCTCTGGATCGCGGACACGTTCGACAACATCAAGTTCTCGAACAACATCCACAGCTTCGGCGGCTACTTCATGTGGGCGCCGGGCGCGTACCTGCCGAACCGCGACGAGGGCGATCTCGACCACGCCAACATCGGCGTCGAGAAGTACTTCTTCGCCGCGGGCGACCAGATCCTGAACCGGATCAAGGAGCACCGCAACACGGCGATCCTTCCGGAGCGCACCGGTCCGATCGCCGACGTCCTGTACTCCGCCGCCGGCAACAGCGCCGACGAGCACTGGTACAACCGCGACGTGATCGCCTACAGCTTCGAGACGGGCGCCGACCTGTTCTTCACGAGCACGCAGGTGGCGGCCCCGGCAGGCGCGCCGGGCATCCGGATCAGCCCGAACGCGGGCGGGATCGCCTATCTCAAGCCCGGCGACACGTTGACGGTCGGGGCCGGGGGCGCGAATCCGGAGAGGCGGACCGTCTCGGCTGTGAACCGGACCGCCAACCCGAACGTGCTGTTCACCCAGCCGCTCGCGAACGCCCACCCGGCGGGCACGCGCGTGGAGGGCGCCGCCCTGCAGACGGGCGTCGGATTCCAGCCCGACTACGCCACCGAGGGCAAGCACGAGGCGCTCGAGTTCGCGGCCGGCAACTACGGCCTCCTCGAGTCCGCGTTCGCGTACGCCAGCGACCACAAGCCGCCGAAGGTCACGATGACCGGGGACAAGAAGTCGAGCGGCCCGGTCGACACGACGTTCGAGTTCGGCGACGAGCCGGCGGTGATCCGATACACGATGGACGGGTCGAAGCCGACCGCGTCGTCGCCGCTGTGGGACTCCACAGGCCCGCGTGAGCCGGGCCAGGTCTTCCACCTCACGGAGACGACCACGTTCAGGTGGACCGCCACGGACATCAAGGGGAACGTCGGGCACGGAACGCAGAGGTTCAAGATCGACGGCGGCTGACGGACGCCCACAGTCGCTGCCGTGAGCCGGCGATCGCTGGTCATCTTCGTCACGGTGACCTCGTGCCTGCTCGCGGCAGCGGCTGTGTCCGCCGCGCTGTTGTTCGAGGACGACAAGCCGGATCCGCCGCCCTCGCTGCGGGCACTCGACCTCGATGCGTGTCGCGACCGCGAGGACGACGCGGCGCGCGCGTGCTTCGCACGCAAGTTCCAGGCGGTCGTCGAAGGCCGCGACGACCCGCGGTCCGCTGTCCAGTCGATCAGCGACCTCGCCTGGAGTGAGGGCGGCTTCCTGCTGGAGAACTGCCACGTCGTGATGCACACCGTCGGCCGCACCTACGCCCGCGACTCCGACGTGAGCCTCGCCTCGCTGATGGACTATCTACCGCAGAGCAACGATCCGGGTTGCAGCGCCGGCTTCGCCCACGGGCTCGTGACCGGCGTGGCGCCGGACATCGATCCCTCGAAGCCGGGCGAGGCGGCGACGGCATGCGCGGACGCCGGCACCCGCTTCCAGCGCTACAGCTGCGTTCACGGCGTCGGGCACGCGTTCATGCGGCTCTACGCCGACCAGCTCGAGCCCGCGCTCGAGCTGTGCACGGCGCTCGGGCCGGACGTCGCACCCGACTGCGCGCAGGGGGCGTACCACGACTACTGGTTCGCGGTCAAAGGCGCCGACGAGGCGACGCTGCGGGACGAGCCGATCACCGATCCACGACTGCTCTGCGCTGCTCAGCCGGAGAAGTTCGTGCCGCCGTGCTGGTATCGAGCCTTCCTCGAGACTCGCGCCGCCGACTTCCAGCTCGAGACGCCGCAGGACCTCGAGGACCTGTGCGACGGCCTCGACGGCATCCAGCGCGGAGGCTGCATCACGGGCGCCGCTGTGATCGGGCCGACGGATCCGGCCGCGCAGCTTCGCGTCTGCGCCGATCTGGAAGATGCCACGGACGCCGCGTACTGCGTTCGCGGCACGAAGGTGCAGAACCTGCTCGACGCGTCCACAGGCGAGTACGTCCGGGTGATCGAGGGATGCGTGCGGTTCGCTCCGGACGCACGTGCGGCCTGCTACCGCTGGCTCGGCAAGGCGCTCGCGGTGGTCACGGACGGTCACTTCGAGCGGACCGGCTGCCCGCGACTAGACGCCGCGGACGCGCGGCGCCAGTGCCAAGAGGGCGCCCGGACGATGAACGAGGCGCTCGTCACGTTCAGCTAGGAGCGACCGCCAGGAATGACGTTGATCGTGGCCACGAAGGTCGCGAAGCCCTCCACGTCCGTAACCGTCACCTCGATCGTGTGCTGACCGGGGGTCAGACCGCGGACGATCGCTCCCCATCCGTGCGCGGCGAAGGTCGCTGGTCCGGCGGGCACGCCGAGGAGGTTGTCCTCGGGCAAGATCACGCTCCGCTGCCGCGAGAGGAGCTCGAACCGCGGATTGAGGATGTCGACCGGCTGGCCGTCGTCCACCGCGATGCTCGCCGCCACGAAGAACTCCTCGTCGAAGGCAATGGCGCACTCGCGCTGCTCCGCTTCGGTTTCCCCGAAGAACGGCTCCTCCTCCACATTGCTGCACCCGGCCCCGAACGCGAAGAACAGAGTCGTGCCTGGCTTAACGGTGCAACTGGCCGTGAGGTCATCGTCGGGTTCCGGCGCCAGCAGCTTGCCCTTTTCTCCAAGGGGGATGCAGCTTCCGCTGAAGGTCCCGACGGGGTTCGACAACAGTGCTACCCAGTACTCCTCAAGGAGCTCCGTGCCACTCTGCCCCGCGACCTGGTGGACGGGCGCAATGACCGCACCACCGCCCTTGTTCGCGTTCTTCTTCGCGACGGCGACCGGGGCCGCACAAAGCGCGACCGCGACGATGGCCAGGGCGGTACAACGAAGGTGCGTCATTGCATCCTCCTTTGGGGGCCAGTATGCGCAGTATCTACCGCCCCCTGGCCTTGTCAAGCTCAGCGGGTCAGCTCGCCGTTCTCCTGCGACATTTAGGAGACGGTATGGAGGTTCTGACTCGCAACAACGTGGTCGAGCACGGCCCGCGCGATGCGCAGCCGATGCTCTTCGCGCACGGCTTCGGCTGTGATCAGACCATGTGGCGGTTCGTCTGGCCTGCCTTCGCGGAGGATCACCGGGTGGTCCTCTTCGACCTCGTGGGCTTCGGCAACTCGGATCACACGGCCTGGGACCCGAGCCGGTACGCCTCGCTCGAGGGCTACGCCGAGGACGTCCTCGATATCTGCCGCGAGCTCGACCTGAACGACGTGGTCTTCGTCGGTCACTCGGTCGCCTCGATGATCGGCATCCTGGCCGCGGCAGCGGAGCCGGACCGGTTCGGAAGGCTCGTGCTCGTGGGACCGTCGCCGCGCTACATCGACGAGCCGGACTACGTGGGCGGCTTTACGCGCGAGGACATCGAGGAGCTGCTCCGGTCCCTCGAGAGCAACTACCTCGGCTGGTCGAGCACTATGGCGCCCCTGATCATGGGCAACGAGGACCGCCCAGCGTTGGCGGAGGAGCTGACAAACAGTTTCTGCCGGACCGACCCGGACATTGCCGGGCACTTCGCGCGCGTGACCTTCCTCTCCGACAACCGAGCGGACCTGTCGCGGGTCGCAATCCCGAGCCTCGTACTTCAGTGCGCCAACGACGCGATTGCCCCCGAGGCGGTCGGCGCGTACGTCCATGAGCACATGCCGAACAGCTCTTATGTCGCGCTCGATGCCACCGGGCACTGCCCGAACCTGAGCGCACCGGAGGAGACGATCGCGGCGATCAAGGCATTTCTGGCCGAGTGACGAGCGAACCAGATCTCTTCGAGGACGCACCGTGTGGGCACATATCGACCCGGCTCGACGGGACAATCGTCCGGGTCAACCGGACCTTCGAGGAATGGACGGGCCTCGCACGCGAGGACCTCGTGGAAGCGCGGCGGTTCCAGGATCTCCTCTCCGCGGGCGGGCGGATCTACTACGAGACTCACTACGCGCCGCTGCTCCACATGCAGGGCTCGGTGCGGGCCGTGGCCGTCGAGATCGTGCGCGCGGACGGGTCACGCATGCCGGCGCTGATCAACTCGACGCTTCACCGCGACGACGCCGGACACCCACGGGCGGTGTGGACGAGCGTGTTCGACGCAACCGACCGGCGCGGTTACGAGGACGAGCTGCTGCGCGCCCGCAAGCGCGAGCAGGAGGTCGGCCGAAGCCTTCAGCGCAGCATGCTGTCGGGGACGCTTCCCAGCGCGAAGGAGTTCGAGCTCGACGTGGTCTACCGGCCCGCCGAGAGCGGCATGGAGGTGGGTGGCGACTGGTTTGACGCCTTCTGGATCGACGACACGACGATCGCCCTCGTGGTCGGAGACGTGGTTGGTCACGGAATCGATGCGGCCGCCACGATGGGCCAGGTCCGCAGCGCGGTGCGCGCCCTGGTCTCTACGGGGCTCCTCCCGGCCGCACTGCTGGAGCGCCTCGACGAGTACGCGTGGCGACACGAGGTGGCCAAGATGTGCACGCTCGTGTTCGCGGAGCTGCGGCTGCCCTCTCGCTCGCTGCGGTTCGCCTGCGCGGGCCACCCGCCGCCGCTGCTGGTTGTCCCGGGAGAGGAACCGCGCTTCGCCTGGGGAGGCCGCTCGGCCCCGCTCGACGCCTACGCATTCGACGGCAATCGCGACGAGGCCACCGAGTCGCTGCCGCCAGGGAGCACGGTCGTGCTCTACACCGATGGACTCGTCGAGCGCCGCGGTCAGACGCTGGACGAGGGCATGGAGCGGCTGCGCAGCATGGTCGCAGCGCACCGTTCGGGTCCGGTACTCACGCTCCTCCAGCGGCTGCTGCGCGGGCTTCCCGACCCGGAGCACCACGACGACGTGTGCGCGCTCGCGGTGCGCCTGGCGCCCGCGGAGTAACGCGCTAGAACGGGTGATCGTCGCAGCGGAGGGTGTGGACCTCGATGCCATTCGCCGGAACGCCGCCGCTCACCTGCGCCACCCGCTCGAGGAAGAACGCCCACATGTCGAGCTGTAGCTCGCGGGCGATGCCGAGCCGGTCATAGAGAAAGTCGAAGACACGGTCGCTGCTGCGCGCCCACGACTCGATTTCGAAGACCAGCAGCTCGCCGTCATCGCGAGCGCGGAACTCGATCTCGCCCGCCTCCATGTGCCCGCGAAGCGTTGCAAGGCGGAACGACTGCTCGCCGACGGCGACCACCCGCACAGGACCATTCCAGGGACCTGGCAGGCGCACCCGAAGCTCCTCGCCAACCTCGATTGGCCGCGAGCTCTCCACCTCGCGCTCGAAGCGTCCTATCTCAAGTGGGCAGGCCACATTCGGATCCGCGCGTACGATTGACATGAGCTCTTCCGCGTCAAGCAAGGGACGCTCGATGCGCACGCCGTAGTGGCGGTGGAACGCTGCCCCAAAACCTCCGGAGGGCCGCTGGAGGAGCTCGGGTTCGCCCGGATGCTGCTGGCAGTTGTCCTCGGGGAAGGCGTCGATCGGCCAGCTGCAGTTGGACTGCTCGTGCCGAACCTCGACCTCACGCGAGGCATACCGCCACGACGCGAACGGGACGCCGACCATCCAGCCGACGGCCCGCTCCACAGGGTTCAACACGCGCCCGCTCACAGCGCGTCTGTATCCGCGTCCGGGCTCACAAAACAACAACGGAGTCAGAGCACCCGTCCGGGGTAACAGGCGGCATGCCCTCTCTACACGAGCACGGGGTGCGGGGCCGTCTCGGCCGGCGCGCCATGCGGCGACTCGGCTGGCTCGTCGGCGCTCCGCTTGCCATCTTCCGCTTCCTACGCCGGGAGATCCCGATCGTCGAGATCGATCCGGCGGGCCGCGCGTCCCCACTGACCACCGAGGATCGCGACACCGCGAAGCGTGAGCAAGATAACGGTGTCGGTCCGGTGGTCCACCGGCTATTCGCCGCCACGATCCGCGCACCGAAGCTCACGGCCGATCGGCTGCTCGCGATCATCGCGGCAGATCCCAATGTGATCGCGCCGTCGGAGGTATTGCGCTTCGAGAAGGTCCGCGGCGACCGGGGTCGCCTGCGGGAGGCTGACGAACTTCTGATCCGGATGGCGGGTCCCTGGAACGGGCCGGTGAAGGTCACCCGCCGCTGGGATGAGGGGTTCCGGCTGACCGCCACCCGCGGGCACCCGCAGCTTGGCCAGGTCGAGATCCGGATGCGTGATGAGGAAGACGAGATCGCCATGGAGATCCAGACCCGCGAGCGAGCAGCCGGCATCAGCTTCCGCGCGCTCGAGCGGATCGGGCTGATCCGGCGCATGCAGTCCTACACGTGGGCGGAGATGCTGGAGAACGCCGCGCAGCTGGCCGGCGGGCGTCGGCCCGAGCGGATCACGGTCGAGTCCTGGGCCGGGCCCGACGCCCTGACGGTTCCGCGCCGGGAACTCGGGTAGCGGCGGTCCACACGACCAAAGGGGTGCATATGACCGCGACGATCGAACAAACGATCGAAGTCGACGTGCCAATCGCGACGGCCTACAACCAGTGGACGCAGTTCGAGACCTTTCCTCAGTTCATGGAGGGAGTCGAACAGGTGCAGCAGCTCGACGATCGCCGGCTCCATTGGGTCGCCGAGTTCGGCGGGCAGCGCCATGAGTGGGACGCGGAGATCGTCGAGCAGCACCCAGAGGAGCGCGTGGCCTGGCGCAACACCGACGGCAAGGACAATGCCGGCGTCGTCACGTTCCACAAGATCGACGACGGCACGACCCGAGTCGCGGTGCAGATGGACTTCGTGCCCGAGGGCCTGAAGGAGAAGATCGGCGACGCGCTCGGCGTGCCCGATCGGCGCGTGAAGGGTGACCTCGAGCGGTTCAAGCAGTTCATCGAGTCGCGCGGCGAGGAAACGGGCGCATGGCGTGGCGAAGTGCCGCGCGAGGGCTGAGCGCGCCACCATGCCGATCGGTGAGAACGCGCGCCGCGGCCTGACCGGGGCTCGCCGCGTGGCGGTGGACGCCGCGGGCTTCGGCATCGGTGGGGCGCTCGCGGGGCTGGCGGCGCTCAGGCGCGGCAAGGCGGTGCATCCGCACGGAGCGGTGTACGACGCAGAACTCGTGGTGGAGCGCCAGAACGGTGACCTCGGCCGAACAAAGCTCTTCGGTAGCGCCGGCAGTCACCGCGCGTGGGTGCGTTTCTCAAGGTCGCTCGGCCTTCCGCGACCGCTTCCAGATCTGCTCGGGATGTCGGTGCGGGTGCTCGACGTGTACGGCGCGGGCGGCCACCAGGACTTCCTGATGGTGAGCTCCGTGGACGCACCGGTCGTGCACCATCTGTTTGTGCCGGCCGCCGATGTCCAGCAGCGTCCCTACAGCTCGTCGCTGCCATACCGCGCCGGCGAGCGCAGCCTCCTCGTGGGTGCCGTCCCGCGCGCGGATTCGCCCAGGCCAGAGGACGGCAACGAGCTGGAGAAGTTGGCCGCCGCGGCGGCGACGGGAGGGCTCGTTTTCGATCTCGCGGTAGCGGAGATGTGGGGACGCTTCCGCCCCGTGGCCGAGCTTCGCGTGCGCGGGCCGCTCCCGCCCGAGGCGGACGCCCTCCGGTTCAACCCGTGGAACAGCGGCGGTGGGCTTGAGCTGACGGGCGCCCTCAACCGCCTGCGAGACATCGCCTACCCGCTGTCCCAGCGCGCCTGGGGGCGCGCGGGACGAGCGGGCGAACAGGCTGCGGCTGACTCCCTGCTACGGCGTCTCGGGCCCTAGCTCGAGCGGCGAAACAGCGAGCGCCGCAGCGGCGGACGGCTGTGGTCGCGCTGAGCCAGCAGGGCGTTCACGACCACCAGGCCGACCCCGGACGCGATGTTCATCAGGCCCAGGCCGAACAGGCTGCGTTGTGCCTTCGCGGCTTCGGGAGGCGTCTCCTGCGCGGGCTTCGTGCCGCGCTCGATCGGGACCGCTCCCTCCGGCTCCTGCCGGGCGAGGCGGGCGCCCTGCACTGCGCTGGCGATTCCCGTTCCGAGGGCCGCGACCGTGAGCCCGTCCTTCGCCATCGCGAGGCGACGCTCGTCCTCTGTGAGGCGGTCGGGGCGAGTCTCGGTGAGCCGCGACGCGAACCAGCCGATCGCCACTGATCCCAACGAGACCGCGTTGATCACGTTGTAGCCGTTCCAGGCGGCATTCACCACCTTGCCGCGTTCTCTCTTGTCGTCGATCTTCGCGACCGCCGGGTTGAGGGCGAACTGTCCGTACATGCTGCCCCCCAGCCAGCTGGCGAGACCCCAATCGTGCGCCGCGCGGGCGCTCTGTGCGAGCGTGTCGTTGACCATAAGAAGTTCTCCTTTCTCCGTCGCGGCTACCCGGGCTCCTGGGGCGAAACCCAAAGCGGGAGGAGATGTTTACCTGAGGGCGTCGACGCCGTGGCGGGCGCCCTCGCCGTGCTCAAAGAAGTCCCAGACCTCCACGACGTTGCCCTCCGGGTCCTCCAGGTACACGGACCGGTCACCGCCCTCATGCTCGACGGGGCCCTCGTGCTCCACGCAGCGGTCGGCCAGCTTTCGGACCAACCGGTCGAGCTCGCCCCGGCGAATCGAGAGCGCGAAGTGGACGTGCCGCCCGCCCTCGTCCCCGAACTCCTTCCGGCCCCTCGACCAGAGGCCGAGTCGGGAGCGCTTGCCGCATTCAAGCCAGATCCGATCCGAGTGCGCCGACAGCTCGGTCCAGCCGAACACGTCCTTGTAGAAGTCGGCCAGGGTGCGCGGATCCGCCGCCTCGAGCGCCAGCTCACAGAAGCCATGGGTCAGTCCGCGCATCGGTTCGATCGAGTCCACTCCCACGGTGCCCGCCGTTACCCGGTGCGGGCTGTGGGAAGCATCAGGCGCCCATCGCGTCCCGCCAGGCCCCTCGTGGCCAGCTGGTCGCGCAGACGTAGCAGCGCGAGGTCCTTCGCCTTGGCCTCGAGCATCACGTCGAAGTCGCGCTCGCCCGCCACGTCGAGCATGAAGCGCTCGAATCCGATCGGGTCGACGAGATCCGCGTGAGCGCGCAGCTGAGGCAGCACGATCTGCTCTTCCAGCCGGCGCCCACGGCGGAGCTTGCGGGTCTCCACGTCAAGGCGCGGGGATGAGTAGTGGATCTTTGGAGTGAGATCGCCCGGCCACGTGCCGAGCGCCGCGTCGATCGCCTCGCGGTCGCTCATCCCGGCCGGGTCGTGGCAGTGGTGATGGAGGACGTCCCATACCACCCGCAGTCCAGCCCGCTCGGCGAGCTGCACGACGTCCTGGGTGCCGAACGAGCGGTCGTCGTTCTCGATCACCAGTCGTCGCCGCGCCGCATCGCTCAGCAGCTCGTAGCCGGCGAGAAAGCGGTCGCATGCGGCTGCGATCCCTCCCGCGCTGCCGCCCACGTGCAGGACCACCACCGCCTCGGGACCGAGCCCCATCGCGTCGAACAGCCCAGCCTGTACCTCCAGCTCCGCGACGGCCGCGCCCTGGACCTCGGGGTCGGTGGAGTTGAGCACCGTGTACTGGCCGGGATGCGACGACAGGCGGATGTCGCGCTCGCGCGCAACTCGGCCCACCGCCGCAAGCTCCTCGGCGCAGTCCTCGACCTGGCCGTGGAACTGGGTCAGCGTCGGATGGCTGGCATACGGGGCGAGTGCCGTCGCCACCCGGTACATCCGGATGTCGTTCGCGTCCAGGTAGTCGAGGATCGCCCGCAGTCGCTCGAGCGAGTGCCGCAGGTGTGGACCCGACTGCCAGCGCCGGGTGTCGTGGGACGGCAGTCCGCCCGCGCCCAGCACCTTCACGGCGAAGCCAAGGCGATGGATCACGGTGAACCTCCTGGCGGTGGGCTAAAGCCCTGCTGCTGCCCGGGTCACCCTGCTCGAACCACTACGGCCTCACCAGTCGTGACACCAAGCGACGTATGAGGGACGGGCGGCCGCCGTCCGGCGGGTCGTCGACGTGTCCGGGTGGGCACTCGTCGGGGCCGTTGCCGCGACCGGGGAAGCTGCAAGCGGGGTCTGTTGGGAGTGTCGGTGGAACCGTCGGATCGTCGGGCGGATCGGTGGAGTCGTCGGGCGGATCGGCGGGTGGCACGGGCCGGGTTGGATCGGAGCCGGGTGGCGTTGGCGTGTCGCCTATCGGGCCGGGTACGACGGGGGCCTCGGTCGTCGGTCCGGGTGCTGCCGGCGAGTTGCCCCCGGGGCTGTCTCCGGGCGGCTGTCCGGGGCCGCCCCCGTTCGGCGGTGGGTTGCCTCCGGGTGCGTTGTTCCCGGGCGAGTTGCCTCCGGGTGGGTTGCCCCCATTGCCTCCGGGCGGGTTGTTCCCGGGCGAGTTGCCTCCGGGCCCGTTGCCGCCGGGTGCATTGCCGCCGGGTGCGTTGTCCCCGGGCGGCGTGTTCCCGCTCCCGGGCAAGGCACTTTCGTTCAACGCGCCCGGCGCGCCGAATGGCGACCCCGAGAGCGCGGGCGCGGGCAGCGAGCCGGCCGTTCGCGCCGCCACGAGCTTCACGTCGGGCGCCGGCTTCGCATCGCGCTTGCGCGCCGGCGTGCTCTTGGCGGCCGACTGCTGCGCGCTCGCCGCCGGCCGCTCGGCGACGGGATCGACGGGCGCGGCGGGGTTGTCGTCGCGCATCAGAGTCAGACCGCCGATCGCGGTGGCGGCGACCACCGCAGCCGCCACGGCCGCGACACCTCCCGCGGCGGCGCCCGTCGATGCGGCGGCGCTCTTTCCCGGCGTCGGCACGTGGCTCCAGTCGGCGCCCACGAGCTCACCGGCGCGCGTGAGCGTGTCGGTGCGCATTCCGGCGAGGAGGGCCACCGGCATCCAGCAGCGGTAGGAAGCGCCGATCTCGAGCAGCAAGCGGTTGGCGGTCTTGCACGAGCCGCACTCGTCGAGGTGCTGGTCCAGCCAGTCCCGGTCAACTTCGTCCACGGCCTCGCCGTCCTGAACCATGCTCAGCAGGAGCTGCGCCCGCTCGCATTCCTCCGAGGTCGCCACAACGGACGCCACGGCGCCCGCGCTCAGCGCCTCCCGGAGCTTCCCGCGCGCGCGAAAGATCAACTGGGCGGCGGCGTTCTCCGAGAGCCCCATCGTCACGCCGATCTCCTCGTAGGAGCGACCGGCGACCTCGCGCAGCGCAAGCACCTCGCGATGGCGCGGCGCGAGCTTGGCATTCGCCACTCGCACGGCCTCCTGGGAATCGCGCAGGAGAGCGGACCGCTCGGGGTCGGTGTCGAGGTCGGCGACGCGGCCGCGCTCGGGCGGCGGGCTGTCGGAGAGATGCGTTCGAGTGCGCTGCCGCATCAGGGCATAGCTCTCATGGCGCGCGGCGGCGAACAGGTAGGAGGAGAACTCGAGAACCGGACGATCGTCGTCCTGGAGCCGGCGCAGGACATTCACGAACGCCTCCTGCGTCGCGTCGCTCGCGTCCTCCTGCGAGCCCGTCAACCGCAAGCAATAGTTGAAGACCTGCGTGGCGTATCGGTCGTACAAAGCGCCGTACGAGACCCCACTGCCCGCAGCAGCTTCCTGGACGAGTACGCCGTCGGGTGTGGTGGTTCTCCGTTGGAGAACCGCAAGTCCTGTCACGAGTACCGCGGTCCACGCTACGCCCGATCCGCAACGCGGTCAACGCTGTCGTCGAAAACGCACAGGAACGTCTCGATGACCCCGGGGTCGAATTGTGCGCCGGCGCCCCGGCACAGCTCCTCGAGCGCGGTGTCCATATTGACCGGCCCGCGGTACGCGCGTGGGTGCGTCATCGCGTCGAACGCGTCGCAGACCGCGACCATCCGCGACGGAAGCGGGATGGCCGATCCCTTGAGGCGGTCCGGATAGCCGTTGCCGTCCCAGCGCTCGTGCGTCGAGCGCACCAGCGCACCGAGCCGCGCCAGCGCGGGCTTTCGCTCGAGGATCTTCTGGCCGATCACCGAGTGCGCCTCCATCAGGGCACGCTCGTAGTGGGTGAGTGGGCCCGGCTTTGCCAGAACCCAGGGCGGGATGGCCAGCTTTCCGACGTCGTGCACGCGGGCGGTGCGCACCACCACCTCGAGCAGCGAGCCATCCAGGCCGAGCTCGAGGGCGAACAGGCGCGCCACCCGCGCAGTTCTCTCCATGTGCGCGGCCACCTCGGGGGCCGATTCCTCGACCAGCTCGAGCAGGGCGGCGAGGGACGCCTCCATCGCGCCGGGGCTTGACTGGGCATCCTCGATTGAGTTCCAGCGAGGGGCCTGATGAACCACGCGAGTCCTTTCGATCGGGGGCAGCCGGTGGCAGAAGCGCGACCGGGATCTCTGTCAGCACCCGAAAAGAGCGGCCTGCGCGGGATTCCTTACGCGGACTCCGACAATCCGGCGGCCTCGAGCGCTTCCGCGTGCGACATGAACCATTGGAAGCGGACCGCCTGGCCGTCGCGCAGCGTCCAGACGTAGCCGTGCTCGCCCTCGAGCGGCACCCTGCTCACCGTCCCCGAGGCCGTGTAGCGGGCCAACACGACGATGTCGTCGCCGCCCACATCGATGAAGCGCTCCACGCGGATCTTGAAGTCCTCGTAGGTGTCGCGGACGACCGCGAAGCTCTTGCGCCCCACGCGAGTACCCGGCTCGACCGCGTAGCTCGGGTTCACGTACTCCACGTCCTCGGCGATGAACTCGCGCGCCGACCCGTCGCGATCCCACGCGTCGTATATCTGGCGCACGAGGGCGAGGTTCTGCTCTGACATCGCCGAGCAGTATCCCTGGCCTAGGCTCAGGCCCGCATGGAATCCGGTTCGAGGGCATCTCTCCGGCGCGAGGCCGGCGCCGAGCAGCACGCCACCACGCTCGAGCTCTTCTACGACCTCGTCTTCGTGTTCGCGATCACGCAGGTCTCTCACCTGCTGCTCGAGGAGGTCACCTGGACGCACGCCGGCCAGGCGACGCTGGTGTTGCTCGTGGTCTGGTGGTCGTGGAACTACACGACCTGGGTCACGAACGAGCTCGACCCGGGATCGATCGTCGTCCGCCTGCTGCTGATCGGGCTGATGCTCGCGAGCCTCCTGATGGCGATCGCGATCCCGGAAGCGTTCGGCGACAAGGCGCTGCTCTTCGCCGGCGCATACGTGGTCATCCAGGTGGGGCGCCACCTGTTCCTCACGTTCGTCGCGGCCGAGGCGGGTACGAACGAGCGCGTCCGCGCCGGGCGCATCCTGATCTGGTTCGTCGCCGCGGGCGTGCTCTGGATCGCGGGCGCCCTGGCGGAAGGCTCGGCGCGGACCATCCTCTGGCTCGCGGCGCTCGCCGTGGACTACGGGGCGCCCCTGGTGACCTTCTGGCTACCGGGCGTGTCGCGGCTCACCCCGGAGGCGTGGGAGGTCGGAACCGAGCACTTCGCGGAGCGCTTCCAGCTGTTCATCATCATCGCGCTCGGCGAGACGATCGTGATCACGGGCGCCACCACCGCCGAGCACGAGCTCACCACCGCCACGATCGTCGCGTTCTCGCTCGCGTTCCTGGTGACCGCGGCGCTCTGGTGGCTCTACTTCAACGTCGTGGCGGCGATCGCCGAGCGCCGGCTCGCGCAGGCCGCGAACCGGACCGTCCTCGCGCGCGACGCCTACACCTACCTCCACGTGGTGATCGTCGCCGGGATCCTGCTCACCGCCGTGGGCGACGAGCTCGTGATCGCCCACCCCACCGACGAGCTGCCGGACGGGGAGCTGCTGGCCGTGGTCTCCGGCCCCGCGCTCTACCTGCTCGCGCTGGTGCTGCTGCGCCTGCGGATGTCCGGCACGCTCGGGCGCCGCCGGCTGGCGGGAGCGATCGCCTGCCTGGCGATCGGCGCGATCGGAACCTTCGCGCCGGCCCTCGTGGTGTCGGCGCTCCTGTTCGCCGTGCTGGTGTCGGTGATCGTCGGCGACCAGATAGCGGCGGCCCACCGCAGGCGTCGCGGTGAGCCGTCGCCACTGGAGCGGGTTGGAGGCCGCTAGGCCGCTTCCGCCAGCTGCTCCGCCTCCTCGAAGTCCACCTCGACGGTCTCCTCCTGCTCCGCCGCAGTGGCGGCGCCGCGCAGGACCGTGAGGGTCACGGCAATCGCCGCGATCACCAGGCCGGCCGCGATCACGAACGCGAAGTGGTAGCCACTGGTGAGCGCCGACGCGGTCGACTCACCGTCCGCGACCAGGTTCTCCGTGCGCGTTGCGGAGAGCGTTGCCAGCACCGCCAGCCCCACGGCTCCGCCCACCTGCAGGCTCGTGTTGATAAGCCCGGACGCCAGGCCCGACTCGCTCGGCTCCACGCCGGACATCGCGAGGGTCGTGAGTACGGGGAAGAACAGTCCCGCGCCGATGCCGAGCGGGATCATCGCCGGCAGCAGGTCGGTCACGTAGCTGCCGTCGACGGGTGCTCGCGCGAAGAGAAGCAGCCCGACGACGATCAGCGCGAGCCCGGGGAGTAGCACGGCAGTGGTCCCGTAGCGCTCGCTGAGCCTCGCCGAGAACCCAAGCGAGAGGATCCCGATCAGCGTGCTCACCGGCAGGAACGCCAGTCCCGTCTCGAGCGCGTCGTACCCCAGCACGCGCTGGAGGTAGAGGACGCCCAGGAAGAACATCGCGAACAGACCGGCCACGGTCAGCACCTGCACGGCATTTGCGCCCGAGATCTGGCGCGACCGGAATATGTGCAGCGGCACGAGCGGGGTCGCCGTGCGCGACTCCCGCGCGATGAATGCCGCGAGCAGCGCGAGCGCGAGGGCGCCCAGACCAAGCGTGCGCGCGGAGCCCCATCCGTACTTGGAGGTCTCAAGGATCGTGTAGACGCCCAGCATCAGCGCGGCTGTGACCAGCGCTCCGCCCGCCACGTCCGCGCCGGCCCTGAGGCCGATTCCCTCGTCCCGCTCCACGTAGCGGAGCGCCAGAAGCGCGGTCGCCACACCGATCGGCACGTTCACGTAGAAGATCCAGTGCCAGTCGAGGGCCTGTGTGAGCACACCGCCCGCGAGCAGCCCGATCGAGGCTCCGGCCGAGGCGACGAAGGAGAACACGCCGATCGCCTTGGCCTGCTCGCGCGGCTCGCGGAACATCGTGACGATGATTCCGAGGATGACGCTGGAGGTGAGCGCGCCGCCCGCACCCTGCACGAGGCGTGCGCCGACGAGGACCTCCTGGCTCTGAGCCAGCCCGCAGACGAGCGACGCCACGGTGAACACGGCCAAGCCGACGAGGAAGATCGTACGCCGGCCGATCAGGTCGCCGAGACGGCCGGCAAGCAGCAGCAGGCCGCCGAACGGAATCAGGTACGCGTTCACGACCCAGGTGAGATCGGCCTGCGAGAAGCCGAGGTCGCTCTGGATCGGCGGGAGCGCGACGTTCACGATCGCCGAGTCGAGGATGATCATGAGCATCCCGGTGCAGAGGATGATCAGGGCGATCCACCGAGAGTCTGTCGTGTTCATCGGGCCTGTTCTCCTGTAGATAGTAAGATGACTGTCGAACCGTATCAAAGGTTCGACGGTCGTCGTACTAAGAGTTTGTGATGACCACCTCCCCAGCCACAGCAACAGACCAGCCGGCGCGCCAAGACATCGACCTCGGCGCCGTGCTCCACGCGCTGAGCGACTCCACCCGCCTGCAGATCGTCGCGGCGCTCGACTCGCGTCCGGATGCGTGTCCGACCGGCAGCTTCCACGTACCCGTGAGCAAGTCCACCTGTACGCACCACTTCAGAGTGCTGCGCGAAGCGGGGATCGTCAGTCAGCGGTCCGAGGGCACATCACGGATGAACACCCTCCGGCGCGAGGATCTCGACGCCCGCTTCCCCGGCCTCCTGGACGCCATCCTCGACGGCAGCGTCGGGTCCGCCTAAGGCGTTCCTCAGTCGGGGCAGAGCGGCGAGACCGGGATCTGCGTCTCGCCCTGGACCGCCGCGATCTGCATCGCCACCTCGTCCGCGAAGCACCACGACCAGTCCTCGCCCGGCTGGAGCGAGCGCATGATCGGGTGCCCGCTGCTCTCGTGGTGAGCCGTGGCGTGATGGCCCGGCGACGAGTCGCAGCAGCCCACGTGTCCACAGGTCAGGCAGATGCGCAGGTGGCACCACTTGCCGCCATCGCGCAGGCACTCCTCGCAGCCGTCGACCGAGGGCGGCAGCTCCGTCAGCTCGACCGAGTCGAGATGTGTGCAGGCGGCCATGGAAATGCTTACCGTACGCCCATGAGCGAGTTCGTGTCCCGAGGCTTCAGACGGCGACGCAGCACTCCCGAGGAGCTCGCCGACCGGGTACCGCCCGGCCAGTACGTGGAACGCGGCTTTCCGGTGCTCACCGCGGGCCCCACTCCGCGCATAGACAGCGACGCGTGGGGCTTTCGCGTGGACGGCATGGTCGGCAGCGAGCGCGAGTGGACCTGGGACGAGTTCCGCGCGCTGCCCTTCGAGACGATCCCGTGCGACATCCACTGCGTTACGAAGTGGTCGAAGCTCGGCACGAACTTCGGCGGCGTGTCCGTCGACACGCTGCTCGACCGAGCCGAGCCCAAGGGCGCCTACGCCATGGCCTACTCCTACGGCGGCTACACCACGAACGTCCCGCTCGACGACCTCACCGGCGGCAAGGCTTGGGTCGTGACCGAGCACGAGGGCGAGCCGCTCCCGCGCGAGCACGGCGGGCCGGCGCGGCTGCTCGTCCCGCACCTGTACTTCTGGAAGAGCGCGAAGTGGGTCGCGGGCCTGCGCGTGATGGACCACGACGAGCCCGGCTTCTGGGAGCAGAACGGCTACCACATCCGCGGCGACCCCTGGAAGGAGGAGCGCTATTGGAACGACTGACAACCGTTGAGCAGCGCGCGCCCGGCCAGTGGCAGATCGCCACCGTCTCCGAGATCAAGATGGAGACCCCAAGCGTCAAGTCGTTCCGCTTCCACATGCCGATGTGGATGCCGCATCTCCCGGGCCAGCACTACGACGTCCGGCTCACCGACCCCGACGGCTACCACGCGCAGCGCTCCTACTCGATCGCGTCGTCCCCGCTCGACGAGGGCGAGATCGAGCTGACGATCGACCGCCTGGACGACGGCGAGGTGTCGCCGTACTTCCACGAGGTGCTTCAGGAGGGAGACCAGGTGGAGCTGCGCGGCCCGTTCACCTCCTACTTCGTGTGGCGCGGCGAGTCGCCCGTGCTGCTCGTGGGCGGTGGCTCGGGGGTCGTACCGTTGATGGCGATGCTGCGGCACAAGCGGCGCACGATGCCTGAGCTCGACATGCGCCTCGTCTACTCCGTGCGCTACCCCGACGATGTGATCTACGCGGACGAGCTGCGCGACGACGCCGTGCTCACCTACACGCGCGAGGCACCCAAGGGCTGGAGCGGCCACACCGGCCACGTGGATGCCGACATGCTGCGCGAGCCGGCCGCCGGCGCGCGGCTCGCGTTCGTGTGCGGCTCGAACGGGTTCGTGGAGACCGCGAGCGGCCTGCTGCTCGATCTCGGGATGCAGCCGGGCGCAATCCGCACCGAGCGATTCGGGCCCACGAGCTGATGGACGAGCGGCGCGAGGCGGCCCGGCAGGTGCTGCTGGACTTCCACATGGACGAGAAGTGGGACGCGGCGGTCGAGGAGGGTATCCCGCCCGAGCTCGAGGGCCTTCTGACGGAGCTGCTCGACGCGTACCGCCGCGCCGATGTGGAGTGGCTCCTCGAGCACACCGACCCCGACGTGGAGATCACCCAGATCCGCGAGCTGCCCGGCGCGCGAACCTACCGGGGCTGCGAGGGCTTCATCGACGCGCTGCTCGACTGGCCGCTCCAGTGGCAGGACTTCCAGGTCGAGCCGCTGCGTCTGTTCGCCGTGGGCGACGACCACCTCGTGATCGCCAGCACCCACCGCGGCCGCCCGGCGAGCGTGGACATCGAGGTCGAGGCCGAGATCGTCTTCCTGATGCGCTGGCGAGACCGGCTCCTCACCGACTGGAACATGTTCATGACAGTCGACGAGGCGGTGGCGGCCGCGCAGGCGCGCTAGGCCGCGCTGCCGAGCGCGGCGCTCACCGCCACGATGATCACGCCGCCGAGCGTGACCGTGGCGAACGAGCGCAGGAAGCCGGTGCGGAAGAACTTCGCTCGGATAACGGCGAGCACCACGAGCTCGATCGCCACCGTGATGATCGCCGCGAGGATGGCCGCGTGGTAGCTGTTGAGCAGGAACGGCAGGGTGTGGAACACGCCGCCCACGAACGTGCCGGCTCCGGTGATCGCGCCGCGCTGGAACGGGCTGCCGCGACCGGTGAACTCGCCGGTGTCCGACAGTCCCTCCGAGAACGCCATGCTCACCGCGGCCCCGATCGCCGTCGCCAGACCGGCGAAGAAGGCGATGTGAGGGTCCTCCGTGGAGAGCGCGACGGCGAAGATCGGGGCGAGCGTGGAGAGCGAGCCGTCGATCAGCCCGATCAGCGCGGGCTGCACGCGCGAGAGCAGGAAGGCGTGCTCCTCGTCGGTGAAGCGGGCGTCCTCCCGGGCCTCCTCGGCGGCTTCTGCAGCTTCTTCGGCGGCGCTCGTATCCATTTCGAATCCAGGTGTCCGGCGGCGCTATCGTGACACGCATGGCGGATCGCGAGAGCAAGCGCCTCGACGAGCTCCGCACCGAGGCCGCGTACCACCAGCAGCGCCTCGACCTCTACCGGGCGAAGCTCTACGGAGGGCGCGCGGTGAACATGGTCCGGCTCGACGAGTTCCAGCGGGCGTCGGACAGCGCCGCCGCTCGGCTGCGTGAAGCCTTGGCCGACGCCAAGCGGGGGTAGACTGGTCTGAGACCGCACCTCAGGTGCTCACCTCTACCTGTCGCGCCGGTACCCCCGAGAGAGGTCGAGGAATGGCATGTTCGAGCGCCTGCGTCGCCGACCGCCGCCGCCTGAGGACCTCTCACGCCACACGATCGACGGCCTCGAGGGCCGCGTGGCGGACCTCGAAGTGATGGTCCAGGGCCTTCAGGACGCGGTGCATCGCGACGCCGTGCGCCGCGACGAGCAGGCGGCGCGATTCGAACACAGGATCGAACCGCGCGAGCTTGCGCGGGCCCTCGCCGACGACGCACGCGAGCGCGGGCTGTAGCCATGCGCCGCAGCGGCCTCACGGTGGCCGCATCGATCGTCGCGAGCGCCGTGCTCGTGGTCGTGCTCGTGAGCAAATGGGACGAGCTCGAGGCGGGCATCACGGGGGCCGCGGCGGGCATCATCGTCCTGGCGATCGCGCTCCAGGTGCTGGCGCTCGTGTCGCGCAGCGAGGCGTGGCGCGTGTGCGTCCACGCATCAGGCGGGACGGTCAGCCGCCGCAAGCTCTACAGGGCGTCCAGCTTCGGCTGCGTCGGCCAGCTTCTGAACAGCCAGCTTGGCACGGCGGCGCGCATCGCGGCGCTGCGGCGCACGGCGCCTGAGCAGACCCCTCACGTCCCCTGTCTGATCGCGGCCGAGCTGCCGATCCTCTTCGTCGAGGCCTCGCTGGCGGCGCTCACGTCGTTCACTCTTGTCGGTCCGCTCGGCCTCCCCTGGTGGACTCCGATCGTGGCCGTGGTCGCCGTGGGCGCCGTCGGGCTTGCGTTCCGGAGCATCGCCGCCGCGAAGCTCCGCTGGCTAGCAAACGGGCTGTCCGTCCTGCGCTCGCAGCGCGGCAGCGTCCGGCTCCTCGGCCTCGTGTTGATAGCGGTGTTCGCGCAGATTGCGAGGAACTGGCTCTTGCTGCGCGCGGTGGGCGTGGACGCGTCGGTCTTCGACGCCATCGCCGTGCTGATCGCGGTGGTCTCGCTCGGCCAGCTCCCGTTCGGACTGAGCGTGGGCGCCGCGGCGTCGGTGCTGATCCTTGGCCCGCAGGGCGTGGCAGCCGCGACGGCGGCCGGCGTGCTGCTCACCGCCACGGGCACCGTCGGCGGCCTCACGTTCGCGGCATGGGCCGCGCTCGACCTGCTGGCGGTCCGCTGGCTCAAGCCGCTGCCCACGCCTGCCACATCGCCAGCCTAGGCAGGCCCACTCGCGAGGGTTAGGATCGATCGATGGCCGAAGAAGTCGCGATAGCAGGGACCGCAGCGAGAGCAAAGCTCCGCAACCCGCTCGGGGTGGTGGGGCTAAGCATCATCACCATCGGGATCTATTACATCTTCTGGTGGTACTACATCAACCGGGAGATGCGCGACTTCGGCCGTACCCGCGACACCGATCTCGGCCAGAACCCCGGGAACTCGGTCCTGGCCCTCACGCTCGGTGCGCTCATCATCGTGCCGGCGATTGTGACGCTGTGGACCACCTCCGACCGGATCCAGCGGACGCAGGAGACCGCCGGAGTCGAGCGCCCCGCGAGCGGCCCAGTCATCTTCGTGCTGCTGCTCCTTATCGGGCCGGTGGGCGTCTGGTACGCCCAGAACGAGCTCAACAAGGCGTGGAGAGCGCAGGCCGGGTCCGCCGCCAGCTTGCCGCCGAGCGAGGCGAGCACACAGCCGGCTCCGCCGCCGCCCGCGCCGGTGGAGCAGGGGCCCGAGGCGCCCAGCCGGGGACCGCAGAGCCCCAGCTAGCTACTCGCGCAGGCCGGCGGCGCGCCGAGCCGAGCGCGCGTCGCCGTAGTCGTGGAAGCGCACGAGCAGGCCGTCGCGGAACTCGGCTATGACCGCGCTCGGAACGTCCGTCTCCACCCCGCTGACCTTGCCCCGCATCCGGATCAATCCGATCGCGAGCACGCTGTCGCCGAGGTCGCGGACATCGGTGTAGTCGGCGTTGAACACCTCGAACATCTCTGCGGTGTCGGCCACGAAGCGCCGCATGCCCTCGTGGCCCACAAACGCGCCCTCGGTTCGGGACCGGAGCGGCTCGAACACGACCTCCGGGTGAATCGACTCGAGCTCCAGTCCGCCGGCGTTGATCGCGTCCGTGCCGCGGCGGAAGGCGTCCACGATCTCCTGGGACATGGCTAGGGCTCCAACCCGTCCAGCGCCACAGTGGCGTCCCCGTACTGGTCCGGCGGGACGCGCAGGGCGATGTCTCCGCGCGAGAAGCGGTCGAGCGGGTGGTCCGCGGTGAGTTCGGCCGCGAGGCCCAGCTCCCGCAGGCCATCGCGGAAGGCGAGCCCGGTCTCGAGCTCCTCGTAGTCCGCCACCACCTCCCAGTCGTCGAAGCGCGGGTCCCCGATGTGCACCTGCGGGGTCGGCTCTCGGCGGCGGAACAGGCTCACCGCATGACCTCCGCGATCAGCTCATACGAGCGCCTGCGCGCCTCGTGGTCGTAGGTGATCGTGAGGATCATCAGCTCGTCGGTCCCGTACTCCTGCCCGACGGCCTCGAGGCCCGCCCGGACCGTGTCCGGCGAGCCCACGATCGCGCGGCGGCCGCCCGCTCCGGCGCCGGGCCGCTCGCGGGTCTCGAGGTAGGCGATCGCCTTCTCGGGCGGCGGGATCGGGATGAGCTGGCCCATGCGCAGCAGGGAGAACATCATGCGGCCGCTCGAGGCGACCCGCTCGGCCTCCTCGTCGCTGTCGGCACAGATCGCGATCGTGCAGGCGATCACGCGCGGCGCCGGGAGGCGCTCGGAGTCGAGGAAGCGCGCGCGGTAGTCGGCGGCGAGGGCGGCGCCGCCCGGGTTGATGAAGTCCGCGATCGAGTAGGGCAACCCGAGCTCGCCGGCCCAGATCGCGCTCTGAGGCGACGAGCCGAGCAGCCACGGCTCGGGACGCTCCGGCATGCCGGGGAGCGTGCGCGCCAGGCGCGTGAACGGGTGGTTCCCCGGCACGCGGTCCTCCAGCAGGGCGAGCAGCTCGGCAAGCTGCTCCGGGAAGTCGTCCGGCGAGCCCTGGCGGCGGTCGCGCTGGAGGGCGAGCATCGTCATCGGATCGGTGCCGGGCGCGCGGCCGATGCCGAGGTCGATCCGCTCCGGGTGCAGTCCCGCCAGGGTGCTGAACACCTCCGCCACCTTCAGCGGGCTGTAGTGCGGAAGCATCACACCGCCGCTGCCCACGCGGATCGTCTCGGTGGCCTGCGCCACGGCCGCGATCAGGACCTCGGGCGAGGCGCACGCGAGCGCGGGCGTGGCGTGGTGCTCGGCGAGCCAGTAGCGCTCATAGCCGAGCGCCTCGGCATGCCGGCCGAGGTCGACCGTGTTGTGGAGCGCCTTGGCGGCGGTCGAGCCCTCGGGTATGGGCGATTGGTCCAGGACGCTTAGGCGCATGAATGAAGTCTTTACCAAGTCTTGTCTCCGACTTGGATAGGCCATGGGGACGCCCCCGCGATATTGGACCCATGAGACTGATCGCACTCCTCACAGCCCTGGTTCTCTCCCTGTCGGTCGCCGTGGCAACCGCCTCGGCCGCCACCCAGTACGAGGGGACCGTCACAGCAATCAACAAGGACAAGCGCACCTTCCGCCTCAACGACTCCGAGCGCGGCACGATCCGCATCAAGGTCACCCGCAACACGAGATTCGAGCGGATCAACGGCTTCAGCGCCCTGCGCGTCGGCATGAACCGCGTCGAGGCAACCGTGAAGCGCTCCAACGGGCGCTGGGTGGCCATCGAGGTCGAGCGCTCGGGCGGCGGCGGCCGCCACGGCGGTGATGACGACTAAGTCGCCCGAAGGATGACTAGCGTTGGGGCCAAGTGCCCCAACGCTCAGACATCCGCAACGTCGCGATCATCGCGCACGTCGACCACGGCAAGACCACTCTGGTCGACGCGATGCTTCGCCAGTCCGGCGTCTTCTCCGTCCACGAGGCCGAGGGGCTCACCGACCTCGTCATGGACTCGATGGACCAGGAGCGCGAGCGCGGCATCACGATCCTCGCCAAGAACGCCGCGGTCCGCTACGGAGCCACGAAGCTCAACCTCGTGGACACCCCCGGCCACGCCGACTTCGGCGGCGAGGTGGAGCGGGGCCTGACGATGGTGGACGGCGTGATGCTCCTCGTGGACGCCTCCGAGGGCCCGCTCCCCCAGACCCGCTTCGTGCTGCGAAAGGCGCTCGAGGCGGGCCTGCCGGTGGTGCTCGTCGTGAACAAGGTCGATCGCCCCGACGCGCGCATCGGCGAGGTGGTGAACGAGGTCTACGAGCTGTTCCTCGACCTCGACGCGAACGAGGAGCAGATCGAGTTCCCGATCGTCTACACGAACGCGAAGGCGGGACAGGCCTCAACGGAGGAGGGCGTGGAGGGCACCGACCTGCGCCCACTGCTCGACCTGCTGGTGGAGCGCATCCCGGCGCCGTCCTACGACGAGTCGCACCCGCTTCAGGCGCGCGTCACGAACCTCGATGCCGACCCATACGTCGGCCGGCTCGCTCTCTGCCGCGTGCACCACGGAACGATCCGCAAGGGCCAGCAGGTGGCGTGGATCAGGCGCGACGGCACGGCGGAGGACGTGAGGCTCACCGAGCTGTACGTGAACGAGGGGCTCGCGCGCGTGGCGGCCGACGAGGCCGGCCCCGGCGAGATCATCGCCATTGCCGGCATTCCGGAGATCACGATCGGCGAGACGATCGCCGACCCCGAGGACGCACGGCCGCTTCCGCTGATCGCGATCGACGAGCCGGCCCTCGGCGTGACCATCGGGATCAACACCTCGCCGCTCGCGGGCCAGTCGGGCTCCAGGCTCACCGCGCGCATGGTCCAGGACCGGCTCGAGCGCGAGCTGGTGGGCAACGTCGCGATCCGCGTGGTGGACAGCGACCGCCGCGACACCTGGGAGGTGCAGGGCCGCGGCGAGCTTCAGCTGGCCGTACTCGTGGAGACGATGCGCCGCGAGGGCTTCGAGCTCACCGTCGGCAAGCCTCAGGTGGTCACGCGCGAGATCGACGGCAAGCTGCACGAGCCGATCGAGCGCCTCGCCATCGACGTGCCGGAGGACTTCCTCGGCGTCGTGACGCAGATGCTCGCGCTGCGCAAGGGGCGCATGGAGAACATGGTGAACCACGGCACCGGCTGGGTGCGGCTCGAGTTCCTCGTGCCCACGCGCGGCCTCATCGGCTTCCGCACCGAGTTCCTCACCGAGACGCGCGGGTCGGGGATCCTGCACTCGGTCTTCGAGCGCTACGAGCCCTGGCAGGGCGAGATCCGCACGCGGCCCACGGGCTCGCTCGTAGCCGACCGCCGCGGGCCCACCGCCACGTTCGCGCTGCTGAAGATGCAGGAGCGCGGGCAGCTCTTCGTGGGGCCGGGCGAGGAGGTCTACGAGGGGATGGTCGTGGGCGAGAACGCGCGCTCCGACGACCTCGACGTGAACGCGATACGCGAGAAGAAGCAGACGAACATGCGCGCGTCCGGCTCGGACGAGACCGTGAAGCTCGTGCCCCACCACAAGCTCTCGCTAGACCAGGCGCTCGAGTTCATCCGCGAGGACGAGTGCGTGGAGGTCACGCCAGACATCATCCGCCTGCGCAAGCTCGTACTGGATCCGGTCGAGCGCCAGAAGGCCGCGCGGGTGCGCAAGCGCGAGCCCGAGCCAGCCGCCTAGGACTCGCGCTCGCTCCCGCGCGAGTGGCAGCGCACGCTTCCATCGGCCTCCGTCGTCCAGAAGGGGCTCTCGGTATCCGCGTGCTGCCACGTGGCTATCAGGCTCAACCGCTCCTCGGCGGCATCCGCCTCCACCGGAGGCACGGAGTGCCATGACGAGTCGGAGCGAACCAGGATCGAGGAGGAGCCGAGCGTGGGCGGAAGCTCCGCCTTCAGATCGCCCGGGTCGTCGGAGCCGAGTATGTGCAGGCAGCCACCCCACGCCGGATCCCAGTCGTCGTTGAAATAGAAGACCTGGCTCGCGAGCTTGCGGGGAAGGTCCACGTGGGGACCGAGGTGCGCCGTCGCGCCCCAGCGCCAGGCACTCACCTCGAGCAGGTGATCGTCGAGCGGCTGGCCGAGCGCGTCCGCGAAGGCGTCGCGGTACGCATCCGACAGCAGCTCGTCCACCAGGGCGAGCCACGCCGGTGACAGCGATTCCGGTTCGCTCGCGCCCTCACCTCCGAGAGGCACGATGCATCTCAGGCTGAACTTCATCGGCTTCTCGCCGTCGTGCTGGCGGAAACGCCAGAAGCTCTTGGTGGGGAATGTCGCGCGAAGCTCGGCCGCGGCTGCTGGCGCCACCGCGCTCTCGAGGTAGCCCCAGCGGTTGGGCGGATCGCCCAGCCGCACACGGCTGAGCGCATCGAGGTCGAGTGCCGTCACGCCGGCCTGCTCCAGCTTTCGAGCAACTCGTCGTCGCGAACGGCGCGGAGCGTCCGGGCCGGTGTTCCCGCCACCACGGTCCGCGGCGGCACGTCGGCTCGGACCATCGCGGCTGCGCCCACCACCGCCTCCTCCCCTATCTCGCAGGGTGGGAACACGATCGCGCTGGTCCCGATTCTGCTGGCACGCCGGACGAGAATGCCCGGCGAAGCTGACTCGGCCGACCGCCGTCCCATCGTGGGGTCTCCGACGAAGGTGACCCTGGGGCTAACGAGCACGTCCTCCTCGATCACCGTCGACGGGCCGATGAGCGTGTTGTTCTGGATGCGCGTGCGCGCGCCGATGACCGTTCCGTGGGTCACCGATGTCCCGCGGCCGATCATCACGTCCTCGGCCAGGGTCGCTCCCTCGCGTACGAGCACATGGTCCGAGAGGTAGACCCGGGCACCGATCCGCGCACCCGCCACGACGACCGTGCTGCTGCCCACGCGCACTCCCTCGCCGATCACGGTCGGCTGGTCTCCCGTGCGAGCAGGCGTACGGCTCCGTGCGTCGATCTGCTGCGGGCGCCCGATGATCGCCCCCTGCTCGAGGGAGATGCCTTCGCCCAGCTCGACGCCTGCGTAGATCGTCACGTGCGGCGCGATCTCGGCGTCGTCGGGGATCACGGTTCCGGGAGCCACGAAGAGCCCGGGCGCGCGATCCGAGGGGACGAGCGTCGGCGTCAAGCCCGCGACCGGAACCTGTCTTTGGCTCGTCCGAGCGCCAGACCCGCGCGGACGCGCTTCGTCTCGAGGAGGTAGCGGGCGTCGCCGAGCTGGCGCTCCGCCTCCCCGGCCCGTGTCTCCGCGTCCGCCAGCCGTGCCTCGGCCGCGGTTGCCCGCCGCCACAGCTCGGCGCTGCGAAGCTCCGCGCGGCCGTTCGAGCGAGCAAGCCGCGCAACCTCCGTGGTCACGTCCACCTGGTCGGGCTCGCGGACGTAATTACCGCGAAGTATTGCCACGAGCTCGATCGCGTGGTGTCGGGCTCCGTGATGCGAACGCACGAGCTCGTGATTGGCGGTCCCCATCTCCGGGTCGTAGTCGGCCAGGTCGGCCACGAGGTCGGCCGAGCTGCGCGGACGGGCGGTCGCCTGGCCCGCAAAGTGGTCCGCCTCGAAAGCGGGATAGTTGTCCGGCGTGACCCAGCCGTCGCCGCCGTACTGGTCGTAGATGTAGACCGCGCACGCGGCGCACATCCCCTCCAATGCCGCGCGGGCCTTGGCAACGACGATGTCCGCGCGCGCCAATTCAGGTGCCAGATCAACGATCAGCTCGGCATGACTGCCGGCTTGGACGCACTCGATGCCCGCGTTCTCCCAAGCGTCTACGAGCATCCGGCGACGCTCTCCTCGGAGGTAGTGGCTGACGATCAACGCCCGGCTTGGCCGGTCGGGAAGCGCTTTCGTATAGAGATAGGCGTCCGTATCGATCGGCTCGCGCAGCCTGATGATCGGTGCCTCGAGCGGCAGCGCGCGCGCACGGGCGGCGAATCTGTCCGAGCACGCGACGACGGCATGGACGAGCCCAGGGATGAGAGGCGGCAGCTGGAGGTCCCACACGTCCGTGTGGATGACAAAGACGCGCCGGGCGTCTGGATACTTGGCAGCAAGCACGGCGGCCATCGGCAGGTCATGTGCGATCACAGCGTCACAGTCGCTCGGGGCCTCCTCGAGGCGCACGACGCGAATCCCTCGGGCACCCGCGGCAGCGGCCGCCACGCCGAGCTCCTCCGTTGCCAGCGTCACGTCGTGCCCGAGTCGCTCGAGCTCTCGAGCCACCGTGAGCGCGTACGTCTCGCTGCCGCCGAGGGCTGCGAGCGATTGCCGGCCGAGGACGACCTTCATACTCGGGTTTGTACCAACTTGCCCAACGGTGTCCGCGGCTTGCGCAGACGGGGCTCGCTCGTACGGCAGGTATCCGTCCTGCACGAGCGCGCCGCCAGCAAAGCGCTCGAAGCGCGTGACCTCGTAGTCGCTCAGTGCGTGGCGCCAACGGCCGATGCGATCGGTCTGCGGAGGTCGCAGTGTCCGCGCTACCACCTCCGTGCCGTCCTCTAGGCGGGCGACGCCGTCTGGGCCGACGGTGGCGGAGCGCATTTCACCAAGCCGCTCACGGGCACGCTCGTGAGCGCGCAGCATCTCGGGGGCAAACTCGAGCTCGAGGAAGTCGCACAGCTCGCGCAGGACACGCTCCGGCTCACGCACCAGGTCCTCGTAGCGAACCTCGGTGTAGTGCGGAAGATTCGCCGCGGCGCGGCGGGCGCGCCAGACCGTGTCTCGCCATGCGGCAGCGATCGCCGCGGTTCCTCCATCCCCAGGTGCGAACGGGAGACCGCGGAGCGACGCCGCGACGTCGCGCCCGTCCCGGATGAGGTGGATGAATCGCACCTCGGGAAGCACGCGCGCAAGGACGTCCATGTCGACGGCGTGGCCGGGCGTCTTGTCGCCGTAGCGGGTCTTGCCGCGCGCGGCCGTGTAGCCGCGGTAGAAGGCGCGCAGGCCCGCGGACAGGTCGCCGTCCTCCATCCCGGCGAGGAGGTCGGCGAGCTCGTCGCGGCTCATCGCGAGGTCTTCCCAAGTCGGCATGCCCGTCAGGGCTTCAAGAAGCGCGTCGCGCGTCACTGCGCTTCCCTCGAACCGTCGCGCAACCTCGCCGAAGCCGGTCTCCGCCGGGAGCGCGAGCTCCGGATGCGCGTCGAGCTGGAGCCGCAGCAGCGTCGTGCCCGAGCGGGGCACGCCGACGATGAACGGCGCCGGAGCGAGGTCGGATGCTTGCGGCACGCCTAGCTCACGCGAGCCAGGCGATCAGCAGGATGATCAGCGCGATCCCCACCCCGATCCCGGTGATCGAGAGCGGCGTTCGGTTGTCGGCCCAGAAGCCAGGGTTCGCCCGCGACGCGGAGTGATGACCTTCGGGCGGAGTTCCGGTCCAGTCGTCGTCGTCGTCCCAACTGCTCATGCCTGAACGGTACCCGGCGCGAGTGGTTGCGCACGCGTCCCACCGGGTAGGCAAAACGTTCGTAATCGACAGGGAGGCATCAAGACAGATGGCGAATCCGAACGCCAGGGACACGAAGTTGATCCAGTACCTCAACGAGGCGTACGGCAAAGAGAAGGAACTCGAGACCGCCCTCGAGGCTCATATCGCCATGACCACGCGGGCCCCGTACAAGAAGCGGCTCCGTGAGCATCTGAAGGAGACCAAGGGACATTCGCGTCAGCTGAAGACGCGCATCCGCGAGCTCGGCGGCAAGGCTGAGGCCGGCCCCGTGAGCTCGGGCCCCACCGCCGTCGTCGAGGCCGCCTCGGCGGTCACGAACGTGGCGAGCAAGGCCGTGGCTGCGGCCCAGGGTCCGCTGCACGCGATCCGCGGCACGGGCGAGGCCGAGAAGATGCTCAAGAACGCGAAGACCGAGTACCACAACGAGTTCGAGGAGATCGCGACCTACACGGGCATCGAGGCGCTCGCGGACGCCGTGAACGACAAGGAGACGGCCAAGCTCGCCCGCGGCATTCGTCGCGAGGAGGAGCGCATGGCGAAGTTCCTCGAGAAGCAGATCCCGCAGCTTGCGAAGGCGGTGGCGAAGGAGGAGATCCCGGCCGCCGAGCGTCGCAACGGAAGGGCGAGGCGCTCGTCGTCGAGCAGCTCGCGCAGCAGCAGCTCGCGCGGCTCGTCGAACGGCTCGAGCCGCTCGTCGAGCGGTTCGCGCAGCTCGGGGTCGCGGACCAAGAGCTCGGCGTCGCGCACGAAGAGCTCAGCGTCGCGCACGAAGAGCTCGACCTCGCGGGCGAAGGGCTCCGCGTCAAGAGCGAAGAGCTCCGGCTCGCGCGCCAAGAGCTCCGGCTCGCGCGCGAAGAGCTCCGGCTCCCGGGCGAAGAGCACGCGGGCGAAGAGCACGCGGGCGAGCTCACGCTCCTCCTCGACGAGGTCCCGCTCCAAGTAGCACTTGAGCCCGCCCGCCTCGGTCAGGCGGGCGGGCTTACTCTTCCACCGCATGGACGCTTCAAGGCGCGAGGAGACGGGGCGCGAGGACGCGGGGCGCGACGAGACCGAGAAGGAGCGGCTCGATCGCAACCTCGAGCAGCTTCTCGGTGAGCTGCGCGTTGCACTCCCGGGTGTTCAGGTGCTGTTCGCGTTCCTGCTCGTCGTTCCGTTCAACCAGCGCTTTGCCGACATAACGAGCTTTCAGCGGACGGTCTACTTCGTGACCCTCCTGTGCGCGACGGCGGCATGCGCGTGTCTGATCGCGCCCACCGCGCACCACCGGATCGAGTTCCGCGAGCAGGACAAGGAGCGGATCGTGTTCGGAGGCAACCGGCTCGCGATCGCTGGACTGACCCTGCTGGCCACGGCGATGACCGGCGCGATCACGCTCATCACCGACTTCCTCTACAGCTCGAAGACCACCGCGATTGCCGCCGGCCTCGTGGCCCTGCTGTTCCTGGTGCTCTGGTACGCCATCCCGCTCCGGCGCCTCGCGCAGCAGGACTAGCGACGTGGGGGCGGTGCGCCACGCGGTTGCGGCGGTGTTGCGCCGGCTGCGCCGGCTGTTGAGAGGTCGGCGGCGCGCCGCTCCGGTCGAACACACGAGCACCTTCGGGGCGCGTGAGCTCTCGCCTGACCCGCCCAGCGCCTCGCCCGTGACCGACCTGCTCTACGAGCGGCTGTCGGCCGCCGACGTTGCCGCGGTGGAGGCCCGCCTCGGCCCCGACGAGCTCGCGCTCTGGGAAACCGCCGAGCCGCTGTACCGCAAGCACCTTGCGCTCGCCTTTGCGGCACACCACGGAGTCGAGTCGGCGCTTGAGCGGAGCGGACTCTCGGCGACGATGCCTGGTCCCGGCGTGCACTCGATGGCTCACGGGCCCACGGCGGCCGGCGGGTCCGCCTACTACGCGGACCTCGTGGCGGACTCGCTGGCTGCGACCGGCCTCGAGTTCGGCTCGGGGGTCACGGCACTCGACTTTGGATGTTCGTCCGCCCGGGTCGTGAGGGTGCTTGCCGCCGCGTACCCGGACGTGGACTGGCACGGCTGCGACCCGATCCCCGAGGCGATCGAATGGGCGCGCGCGAACATCCACCAGGTCAGCTTCGAGCGCAGCCCGGACCGCCCACCGCTCGCCTATCCGGACGGGCACTTCGACGCAGTCTTTGCCATTTCGATCTGGAGCCACTTCGCGGAGCAGGCCGCCCTCGACTGGTTTGCCGAGATGCGCCGTGTCATCCGGCCGGGCGGGCGCCTGCTCGTGACCACGCACGGCGAGCAGTCGATCGTCCACGCCAGCAGCGAGGGGCTGCGCGGTCCGGAGCAGCTGGCCGACATACGCGAGTCGCTCACTCAGCGGGGCTTCTGGTACAAGGCCGAATTCGGCCGGGCGGGCGATCACGGAGTGACGAACCCGGACTGGGGCACCGCGTTCCTGTCGCCCGAGTGGCTGCTCGCAAAGCTCACGCCGGAATGGAGCGTCGTCCTCTTTCGGCCAGGGCGCGTCGAGCTGAACCAAGACCTGTACGTGCTCGATCGCGTCTAGCCTCCACTGGGGGACTAACGCAGCGAGCGGGCTAGCTCCAGCGCTCGCTCGCGGTCGAACGAGCCCTCCAGGCGCACCAGCAGGTTGCCGCGCTCCAGGAGCAGCACGTTGTGCGCGAGGCGCAGGTTGGTCTCCGCGAAGTCCGAGTCCGGCGGACGGTAGAAGAAGAGGTGCGGCGCGCCCTCGATCCAGATCGCGCGCTCGCCATCCACGCGCAGCCGCTCGATGCGCGTGGCCTGCCCGGCGATCTTCCCCGTGTACTCGGGCGCGAGGTCGCCTCGAAACTCGCCGACGAGCAGGCCCAGCCCCGCACGACCCGTGCGCGGCATCCCCGGCCCCGCCCGGTAGGTCAGCGACAGCTCGCCACCCGGCGCGCGCGTGTTCACGAAGACGCCGTCCGGCCGTCCGGCGGCGGCCGGAACGAGCGGAGTGAAGCCGACCTCGCCGCGTGCACGCTCGAGCGTCGTGCGCTGACCGAGGTCGAGCAGCCGGAGCTCCGGCGCAGACGGAATGGTGGGGCGTCGCTCGACCGTCGCGCCCTGGAGCCCGAAGAACTCGAGCACCGCGTCGCGCACATCCGGCACCGCGGCGAAGACGCCCCCTGCAAGCAGAAGCAGCGAGGCCAGCGCGATGGCGAACGAGCGCCGCAGGAGGGCTGGCCGCCTTCGCTGCCGCACCGGCACGGTGAGGCGCTGCCGAACGCCCGATGCGAGCTCCGGCGTCTCCGGCCAGTCGAGCTCGCGGCCCAGCTGCGTGAGGCGCTGCTCCAGCTCGTTCATGCCTCCACCTCCCCGAGCTCCAGCCGCAGCCGGTCGAGCGCGCGCGAGATGCGTGACTTGACGGTGCCTCGCGGGCAGTCGAGCGCGGCAGCCGTCTCCTCCTCACTCAGGTCGAGCAGGTAGCGGCAGGCGATCGCCTCGCGGGCCGGCTGCGGTAGGCGCTCGATCGCAGCGAGCAGCCGCTCGCGCTGCTCGGAGTCGAGGAGCGCCGCCTCGGGCGACGGGACCGCATCGTCCGGGCGGCGCTCCTCGACCACGCGCTGCGCGATGCGCAGGTGCCGGCCAGCTCCCCGCACGCGGTTGCGGGCCTCGTTCGCCACGATCGCGAGCAGCCAGGGCCGAAACGGCGCCCCCTCACGGAAGCCTGGCAGCGCGGCATGCGCCTTCACGAAGGCGTCCTGAGCCGCCTCCTCCGCATCCGCTGCCGAGCGAGTGATCACCCACGCGGTCCTGAACGCAATCGTTTGGTGCTGTCTCACGATCTCCTCATAGGCGTGCAGCTCGCCGCCTTTGGCGCGCGCGATCAACTCCGCTTCCTGTGGTGGCCGGTCCTCCACCGTGCTGCTAGTACAACCACTGCGCCGGACCGGTTCCGCCCCCCGGATGTCCGGACGCCTCGGCAGGTAGCGTTTGGGAAATCGCGGGTTGGCTCACAAGCCGCTTCCCAGCGTCCGTGAAACGGCGCGTGCCGGTCGTTCGTGAACGCGACGCTCTACGCGCGTCGGTGCGTGAGCTGGAGGAGGCACGCGATCGAGACCGTTCGGCGCAATCTGGTGCCACCGGCCTCCACGGGACATACGTGGGCGGCAACCGGATGCTCATCTCTACCACCTGGGGAGGACGTTTGCTTCTCCCGGCGGACGACGTAAGCCTCATGCCCGAGCTGGTGGCCAACGGGACCTACGATGCCCCCTTTACCGCGTTCGTCCAGCGCACCATTAATCCGGGTGACACCGTGATCGATGTCGGCGCCCATGTGGGCCTGTTCACCGTGTTGCTGGCCTACAGCGTCTGGGAAACCGGACGCGTTATCGCATACGAACCCTGCCCGAGAATGATCGACCTGCTCCGCGACAACGTGGCGATGAGCTGGCTTGACGATCGCGTGGAGATCGTGGCCAAGGCGGCATCCGCAACGAGCGGTTCACTCTCCTTCCTCGCGCCGACCAAGTACACGAGCACGGGATCGCTGCGGCCGGTGGAGCACCTGCTGAACACGCAGGACAGGGTCGACAAGGTCGATCGCATCGAGGTCGAGACCGAGCCCCTCGATGTGCACGCGGGCCGGTTCGAGCAAATCGAACTCATCAAGATCGATGCCGAAGGAGCTGAGAACACGGTGTTCGCTGGGATGGAGCAACTGCTCGCGTCGGGAGTCGTGAGGCGGGTGAGCTTCGAGTTGTCCCGCGAGCTCATGGGCGACGAATGGGAGCCGTTCACCGAGCGCCTTCAAGGGCTCGAGGCCGATGGGTGGACGTTCTCCACCATTTCCCACAGCGGGGAACCGCAGCCGATCGCGCTCAGCACGGTGTTCGAGCGCGGCAGGTTCTCGCAGGTGTTGATGCAGCGCTGAGCACCTAGTGACGCCGCCAGCTACTAGTGAGACCGCGGTTGTTGGGCTCGTCGGCTGTGGGCGCTGGGGCAGCAAGATCCTTCGCGACCTGCGTGAGCTCGACTGCCGGGTGCTGGTGGCGGCGCGCTCGGCCGAGAGCATCGAGCGAGCGGAGGCAGGTGGCGCCGAGCGGATCGTCGACCGGGTGGAACTGCTCGGTGACGCCGACGGCGTGGTCGTGGCCACGCCAACCGCGACCCACGCCGCAGTCCTGGAAGAGGTACTCGAGCTCGGTGTGCCGGTCTACGTCGAGAAGCCGATGACGGTCGACCCGGCAGCGGCCGACCGCCTCGCTCGTGAAACCGGCGAGCGCCTGTTCGTGATGGACAAGTGGCGCCACCATCCCGGGATCGAGGCGCTGCGCGAGATCGCGCGCAGCGGCGAGCTCGGCGAGACGGTCGGCGTCCACTGCCAGCGCGAGAGCTGGGGCTCACCCCACCGCGACGTGGACAGCGTGTGGATTCACATCCCGCACGACCTCGGCATCGGCCTCGAGATCCTCGGGGAGCTGCCGCCCGCCACCGCGGCGGTCGCCGAGGTGACAGGTGGATGGCCCTCAGGGATGACCGCGCTGCTGGGCGAGCATCCGTGGCTCGCCATCTCGCACAGCGCGAGCGCCCCGCAGCACCGGCGGCACACGCGTCTGGCTGGAGAGACCGGGTCGGCGTGGCTCGCCGACGGCTTCGACGACCACATCGTGGTGGCACACGGGCACCCGGGCGAAGCCGAGCTGGAACGCCGGCCGATCAGCGGCGAGTGGCCCCTGCTGAGGGAGCTGCGCTCGTTCGTCGAGCACCTCGGGGGCGGCCCGCCGCCGCGCTCGAGCGCCGCCGAGGGCGCGGCGATTGTGCGGCGTGTGGCCGACCTGAGAGAGCTGGCCGGCCTCGGTACTAGCGCCGGAGGCGCCACCTAGGCGCCTGCTCCGTGCTGAGTCGCTCGCGCTCCGCGCGGAGCCACTCCGCCTCGGCCTCCAGGTCGCCGATCCGCAGCTCGAGTTGCTCGATCTGCTCGTCCACGGCGGCCTGGCGCCCGTGGACGGCATGAGCCATCTCGGCGCGGACCCACGGCAGTTGGCCCGGGTCCCGGATGCGCTCGAGGAAGGCGCTGTTCTGGCGCACTCTGTCCTCGTATGCCTGGTGACGCTCCCAGGCGCGGAAGAACAACACGGTCGGCTCGGTGAGCATCGAGGTGCGCGCGCCGGCGCGGAGCATCCGGTGCCAGAAGTCCTTGTCGCCGTAGCGGTCCACCGTACGCCAGCCGCCCGCCCTGCGGCCCAGCTCGATCGTGTGGCTCATCGCGGAGGAGGGCGTCTCGTGCCGCCCCTTCTCGAGCGCCCCCTGCCGGAAGCGCTCGACGCTCCAGTCGAGGCCGTGCCCATGCATCGAGCCGTCCGCCTCCACCAGGACGCAACTCGACTGCACGAGGTCCGCCACACCGCTCTCGTAGAGGGGGACGATCCGCTCCAGGTGGTCGGGGAGCCAGAGGTCATCGTCTGACAGCCACGCGACCACCTCGGCATCCGCCTGCTCGAGGACGTCGTTGCGGTTGAGCCATCCTGCGCCGGGCGCCTTGGGCTTGTCGAGGACCACGACCCGCGGGTCGCCGAACGCGCTGGCGGCCTCCTGGGTGCCGTCGTCGCAGCCGTCGCAGACCATGAACACCGCCTCGGGCGGGTGGGTCTGCTCCAGCGCGGACTGCATGGCCAGGAGCGCGGTCTCCCGACGGTTGAAGGTGGAGATCGCGGCCGCGATTCGCATGCTCATAAGATCCCAGCATGTCAATAGCGCACGTTGAAGGACGGAAGGACAGGCCGACCGTGGACGTCGTGAGCCGCGACCTCGGACTGGGAATCGAGGGCGCGAGGGTGGAGCGCCTCGTGCCGCACACCGACCACCGCGGGCACCTGACCCAGATCATGAACTCGGTCAGCTCGATCTGGAACGAGCCCGTCGTCCACGCCTATCACGTGACGGTGGCCCCGGGGCGCATCAAGGGCTGGGGAATGCACCTCCTGCAGGCCGACCGCCACTACGGCTTCGCCGGAGAGGGACGGATCGTCCTATACGACGGGCGCGACGACTCCCCCACGCAGGGCCAATTCGCCAAGGTTCACTTCTCCGATGTCTCCCGAGGAGTGCTCTACATCCCGCCGGGCGTCTGGCACGCCGCCCAGAACACCGGGGAGATCGAGTGGCAGATGATCAACTTCCCCACACGTGCGTACGACAGCGAGAATCCGGACAAGTTCCGGATGGATCCGCACTCGGGCGAGATCCCCTTCGACTTCACGCTCCTGGACGGCTGAGGGGGAGGCCGGCTCGGGCACGTGGCCCGGCTGGTGCCACATGAGCGCTAGTGCCCGGGTCCGATGTGAACCGCATCCACCTGAAGCAGCACCGGGCGCAACGCCCCGGCTGCTCCGAAGACCGGCAGCGGGCTGTCAACGGAAGGCCCTGATGCTCGGAGTTCCCACGTCACCGGTGCACAACGCGTGGCGGCTCCGCACTCCGGGACCCGCACGCGCAGCTCACGTGTCTTGTTGGGACGCAGCTCCCCGGCCGTGACGGGCCGCGCGTCCCGGGTCAGCCGCCAGCGCACCGCCTTTCTGGCACCCGCGGGAGCCCGAAGGGTGAGCGTGAGCGCTCGCGGCCGGCCCGCGGCGGCCCGGTCGAGCGTCATGCTCACGGGCGGGCCCCTCAGGACCGCGCCATCAGGCTGAAGCTGGGGGCTGGTCCAGAGCGCCCGCTCAGACCCTGCGGTCCGGTAGAGGCCGTAATGAGAAACCGGCGAGCTGGCCACCAGCCGCCCGGGGAACTGAACTCGCGGATCGTCCCGGTGGGCGGCCAGCCACTCGGGCCGGACCCCCCATCGAGCCAGACCATCGGAGCCAAGCTCGGCCTCCACAACCGAGTACCCCGGTGGCACGGGCACGACGGTTCCGTTCCAGCGGAGCGCGACCGTGGAATCGAGCGCCCGATTCCAGAACTGGAGCGACTCGGTGCCGCCATACGGCGCTGCGGCCGAGACCAGGCCGGGCATGACCGCAATGTCGCGCCCGGTATCTCCCTCGTCGTCGAGCCACGTCTCACGATCGGCGTCGTGGCTCGGGGAGAGTGCGATGCCTCCCGGGGCCTCAGCGGTGCCGTACAGCTCCTGCTTGAAGCCGTAGTTCAGCGCCAGAGCCTGCGCGACCCCGCAGAGGAGGAGACCGGTGGCCAGGGTCGGGACGATCACGCGGGCGTGACCGCGCCGGTCGGCCACCACCACGAAGATCAACACGGTGACCAGACCGGCCGCGACGAGCAGCCAGCCCCTGGCGTCGATGGGCAGCCAGCCGAGCAGATCGTCCTCCCAGCGGACCAGGCGATGCTCGATGACGCGCGTCCAAAACGCCCCGGCGGGGGCGGCGAAGAAGTGTCCGGCGTTCCCGGCGAGGGCGGGAATCCCTTCCGCAAGCGCGTACAGCGTCACGGCGCCGCCGGGGATGAGCCAGTACCAGATTCGGTGGATCATCGGGAGGCCTGCCACGGCCAGGACGGCGATCGGCGTGTACACGTACATGACGTAGCGCTCCTCGATCGACCCGCCCACGGTCGAGGTCGAGACCACGATCACCACGACGGCGAGGCCCAGCAGGGCGACGAGGGACGGAACGACGAAGCGGCGGCCGAGCCGGCCGAAGACCCCTGCGAGCGCGACACCGAGGCCAATCGCCACCGGAAAGACGAACCCGCCCACCACCAAGCCGCGTGTATAGGTGAACACGGTGCGCCACGTGTCCCCCGCGGTTGCGCCGAAGAGCCGCTGGATTGAGCTGTCGAAGTCGAGCCCGTAGCGGCCGCTCACGCCCGAGCCTCCGCGGACCGCCAGTACTGCGGCCACCACCACGGCCAGGACGCCCGCCGCGACGATGAGCGCCTCGCGTCTCAGAACGCGGCCGAACCACTGGCGAAGCGCGACGTCGCGTTCGTCGCGCCGCCGCAAGGCCTCGGCGACGATCACGGCCGCGAACAGGGCGATGACCACGAAGCCCAGGTTCAACCGGCACAGCGTCAGCGCGGCGATCACTCCCAGGGCGGCCGCCTGCCACGCGAGTGACGGCTCCTGCGCGCAGCGGACGATCGCGTAAACCGCCCACATGTACAGCGGAAAGGCGAGGTTCTCCGTCAGGAGGTGCGACCCGATCATGAGCCACGGGACCACGGTGCCGAGAGCCACGGCCAGCACTCGCAGAGCGGGGTTGTCGATCACCACGCGGGCCAGAAGGGCCGTGGGCACGATCGCGCTGACGAGGAGGACCACGTTGAGAACGTGGGCGGAGGTGTACGCCGTGGACGTGGGCAGCGGACCCCAGAGAGGGATGAGCAGCGTCGAGTAGAGCCGTTGCGCGCCGCGGTCCCAGAACGGGATCTCGGCGATGAGGCCCCCGGGGAGGTGCTCCCATATGTACTCCGACCCGTGAACGTAGATCCACTCGTCCAGGTAGAAGCCGTCGACATCGCCGATGCGCGACCAGAGCAGCGCGGCCAGGCCGATCGCGAGCACGGCGTAGCCGACCACCTCGCCCGACACCGACCGGCCAATTCGTTCACGCATGGGTCTAGGCCGCGCCGGGAGCGGTCCAGCTGATCTGCAGCTCACGTCGGTGGGCGCTGAGCTCCTCGTACAGACGGGCCAGGCGCGGGGCGCCGACGGTGCGCATCATCGACTCGTCGCGGACCCGGTATCGGATCAGTCGCTCTGGGATCACGCCGCCATGGTGGCCGGCATGGTGCAACTCCAGATAAAGCAGCCAGTCCTCGTAGCTCGTCAGGTCGGTGCTGTACGCGAAGCCGCGCTCGAAGAGGCTGCGCCTGATCAGGGCCACGCAGGTCCCGCCGACGTTGTTGCGCTCCATGAGGACGCTCCAGTTGCCGAACGGGTAGTAGCCCCCGCTCTCGTCAGAAGCCGGGCGACCGCTCGGATCCATGTACTCCACCCAGCTGGTCACGTACGCGAGCGACTCATTGCCCTCGAGGGCACGGACGCAGCGAGCTACGAACTCCGGCGCGATCACGTCGTCCGCATCCAGAGGAACCACGTAGCGACCACGGCTCTGCGCGATCCCAAAGTTCCGGGCTGCCCCAAGTCCGGAGTTCACCTGCGTGACCACACGCGCGCCGAATTCCTCGGCGAGCGCGTAGACGAGCTCGTCCTCCGCGCGAAGTGAGCCGTCGTTCACGATCACGATCTCGGTGTCCGGATGGGTCTGGGCAGCTGCCGAGGCGAGCGTCTCCCGGACATAGCGGTCCAACTTGAAGTAGGGGATCACGATCGACACGAGCGGGGCCTCGCCCGTTCGAGGCGTGCTTCTCTGCGGGCGACGCGCCAGCGCGCGGTAGCCCTCGACCAGGGCGGAGCGGTCCGTCAGCTTCTCGAAGACCTCCCTCGGCGTCCCGGACTCGATCATTCGCCGGATCTCACCCGGCTGGGCGGCGAGCTCGGCGAGCGCGGCGCCGATGGCCTCGGCGGAGCGGTCCCGGGTGAGCCAGCCGCTGCGGCCGGGCTCGACCATCTCGCAGAGCCCGCCGACAGGGGTGGCCAGCACCGGGCGGTTGTGCATCAGGGCCTCACGGGCGGTGTTCGGCCAGCACTCCCACAGCGACGGGATCACGACCACGTGGCTGTCGCGGATGTACGCGCCGACCTCGTTGCGCGGCACCGTGCCACCGAAGTAGATGCGGTGGTCCTGCGCCGCCATCAGCTCGAGCTGCTTTCGCATGGAGGCGCCGAGCGGCGCGGTATCGGTGTCCGCCCCCAGGAGGGTCAGCCGCACATCCGGGCTCGCCAGGCCGGTGACCGCACGCACGAGGTTCTGCACGCCCTTGCGACGTTCGAGGCGACCGAGGTAGAGGACGCGCAGAGCGTCGCCGTCGCCGGGAACCTCGCGGTCCACGGGGGCCCCCTCGTCCTCGTCGAAGAACGCGTCGGGAAGCTTCGTCGCCGGCGCGAGCGCCTCGGCGCCGTAGATTCGTTCGTACGTGCCGAGCACGTCACCGCCGGGCCAGAGCACCGTGTCCGCCCGGCTCAGGACATACCGCTCGGCGTCGAAGATCGCGTTGGTGGCGAAGTCATCGGCGAGCTGCCCGTCGAGCACCGCGCACAGGTACGCCGTGGTGTGCAGCCTGACGCAGACCCGGGTCTGCTCGAGCCAGGGATCCTGGCTTTCGCGGGCCTGAGCGGTCACGAAGCCCTCGCCCAGGTAGTCGCAGAACTCGATCGTGTCAGGGCCCTGGTCGGGGAAGGCCTGCCGCAGCGCGCGGTCGACCCGGGCGCTGTACGCGTGCATGTACGACAGGTAGGCGCCCCAGTCCTCGCCGTCCGGCTCCTCGACGAAAACGAGCCTCACCGAGTCGGGCGGTAGGCGTGGATCGCCCTGAGCGCGGAGCCGCTGGTACTCCTGCCTGTAGTCCGCGCTCGTGACGACGGTGACCTCGGCCACTTCCGCCAGCTGCCGCGCCGCCGCTGCCACGATGGGGGCAATCCCCCCTCCTGTGAAAGGGTAGAACTCCCGTGCAACGAAGGCGATCCGCATGACCGGCCAAGCTACCAGCGCGCGTCGGGGCTGGTCGATCGTGCTCGCCTCACGCGAGGTTTGGCCGTTCGTCGAGGGCGGCGGGCTGGGGCGCTACATGTGGGCAGCGGCACGGTTCCTGTCGAGGCACGCGGAGGTCTCGATCCTCACCAGTTCCGAGTGGCGAGCGGAGTACGAGGAGATGGTGCGGGCCGGCGACGACCGGCTCCCGGGAGGCGTTCGCTTCGCCTTCGTGGACGAGCCCGAGGGAGACCTCTCTCCGTTCCTCTCATGGAACCAGGCCTGGAGCGTGCGTCTCCTCGGGGGCGTGGCCGAGCTCTATCCGGACGGGGGCCCGGACATCCTCGAGATGGGCGACTACCAGGCCGAGGGCTTCGCGGCCGCTCACGCGCGGCGCGGGCACGACCCTCGGCTGCGCAACACCGCGCTCGTCATTCGCCTGCACACCAGTGGGGAGATGTGCGCTGCGCTCAACGACGTTACGTCGGACCTCCACCTTCAGGTGCTCGCGGGGCTCGAGCGCTTCCCGCTCCGCTTCGCCGACGCGGTACTCGAGCCAGGCGGCGACACCCTCGAGCGCTACGCCGATTTCTACGGAGAGGGCGCGCTGGCACCCGCACTGAAGAGCCCGCTGCCGATGACCACCGAGCTGTCACCGCCGTCCGATGTGGAGGCACCGTCAGCCGACGGACCACTGCGGCTGCTCTACCTGAACAGGCTGGAGCGGCGCAAGGGGATCACCGAGCTGATCGCGGCCGTGCGCTCCCTCCCGGACGCGGAGCTGGAGCTGACGATCGTGGGCGGGGATACCTCGAGCGGCCCCGACGGCACGTCCATGCGCGCGCACGCGGAGGAGCTCGCCGCCGGCGATCCGCGCATCGAGTTCGTCGATCGGGTTCCCCACGAGGAGGTGCCGCGGCTCATCGTCGAACACCACGCCGTGGTGGTGCCGACGCGCTGGGAGACGTTCTCCTACGTGGTCAGGGAGGCGCTCGCGTGCAACCGGCCGGTGGTGGCCACCCCGGCCGGTGGCATCGTGGACGTGGTCCAGCACGGCGAGTCCGGCTGGCTCACCGCCTCGGCCAGCGCGGATGACCTCGCGGCGACGTTGGGCGAGGTGCTTGCCGGGCGCGACCGGCTCACCGAGATGATCGCCGAGCGACTCCCGCGTGCGGCCTTCGACCGTGACGCTCAGGAGCAGGGTCCTCTGCAGGCCTACCTGGACGTTCTCGAACGCCGCGGCGATGCCGGGGAGATCGAAGCCGACCCGCCGGCCACCCCGAGCGTGACCGCGCTCGTGGCGTGCGAAGCGGGCGGCGGAGACCCGTATCCGACCCTGGTCTCGCTCGACGAGCTGAGCGGCCCACCGGTGGGCGCCGTGCTCGTGGTGGGGGCCTCGGGTGCGGTTCCCGGACCAGCCTCCGCACTCACCCAGGTGGACGCGGTGGTGGCCACGTCGGGCGGGGGCTGGGGACAGCGGGTGGGCTGGGCCGAAGGGCTGGCGCAAACGTCCGACGAGCTCGTGCTGCTCATGCCCGCCGGAGCGGTGCTCGAGGCCGACTTCCTGCGGCGAGCCGCGGCCGTGCTCGCCAGCGAGCCCGACTTCGCGTGGGTCACGGCGTTTGCCGCGAGCGGCGATACACCCGTGCATGCTCCCCCCGGGAGCTACCAGCTTCCGCTCGCCGAGATGGACGCGAGCCCCTCGGTGGCCTTGGTGCGAAGGACGGCGCTCGAGGCCGCGACTCGAGACGAGGATGCCGTGCGCGACGGTGACTCGAACATCTTCGTCCAGCTGGCCCGCGCCGGGGCGCACGGCGTGGTCCTGCAGGAACCGCTGTTCGCGGGCCTTCCGCGCCGGGCGGCGCAGCACGCCCTCAGTCAGCGCTGACTAGAGCGCGCGCCGATCATGCGGCGGCGAAGGCGGAGCAGGGCGGAGAGCCCGGGCACCTCGAACAGCAGATCGCGCAGCTTGTCCACCGCGCGGTAGCGCGGCGCCAGCAGCGCCGTCTTCAGCGCCGCGTCGTAGTTGGCCTCCGCCGACTCGAGCTGCCGCTGAAGGTCCGCCACAAGCGCGGCGGCGGCCGAGTCGTGCATGCCGAGGCGCTCGCGCGCGAGCCGAACGTTCGCCTCGCTCAGACTCCGATTCGCCTCCTCGAGGAAGCGGACGTAGCCGGTGAGCAGCGGTACGGCGTCGGACTCCGTGACGCTGCTCGGCGCGGCGGCCAGGGCCTCGTCGACGTTCACGCAGACGAGGAAGTGCACGGCGTCACCGGCCGCGCCTTCCTCCGCGGTTATCAGCGAACCGGCGGCGAGCCGCTGACACACCGTCACGCCGCCGAGCTCCGCGGCAAGGCGCTTCGCCTCCCGCTCCGCTGCGCCCTGCGTGTCCGCTCGCAGCCCGACAACGACCGGCCGACCCTCCGCGGCCGCGGCACGCAGCGCGTCGGCGTCGGGTGCATCGGTCGCGCCGAGTGAGGCCACCCACTCCTCGCGGTGACGGTCGAGCAGATCCGCCCAGGGCCGTGCGCGCATCGCGCGCAAGCTAGCGCACGCGCTTACCAGCGGAGCGTAGGTATCGATCCTCTAGCGTTCCCCGGCGATGCATCTCGATGTGCGCTCCGAGGCGACAGAGCGGCTTGCCGCCCTCTCTGACGCCCCCCTCGCCGTGTCCGTGGACGGGGCCTCCAAGACGTTCCGCATCCCGCATCAGCAGTACCACACGTTCAAGGAACGAGCTCTTCACCCGTTCCGGTCCCGGACCTACGACGCGTTCGACGCGATGAAAGACGTCTCGGTCGGCGTACGGCGGGGTGAGTTCTTCGGGATCGTCGGACGAAACGGATCCGGCAAGAGCACGCTCCTGAAGTGCATCGCCGGCATCTACCGGCTCGACCAAGGCACCATCTCCGTGGAGGGCCGGCTGTCGCCGTTCATCGAGCTCGGCGTGGGCTTCAACCCGGATCTGGCGGCCGAGGACAACGTGGTGATCAACGCGGTGATGATGGGCCTCTCCCGCGCCGAGGCCCGCCGCCGCTTTGCCGACATCATCGAGTTCGCGGAGCTAGAGGAGTTCGTGGACCTCAAGCTGAAGAACTACTCCTCGGGCATGGGCGTGCGGCTCGGCTTCGCGGTCGCCACGCAGGTGGACGCGGAGGTGCTGCTCGTGGACGAGGTCCTCGCGGTGGGCGACGCGTCGTTCCAGCAGAAGTGCTTCGAGGTGTTCCATCGCCTGAAGGACGCCGGCAAGACGATCCTCTTCGTCACGCACGACATGACACTGGTCGAGCGCTTCTGTGACCGCGCCATGCTGATCGAGCGCGGGAACGTCCTGTCGATCGGCCACCCGCACGAGATCGGCCTGCTCTACAACCAGGTGAACTTCGGCGGTCTCGTTCACGACGCACCCGCGCGCGAGGCGGTCCAGCGGCCGGTCGAGATCAGGACCTGCCGGTTCGAGGTCGCGGGCGAGCCGGTGAGCGAGCTGCCGCACGGCGAGACCTTCGACATCGCCTTCGAGATGCTCTTCAACGAGCGGACCGAGAACCCCGTCTTCGGCGTGTCGGTGCGCAACGAGGCCGGCCAGACGGTGTTCGCCACGACAACGCAGTGGTCGCTGCCGCAGACCGGCGTCTTCGAGGCCGGTGAGTCGGCGACCGTGCGCGTCCAGCTCGACGCCTGGTTCGGCCCGGGCCGGTACCGCGCCTCGCCGTCGGTGGCGCGCGAGGGGAGCGGGCAGGACACGCTCGACCTCCGCGAGGACATGGCGACCGTGATCCTCAGTTCCACCCAGCCGAGCGGCGGGCTGATCGACCCACCGCACCGTTTCGAGATCGAGCGCTGAGGTGAGCGCGGTGATCCACGAGTCGAGGAACGTGACCGGCGGGATCGTGGTGGGGGACTTCCGGCGTTTCCTCGCACTGACGTGGACGCTCGCCGTGACCGACTGGAAGCTGCGCTTCTACGGGTCGGTGCTCGGCTACGTGTGGCAACTCGCCCGCCCGTTCGCGTTCTTCGGAGTGATCTACGTCGTGTTCACGGAGATCGCGCACCTCGGCGACGACGTCGAGAACTACGGCGTCTACATCCTGTTCGCGCTCGTGATGTTCAACTTCTTCGCCGAGGTCACGAACTCCTGCGTGCGCTCGCTCGTGGCTCGCGAGAACCTGCTGCGCAAGATCTCGTTTCCGCGCCTGGCCATCCCGATGGCGATCACCCTTACGGGGCTGTTCAACCTCGGGGGCACGCTGCTGGCGGTGTTCATCTTCGCGATTGGGAGCGGCGTCTATCCGGATTGGGGCTGGCTCGAGCTCATACCGCTCATCCTGGCGATGGCCCTGCTTGCCAGCGGCGTCGGGATGCTGCTCAGCGTGCTGTTCGTGCGCTACCGCGACATCGAGCCGATCTGGGAGGTCTTCACCCAGATCCTCTTCTACGCGTCCCCGATCCTCTACGTGACCACGCTCGTCGACCCGTGCTGCCAGCACGAGTACACCGCGCAGCCGCTCGCCGCGATCATGGCCGAGATGCGGCACGCCGTGATCGACAGCTCGGCTCCGGACCTCTCCGCCGCTCTGGGGGGATCGGTTCGCATCCTGATCCCAATCGCCCTGATCCTCGGCTCGTTCGCGCTCGGACTGTGGGTCTTCAACCGCGAGTCGCCGAGAATTGCGGAGCATCTCTGAGATGAGCGCACACCCAGAAGAGCGAGAGCTGGCGGAGCTCGAGCGGCTGCGGGCGCGCGTCGACCAGCTCGAACGCGAGCTCGCGGAGCGGACGGCAAAGGCCGAGGCCGCCGTGGCCGCGGCGCAGGAGCGCTCCTACTGGGCCGACCGGCTGCCGTTCGACCTCAACCGCGTGATGCCCACGCCCATCGGACGGATCGTGTACCTGATCCTCCTCGGCACGGTGCGCACGCTGCAGGCGCTGAAGCGGCAGGCGCTGCGGCGGCTCTCGTAGCGTGCCGGAGACGCTCTCCATAGTGATCCCGGTCAAGGACGGGGAGGAGCGCCTGGAGGAGGTGCTGGCGGGCGTTGCCTCCCAGGGCCCGGCCGAGCTGATCGTGATCGACTCGGGCTCGCGCGACCGCTCCCGCGAGATCGCGCGCGCCGCGGGAGCTGAGGTGATCGAGATCCCTCCCGAGGAGTTCGGCCACGGCCGCACCCGCAACCTCGGCGCCGAGCGCGCGTCCGGCGACCTGATCTGCTTCCTCACCCAGGATGCCGTGCCGGTGGACGGCTGGCTCGACGCGTTCAGGGAGGCGTTCACGCTGGACGACCGTGCCGGCGCGGCCTTCGGTCCGCACCTCCCCCATCCGGACACCAGCCCGATGATCGCTCGCGGGCTCACCGAGTTCTTCGACGGGTTCGCGCCGGATGGCCGCCCGGTGCTTCAGCGGCGCGGCGACCCGACCTTCCTCTCGAACGTGAACGCCTGCTACGCCCGAGCGTGTTGGGCCGAGCTGCGCTTCCCGGACGTGGCCTACTCGGAGGACCAGGCCTTCGGCCGCGCGATGCTCGACGCGGGCTGGGTGAAGGTGTTCCATCCGGCAGCCGCCGTGCTGCACGCGCACGACTACGGCGCACTCGACTTCACCCGGCGCTACTTCGACGAGTACCGCGGGCTGCGCGAGACGACCGGCCACGTGGAGCGGCTGCAGCCGAAGCAGGCCGCGCGCGAGGTCGTTCGAGACGCACGCTGGATGCGTGAGCGCGGCATGTCCCCAGCTTCGCGAGCGCGCTGGCTGCCACGGGCCGCAGCGCACCAGGCCGGCCGCCGCGTGGGCTCCGCGCTGGGTGCGCACGCCGCCCGGCTCCCCGACAGCGTTCAGCGGACGCTCTCGCTCGAGGGGCGGGGCGCCGGCGACCGCGGCCGGAGCGTGAGAGGCAGCGGCGGCCGCTCCCCCTATGAGGAGATCCTCGAGCTGTACGCCAACGGCCCGGCGGCGCTCGAGGAGCCGGTGGAGGGGATGGCCGAGCGCACGCCGCTCCACATCGCCGTCGTGATCCCTCCCTTCGACAAGGGCAGCGGCGGCCACATGACGATCTTCACGCTCGTCGACCGGCTCGAGCGAGCGGGGCACACGTGCAGCATCTGGATGCACGATCCGCGCGGGCGCCTCGGGCGTCAGAACGCGGCGGTGCTGCGCCGCCGCGTGGTCGACGAGTTCGTGCCGGTGCGAGCGCCGGTCTACAAGGGCTTCGACAGCTGGCACGGGGCGGACGTGGCCGTGGCAACCGGGTGGGACACCGCCTACCCGGTGGTGCGCCTCCCGCATGTGCGCGCCCGCGCCTATCTCATCAACGACCACGAGCCGGAGTTCTTCGCCACCTCCGCCGACGCGCTGTGGGCCGCCCATACCTATGAGCTCGGGCTGTACGGGATCTCGGCGGGACGCTGGCTGCGCGATCTGCTCGCGCGCCGCTACGGGCAGCACGGCGGCTGGTTCCGGCTCGGCGTCGACCACGAGATCTATCGCCCCGGCCCGGACGAGCGCCGGCGCGACACCGTGATCTTCTACGCCCGCGGCTTCACGCCGAGGCGGGCCGTGCCGCTCGGCGAGATCGCATTGCACGAGCTCCAGCGCCGCCGTCCCGACCTGCGCGTGGTGCTGTTCGGGCAGGAGGAGCAGCTCGGCCTGGCGTTCGACCACGAGCACCTCGGAGTGGTGGAGCCGGAGCTGCTGGCCCGCCGCTATCGCGGGGCCACCGTCGGACTCTGCCTGTCGCTGACGAACTACTCGCTGATCCCGCAGGAGATGCTGGCCTGCGGCCTCCCGTGCGTGGACCTGGCGGGGGCGAGCACGGAGGCCGAGCTCGGCCGCGACGGCGGCATCGAGCTCGCCGACCCGGATCCGGTCGCAATCGCGGACGCGCTCGAACGGCTGCTCGAGGATCGCGAGCTGTGGGAGCGCCGCTCCCGGGCCGGGCTCGCCCAGGCCGCCGAGGCGTCGTGGGAGGAGGCCGGGCGGCAGGTGGAGCACCACCTTCGCGAGGCGCTGCGCGAGCGCGAGCGGGATGCGCCCGCCACGCTCGCCTCAGGCGAAGAAGCGGGTCAGGGCTAGCAGCTGCGAGGCGTAGCCGAGCGCGATCACCGCGCTGGCCAGCGTCGCCACGACCACGGTGGCGATCCGGTCCCGGAACGCAAGTGCCCCGCCCACGGCGATGGCCGCCAGCGGAACGATGGCGGTGAATATGTAGCGCCCCTGCTCGGCGGGGACGGGGCGTGGCGCGCCAGTGAAATAGGCGGCCTCGACGCCGCCCACCACGCCGGCGAGGGCGACAATCAGCACCGCGAGCTCCCATCCGAGCCGCCGCGCGGCCGGTGCATGTCGCACCACGGCCGCCACGCACAGCGCCGCCATGGCGAGGCTCACGGCGGCGATCGCCAGGTACACCCACTGCGGAAACCGGACCACGAGCCAGCCGAACGCGGCCCAGCCGCCCTCGATGAAGACGTCGAACGCCGGCCACTTGTTCACGTGGAGGTCGGTCATGAACGGGAGGCGCGGCAGGAACATCTGCCACGTGTAGGAGATGAAGGTGCCCGGATCGTCGAGCGCGCGGCTGATCGTCCCGCCCACGCCGGCGCCTCCGATTCCCCCCGCCGCGACCGCGGTGGGCCCCTCGAGCGCCGACACGACAGCGGCGCGGATCGCGAGGAGAGCGGCGGCAGCTCCGGCCAGCGCCCCGTAACCGCGCAGGTCGGCGGAGCCGTGCCGCCTCCAGACCATCCCGGCGATCCCCACGATGGCGGCCGGGTAGAGGGCCGAGCCGGTGGCCTTCATCAGGGGCAGCAGGGCAAGCGTCACGCCGAGCGCGATCCCCAGCGGCACGGTCAGCCCGCGCCGCAGACCCCTCACCAGCAGGAAGATGAGCAGCGCGGCGACGGCGTTCACGCCCGCGTCGTTGTTCACCACGCCGAACATGAAGGCCACCATCGGCTGGAAGGCCACGAGCAGGCCCGCGCCCACGGCCAGGTATTGCCTCCGCGGCGCGAGCTCCCGCAGGGTGAGAAACGCGCACGCAGCCGCCAGCGCGGCCAGCAGCGCGGACACGAGGCGCATCGCCGTGAGTTCGGAGAAGGTGTCCTCCGAGTCCGCGGCCGCGTATGCGGGGACCGTGAGGAGGTAGTAGCCGGGCAGGTGCGCGGACGTGGAGACCAGGTAGCCCCCGCCGTCGTCCTCGCGCCCAGGATCGCGGGCCAGCCGAGCCCGGTAGTGCGCCTCGTCCGCCGCAAGCCACGGCGGCCTGGCGTCGCCCAGGCCCACCACCGAATACGTGCGCGCGGCGTCGAGCGCCACGACGGAACGAGAGGAGAACGCCAGAGCATCGGACGGCTGCTTGTCGGGCATCTCCCCCCGCTCGGCAACGCTCTGCGCGTAGGCGAAGTGGTCCGGCTCGTCGGGGCCGTGCCAGGCCGGTGTGATCAGCGCCCATGCGGCCGCGTTCAGGAACGCCACGAGCGCAACCGTGGCCACGGCGCTGCGCACGCGCTCAGCGCCGGCCGCCCGGGTGGCCATCAGCCTCAGCGAGACAAACGCCAGCGCCGGGAGCAGCACAAGGAAGATCAGCGCGTAGAGCCACGGACCCACGATCCCGGGCCTGAGTACGGCGGCACGCTCGATCGCATCCGGCAGCGCGGACAGCAGGGTGCGGGATTCTCCCTCCGGCGCCAGGAAGCGCAGCGCCACGCGCGCGTCGAGCGGCTCGCCGTCCAGCAGCGGCGGCCGCTGATCGGCCTGCACACCGCTGGTGCCGCCCATGGCCGCGGTCCCGTCGGTGGGCGTCAGGCAGAGCCGCCCGGGCGCGGACTCTCCAGGGGTGTGCACCTCCCGCACGGGGATGTCGAGCGCGACGGGGCTGGCCGGTGCCGAAAGCGAGGCGCCTTCCACCGTCGCCCGACGGACCTCGCCGCCCGCGCGGAGCACGGCCTCGATGGCCGGACGGCGCTCTCCGGTCCATCCGATCGCCACCTGCACCCGGCCGGTCCCATCGGGCAGGTCGAAGTCGCCGACGCAGAGCCGCTGGCCGCTCTGCACGTCGGTGACCACCCCGCGCACGCCGACGCTGTTCGTGCCCAAGTAGCTCTCCGAGTCCTTCAGCAGGTAGGCGAGCATCGTCAGCGCGGCCAGCGCCAGCACCGCTGCCCCGGCGAGCCAGACGCGGCGGTCGCCCGCCAGGAGCCTCCTCATGAGGCGGGAGCGAGCGCGCTCGCCGAGACCAGCTTGCGCCCGCAGAGGCTGCGCCACTCGCGGGGCGGCACCGAGAGCTGGGCGGCCTGTGGTTCGCGTCGCCGCAGCACGAGCGAGCCGAGCGTCCGCGGTCCGTCGCCGTTGCCAGGCGCCAGGTCTCCGCCGGCACGTACGAGCTCCACAGGGTGCGTGCCCGCGTCAAGCTCGAGCGAGCCGAGCTCGAGCCAGTTGGCGGGCTGCGCGAGCTCATCACGCGCCGAGCCGGCATGCCGCCCGTCGATTCGCACGTCCACCTCGCGCCCGAACGACCCGCGCAGCCAGACCTCATAGGCCCCCGACTCGGTAACCGCCACGCTGCCGCGCACCACGCCTGGACCAACGGTCTGCACGAGCGACGGATCGTTCTCGCGCCGGGCCCAGCTCGCGGGCAGCGGCCGGTCCGCGGTCCGCATCTCCGTGGCGTCGGGTGCGGGGGTGGCCTCGATCCGTGCTCCGCCCTCGGCCACCGACGCGACCTGCCGCAGCAGGCGGCAGTCAGCCGTGCCGCCATCACCCTGAAGCGCCTCCTGCGCGACCGTGCGTGCGCTCGACCGGCGCGACCACACCTCGTAGTAGCGCCCGGTCCACTCGCGCCGGTATTCCGCCGGCGCGGAGGGGCCGAGCGGCTCCCGTCTCACGACGAGGATCCGAAAGCGCTCTATGTCCTCGAGGCGCAGCGCCGACAACGCCACCGGATAACCGAAGCTCGCGGGAGCGCCGTCGCGAGTGACGGGCGTCAGCCCGGGCACGGTGAACGCCTCCGAGGCGCCCACCGGATCGGAGTCACGCAGGAAGTGCTTCGCGAACTCCTCGAACTCGGTGTAGAGCACCGGCCCCCGCCCCTCCGTCCGCTCGGCCACCGTGTCGAGCTCGGCGAGCCGCTCGCGCGGCGCGAGGCTGGCGGCGTGGTACACGAACGCGTTCGACGCCAGCACCCCGATCGCGAGCACGGCCGCCAGGCCGAGCGCCTCGAACCTGGCCCCACGTGCCTCCAGGGCGAGCGGTCCCATCGCCGCCATCAGAAGCACCGCGGGCGACGCGATCGCGAGCGCCTTCGCATCGGCCCATGGCGAGCCGTTGCGCGTTACGTACACGAGCGCCACCAGCGACACGGCAAGGAACACGAGCGGCGCGAGCGCCCGGGTGCGCACGAGCCAGGCCACGCCGAGCAGCCCCGCCGCAGCGACCACGCCGATCAGCGCATACGTGAGCTCGAGCTTGTCTATGCCGGACCCGGCCGCCGGCAGCGCCCGGTAGTCCCCGGTGAGCCAGACCCCGAACACCTGCGCGAGGTTGAGCGGCCCCAGCAGGTTGCCGAGCTCCTCCTGCGCGGTCACAACGGTCTTGGTCACGTCCAGGTAGTCGCCGAGGTCAAGCAGGGTCGGCACGCACAGGAGCGCAAACAGTGCCGCGAACACGAGGGCGATCCGCGCGGTTCGCCTCAGATCGCGCGGCGGCGTGCGCACGACGAGCCAGAGCGCCACGAGCAGCACCGGTCCGAGCCACACGGCCACCGCCACACCGATCGCGGCGACGCCCGCCGCAGCGGCCACCGCAAGCGGGATCACGTGCTTGCCGGCCGCGAGCGCGGTGAACAGCGCCACGAGCCAGAGCGTGGCCAGCTCCTTCACGCTTCCCTGCATGGCGAAGGCGTAGACCAGCGCGGGCTGGGCGGCCAGTGCTGCCACGGCCGCCCTGCGCCAGCGAGACGCGACGATCCCGTTCAGCAGGCCCACCAGGCTCAAGGCGAGGGCGGACGCGATGAAGGCCAGGTAGGGCTGGAAGACCCAGGCGACGTCCGCGAAGGCGAGCGGCCGGACGGCGGCCAGCGCGGCATGCCCGCCGAGCGGATACCCGCTGCTGAAGTACGCCTCGAGCGTCGCGCGGTAGGAGGACGGTTCGAGCCCGGCGAGGCTCGTGCCCTCCGACGCGATCCGGTCGGCGAGCACGAAATGGACCGCCGTGTCGCCGAGGATCGTGTAGCCGGCGAAGCTCGCCGACCCTCCGAGCACGATCGGCGCAGCGAACACGGCGAACGTGAACAGCGCCGCTCCCGTGGCCCACGGATCGAGCTGCAAAGGCCAGACTCGCGCCCGCCCCACCACGAGGCCGGCAACCGCCCCGACGATCACCAGCGGGGTGGCCAGCTCGGCCGTCATGTCCCAGGTCATCGCGGCGCGCGCGATCACGATGATCGCGGCGAGCCCGGTAGGGATCAGGAGCGCGCCGGGAAGGCGGGTGCGGCCGATCCGCTCGACCAGCAGGCCGAGACCAAGCGATAGAAGAGCAAGCAGCGCCGGAAAGAGCAGCCAGGCTTGCAGCAGCAGCATCTGAGCGCGCTAGCGGCGCCGGCGCAGGCCGATGATGCTGAGGAGGAAGGAGGAGAAGAAGATCTGAATGCCGACGATGATCAGGGCCGCCGCAAGCACGGCAAGCCGCTCCTCGGACAGGGCACCGAAGCCACGGTCGATCCAGATCCCGAGGATCACGGCGCCCACCGCGAACCCCGCGGCGATCACGGCGCCGCCCAGGAGAAGACCGTGCTCGAGCTTGAAGCGCGCACGCATGCGATCGAACCAGGGGTCCTTCTCGCCCATGAAGTACGTGCCGTAGGCGTGGGCACACAGCCCGAGAGCCACCACCTGCGTCCCGACGATCATGAGCAGCGCGCCGGCCACCATCGTGTGCAGGTCCCATGCGCGCCCGAGCACGTCCACCTGCGCCAGCACGGTGAGGGCGATCAGCGTGCCGAGCACCGCCATCAGGGCGCCGGGGATGATGAACAGCCAGGTGGGGCTGTGGACCAGCAGGAAGCGAAGGTGGCGCCACCCGTCCCGGAAGCTCGAGAGCTTCGACTCGCCCTCGCGGGGGTGGTAGTGGATCGGGATCTCGTCGATCTCGAGCCGCTCCTTGCCCGCGCGGATCACCATCTCGGAGGCGAACTCCATCCCCGTGGTCCGGAGGTCGAGGCGTGGCAGGGCCGAGCGCCGCACCGCGCGCATCCCGCAGTGCGCGTCGCGCACGCCGGTGCGGAAGAAGAGGTTGAGGATCCCTGTGAGCACGGGGTTCCCGATGTAGCGGTGGAGCCAGGGCATCGCGCCGGGCTGGATGCCCTTCATGCGGTCGCCCATCACGAGGTCGGCGCCCTCGTCGAGCTTGGTCACAAAGCGCGGGATGTCGCCGAAGTCGTAGGTGAGGTCGGCGTCGGCCATCACGATGTAGTCGCCCTGTGCAGCGGCGAAACCGGCGCGGTAGGCGCTGCCGTAGCCGCGCCTCGGCTCGTGCACCACCAGGGCGCCGGCCCCACGCGCGAGCTCGGCGCTGCGGTCGTCCGAGCCGTTGTCGGCGACGATCACCTCGCCCTCCCAGCCCTGGCCCACGAATGCCGCACGTGCGTCGGCGACGCAGCGCTCGATTGACCCCGCCTCGTTGAGGCAGGGGATCACCACGGACACCTTGACCGCGGAGGAATCCTCACCGTCGGCTGACGGGGGGCGGGTTGTCTGCTCGAGTGTGCTCAGGGGACGAGCCTCGAAGGCTGGCGTTACAACGGTATTGACGCGCGGAGATGGAAGAAGTTGCGCGCTGGAGCGGCGATCCTAGCGCAAGGTCTGCGAGCCTCTGCCGGTTCCATGCGCGTCTGTCTGGTCTATGACTGCCTGTTTCCGTACACCGTCGGCGGTGCGGAGCGCTGGTACCGCAACCTGGGGGAACGCCTGGCCGCCGACGGACACGAGGTCTCCTACCTCACCCTTCGGCAGTGGGATCGCGCCGAGCGCGCCGAGGTGGAGGGGGTGCGCGTGGTGAGCGCCGGTCCGCGCATGGAGCTCTACTCGAATGGACGCAGGCGGGTGCTGCCGCCACTCGTGTTCGGCGCCGGCGTGCTCTGGCATCTCCTCCGTCACGGCGGCCGCTACGACGTGGTCCACACCGCATCGTTTCCCTACTTCTCCCTGCTGGCGGCAGCGGTGGTGCGGCCGCTGCGCCGCTTCCGGCTCGTGGTCGACTGGCACGAGGTGTGGAGCAGCGACTACTGGCGCGAGTACCTCGGCCCCGTGGGCGGGCGCATCGGCCAGGCCGTTCAGGCGCTCTGCCTGCGCGCCCCACAGCGCGCGTTCTGCTTCTCGGAGCTGCACGCCCGGCGCCTGCGCGCCGCGCCCGTGAACGGTGAGCTCACCGTGCTCGAGGGCGAGTACGCGGGACCGCTCGAGCCGCGCGAGCCCGCGGCGGCCGAGCCGCTGGTGGTGTTCGCCGGCCGCCACATCCCCGAGAAGCGCGTGCCAGCGCTGGTGCCCGCGCTCGCCCTGGCGCGAGAACGAATTCCCGACCTGCGCGGCGAGGTGCTGGGCGACGGTCCCGATCGCGACGAGGTGCTTCGGCTCCGCGCTCAGCATGGGCTCGACGACGCGCTCGACGTGCCGGGGTTCGTGAGCGCGGAGCGCGTGGAGAGCGCCCTTTCGAGGGCGCTCTGCATGGTGCTTCCGTCCCGACGCGAGGGCTACGGGATGGTGGTGATCGAGGCGGCCGCGCTGGGCACTCCGAGCGTGGTGGTGGCAGGCCCGGACAACGCCGCGGCCGATCTGGTGACCGACGGAGAGAACGGCTACGTGGCTCCCTCCGCGGCGCCCGAAGACCTGGCCGCTGCGATCGAGCGCGTGCAGGCCGAGGGCCAGGCGCTGCGCGATCGAACCGCGGACTGGTTTCGTGCCAACGCACGCAAGCTATCGCTCGAGTCCTCGCTCGAAACGGTGCTGGCGGCCTACGCGCGCCGGTAGGTCTCGGCCGTCAGCTTCGCGGTGCGCTCCCAGGTGAATGCTGCCGCGCGCCGCAGACCGCGTTCACGCAGCGGCTCCGGGTCCGCCAGCGCCTGCTCGATCCCGCGGCGAATCTGCGCGGGGTCCGCCGGGTCCACCAGCACCGCGGCGTCGCCCGCCACCTCCGGGAGGGACGCGCGGTTCGAGGACACCACCGGCACGCCGCGCACCATCGCCTCGAGCACGGGCAGGCCGAAGCCCTCGTAGAACGAGACGACCGCGACGCAGGAGGCGAGCGCGTAGAGGCCCTCGAGACCGGCGCGGTCGAGGTAGCGCGGCATCCGCAGGCTGACCCCGCGCACATCCGCCAGCTCGCGCAGGCGCTGCTCGTACGGCGAGCTGTATCCCGTCACGACGACCGCAGGGCGGTGCTCCATCTGCCCAACGGCGTCGATCACGCCGTGGGCGTTCTTGTGGGGACGCTTGGCGCCGGGGCAGAGCACGACCGGGCCCTCCGGCAGGTCGAGCGCCGCGCGCAGCTCCGCGGCCGGCGTCGGCTCTCCAGCAGGCGGGCTCACGCCCAGCGGGATCACGTCGACCTTGCTCGGATCGACCTTCAGCAGGTCATGGAGGTCGCCGCGGGTGGACGCCGCGTCCACGATGATCCGGTGCGAGCGGCGTGCCGCGGCGGGAACGAGCGCGCGCATGCCGAGCCCGCGAATCCCGAAGTGGCTCTCGGGCACCATGCGGTAGTTGAGGTCGTGGATCGTCGTCACGCGCCTGAACGCGCCCCGAAGCGGGGCGGTGGATCCCAACGAGTGCACGACCTGGCACTCCTGGTGGGCCGCCAGCCTGGGCACGTGCTGCTGCTCCCCCCGAACCCACTGGATCCGGCTCGTGGCGTTCACCGGCACCACCACCTCCTCGGCCACGTCGCCGAACGTCCCGGCAGCCTCACGGTTCACGAGCAGCGTCAGGCGCAGGTCGTCGATCGCAGCGAGGTGCGGGATCGTCTCCCGCGCCGCCGTCTCCATGCCGCCGGTCTCGCCGGGTATCAGGAACACGAGGTTGAGGCCCACGTTCAGCATCAGCGGGCAAGCGCGCGCTCGTACGCCCGCCAGGTCCCTTCGGCCGACGCGTCCCAGCTGAATCCTGCGGTCCACTCACCCGCGCCGGGCAACGGACGCGGCAGGGCCAGGGCAGTGGCGACCTTGCGAGCCGCGTCCGCCGGATCCTCCGGGTCGAAGAAGCACGGGAGCTCGCCGCCGATCTCGCGCAGCACCGCCAGATCAGAGCACGCCACCGGCACGCCGCGCGCCAGTGCCTCCAGCACCGGCATCCCGAAGCCCTCGGCGCGCGTGGGGAACGCCGCGCAGCCGGCCATTTCCCAGAGTGCCTCGAGCTCGTCGTCCGGGACGTAGTCGGCGAACACAACCGAGCCGTCCACGCCGAGCCCGCCGGCGAGCCTTCGGAGCTCGGCGTCGTAAGGCTCGGGGTGACCGGCGAGCACCACCACCACGTCGTCGGGCAGCTGCGCGGCCGCGCGCACCAGCAACTCCTGGTTCTTGTGGGGGCGCTTGGCCGCCACGCACAGAACCACGCGGCGGTGGCCGAGCCGCAGGCGTTCCCGCACCTCGCCCTCGGAGCGCGCGGGTGCGCGGTCAGCGAGCGTGGCGCCGTGGTGGACGACGCTGAACTGCGTCGTGTCGAGGTCGAGCTCGTCGACGATCTCGTCACGCGCTGCCTGCGTGACCGCGATCAGGGCATCCGCGTGGCGGGCCGCGCGCGCCACGACCTGGCGCATGCCGAACGTCGTGACGCCGCTGAAGGTGCTCTCCTTGAAGAACGTCACGTCGTGCAGGGTGATCACATGCGGTGTGCCGGGAGTGCGGATCGGCCCCACACTCGCCAGCGAGTGGATCAGGTCGGCCCCGATCCGGCGGGCGAGCCCCGGCAGCAGCACCTGCTCGCAGAGCTGGCGGCGGCCGCGCTGGCCCTCCTCACAGGGAAGGGCGCGCAATGCCGCCCACGCGGCCCAGCCGTCGTCGCGGAGCGCCTGAGCGCCCGAGCGCGTGGTGGCGATCGTAATGCGGGTATCGGGGCGCGCGTTCTGGAGCGCGGGCGCCAGGCCGCGCAGGTAGGTCTCGGGTCCACCGGAGCCCCCGGGGTCGAGGAACAGCGCGTTGAGAAGAAGATGCGCCACGGGGACGATGCTACGGTCACGCGCCGGATGGGCTACGTCGACTGGCACCAGGAGCCGGGCTACTGGCGCGACGTGACGCGCCATTTCCCCACGGACGCCCGCCTGCTCGACGTGGGCTGTGGCGGCGCCTGGATCGGCGACCACTTCGACAACTACACGGGCATCGACGTGTCCCCCGAGGCCGTCGAGGCGGCCCGCTCACGCGGTCGCCAGGTGTTGCTCGTGGACGGTGACGACCCACTGCCCTTCGACGAGGAGAGCTTCGATGGAGTTGTGCTGAAGGACGTGCTCGAGCATGTGGCGAACCCGGTCGCGCTCGTACGCGAGGTCCGGCGCGTGCTGCGGCCGGGTGGGCGGGTGTTTGCCTCGTCGCCGGACGCGCAGCGCTGGGTCTGGGACGACTACACGCACCGCCGCCCGTTCACGCGGAAGAGCTTTCGCAAGCTGTTCGAGGACCAGGGGCTGCGGGTGGAGCAGCTGGGCTACGAGTCGGTCATGCCGGGCAGCGGGATCGTCTCCGGCTGGACCAGGCGCAACCGGCGGCCCCGCCTCCTTGCGGCGCTGGCCTGGTTGCCGCTGGTGCGCCGGAACGTTTGGCTCGTCGCAGCGCGATGAGTGCGCGGCTGAACCTCGGGTGCGGCACCGACGTCCGCCCTGGATGGACGAACCTCGACGTGGCAGCGCTGCCCGGCGTGGACGTGGTGCACGACATCGCCACCCTGCCGCTCCCCTTCGGCGACGGCCACTTTCAGGAGATCCTCGCGAAGGACGTGCTGGAGCATCTCGACTACGTGCCCGTCCTGCGTGAGCTTCACCGGATCCTCGCTCCCGGCGGGCTGCTCCACATCGTGTCGCCGCACTTCACCTCGCCGGCTGTGTGGATCGACCCCACGCACCGAACGGCGTTCTCGATCGACACGCTCCGCTTCTTCGCCGAGGGCGAGCGATTCGGCGGGCGCGCCTACTACTTCGACTTCTCGTTCGCCGGCGTGGAACGCTCGCGCATCACATTCCACCGCTACCGCTGGCAGCCCTGGAACTACGTACTCGAGCCGCTTGTGAACGCGCGACCCGCCTTCCAGACCTACTACGAGGAGACCTTCCTGTCGCGGCTGTTCCCGGCGGGGAACGTCGAGGTGACGCTGCGCAGGTAGTCCACGGTGTCCCGTGCGGTACGGGCCCAGGTGAAGGTGGCGGCCCGCTCGCGCCCACGCCGGCCGAGCTCCACGCGGAGCTCCTCGTCGGATAGCAGCCGGTCCAGACCGGCCGCGATCGCTCCCACATCGGTCGGATCGACGAGCAGCGCCGCATCGCCGGTCACCTCCGGGAGCGACGAGCGGTCTGAGGTCAGCACCGCGGTGCCGGCCGCCATCGCCTCCAGCACCGGCAGTCCGAAGCCCTCCTCGAGCGACGGGAAGGCGAACGCGCTCGCCTCGGCATACAGAGCCGGAAGCTCCTCGTCTGGCACGAAGCCGATCGGGCGCACGACGTCCGCGTGTCGGCGGATGAGGTCGTCGAGCTCCGTGCCGCCCCAGCCGCGGGCGCCGGCGAGCACGAGCTGGAACGGGGGAGCGGCCGAGACGAAGGCCTCGATCAGCGCGATCAGGTTCTTGCGCGGTTCGAGCGTGCCGACCGCGAGCACGAATTGGCCGTCGATGCCGTGCCGGCGCGCCACACCCGCGGCGCTGGCCGTCAGAAAGCGAGGCTCGACCCCGTGGGGGATGACGACCGTTCGGCCCCGGGTGCGCGGGAAGAGGCTCTCGAGCGCCCGGCGCGTGGCCTCGGACGGGCAGATGAAGCCCGCCGCTCGGCGCGCCGCCAGGGGCAGGGTGAGACGTTCGCCCGCCGCGCTCGTGGGGAGGCCGTGGCTGCGCTCGAAGCCGAACAGGTCATGGACGAAGGCCACGACCGGAACCCGCGCGATCGACATGAGGTACGAGTTCGACGCGAGCAGCACGTCGCAGTGGCGGCCGGCCACGAGACCCGCGTGCGCGCCCCAGAGTGGGTCCGGAGTCCCGATCAGTCGCCACGACGACCCCGGCAGGGGCCAGGGGCGGCGTCCGAACAGCACCGGAGGCGCCTCGCCGGGGAGAGCCGCGATCGCCCGGGCGAGCTCGCGCACGTAGCGCCCCCGGCCGGCCGCAACCTCGGCGGCGGCGCGTGCGTCGATGCCGATGCGTGGCTGCGCCGGGGCCATTGCGCCGCCAGTCTAGGCTTCCGCCAGTGCGCCCCCGAGTGGTGATCCTGCGCGGTCACCAGGTGAACCCCTGGGAACTGCGGCCGTGGGAGGAACTCTCCGAGCGGTTCGATGTGCGCTACCTGCGTTCGGGAGCCGGGTGGTTCGACGACTCGCTGCTGCGCCTCCCGTCAGAGCCCACACGGACGCTGCGCGAGCGGCTCCCACGCGGCCGCGCGGGTGATCTGCTCGTGCGCCTGCCCGGCGACCGTTACCTCGGGCTCGAGCAGGTGCTCCGGGGGGCCGCGATCGTCCACTCGCAGGAGCTCGGCTACTGGTACTCGGCTCAGGCGGCACGCCTCCGCGCCCAGCTCGGCTTCAAGCTCGTGCTGACGGTCTGGGAGACGATCCCCTTCCTCGACAGCTACCGGAACGTGCGCACGCGCCGCTACCGCCGCGTGGTGCTGGACGAGACCGACCTGTTCCTCGCCGCGACCGGCCGCGCGCGCGACTCGCTGCTGCTCGAGGGCGCCGACCCGAGCCGGGTGCGCGTGGTGCCGCCCGGTGTTGACCTCGAGCGCTTCTCCGGGGCGCAGGTGGAGCCGCCGCGAGAGCACGTTGTCCTCTCGGTCGGCCGGCTCGTCTGGGAGAAGGGCCACCAGGACGTGCTGCGGGCGCTCGCGGCCCTGCGGCGCGGCGTGGTGCCCCTGCCCCCCGGCGCTGCCGCGGTGCGCGTGGTGATCGTGGGGACCGGCGAGGAGGAGGCGCGGCTCGAGCGCTACGCAGCCGAGCTGGGCGTGGCGGACCGCGTGGAGTTCCGGCGCCATGTGCCGTACGAGGAGATGCCGCGTGTGTTCGCCGAGGCGTCGTGCATGGTGCTCGCCAGCCTGCCGCGGCCGCACTGGGAGGAGCAGTTCGGCATGGTCCTGGCCGAGGCGATGGCGGCACGGGTGCCGATCGTCGCGTCCACGAGCGGGGCGATCCCGGAGGTCACCGGGCCGCAGGTGGCGCAGGTGACCCCCGGCGACTGGATCGGGCTCGCGCACGCACTCGCGGGCGGCCCGCTGGCGCAGCCCCCCGGCACGCGCGCCGAGTACGACGACGAGCGCGTTCAGGAATTCGGCGCCGGTGCCGCGGCCACCCGGCTGGCCGCGACTTACGACGAGCTTCTCTCAGGCCCCGCGCCGTAGCCGTAGAGCGGTGTAGACGTCCGGCGGAACCGTCCGCAGGGCGATCGCCAGCCCGACGAACACAAGCGCCGCGATGGTCGTGGTCACGGCGTCGGGCAACCCCGAGGCCGCAAATCCGACTCCCACGGCCACGCCGGTTGCCACCGCCAGCCGCCCGCAGAAGGCCAGGGGCACGGGCACGGGCTTGCCCCGCAAGCGCCGGATGGCCACGAACACCGCGGTCGCGTATGCCAGGTCGGCCACCACGGCGGCCGCGGCCGCTCCCCTGGCGTCATGGATCGGAATCAGAATGAGCGCGGCAACGAGCAGCGCAACGAGGCCCACGAGCACGCAGCGCACGAGGTCGCGCTGATGGTGGTCGGCGATCAGGAACGTGGCCCAGGCCGTTACGAGAAAGATCGTGACGATCGCGGGTGCCTGCGTCCGCAGCACCGGCGCCGCGTCCGCGAACTCGCTGCCGCCGAGCACGACGGTTATGGGATGGGCGCCGAAGATCAGCACGATCGAGATGAAGACCCCGAGCAGCAGCGAGATCTCGGTCGTGCGCGCGAGCACGTAGGCAAGCCGGCCGCGCTCGTCGCGCGCGGCCACCGTGGCCACCGGAAGGATGACTCCGCCGATCACGAGCGCCAGGCCGCCGAGCATCTCCATGATCCGCGCGGAGGTGGCGAACAGCCCGGTCTCGTAGTCGGTGGACATCACGGACGTGAGAACCACGAGGATGCGGAGGTAGATCACCGTGAGCACGGCGGCCGCGGCGATCGGGAGCGCGATCCTCGCCACCGCCCACCACTCCGCGACCGACCAGCGTGGGCGTGAGAGGTCCTCGCGGCCCACGAGCAGTGGCACGAGCGCGAGGCCGCCGAGCCCGACCGCCACCTGAAGCGCGAAGAAGCCCACAAGCCCCGCGCCGGCCACCACCAGCGCCACGATGCCCACGAGGAGGATTCCCTGCCTGACGAGGTCGCTCACGGTCAGGCTCACGTTGCGGAGCTGCACCACGAGCGGGAGCAGCAGGGTCATCTGCGCTGCGAGCAGCACTCCTCCCACGCCCACGAGAACGATGCCGGCGAGCATGTCGTCGTCGTAACCGGCGGCGATGCCGATCGCGAGGCCCACGAGCGTGAACACGCTGCTCAGGGCGATGCGCATGGCGAGCAGGGAACCCAGGAACGCCCGCCGTTCCGCCCCTGGCGAGAGCAGTGAGAGCTCGCGGCTGCCGGTGACCGTGAGCCCGGCGTCGGCAATGCCGCCCGCCACGGCCATCAGCGAGATGACCGTGCCGTAGCGGCCGTAGTCGACGACACCGAGGTAGCGCAGAAGGACCACCGACCCCAGGGCGCCCATGAGGTTGATGAGGCCGAAGCCGACGAAGCGGACGCCGCCGCCCCGAACGACGCGGTTGCTCAGCTGAGCGCCGGTGAGGACGCTCTCCGCCTCGGGAACCCCGGTCAAGCCCCGCCCCGGTCAGACGTTCGCAGCCATTCGAGCGTCCCCTGGAGGCCCTCGGCCAGGCCGATCCGCGGCGCGAACCCGACCTCGTCACGCAGACGGGTCACGTCGGCCACGAGACGCGGCGGGTCCCCCTCCCGGTCAGGCAGCGCACCCGGCCGCAGCAGGTCAGGCTTGCCCGCGCCGGCCGCGAGCTCGTCGACGACCTCCCGCACGGCCACCGGCTGCCCGGAGGCCACGTTCACGGCGCCCACGACCTCGCTGTCCAGCAAGGCCGCGAACGCGGCGGCCACGTCCTCCACGTGCATGAAGTCGCGCACCTGCTCGCCGCTGGTGGTGGGCACCGGCTCACCGGCGAGCAGCGCCCTGCCGACCGAGGGGACGAGGCGGCCGTCCGGCTCCCCCGGTCCATAGAGGAAGAAGATCCTCCCCCAGGCGAGCTCGAAGCCGGCCTGCTCCGCGTAGCGCTCCGCCACGGAGTGCAGGGCGTGCTTCGCGGCGCCGTACAACGTGGCCGGGCGAAGCGGCGTGGCGTCCTCGTGACAGCGCTCGCCGACGGCGTCCCAGTCGTACTCGGCGGAGGTCCCGGCGAGAACCGCCCGCCGGCCGCCGGCATCCGCGAACGCCCTCAGCACGGCCAGCGACGCCTCCACCCAGCGCACGTTCGCGGGCGAGGTCCAGAAGCGTCCGGGCTCCACGTACCAGGCGAGGTGCACAAGCAGCTCCGGCTCGACCTCCGCCACCACCTCGGCGCTCTCGAGCAGGTCGGCGCGGTGCCAAGTGACACCGTCAGCGCCCGGCGCGTCCCCTCTCGTCGTGACCGCGTGCAGCTCATGGCCCGCGGCCACCAGAGGCGCCACGGCGTGCCGACCGATGAAGCCGGTCGCACCGGTGAGCAGCACGCGACTCACGGGGAGTAGTCGGGATATTCCGCGTCGCGCGCGGACATCGTGCGCCCCTCTGGGGGCGGCGGGGGCCACTCGATTCCGAAGGCCGGATCGTCCCAGCGCACACCGCGCGCGGCAGACGGTTCGTACGGCGTGGAGATCTGGTAGAGCACCTCAGTGGCGTCCACGAGCGCCTGGAACCCGTGGGCGCAACCCTCGGGCACGAAGAGCGCGAGGCCGTTGTCGGCGCTCAGCTCCACCCCGGCCCAGCGGAGGTAGGTCGACGACTCGGATCGCAGGTCCAGGGCCACGTCGTAGATCGCACCGCGCGTACAGCGCACGAGCTTCGCCTCACCGTGCGGGGCGGCCTGGTAGTGGAGGCCGCGCAGCGTGCCGGCCCTCGCGTTGAAGGAGGTGCTGCACTGGTCCACGCGTGCATCGAGCCCGTGCGCCGCGAACTCCTCGGACGAGTACGTGCGTGCGAAATGGCCGCGCTCGTCCTCGATCGGCTCGGACTCGACGACCAGTGCCCCGGCCACCGCAGTCTCGTGAAACCGCACGAGCTGAGGCTACTCAGCTTCCCGGCGTCGCAGGAACCCGCCCTGGCAGTAGGTCACACCCAGGCGCTCGAACGAACGGTCGACCTCGAAGTCGTCGCTCCCATCCAGGTATTCGCGCACCGCCTCCAGGGGGTTGTCCTCGCTCCAGCCCTCACCGGCGGTCGGGGCATCCGCCACGAGCGCCATCACGGCGTCGAACACCACGAGATAGCTGTTCGGGGTGACGAGCGGGGCGTAGCGCTGAAGCTCGCCAAGCACGTGCTCGCGCGTATGGTTCGAGTCGAGCGCCACGAGCACGCGATCACCGGGCGTGATGTGGGAGCGCACCTGCTGGACCGTGTCGTCGGCGAGCGAGTCACCCTCGATCAGCTCGATCCGGTGGCTGAGCGGATGGGCCTCGATGGCCAGCCGGTTGTACTTGCGGATCTCGATGTCCACGCCCACCACCTTGCCGCGGCCGACCAGCTCGAGTAGCGAGGCGTACAGCACCAGCGCGCCGCCGTGGGCCACGCCGGACTCCACCACCACGTCGGGACGCACCTTCCAGATCAGCTCCTGCATGGCCACCATGTCCTCCGGCAGCTGGATGATCGGGATCCCCAGCCAGGTGACCTCGTAGGACAGGCGGTTGTGCCAGTTGCTGCGCGTCCACAGCTGCGAGAGTGCGCGGTAGCCCTCGTCGGAATATATGTCGAGCTCGCGCTCGCCCTCGGGCGTGTCGATGCGGATGAGACGCCCGATGTCGGCGGCCGAGGGCCGCGGAAGATCGCTCATATCGCGCGCCAGACTAGTCAAACGCGGTGGGACCGTAGCTAGCATTCGCCCGCGATGACGGTCGTGGTGGTGGTTCCAACGCGCAACCGCGCCGATCTCGCGGCAAGCAGCATCGAGTCGGCTCTGGCCGACCGCGACCCGCGCGTGAGCGTGCTCGTCTCGGACAACTCCACGGATCCCGAGGAGCTCGAACGGCTGCGCTCCTGGTGCGCGGAGAGGCCGGACGAGCCCCTCCAATACGTGCGCCCGCCGGAGCCGCTGCCGATGTCCGCTCACTGGCAGTGGGCGCTCGAGCGCGCGCTCGAATCTCCGGACACGACCCACGTCATGTACCTGACCGACCGGATCCTGATCCGGCCGGGCACCTTCGGCAGGGTGATCACGATCGCCGAGCGCCATCCTGAGGATGTCGTCACGTTCGGCGATGACACGATCGTCGACTACGCCCAGCCGGTCACGATCTCCCAGCGGCCGTGGACCGGCAAGCTCCTGCGGGTCGACACCGAGCAACTGCTCCGGGTGCTTGCGCGCGGAATGTTCATCAGCGCGCCGACCATGCTGAACACCATCGCCCCGCGAGCCGTGATCGAGGACATCGACGCGACCTACGGGAGCGTGTTCGCGTCGATCGCGCCGGACCACTGCTTCAGCTACCGCTGCCTCGAGCGCGTGGACTCGATTCTGCTTTGGGACAGCGTGGTGCTCATCCAGCGCGCCCTCTCGCGCAGCAACGGATACAGCCAGATCCGCGGAGTGACCAACGCGGCCCACACGGACTTCCTCCGCGAGCTCGGCAAATCCCGCATCAACGAGCACGCGCCCGTTCCGGAGCTGCTCACCGTCACGAACGCGGTTTACAACGAGTACGAGTTCGTTCGTGCGGAGGCCCCGTCGTCAAAGCTCGCGCCGCTGCGCCGTCACTTCTACCTGGGGGCGAACGCACGCGACGTGGCTCGCCTGGAGGACGCCGATCTGAGGGCGCGCATGCAGACGGTGCTCTCCGAGCATGGATGGTCGAACCGGACGCGCCTGCGGTTCGCGCTCGGACTGTCCGTGTCCGCGGCGGGCTACTTCTGGCGACACCCGCGCGGACTGCTTCGGCGGCTGCTCGGCAGGCCTTCGCCTGCCCCCGAGTTCGACGACTCGGAGCAGGCGCTCGCCTACACGCTCAAGCACCCGAGCGCCGCCACCAGCGAGCCCGATCACCTGTGGCCGCTGATGTCGAGGCCGGGCGCCACGCGCGAGGTCGCGGCGAGCGGTCAGTCGTAGACGCGCAGCTCGGGCGTCCGGACCATGAACCGGCCGCCCCAGTCGCGGATGAAGGACAGCTGCTCCATGATCTCCTCCCTCAGGTTCCAGGGGAGGATGAACACGAGGTCCGGCTGCGTCTCCCGGATGGCCTCCGGCGCCCTGATCGGGATGCGGGTGCCCGGCAGGTAGTGCCCCTGCTTGTGCGGGTTGAGGTCGCAGGTGTACTCGATCATGTCCCGCCCCACCCCGCAGTAATTGAGCAGCGTGTTGCCCTTGGCCGGCGCGCCGTACGCGGCGATCCGGCTGCCCTCGCGCCGCCGCGCGATGAGGAACTCGAGCAGCTCCCACTTCGCCTGCTTGACCTCCTCGGAGAAGCCGAGGTAGGTCTCGAGTCGGTCGAAGCCGCCCTCGTGCTCGCGCTCTGCCAGCTCACGCGCGCGGTCTGTGATCGGTTTGGTCTCGTCCTCGGCGTGCCGGCCGTAGATACGCAGCGAGCCGCCGTGCGTCGGCAGCTCCTCAACGTCGAACAGCGTCATCCCATGGTGCTCGAAGACCCTGCTCACGGTCCGGAACGAGAAGTACGAGAAGTGCTCGTGGTAGATGGTGTCCCACTCGTTTCGGCCGATCAGGTGGAGGAGGTGCGGGAACTCCATCGTCACGACCCCGCGCGGGCCGAGCACGATCTTCATGCCAGCCACGAAGTCGTTCAGGTCGGGCACGTGCGCGAGCACGTTGTTGCCGATGATGAGGTCGGCGTTCATCATCGCCGCCACCTCGCGCGCGGTCGCCCGTCCGAAGAACTTCACGAGCGTGCGGACGCCCTTGTCGCGCGCCACCTGTGCCACGTTCGCGGCGGGCTCGATGCCGAGCACCGGAATGTCGCGCTCCATGAAGTACTGGAGCAGGTAGCCGTCGTTGCTGGCCAGCTCCACCACCTGCGATCCCGAATCGAGCTCGAAGCGCTCGATCGCCATCTCGACGTAGCGCTTGGAATGCTCGAGCCACGTGCTCGAGTAGGACGAGAAGTAGGCGTAGTCGGAGAAGATCACGTCGGGCGTCTCGTAGTCCTCGAGCTGCACGAGGAAGCACTCGTGGCACACGAGGGCCCTGAGCGGATAGAAGGGCTCCATCTGGCCGAGCTCCTCCTCGCTGAGGTACGAGTTCGCGAGCGGCGACATCCCGAGGTCCGCGAACACCTCCGTCAGAGGAGTGCCGCAGAAGCGGCATGTCGTCTTGCTCATCGCCCGGCCCCGAGCGGTGGCTGGGCCGCCTGGAAGGCGCCGATCTGTTCAAGCGCGTGTTGGCGCAGGTCCTCCCCGGAGCGCTGCGCCCTGTACCAGGCCGCGATGCTCGTGAGGGCGTCGCCGAGGGCCCAGGTCGGACTCCATCCGAGTCGCGCTCTCGCCTTCGACGAGTCCAGCTTCAGGTACTGCGCCTCGTGCGGCGTCTTCCCGCCCTGCTGCTCCCAGGCGATCGGCTCCCCCCACTCCTCGCCAAGGCGGTCGATCATCCACCGAACCGTGCGGGCGTCCCCGTCCTCGGGCCCGAAGTTCCACGCCTCGGCGTGCTCGCGCGAGTCCCAGAGGGCCTGCGCCAGCATCAGGTAACCGCTCAACGGATTCAGCACGTGCTGCCACGGGCGGATCGCATCGGGATTGCGGACCACCGCAGGCCGGCCCTCGACGGCCGCCCGCATCAGGTCCGGAATCAGGCGGTCCTCGGCCCAGTCGCCTCCGCCGATCACGTTGCCTGCCCTGGCCGACGCGATCGCGGGGCCCGCCTCGCCCTCCGCGTACGACCTCCGAAACGCGGCCGTCACGAGCTCGGAGCAGCCCTTGCTGCTGCTGTACGGGTCGTAGCCGCCCATGGGCTCGTGCTCGCGGTAGCCCCACACCCACTCGCGGTTCTCGTAGCACTTGTCCGTGGTCACGTTCACCACCACGCGCACCCCGTCCGAGCGTCGTGCCGCGTCGAGCACGTGAACGGTGCCCATGACGTTCGTGGCATACGTCTCCACCGGCTGTTCGAACGAGCGCCGCACGAGCGACTGGGCGGCCATGTGGATCACGATCTCGGCGTCCGACTCGGCGAGCGCGCGCTCCACCGCCTCCGCGTCACGGATGTCGGCCTCGATCGAGCGCACACCATCGTCGACGCGCGCGAGCTCGAAGAGCGACGGGTTGGTGGGCACTCCCCTCGACAACCCCACGACCTCGGCGCCGAGGCTCTCAAGCCACAGGGCGAGCCAGCTCCCCTTGAAGCCCGTGTGGCCGGTGAGCAGCACCCGCCGGCCGCGCCAGAAGTCCGGGGCTACTCCCAAACCTTCCACGGCGCCTCTCCAGAGTCCCAGAGCTCCTGCAGGTGACGCTTGTCGCGCAGGGTGTCCATCGGCTGCCAGAAGCCCTCATGCTCGAAGTACGCGAGCTCGCCCTGGCTCGCGAGCTCCGCGAGCGGCTCGTCCTCCCAGACCGTGTCATCCCCGTCGAGGTAGCGCTCGACCTCCGGCGACAGCACGAAGAAGCCCCCGTTGATCCAGCCGCCGTCGCCGGGTGGCTTCTCGCGGAATCCGGTGACCCGGTCGCCCTCCACCTCGAGCGCCCCGAACCGCCCCGGCGGCTGCACGGCCGTGATCGTGGCGAGCGCGCCCTGCTGGCGATGGAGCGCGAGCAGCGCCGTCAGATCCGCGCTCGCAAGGCCGTCACCGTAGGTGAAGCAAAAGGCGTCCTCGGACTCGACGTACGGAAGGGCTCGCTTGAGCCGCCCGCCGGTCATGGTCCGCTCGCCGGTGTCGATCAGCGTGACCCGCCAGGGGTCCACGGAGCTGCGGTGCATCTCCATCCGGTTCTCACCCAGGTCGAAGGTCACGTCGCACGCGTGCAGGTGATAGTTGGCGAAGTACTCCTTGATCATGTAGCCCTTGTAGCCGAGGCAGATCACGAAGTCGCGCACGCCGTGCGCGTAGTAGATCTTCATGATGTGCCAGAGGATCGGCATGCCGCCGATCTCGATCATCGGCTTGGGGCGTACCTCGGTCTCCTCGCTGAGGCGAGTGCCCATGCCGCCAGCAAGGATCACGGCCTTCATGGGCGGAGAAGCTAGCGAGTACCGAGTGACTGACGAGGCCAGGGAGTGCGACCTTGCGGTCGTCGGCGGCGGCATCCTCGGGCTCGCGGTCGCCCGCGAGCTCATGCGCCGGCGGCCGGACGCGAGCGTGGTCGTGCTCGAGCGCGAGGACGCCGTGGCGCAGCACCAGACCGGGCACAACAGCGGCGTCGTCCACGCGGGCATCTACTACGCGCCGGGGTCACTCAAGGCGCGGCTGTGCGTGGAGGGCGCGCGGGACCTGTACGCGTACTGCGAGGAGCACGGCATCCCGTTCGAGCGCCGCGGCAAGCTGATCGTCGCGCGCGACGACGGCGAGCTGGCCCGCCTCGACGAGCTGGAGCGGCGCGGCCGCGAGAACCGGGTGCCCGGGCTGCGCCGCCTCGACGCCGACGGGCTTCGCGAGATCGAGCCGCACGCTCGCGGGGTCGCGGCACTTCACTCGCCGGAGACCGGCGTGCTGGACTTCGCGGAGGTGGCGCGCGCGCTGGCGGCGGACCTGCGGGCGGCCGGCGGGCGCGTGGAGACCGGCTGCGAGGTTGCGCGGATCGAGCCACGCGACCGTCGCCTGAGGCTCGTTCACTCTCGCGGTGAGGTGCGGGCGCGCTTCGCGGTCTTCTGCGCGGGCCTGTGGGCCGACCGGCTCGCGGTGAGCGCGGGGGCCGACCCGGATCCGCGCATCGTTCCCTTCCGCGGCGCCTATCTGCGCCTGCGACCCGAGCGGGCCGATCTGGTCCGCGGCCTGATCTACCCCGTGCCGGACCCGCGCCTGCCGTTCCTCGGGGTCCACCTCAGCCGGCACATCGACGGGCATGTCTCGCTCGGCCCGAGCGCCCTGCTCGCGCCCACGCGCCTCGGCCATTCGCTCGCGTGGCCGGGCACCTGGCGGATGGCGCGGCGCTGGTGGCGTACCGGCGTGAGCGAGCTCACCCACGCCGTGAGCAGCCGCAGGTTCGCCCGCGAGGCCGCCGATTACGTCCCGGAGCTCGAGGCCGGAGACTTCAGCCGCTGGTACTCGGGGACGAGGGCCCAGGCGCTCGCCCGCGACGGCGGCCTGGTGGACGACTTCGTGCTCTCGGAGACCGAGCGGGCCCTCCACGTGCGCAACGCGCCGTCGCCCGCAGCCACCTCATCGCTCGCCCTCGCTCGCCTGATCGCGGACCGGGCGGAGCAGGGACTTCACTAGCGCGCGCTCGCCCTCGTCGAACACGAGCAGGTAGAAGCCGGCCCAGGTGGCCAGCACGCCGGCGACGGCGACTAGGCCGACCGCCGCCAGGCCGGAGGGCTCCGCGAGCAGGCGAACCGCCACGAGGATGGCCGCGAGCACGGCGCCGAGAGCGTAGGCCGGCACGAACGCGCGGCGCACGAGCGCGGACACGGACACGCCCGTGGCCAGCACTCCGATGCGAAGCATCAGCGGAAAGGCGAGCACGAAGGGGATCGTGGTCGCGAGCGCCGGGCCCTCCACCCCCAGCTCGGGCGTGAGCAGCAGCGCCAGCGCGAGGTTCGACACGGCGAGCACCACCATGAGGCGCGCGACCTGGGGCGCGCGCCCCACGCCCACGAGGAAGCCGGGGGTCACCACGAGCGCGCCGTAGAGCAGCCAGTACGCAACGAGGATTGTGAGCGCCGTGGCGCCGCCGCTGTAGCGGTCGCCGAGCCAGACGCCGAGGATCGGCTCCGCGAGTGCCATCAGCGTCACGCACAGGGGCACGAACAGCGCCAGCGTGTACCGGCTGCCGCGAATGGCGAGCGCGTGGAGACGGCGCTCGTCGCCCGTGGCCACGTAGCGCGACGCCGTCGGCACGGTCGGCACCGCGAGCGCGCCGCCCAGCGCATAGAGCAGGTTGTGGGAGCGCACCGGGCCCTCGTACAGCCCCACGGCCGTGGGCGTGCGGTAGGCGCCGAGCACGATCCGCCCGGACGCGTACATGCACAGGTTCGACAGCTCGATCACGAGCAGCCAGCCGGCGGTCGGCACGATGGCCGCCGTGTGGCGGCGCTCGCGGCCGCTCCGGCCGAGCCTGCGCGGAAGGCCGGCACGCCGGGCTATCGCAGCGCAGATTACGCCGCTGAGGAGCGGGAGCGCCCCGCTCACGGCGATCAGGACGTCCAGCCCCGCGTCCGCCAGCACCAGCGTCACCATCACGACGAGGTAGACCAGGACGGCGGCCATCTCGGCGCCCGCGGCCTGCGCGAAACTGCGCTCGGCACGGAGGGCGTCGAGGTACACGCTCGCCGCTATCCCCACGGCGGTGAGCGCGCCGAGGCCCAGCCCGCCGATGCGGGCCTGGCGGGCCAGCTCGCCCTCGAGCACCAACCCCGCCACCGCCAGGGCGGCCCCCGCGATCAGCACCCCTGTGGCCAGCCCGACCACGACGTAGAGCGCCGCCGCCGCGGCGAACACGCGGCCGCGCTCCTCGGGGTCCGCGGCGCCGGCCATCGCCCTCACCGCGGAGCTCGCGACGCTGTTGCGCAGCACGAGCAGATAGCCGGCGAGCGATGCCACCAGCCCGTAGGCGCCAAGCTCGGCCACGCGCAGGTCCCTGGCCAGCAGCGTCACGATCGCGAGCAACGCGAGCAGCCCAAGGCCCTGAGCGAGCTGCTGGAGCACGGCGCCGGACGCGACCAGCCGCGCCTCGCCGGAGCCACGCATGGTCGGCCAGCTTACGCGCGTCTCCGGAGGGCTACACTTCCCGACCGCCTGAATGACCCGCGTCGAGCCGCAACCACAGGGGGTATCGGGGCCTGTCTCTGCGGCCGCCGAGATCCCCACGCGCGACATCCTCGGCACGCCCGTCGCACTCACCGACTACCGGACGGCAATCGACGCGATGGATGCCATGGTCGAGACCCGCGAGCTCGGCTACGTGTGCGCGGTGGCGGTGCACGCACTCACGGTCGGGTACGACGATCCCGAGATGGGCGAGGCGCTCCGGGGCGCCACCCTAGTGCTGCCCGACGGCATGCCCGTCGTCTGGGCGGCGAACCTGCTCGGGGGGAACCTCGACGACCGCGTTTACGGCCCCGAGTTGATGCTGCGCTACAACGACCGCTGCGCCGAGCGCGGCCACCGCGTCTGGCTCTACGGCGGCCGCGACCAGGGCTCGCTCGTGCAGCTCGCGCTCAACCTCCGCAAGCGCCATCCGGGCATCAACATCGTCGGCGGCTACTCGCCGCCCTTCCGGTCGATGACGGCCGAGGAGGAGGACGCCCTCGTCGCTCAGATCAACGAGGCGCGGCCGGACGTGCTGTGGGTGGGCATCGGCGTGCCGAAGCAGGAGAAGTGGATGGCGCGCATGCGCGAGCGGCTCGACGTGCCCGTGATGTGCGCGGTGGGCGCCGCCTTCGACTTCCACGCCGGGCGCATCTCCCAGGCGCCGTCGTGGATGCAGGAGCGCGGCCTCGAGTGGATCTACCGGATCGCCCAGGAGCCGCGCCGGCTCCTGCCGCGCTACCTCTACTTCAACCCTCGCTTCGTGCTGGCGTTCGCGCGCCAGTACCTCAGCGAGCGTAAATAGACTGCCTCGCATGGAAGCGAGCGTTGCCGTCATCGGCCTCGGCCGGGTCGGCCTTCCCCTCGCGCTGTCGTTCGCGGATAGAGGGCTGCGGACCATCGGCGTGGAGCGCCAGCAGGGGGTGCTGGACCAGCTCTCCGCCGGCCAGATGCCGTTCTCGGAGACCGGCACGCAGGAGCTGCTCGAGCGCGTGCTCGAGGGCGACCGGCTCGAGCTGACGCGGGCGGTGCAGGACGCCGCGCAGGCGGACCACATCGTGCTCACCCCGCACACGCCGTCGTACGTCCACATCGAGATCGACATCTCGCACGTGCGCGGCGTGGTCGACGACCTGCTGCCGGTCCTGCGCGAGGGCCATTCGCTGATCCTGCGCTCGACCGTGGCGCCCGGCACCACCGAGTGGGTGGCCGGCTACGTCGAGCAGCGCCGCGGATTCCGGGTGGGCGAGGACCTGTTCGTCTCGCACGTGCCGGAGCGGATCGCGGAGAACCACTTCCTCGAGGAGATCGCGACGCTGCCCTGCATCGTCGGCGGCGTGGGCGAGCACTCAGGCGGGAAGGCGGCCGAGCTGTTCGAGGCCTTCGGCACCGAGATCGTCCACACCACTCCGGTGCAGGCCGAGCTGGCCAAGATTTGGACCAACATCCTGCGCTACACGCAGTTCGCGCTGCCGAACCTCCTGATGATGGAGTGCGAGCAGTACGGCGCGAACGTGTTCGACGTGATCGGGCTGATCAACCACGACTACCCGCGCGGCGGGATGGCGGCCCCGGGGCTCACGGCGGGCGCCTGCCTGCGCAAGGACTTCACGTTCTCCGAGGAGCGTTCGAGCGCTCCCGGCATGCTGCTCGCCGTATCGCGCGTGCACGAGACGGTTCCGCTGTTCGTGGTCAAGGGCCTGAAGTCGCGGCTCGGCGGATCGCTTCGCGACCTGAAGATCGCGGTGCTCGGGCTCACCTTCAAGCGCGACTCCGACGACGTGCGCGACTCGCTCTCCTACAAGCTCGTCCGCATGCTCGAGCGCGAGCTGGCACATGTGGCCCGGCACGACCCGCACGTGCCGGCGGAGTCCGAGCCGCTCGACGCGGTGCTCGAGGGCGCGGACGCGGTTGTGGTGGCCACGAACCACTCGGCCTTCGAGGGCCTGCTCGAGCGCCTGCCGGAGGGCACCCTCGTGGTCGACCCCTGGAACGTGACGGGCTCGCGCTCGGTGTTCAGCGAAGCGCACGAGCGCGTGATCGCAGAGTGAGCCGGGTGCTCGTGACAGGCGGGGCCGGCACGATCGGCTCGGCCGTGGTCAGACGGCTGCTGCGCGGTGGTGACGTCGACGCTGGCCGCTGGACCGTGCGCGTGTCCGACCAGCGCGAGGCGCCCGCCTGGATGGCCGAGGCGTGCGAGCTTCACCAGGGCGATCTGCGCGAGCCGGGCGCGGCGCGCGCGGCGATGGCGGACTGCACGCAGGTGATCCACCTCGCGGCGATCGTCGGCGGCATCGCGAACTTCCACAGGCTCCCGCACACGCTGCTCGAGGTGAACAACGGCCTCTACAACGGCGTGTTCCGCGCGGCCCTCGAGGAACCGGTGGAGCGCCTCGTGTACGTATCGTCCTCGATGGTGTTCGAGAACGCGACCGAGTTCCCGACCACGGAGGGCCACGTGCACAGCTGCCCGGCGCCGAGGTCGGCATACGGCTTCTCCAAGCTGGCCGGCGAGAAATACTGCCTCGCGCTCCACGACGAGCACCAGTTGCCATACACGATCTGCCGCCCCTTCAACGCCTACGGGCCCGGCGAGCTGCCGGACGACGAACCGGGGATCGCCCACGCCGTCCCGGACCTGATCCGCAAGGCGCTCTCGGGGCAGCACCCGCTCGAGATCTTCGGCTCGGGCGAGCAGACACGCACGCTCACGCACGTGGACGACATCGCGGATGGCATCGTCACGGCCATGGAGAGCGCGGCCGGCGAGAACGAGGACTTCAACATCTCGGCGTCGGACGAGCGGACCGTCGCCGACATCGCCGAGATCATCTGGGAGGCGTCCGGGCGCGATCCGGCGGAGTTCGAGCTGAAGCACCTGCCGAGCTTCGAGGTGGACGTGCAGCGCCGCTGGCCGTCCGTTGAGAAGGCGAAGCGGCTGCTCGGCTGGGAGGCCCGCATCGGCCTCGGAGAGGGGATCGCAGACACCGTGACCTGGCTTCGGAATCAGGAGAGGGTGGCCGGCTGATGGCTGCAAAGCGCGCGCTCGTCACCGGAATCACGGGGCAGGACGGCTCCTATCTCGCCGAATTCCTGCTCGAGAAGGGCTACGAGGTGCACGGCATGGTGCGGCGCTCCTCGACGGAGACGTTCCAGCGGCTCGAGGGATTCCGTGACGACCTGATCCTGCACACCGGCGACCTCCTCGACCAGCGCTCGCTCGTGGACGTGATGCGCGAGTGCGAGCCGGAGGAGATCTACAACCTCGCGGCGATGTCCTTCGTGGCGGCCTCCTGGTCGCAGCCGGTACTCACGTCTGAGTTCACCGCGGTGGGCGTCACGCGCATGCTCGAGGCGATGCGCGAGGTGGCGCCCGGAGCGCGCTTCTACCAGGCGTCCTCGTCGGAGATGTTCGGGATGGTCCGGGAGGTCCCGCAGCGAGAGACAACGCCGTTCTACCCGCGCTCCCCCTACGGGGTGGCCAAGTGCTACGCCCACTTCATCACCGTGAACTACCGCGAGAGCTACGACCTCTTCGCCGCGGCCGGGATCCTGTTCAACCACGAGTCCGAGCGCCGCGGGCTCGAGTTCGTCACTCGCAAGGTCACGCACGCGGCGGCCGCCATCAAGCTCGGCCTCCACGACGAGCTCTCGCTCGGGAACCTCGACGCCGAGCGCGACTGGGGCTACGCACGCGACTACGTCGAGGCGATGTGGCTGATGCTTCAGGAGGACGAGCCGGACGACTACGTGATCGCCACCGGCAAGGTGCACAGCGTGCGCGAGCTCGTGGAGGTGGCCTTCGACCACGTCGGGCTCCCCTCGGATGAATACGTGCGCATCGACGAGCGCTTCCTGCGCCCGGCGGAGGTGGAGCACCTCGTGGGCGACGCGACCAAGGCGAAGGAGAAGCTCGGCTGGGTTCCGCAGACGAGCTTCGAGGAGATGATCCGGCGGATGGTGGACTCCGATCTCGAGCTGCTCGGGCGCGGAGTGCCGCAAAAGCAAGCGGGTTAGGCGATGGGCGCGGGCACCGCCTTCGTCACCGGCGGAAGCGGGTTCGTCGGACGACACCTGGTCGCGGAGCTCGGCGACCGGGCGGTCGCGCCGCCGCGTGCCGAGCTCGACCTGCTGGACGGCGATGCCGTACGGCGCGCGCTGGCCGACGCGGGTCCGGAGTGCGTGTTCCACCTGGCGGCGCACGCCTCGGTGGCTCGCTCCTGGGAGCAGCCGGCCGAGGTCATCCGCGACAACCTCACGACGACCGTGAACGTGCTGGAGGCACTGCGTCTCGAGGCGCCGGACGCCGTGGCCGTGGTGATGAGCTCGGGCGAGATCTACGGCCCGCCCGCAAGCCTTCCGGTGGAGGAGTCGGCGCCACTCCGGCCGCAGAACCCGTATGCGGTCTCGAAGGCGGCATGCGATCTGCTGGCGGGCCAGTACGCGGACGCGCACGGCCTGCGCGTGATCCGAATGCGCGCTTTCAACCAGGCGGGGCCGGGGCAGTCGGACACCTACGTGGTGGGCACGATCACTCGGCAGGTGGCCGAGGCCGAGGCGGCGGGCGGCGGTGTGCTGCGCACGGGGAACCCCGACCTCGCCCGCGACTACACCGATGTGCGGGACACCGTCCGGGCGTACGTGGCCGCGGTCGATCTGCCCTCGGACGCCTACAACGTGTGCAGCGGGAGGGCGACGACGGTCAGGGAGATCATCGACCACGCCCGCCGCGCGGCTCGCGTCGAGATCACGCACGAGATCGATCCCACGCGTGTTCGCGCACACGACGTGGCCGAGGTCCGCGGCTCCCCGCGGCTGCTGGTGGAGGCCAGCGGATGGTCCCCGGCAATCCCGCTCGAACAGACCGTGGCCGACGCGCTCGACTACTGGCGCGCGCGGCTGTAGAGCTCAAGCAGCCGGCTCACGTAGCGCTCCTCGCCATGACCGGCCCGGGCCCTCGCGATCAGCTCCTCGCCCTCCGCGCGGCGCAGCTCGAGGCTCTCCCAGAGCGCCGTCATGCGCGCGGCGAGCGCGGCGGCGTCGCCCGGCGGCACGCAGCGCTGTGCGCCGAGCATCTCGGGGAGGCCTCCCAGGGAGGACGCGATCACAGGCACGCCGGCGGCCATCGCCTCGAGTGCCGAGTACGGCGCGAACTCGTGGTAGCGCGACGGCATCAGGAGCATCGCCGCACCGGCCAGCTCGCGCGCGACGCTCGCGCGCTCGAGGCGGCCGATGAACTCCACCGGCGCTCCGGTCCGCTCGGCGAGGGCCGCGAGCTCCCGCGCGGCCGGTCCCTCGCCGGCCACCCGCAGGCGGATGCCGGTGGACGCCGCGGCCTCGACGGCGGCGTCGATGCCCTTCTCGGGAGAGAGCCGGGAGGCCACGAGCGCGTAGCGGCCCCGGTCCGCCTGGCTGCGCTCGGCGAATGCCTCGGCGGGCAGGTAGTGCGGCAGCACGTCGAGCCGGTCCGCCGGCACGCCCAGTAGCGCGGACTGGCCGGCGGCGTAGCTGCTCGGGACGACGAAGCGGTCGACCGCCTCGAACACGGCGGGCTGGTGGCGGGCGAGTGCCGCGGCGTAGACCGCGGCCTCCGGCAGCGAGCCGCGGCAGTTCAGGGCCAGCCCCGGCAGCGTGTTGCGGTGGTGGCAGCGAAAGCAGGGGCCGCCGTCGCGGGCCGCCACGCCGATGGCGCAGAAGAGCCGCAGGTTGTGGAGGTGCATGAGCACGGCGGCGCCCGCCGAGCGGGCCGCCTCGAGGCCGCGCGGCCCGGGCAGCGGCAGCATGTTGTGCACGTGCACCACGTCCGCACCCAGCTCCCGGGTCGCGGTCTCCACGTCGTCCTCGTCGCGCCCTCCGCGCAGGAGCGCGAGAGCCGCCTGCGGACGTGAGAGGTCGGCGGAGCGGCGCTCGAGCAGGGCGTGCTCGACACCCGCCCGGCGCAGGGCCTCGAGCTGCAGCTCGACGGAGCGCTCCTCGCCCCCCTGGATCCGGTAGCGGTTGTGTACGAGGAGGACGCGCATGCGACGGGGCTACGCTATCCAGCCGATGGATTCGCCCGCCGTGACGGTGGTGGTCCCTACGGCCGGTCGTGCTGCGTACCTCGAGGTCACCCTCGACTCGCTGCGCAGCCAGCGTACGCGGACCCCTCACGAGATCCTCGTCATCGACGACGGGGCCGCTGACGCGACCCCCGAGGTCGCCGAGCGCTTCGGCGTGCGGCTGGTCCGCCGCGAGCGGCGCAACCTGAACGCCGCGCGCAACACCGGAGTGCGCGAGGCGCATGCCGATCTCGTCGCATTCCTCGACGACGACCTGTTCGTGCCGCCGGGCTGGCTCGACGCGCTCGTGGAGGGCGCCGCCCGCCACCCGGACGCGGAGGCCTTCGGCGGTCCGATCAGGCCGCGCCTCGAGGGCAACGCCCCACGGAGCTGCGGGCGCGAGGATCCCCCGATCACGACGCTCGACCTCGGGGACGAGGACGTGGAGGCGGAGATGGTCTGGGGCGCGAACTTCGCCGTGCGCCGCTCGGCGGTGGAGCGGGTGGGCGAGTTCGACGAGAGCCTCAACCGCTCACATGGCGACGAGGAGGACTGGCTCCTGCGCCTGCGCTCCTCGGGCGGCCGGATCGTCTACCTGGCCGCCGCCGGCGTGGACCATCGGCGCACTGCGGGCGACTCCCGGCTCCGTCCGCTCGCCCGCGCCGCCTACCACCGCGGCCGCGGCGCCCGTTCGAGCGACCTGCGCCGCGGGCGCGCGCCTGGGCTCACCCGCGAGCTGCGCGTTCTGGCCGGATGTGGCTGGCACACCGTGCGCCGCGCCTGCCCGCAGGGCCTGATCATGGGTGCGCACTCGGCCGGCCGGGTGATGGAGGCGCTGCGCCCGCGATGACTTCGACGCTTCCGGATCCGGAGACCTTCCTCTCCGGCGACGCCGGCGACGTGACCGACCCATGGCGCCGGACCAAGCGCCGCTTGGGCGAGCTCGCGTACGGGGCGCTCGACACGCTCTCCGGCACCCGCCGCCGCGCGGCGCGCCTCGCGCGATCAGACTCGGCGCAGCGCGACGTGCTCATTATCGGCGTCTACCGGCCGGGGTCGCTGCTGCCCGAGGCGCTGCCGGCGCTGCTGTCCCAGCACCACCGCGTGCGCATCGCCCTCGGCTCGACCGGGCCGGCCGACGAGCCTCTGCGCGAGCACACGGTCGCGGAGGGCCTCACCGGCGGGAAGTTCGAGAACCTGAATCGGGTGCTCGAGGCCGCCGGCGCATCCGGCGACGCCGACTGGACGATCGTCATCGACGACGACGTACGCGTGCCGCGCGCCTTTCTCGACCGCTTCGTCGGCGTGTGCGAGGCGTTCGAGCTCGACCTCGCCCAGCCCGCGCAGACGCTGCGCAGCCACTCGGCCTGGAAGGTCACGCGGCGACGCCCGGCGACACTCGTGCGTGAGACGCGTTTCGTGGAGATCGGGCCAGTAACGGCGTTCGGCCGCGCGGCCGCCGCCGAGCTGCTGCCGTTCCCGGAGCTCCGCTTTGGCTGGGGGCTCGACCTGCACTGGGCCGCCGTGGCCGCGGAGCGCGGCTGGCGCCTGGGCGTGGTCGATGCGCTCCCCGTTCGTCACGAGTTCGGCCTCGTGGCCGCCGCGTACGCGCGCCAGGACGCCGTGGACGAGGCCGCCCGCTTCCTCGCCGAGCGTCCCTACCTGCCGAGCGAGCGCGCCGGCGACGTCGTCGCCGTGCACCGCAGGCTGAGGTCCTGACGTGCGGCTGCTGTTCGTCTGCCCCGATATGCGGACCGGTGGAGCCGAGCGCCACTGGGCCACTCTGATCCCAGAGCTCCACGACCGCGGCATCGCGGTGAAGCTCCTGGCGCTGGCCGACACGGGGCCGTTCTTCGACGACGTGGCCGCTCATGGCATTCCGACGGAGTGCCTGGGCCTCCAGAGGCACACGAACCCGCGCGCGCTGCGGCGCGCGCTGTCGGCTGGCGCGGCGTTCGAGCCTGATGCCGTGGTCACGCGCGGCGTGAGCGGGCAACTGGTGGGCGAGGCGATCGCACGGCGCTCGGACGCCGTGCACGTGATGAACGAGCACACGCCGCTCACGCCCGACGGACGGCTCGTGCCGCCACGCCCGCACCAGCGCGCCCTCACGCGGCTGGTCGCGCGACGGGTCGACGGCGTGGTCGCGGTGACCCAGCGGCAGGTGCCGCCGCTCCAGGGACTCGGCTACCCGCGCGGGCGGATCGACGTGGTGCCGAACGGGGTGTTCGAGCGCGACGTCGATGGGGTCGAGGCGTCGTCTGAGCTCGCGGACGGGTTCTCGGTGCTGTGCGTGTCGGGGCTGCGGCGAGAGAAGCGCGTGGACGTGTTCATCGAGGCGGTGACGGCCGCGCGCCGCGAGAACCCGGAGATCCGTGGCTACGTGGCGGGCGAGGGGGCGGAGCGCGAGCGGCTCGAGCGGCTCGCGGAAGGGAGCGGGGTGACATTGCTCGGAGTGCGGCGCGACGTGCTCGAGCTGATCCGCGGCGCGGACGCGCTATGCCTCCCGAGCGAGGCCGAGGCACTCCCGATGAGCATCCTCGAGGCGATGGCGCTCGAGCGGCCCGTGGTGGCCACCGACATCGGCGGGACCGCCGAGCAGGTGGTGGACGGCGAGACCGGCCACCTTGTGCCGAGCGCTGACCCGGAGCCGGTCGGACGCGCGCTGCTCGCGCTCGCCGCCGACCCTGAGCGCGCCCGCGAGATGGGCGCGGCCGGGCGCCGTCGCCAGCGCGAGCGCTTCGGCGGCGAGGCGATGGTCGACGGCTACGTCCGCGTGTTCGAGCAGGCGGTGGCGAGTGGCCAGGCCTGACGTTCTCCTGGTCTCGCTTGGCACGACGCTCGGCTGGCGGGTGGCCGACGAGATGCTGCTCGAGCAGCTGCGGCGTGCAGGCGCATCAACCGCCGTGGTGTCGGTGGGGCGGGGCGCCGCCGACCGCCTGCGCCGCGGCTATCCGCTCAACGACCTGGTCGAGATGCACGCGGCGAGGCGCACGGTGAGAACCGCCGTCGAGCGGCTCGAGCCGCGGGCGCTGATCGTGGCATCGACCACGGCGGCGATGCGCCTGCCCAAGCTGCCGGTCCCGTACGCCGTCCGCTTCGACTGCCCCGCGCGGCTGAACCGGCCGGGCATGCGCAACGCGCCGCTGCACGCGCTCGAGCGCCGCGGGATGAGCCGGGCGCGGATCACGATCCCGTTCAGCGTGGCGGGAGCGGAGGCGCTTCCGGAGGGAGCTGCGAGGCCGATCGTGGTGTCGCCGCCGATCGATCCCTCGGCGTCGCTTGACAGTGTCGACCGCGCCGAACGCGGTCGGGTGGCCGTTGCGTACGTGCCCGATCCGAAGGCGAAGGGCCTGGACGTGCTGGTGGCCGGCTGGGCGGCCGCCGCGGTGCCCGACGCCCGGCTCGAGGTGTACGGGATCGAGCCTGAGTGGGCGCGCTCCCACCTGCGGCGAAGCGGCGTGTCGGAGCCGGCGAGCCTCGACCTCAAGGGCACCGTGGCCGCCGATCAGTTCCGCGCCCGCCTCCGCCACGCGTGGGCGTACCTGGCGGCCGCCCGCTGGGAGGACTGGGGCCAGGCCCCGCTCGAGGCTCTCGCGGACGGCGCACTGCTCGCAACGGTTCCCTCCGGCGGTCCGTACGAGGGCCTGCGCGTGGCGCGCCGGCTGGACCCGTCACTGGTGGCCGGCGAGATCGACCCCGCCGCGTTCGCCCTCGCGATCCGCGCGGCCTTCGAGATGCCCGACGCGCGCGCCCGCGCCTACCGCCACGAAGCGGCCGAGCTGCTCCGCCCCTACCGCTCGGAGGCGGTGCAGGAAACGGTGACCCAAGATCTACTACCAGCCCTGTTAGGGGGTCAGACCCCCTGAGTCGCCCATTGTTAAGGGGTCTGACCCCTTAACACGCGGAGGATGGCTCGCTCCCAGGCCTCCACGTCTGCCTCCGGTGGGTGGCGGGCCGTTACTGCCAGGCTCCCCGCCGCCAGGCGCTCGCGCAGGTCGGGCTCTCGCACGATGCGCCGGAGCGCATCGGTTATCTGGGAGCGGTCGCCGGGGTCGATCACGATCGCGTTCTCGCCGTCCACGGCCACGTCGCCCACGGCGCCGGCCCGGCGCGAGGCGATCAGCGGCAGGCCCGCGGCCGCGCCCTCGCGCAGCGTCACTCCGAACGGCTCGTAGCCGCTCACGAGCGCCAGCACGTCGGCGTTCGCGTAGACCTCGCCGAGCTGCCCCGGCGCGGCTGGGCCCGGAAGCTCAACCGGCACTCCCAGCCGCCACGCCAGCGCACGCACCTCCGCTTCGAGCGGCCCGGCTCCTCGGATCTCGAGCGCCGCCTCTCCCTCGGCGAAGCCGGCCTCGGCGAAGGCGTCGATCAGAACGTCGAGGTTCTTGTCCGCCACCAGCCTGCCGACGGCCAGCACACGCACCGGCCCGCCGGGCGCGCGTGCGCGCCGCGCCGCGCCCGGATCGCCGAGACCGGCCAGGTCCGCGCTCTGCAACGCGACCTCCACGTCGGACGGCGCGACACCCAGCCCCCGCAGCCGCTCCACCCCCTGTGAGCCCGCCACGATGAACCCGTCCACCCGCGGCGCCAGCGCGCGGTGGACGCGGCGCTGAAGCGCCGACAGGGCCGGGTCGCTCCAGGGCGTGAGCTCGCTGAACACGAGCAGCGGCACGCGCTGCCGGCGCGCCCAGGCGAGAGCTCGCATCGTGGCGGCTCCGTACTCCCAGCTCACGACGCAGTCGGGACGCGCCTCGCCGAGCGCGCGCCCGATCCCGCGCGCCAGCATCAGCGGGGTCCGTCCCGCTCGCCTGCGCTGCCAGGCGTCAAGCACCTCGCTCGAGTACTCGTGCGAGCCTGGGAACCAGCTCGCCGGCTGGTCCCAGCCGGGTTGGCTCGCCGACAGGTAGATCACGTGCGGATCCACACGACCGCGCTCGGCAAGGCTGCGAAACAGCGGCTCCCGGTAGGGAACTGGGACCGGCGGCAGGATCGCTACGCTCGGTGGCACGCCGCAACTTTGCCTCACGGCAGGGGTCGAAAGCGTTTAGGCATGTATGCACCCGGGAGAGAATCCGGTTGTCGGGCCTCGCGGTGGGGGAGTCGGGGCCAGTTGCTAGCGTTCGCGCAGCGGTCAGGGGACAGCCGGTCTCCTGCGCGCAGTAGCTTTCTATGAAGGGTCAGGCACCTTTGATCCGAGCAACACGAAATCTTGTCGTACTCGTCGCGCTCGCCCTCGTGGTCGTACCCGCCCCTGCCGCAATGGCCAGCGCCGAACAGGTGCTGCGCGACTGCATCCGGGACGGCAAGCTTGACCGCACCTACTCGAACGCGGAGCTGCGCAAGGCGAGGGACAACCTTCCGTCGGACTCTGACGAGTACTCAGACTGCAGCGAGGTCATCGCCGCCGCGATCAAGGGCGGGTCCAACCGAGGCTCCGGCGCGGGCAGTCCGGGTGTGGGAGCCACCGATCCAGCGGGTGAGGCCGCAGCACGCACCGCGGACGCGGGCGACCTCGCGGCGATAACCAGCGGCAAGGGTGACGCGCCCTCCGTGGACGTCGGCGGCACGAGCCTGGCGCCCGACAGCAGTGGATTCTTCAATCTCGCCGGCGCTGCCAATCAGGTACCGCTGCCGCTGCTGCTCGCATTGATCCTGCTCGCCCTGTTCGCGATGGCCAGCGGCGCCACCGCACTCCGTGAGCGCATCCCGGCGCTGGCGCGAATCCCGGGCCTGTCGAAGCTGCCCACCCCGCGTGTCCCGTTTTTCCAGCGTCGCCACTAGCGCAGCCCCGCTCGCAGTCCCGCTGATACTCGGCGCCGCCCTCACGGGCATCGCCTTCGGGGCCGAGGGTGGCACCGAGCTCACGCGCACGACGATCACCGGAATGCTGCTGGTCGCGGTCAGCGGCCTTGTGATCGCCGCCGCGTTCCTCTGGGGCCGCCGGGAGCAGGTTCACGGAACGACGACGGTGCTGCTGTTCGCACTGCTCGCGCTTCTCACCGCGGCATCGGTGCTGTGGTCGATCGTCCCCGAGCTGACCTACGTCGAGGCGGGCCGCACGTTCGCGTACGTCGCCGTGTTCGCGGCCGCTGTCGCAAGCGCCCGTCTCACGCGCCGGGCCGCGCCACAGCTCCTGCTCGCGCTCCTGATCGGCGCGATCATCCCGGTGATCTACGCGCTGGCGTCACGCGTGTGGCCTGGGGCACTCGCCGAGAACGAGGTATCGAACCGGCTGGGGCAGCCATTCGACTACTGGAACGCGGTCGGCTGCGTAGCGGCGATCGCCGTCCCGATCTGCCTCTGGCTCGGCACGCGCAGGACCGGCAGCCCGATCCTCCGGGTGCTGGCGTATCCGGCCATGGGCGTCTCCGTCGTGGCGATACTGCTCACGCAGTCGCGTGGTGCGGCCGCCGCGGCGGCGATCGGCGCGATCGCGTGGTTCGTGCTGGTTCCGCTGCGGCTGCGCAGCCTGCCGGTGCTGCTGCTGCCGCTTGGCGCGGGCGCCGCCGTGAGCGCGTGGGCGCTCTCGAAGGACCCGTTCACGAAGGCCTTCCAGCCTCTCACCGCGAAGGAGGCCGTGGCCGGAGACTTCGGCGCTCTGGTGCTGCTGATGATCGTGCTCCTGATCCTGTTCGGCGCGGCGGTGGAGACCGGAGCCGAACGCCGAGCCCCGTCCGCGCGGATGCGCAGGCGAATCGGCATCGTCGCGGTCGTCGTCGCGTGCCTCGTGCCGCTCGCGGCCTTCACGTCGGTGGCGTTCAGCGAGCGCGGCATCGGCGACCGCATCGACGAGCTCACGAGCGAGACCCAGGTGTCGCCGGGAGAGGGCGGCGGCCGCGTGTTCGGCGCGGCCTCCTCGCGCGGCAAGTACTGGCGCGAGGCATTCCGCGTGTTCGACGACCGCCCGCTCGAGGGCGTCGGTGCCGGCGCGTTCGAGAAGGCGCGGCTCCGGCATCGCACCGACGCGTCGGTGACCCAGCACGCGCACGGGTGGATCCCGCAGACGATGGCCGACCTCGGTCTCGTCGGTCTGGCGGTCACGACCCTGCTCTTCCTCGCCTGGGTGCTGGCCGCGTTGAGCGCCACCGGCCTTGTTCCCCGGCAGCTTCTGCGGGGCGGGGCCGACGCCACCCCACCACCGCGGCGCGACTGGGACGCGGATCGCATCGCCATCGTCACGCTCGCGCTCGTGCCGCTCGTGTTCGGCATCCAGTCGCTCCTCGACTGGACGTGGTTTATCCAGGAGCCCGCGGTGATGGCACTCATCCCGGCCGGATACCTCGCGGGACTCGGTCCTCTGGGGGAGGGCGTCGATCGGGGCACGCCAGCCACCGCCGAGCGGCGGATCCAGTGGCGCCCGGACGCCGGCCGGGTCGTCGCGGCCCTCCTCGCGGTGGTCACCGCCCTGCTCCTCGCGTGGGCGATCTGGCAGCCCGAGGCCTCCGACCGCGCCACCAACGACGCCCTCGCTCTCCTGGACGAGAAGAAGTTCGACCAGGCGCTCGCCAAGACCGACGACGCGGAGGATCTCAACCCGCTCACACCCGACCCGCTGCTCGTGCGCGCCGCGATCGAAACGGCTGCGAACGACGAGACCGACGCGCAGCAGAGCCTCGAGCGTGCGGTGCTCCTGTTCCCGGGCGACCCGCAGACGTGGTACCGCCTTGCTGCCTTCCAGCTCGGAACCCTCGACGCGCCCGAGCAGGCCCTCGACACGATCCGCGGGGCGCTCTACCTGGACCCGCACTCGAAGGCCGGCGCCCAGCTCTTCCTGGACGCGCGGGCTCGCGAGCGTGAGAAGTCCGGCAGCGCGACCAACCCCGAGATCAACGAGTAGCGCGCACGAGCAGCGTGCCCGAGCGGCGCTTGAGCGACTCGACCTCGAAGCCGAGCGCGTCAAGCAGCGTCCTCAGCGAGCGGCGCGTGAAGGAGCGCAGGTGAGGCGAGAGTGGGTGCGGCCGCCGCCCGACCGGCAGGTGTGCGGGCGTCGTCAGCGCGAGCATGCCGCCGGGGCGCAGCGCCCTGCGGATCTCGGAGAGGAAGAGCTGGACGTCGCGCACGTGCTCGATCGTCTCGGTGCACAGAACGAGGTCGAACTCGCCGTCGCCGAACGGGAGCGGCGCGTCCGGCTCCAGGTCGACGATGCGCGCCCCCGGCAGCCGGCGCCGCGCTCGTTCGAGCGCCGTGGCCGACACGTCGGCGGCGGTCAGCTCGGTCGCGTCGACCTCGGCGCTCAGGCGGCCGTCGCCGCAGCCGAGGTCGAGCGCGCGATCGGCGTGACCGAGCGCGCGCACGAACTCCCGGAGCGTCACGGGCGGAGGCCCGGCCCCCTCGGGAACGAGCTCCCAGAGCTCGTCGTCGAAGCGACTCGGGCTCAGGTCTACCAGGCGCCCCGCGCGCGCACCACGGCGGGGATCGTCTTGAGCAGGATGGTCAGGTCGAGGAAGACGGACCAGCGCTCGAGGTAGAGGAAGTCGAGGCGCACGAGCTCGTCGAAGTCGAGCTCCGAGCGTCCGGACACCTGCCACAGGCCGGTCATCCCCGGCAGGACGAGGTAGCGCTTGCGGTGCCAGTCGACGAGACGGTCGTAGTCGCGCTGCGGCAGCGGCCGCGGACCCACGAGCGACATCTCGCCGCGGATCACGTTGAAGAGCTGGGGCAGCTCGTCGAGAGACCAGCGCCGCATGAAGCGGCCGACGGCGGTCACACGCGGGTCATCGCGCATCTTGAACAGCGCGCCGCCCATCTCGTTGTGCTCCTCGAGCCGGTCCTGCAGCTGCTCCGCACCGGCGACCATCGTCCGGAACTTGAGGCAGGGGAAGCACCTCCCGCCGATTCCGGGCCGGTGCGAGCGGTAGAAGACGGGGCCGCGCGAACTGAGCTTGATCGACAGCGCCGCGAGAATCATCAGCGGCGAGAGGGCGGTCAGGAGCAGGAGCGCGCCCACGAGGTCGAACGTGCGCTTGAGAGCGAAGTCCACGCCCTCGAATACCGGCGGCTTCAGCTCGAAGAGCGGCAGCGCCTGTCCGGGCACGTACTCGACCCGGTCCATGAGGATCTCCATGGTCGAGGGAGCCACGCGCACGCGCACGCCCTGCTGATGGCAGCGGTCCACGAGCTCGACCGCCTCCTCCTCGGGGAAGTCGGCGTCCGCGATCAGCACCTCGTCGATCGAGTCGAAATGGCGCTCGAGCTGCTCGAGCGAGCGAAAGTCGCGGAGGCCGTCGAGGAGCGCCACCGGCGTGCGCGCCACGAAGCCGTACGGCTCGATCTCGCGGCTGTCCTGGAGTGCGTGCGATACGGCCTGGATGTTCGCGCCGGACCCGACGAGCACGGCCCGGCGCCGGTAGCCGGCCGCGCGGAGAATCGCGCCGCTGACGTACTCGAAGACCCACCTGAACGCCGAGACGTAGATGAGCGCGAAGAAGAGCGTGGCGTAGAAGACGTAGTAGGACTGGAAACTCTCGCCCTCTATCAGCGCGTACAGCAGGACGATCACGGTCGTCTGGAAGAGCGACGCGATCACGCGCGGGAGGCCGGGGCGCTGCGCCCGCGCGCGGTAAAGACCGGAGCGTCCGAACAGCAGCAGCATCACGAGGCCGCCGAGCGGCAGGTAGTCCAACGCCTGGTCCCACATCAGGCTGAGCGAGTCGGGGTGGCGGATGGCGGCCTTGACGACCAGGGCCGTGTAGATGGCGAGCAGGAGGCCGGCGAGGTCGAGCGCCGCCAGCGTCGTGATCCGAACGATCGCGCGAGCCAGGTCGAAGCGAAGCAGCCCTCCGAGCATGGGCTTACCCGCCCGGACGTCGCGTTCGGGCAACGTGAGGGGCTCTACCTCCTGCAGCTCTTTGAGAAGTCCGTTGGTCACGGAGGGAATGGCTTTGCGTCGGCACGTAGTGAAACAGGTGCCACGGGCGAATGTAGCGGTGTGGGCGCTAGGTGCGCCCTATGCTGCGCGTCGTGGGATCGGAAGGCGCGGAATTGGGCGGGCGGCGCGCCAAGCTCGAGCGCGCGGCGACGCTGCTCGTACGCGATCCGCGCGAGCTCTACGAGGTCCTCGTCGACCGCGCGCAGCGCACGATCGACCCGCTGCGCCGGCGGCCGACTCTGGAGGTGACCCCGTTCGAGGAGGTCGCGGCCGGGCTCGACGGCACCCTGGCCGGGCGCGTCTCAGAGATCCTCCGCGAGGACGCCCTGGCGGAGATCGACGCGGAGGTGCGCGAGCGGGTCGGTCAGCTCGGCGCGGCGCTCCCGTTCCCGCTGGAGTACAACGCGGCCCCGAGCCTCGCGAACCTCTGTTACGCGCTGGTCCGCGCGCTTCGCCCCGCGACCGTGCTGGAGACCGGTGTCGCGTACGGGGTGAGCTCCAGCTTCATCGCGAAAGCCCTTTCCGTGAACGGCCAGGGTGAGCTGCACAGCGTGGACCGGCCGGCCGTCCAGGCGGGGGTTGAGGACTACATCGGCGCGCTCGTGCCGGAGCATCTCCGTTCGCGCTGGACGCTTCATCGGGGCACGAGCCGGCGCCTGTTGCCGCGCCTGCTACCGGAGATCGGTGGGCCCACCCTCTTCGTCCATGACAGCCAGCACACCTACCGGAACGTCACCTGGGAGCTCCGGACCGTCACCCCACACCTGACCCGCCCCGCGGCCGTGCTGGTCGACGACACCGCCGGCACGCGCGCCTTCGAGCACTGGGTCGAGCGCACGCGGCCCGCCTTCTCCGCGGTGGTCGAGGAGCAGTGGGTGGGCGTCGCCGTGTTCTGAGGCCGTCCGGTCGGCCTAAATCTCGCGCACTTTGCGAACTTAAGCGCTAGGCGACCGGGGCGAGACGGTGCAGTATCGCCCTGAACGTCGTGCTGATGGCGAGACGCGGCACCAGGCCCGCGCGGGGCGAGATCGACGAGGCGGCCCTCCGGCTGCTGGCGCGGCACGGCGGGCAGATCCTGGCAACCGCGCGACGCCACGCCGTCACGCCCGAGGACGCGGAGGACGCCTACCAGCGCGGGATCGAGATCCTGCTCACGAAGGCGCCGTGCACGAGCGAGGACGAGCTGATCCCGTGGCTCAAGACCGTCGTCAAGCACGAAGCCTGGGCGCTTCGCCGGCAGCGCGAGCGCCACTCCCCGGTCACCGACGACGGCGAGCTGCGCGATCGTCCCGCACCGACCGCGGTCACGCACGAGCAGGCCGAGCGGCTCGAGCGCCTGCGGCTCGGCGCCGAGGCACTCGGCCACCTGAAGCCGCACGAGGTTCGCGCACTACGCCTCAAGGCGGAGGGCTTCTCGTACCGCGAGATCTGCGCGATGACCGGGTGGTCGTACACGAAGGTGAACCGCCTGCTCACCGAAGGGCGCCAGGCATTCCTGCGCCGCGTGTCCGGGATCGAGCGCGGTGCGGACTGCGCTCGCTACGAGGCGCTGCTGTCGGCGCTGGCGGATGGCGAGGCAAGCGCGGAGCAGCTCGCGATCCTGCGCCCGCACATGCGCACCTGCCTGAGCTGCCGCGCCCGCCTGCGGGAGTTCAGGTCCACGCCGGAGCGGGTGGCCGCGCTGGTGCCACCGGCCGCACTCGTGGCCTCGGACGGCGGCGGGCCGCTCCGCGGCGTGGTCGAGTCGCTGATGGGGGCAAGCGAGCGCCTCCACGCCGCGGCCGAGCTCGCCACGGGCCAGAAGATCGCAGCGGTGGCGGCGTCCGCCGCTGCCCTCGCCGGCGGCGGCACGGCGATCGACGAGTTCGCGAACCACCAGGGCCCGCCGCGGCCCGAGCCGGTGGAGCAGGTGGAGGCGGCGCCTGTGAAGGAGGAGATCCCGGTGGAGCCCGCGCCCGCGCCGCCTTCCGAGACGCCACCCGCCGAGGTGGCGCCAGACCCCGCGCCTGTGGAGCCCGCACCCGAGCCGCCACCACCGCCACCGGACCCGGCAGCCGAGTTCGCGCCGGGCGGCGCCGCGCCGGAGCCCGCCGCTGCGGCCGCGCCAGAGCAGCAGCCGCCGCCAAGCAGCTTCGCCCCCGCCGGGAGCGCCCCCACGGGCGGATCCGCCGGCGGCAGCGGGGAGTTCGCGCCCTAGTTCGACCTAGTGGTGCGGCGGGTCTGAGTCCGTGCTGCCGACGCCCGTCAACCGGCGGGCGGTCGGTGTGCTCGGCTCCACGTGGAGCGGGCCCGCGTCGGGGTCCGGCTCCGAGGGAGCCAGGCGCGCTGCCCGGATCGGCTCGAGGGCCTCGCGGAGCGCGGCCTCGGTGGAGCGGCGCCGCACCCGCTGCACGACCTCGCGGATGCGCGTGATCACTCGCAGGCGTGCGCCGGCAAGCAGCAGGCCGACGCCGAGGGCGAAGTAGAGGAGGGCATCCCAGCCGGTGCGCGGCAACTGCCCGCCGGTCGAACCTGGCTGCTCGCCGTCGGGCGGTAGATCAGGAGTGGGCTCAGGCGTCGTCGCTGGCGGCTCCGGCGTGGGCTGCGGCTCGCCGGTCGGCGGCTCGGGCTCCTGCGCGAACGCGGATGCCGCGATGGCGAATGAGAACGGCAGACATAGAGCGAGCACGGTGAGTGCAAGCACCGCCACGACCGAGGACGAGCGAACCATGCGGGGCCATTTCGGCTTGGGGCCACGCGCCCCTCCCCGCTGCACGCGATCCTGCGACAGTGAGCATTCGGTGGCCGAGCCCGCCTACACCCGCATGCAGGTCGACGACAGGCGCCGCCAGCTGCTCGAGCGCGGCGCCGAGCTGTTCGCGACCCACTCCTTCGCGGAGCTGTCGATGGCCCGCATCGCCCGCGAGGCCGGCATCTCGAAGGCGCTGCTCTACCACTACTTCCCGAGCAAGCAGGACTTCTTCCTCGCGACCCTCCAGCAGGGAGCCCAGGAGATCGCCCGGCGCACCGAGCCCGATCCCGACCTGCCTCCGCTTGAGGCGCTCGCCGGCAGCCTCGACGCCTTCCTCGGCTGGATCGAGGAGAACGAGCTGGCCTACCGCAAGCTGATGGAGAGCGTTGGCAGCGTTCCGGAGGTGCAGGCCCTGCTCGACGAGATCCGGAACTCGACCTCCACGCGCATCCTCGACGGCCTTGGCGCTGGCACGCGGCCGCCTCCGAAGATGCGCACGGCCGCGAGCGCCTGGCTCTGGTTCATGGACGGCGCGATCCTCGACTGGCTGGAGCACAAGGACATGACACGCACCGAGCTACGGGACCTCCTGCTCGGCTCGCTCGCCGGCTCGCTGACGGCGGCCGGCTACGAGTAGGTGCGAACGCAGCGCTTGACGCGGCGGGCCTCGCGCTCGTCGCGTGGGCGGGCGAGCCAGACGAGCCCACCGCCTGAGGCGGTGTCCGGCCCCGCAGTCACGCGGAAGACCGCCTCACTCGGACTGAGGCCACCCTCGACGAACGACCCGCCGATGCACGCAAGGTTCCCTCGAACAATCTCGTGGTCGAAGGCGCGCGCAACCTGTCCGCCGTTGACGAAGACGAGCAGGAACGACACATCGTTGCTCCTGCTCTCACTGTCACCCGCACCGCCCCAGTCGAACCCGAGCTCGCGCTGGATCTCGTCGGGGCTGGTGTAGGGCGGGAACGCGTAGACGCGATCCCAGTCGAAGTCGGTCACCGATGACAGCCGGAAGGGTTCGTGCGTGCGAGCCGCGTGCTGGACGGCCTCACTCAGGGGTTCAAGCGAGCCCTCCACGCTGTCGCACGGACCCCAGCCCGTTCCCGCCACGAGGAAGGCAGCCGTCAGCGCGGCGGCGTACCGTCGACCCACCTGCCGTCCCCGCCCTCGATCTCCTTCTTCCAGATCGGTGCCTCCGCCTTCACGCGGTCGATGATCTCGCGCGCGCCTGCGAATGCCTCGCCCCGGTGCGGCGCGGACACCGCCACGATCACGCTCGGCTCCGAGAGCGGCACCTCGCCGACGCGGTGCTCCACGGCCACGGCGCAGAGGCCATGCGTCTCGAGAGCGTCCGACGCGATCGCGCGCATGCGCTCCTCCGCCATCTCCGCATAGGCCTCGTACTCGAGCCGCTCCACCTCGCGCGTGACGCCGGAAAACGTGACGACGGCTCCTGCGCGCGGGTCGCGCACGCGCGCCGCCAGCGCGTCCAGCGACAGCGGCTCGGCGCTCACGCGCACCCAGGGCGCCGCCGCGGTCGAGCCACCGCTCACCGGCGGGATCAGGGCAAGCTCGTCGCCGGCGTCCAGCACCTGCTCGCCGTCCGCGTACTCGCGATTCACCGCCATCACGAGCGGGATGCCGTCAGCAAGTGCGGAGAGCGGCTCGCTGGCGAGCGCGTCGCTCACGCTGGCGCCCTCTGGCAGCTCGAGCGTCAGCTCGGGCGCGCCGGCGCGCTCCCGCAGCATCGCGAACAGGCGAACGGTGACCTCCACCCGGCAGATGCTACGCCGGGGCGCGCGCAGGCTCGGCATCCCCGCGCGCCAGCACGCGCGCCGCCACCAGCCCGCCGGTCGCGCCGAACAGGTGGCCCTGCCAGGAGATCCCCTCCTGCGGCTGAAGCCCGCCGAGCAGCACGCCGCCCCAGATCACCACGACCACCAGTCCGATGGCGATCTGACTCGCTCGCCGGTTGAACCAGCCGCGGGCGATCAGGTACGTGGCAAAGCCGAAGACTACCCCGCTCGCGCCCACGTGAATCGACCCCTCCGGTGCCACCAGCCAGGTGCCGAGCCCGCTCACAAGCGCGACGATCGCGAAGACGGCCACCAGACGGCGTGCGCCCTCCAGCGCGATCAGGAGGCCCATGATCACGAACGGGATGGTGTTCGAGATCAGGTGGCCGAAGCCGACGTGCAGGAACGGCGCGGTCACGATTCCGTCGAGGCCATCCGGCTCGCGCGCCTCGATGCCGTACTGGTCGAGCTGGTGGTCGGCGATCACGTCCACCACCTCGACCGCCCACATCAGGGCCACCAGGGCGAGCAGGATCTTTGCGGCGTCACTCACGGCTCGAACCGTATCCTTGGCCACCCATGGCCACCGCCAAGGACCAGAAGCCGAGCATCGCGCCGATCGTCGGTCCCGACGACGAGCGCCGCTTCACCGACTCCGGCATCGAGATCAAGCACCGCTACGACGCGGACGACGTGGAGCCGAACCTCGACGAGCGCCTCGGTGAGCCCGGCGAGTACCCGTTCACGCGCGGGATCCACCCGGACATGTACCGCGGGCGCAAGTGGACGATGCGCCAGTACGCGGGCTACGCGAGCGCCAAGGAGACCAACGAGCGCTTCCACTACCTGATCGACCACGGTTCGACGGGCCTGTCGATGGCCTTCGACCTCCCCACCCAGCTCGGGCGCGACTCGGACGACCCGCTCTGCATGGGCGAGGTGGGCCGCACCGGCGTGGCCATCGACACGATCGACGACATGCACCGCGTCTTCGACGGGATCCCGCTCGACCAGGTGTCCACGTCGATGACGATCAACGCGCCCGCCGCCGTGCTGCTGCTGCTCTACGAGCTTGTCGGCGAGGAGCAGGACGTGGCGGCCGTGGAGCTCACCGGCACGACCCAGAACGACGTGCTGAAGGAGTACATCGCGCGCGGCAACTTCATCTACCCGCCCGAGCCGGCCATGCGCCTCACCACGGACCTGTTCGCCTACTGCCGCGAGCGCATCCCGAAGTGGAACACGATCTCGATCTCCGGCTACCACATGCGCGAGAAGGGGTGCTCGGCGGTGCAGGAGGTGGGCTTCACGCTCGCCAACGCGATCGCCTACGTGCAGGCCGCGATCGACGCCGGCCTCCAGGTGGACGAGTTCGGGCCGCGGCTCGCCTTCTTCTTCAACGGCCACAACAACGTGTTCCAGGAGGTGGCGAAGTTCCGCGCCGCGCGCCGGATGTGGGCGCGGATCATGCGCGAGCGCTTCGGCGCCAAGGACGAGCGCTCGCTGAAGATGCGCTTCCACACGCAGACCGGCGGCGTGACCCTCGCCGCGCAGCAGCCGCACAACAACATCGTGCGCGTGGCGCTGCAGGGCTTCGCGGCCGTGGCCGGCGGCACGCAGTCGCTTCACACGAACGGCTTCGACGAGGCGCTGGCGCTGCCGAGCGAGACGGCGGCGCGCATCGCGCTCCGCACCCAGCAGATCCTCGCCCACGAGTCGGGCGCCGCCGACACCGCGGACCCGTTCGCGGGCTCGTACTTCGTCGAAGCCCTCACGGACGAGATCGAGGAGGCGGCACAGGCGCTGATCCACCGGGTCGAGGAGATGGGCGGGTCCGTGAACTGCATCCCGTTCATCCGCGCGGAGGTGGAGGAGTCGGCCTGGGGCTACGAGGAGCGCTACCGCCAGAAGCAGGACATCGTCGTCGGCGTGAACGAGTTCGTGACGGAGCAGGTGGACGAGGTCGAGATCCTGAGGGTCGACCCGGAGTCGGAGCGCCAGCAGGTGGAGCGCCTGAAGGCGTTCAAGGAGGAGCGCGATCAGTCGGCGGTCGACAAGCGGCTCGAGGAGCTTCGGCAGGCCTGCCGGGGCGACACCAACCTGCTCGACCCGATGCGTGCCGCCCTCAAGGAGCGCGCCTCGATCGGCGAGGTCTGCGGCGTGATGCGCGAGGAGTTCGGCGAGTACTCCGAGGCCTAGCCGGCCGCGATCTCCTCGAGCAGCTCCCGCATCATCGCCACGCGCTCGGCGCCGTAGCGCTCCGAGAAGTCACGCTCGATGTCGGCGAAGATCCCAAGCGCTGTGCTCTGGGCCTCGGCGCCCAGCTCGGTGAGCCGAATCACCTTCGCGCGCCCGTCCTGCGGGTCCTGCGCGCGCTCCACGTAGCCGAGCTTCTCGAGGTCGTCCACCACCTCGCCGACCGCCTGCTTGCTGAGGCCCGAGCTCTCGGCGAGCTCCGTCAATCGTGAGCCGCCCTCGTGGATGAAGCGGAACACGCAGCCGTGGCCCTGGCGGATCGTGCTGTGGCCCGCCTCCCTCAGCCTCGCGTGGAACTCGGCGAAGCTGTCGCCCGCGAGGTCGTCGAGCAGGGCCGGTAGCGGCGTCCAGCGCTGCGTCGCGGCGCCCGCGAGGCCGCGTCCGTGGCGGCCGCCGTCAGATGTGGTCTCTGTGATCTTGGTCACGGTTCGTCAGGTTCCTTGACAGTCAGGTTGCTTGGCTGTTACCGTCAGGCAACTTGATCAGGTTCCCGTACCAGTCTAGCCCAGGAGTCCAGATTTGACATGACCTCTCAGACGACAACCAAGTGGTGGACCCTCGGCGTCGTCTCCGTTGCCACATTCATGCTTCTCCTCGACATCACCGTCGTGAACACCGCCCTGCCCGCGATTCGAGAGGACCTCGGCGCGAGCTTCACCGACCTCCAGTGGGTGGTCGACGCCTACACCCTGACACTCGCCGCGGTCGTGCTCACCGCGGGCTCACTCGCCGACCGGCTCGGCCGCAGACGCGTCTTTGCGATCGGCCTCGGCATCTTCTCGGTCGCCTCGCTGGTGGCCGGCCTTGCAACCGATCCGACCTTCCTGAACATCGCTCGCGGAGTGCAGGGAATCGGTGGAGCCGCGATGTTCGCGGTCTCGCTCGCGCTGATCGCGCAGGAGTTCCCCGCCGGCCGCGAGCGCGGCATGGCGATGGGCGTCTACGGCGCGACAATCGGTCTCGCCGTGGCCTTCGGCCCGCTCGTGGGCGGGGCCGTCGTCGACTCGCTCGGGTGGGAGTGGATCTTCTTCCTGAACGTGCCGATCGGAGCCGCGGCGATCGCGATCAGCTACGCCCGGGTGCACGAGTCGCGTGATCCCAACGCGACGCGCGTGGACTGGGGCGGCCTGGTCACGTTCTCGGCCTCCCTGTTCCTGCTCGTGCTCGCGCTGATCCGCGGGAACGAGGAGGGCTGGGGCAGCAGCCTCATCGTTGGCCTGTTCGCGTCAGCGGTCCTGCTGCTGGCGGCCTTCGTGGCGATCGAGCGCCGTGTGGCGGAGCCCATGCTCCCGCTCGGCCTGTTCAAGCGGCCCGCCTTCACCGGCGTGCAGCTGGCGGCCTTCGGGATCTCGGCCTCGATGTTCGCCCTGTTCCTGTACCTGACGCTCTACCTGCAGAACTTCCTCGGTCACGGCCCGACCGAGGCGGGGCTGCGCTACCTGCCGCTGACCGTCGCCGTGTTCCTGGTGGCGCCGATCGCAGGAGCGCTGCTGTCGAAGGTGCAGGCCCGGGTGATGATCTCGCTCGGCCTTGTGGGCGCGGGCGCAGGCCTCATGCTGATGGCAGGCGTCGACGCCACGGACGATTGGACCGGCCTCCTTGGCGGCTTCATCGTCGCGGGCGCGGGCATCGGGCTGCTGAACCCGGCGATCGCGGACGTGGCCGTGAGCGTCGTGCCGAAGGAGCAGAGCGGCATGGCCTCGGGCATCAACGACACGTTCCGCCAGGTCGGAGTGGCGCTCGGCGTCGCCGTTTGGGGAGCCATCTTCCTGAGCGCGGGCTCCTCGAAGGTTCAGGAGCTCACGGGACTCGGCGCCGACCGCTCGCGTGAGATCGTCGAGGCAGCCTCGTCCGGGAACCTCGACGAGGCACTGACTCAGGTGCCTGCCGGCTCGCGTGCCCAGGTGGCCGACGCCGCGCGGGAGGGTTTCCTCGCCGGGTTCAACGACATCGCGGTCCTCGGCGGGATCCTCGCCTTCGCGGCGGCGATCGGAGCGTTCCTGCTCGTGCGCGAGCGCGACATCGAGCGCGGCGAGGTCGAGATCGCCGAGCCCGTGGTCGAGCCCACTCCGACGGCGACCGCCATCCCCGAGCCGATCGCCGCGTGAGCTAGCGAGGAGTACGAGGAATGCGCCGCAGCCTGAGCTTGAAGGCTGCGGCGCTCCGCCTCGTCATGCGCCTCACCGAGATGGTGACCGTGCCCTGCGCCTGGAAGGTGTGGGCGCTGCTCGGGTCGGACTCGTGCGTCCGGTCGAGCGAGATCGCCTGCGTCCAGGTGTCCTTGAAGTAGCGGTGGCGGCGCGGCCTGAAGGCGCCGCGGGCGATCGGGGTGTCGGCGGGCAGGACGCCGTCGTAGAGGCCCATGCCGTGCGCGCCCACGTGGCATCCGGTGAGCAGGTCCCCGAAGCCATGGTCCAGCTGGAAGCCCCGCCTCGGGCTCAGGAACATGCCCACGCTCGGGTCGCGCACCCAGTCCACGCCGTTCCCGGCCGGCGGCCGGCAGTACGGCGTCTCCTGGATCTGGTTCTGCTGGAAGGTGTAGAGGACGATGTCGGACTGCTCGGTCACGTCCATGCGGAAGGCGGCGATGCTCGTGTCGATCTCGTAGCCCGCCGCCAGCGCCTTCATCCGCCAGGCCCACGTGCCCGTGCCGCGACCGTCGACGCCGGACGAGGGCGACGGGCGGTCCTGGCCGTAATCCAGGGCGTAGCTACCGCTCGCCACCGCGGTGACGCGCCAGAGGGGCTCGGGGGGCCGGGCCGCCGCGGCGGGCGTCGCCATCGCGAGGAGCAGCGGGACGGCGAACGAGATCCAGGGCACCGCTGGATGCTAGGGCCGACGTGCGAGGAAGGCGAACTGGCCCGCGAGGACCAGCTTGATCTGGTTGCGGGTACGGGCATCGAGCCGGGCGGCCCGAGCGCCGAGCTCGATCACGCGATAGCCGGGCGACTCACGCGCCCACCAGCGATGGAAAAAGCGCGGCAGCCCCACCGCCCGCCAGGCCACGAGCGTGAGGCCGTCGATCACGGGACGCAGCTCCACCACCTCCAGGCCGGCCTCCTCCGCGGCGACGGTCAAGCCGTACGGCGTCCAGTTGAAGATGCTGCGCGAGTGAAACGCCTCGAGCTGCGAGGTGGAGCCGGCGAACCAGCCGCCCGGCTCGAGCACGCGCGCAACCTCGCGAAGCAGCTCGCGCGGCCGCTCCACGTGCTCGAGGACCTGCTTGCAGAAGACGAGCTCGAAGCTGCCGTCGTCGAACGGGAGCTGCTCGCCGTCGAAAATCACGAACTCGGCGTCGCCCCGAGTGCGCTCGGCCACCTCGGGCGACTTTTCGATGTCCACCCCCACCCAGCGCACCTTCGGGTCGAGCGCGCGGAAGAGGTCGACCGAGTCGCCCGCGCCGCACCCGAGGTCCATGACGTTGGTCGGCCGCAGGCGGGCGGCGTAGTGGTCGGCGAGCACCTGCCGGCTGTGGTCGCCGGGGATGCGGGTGCCGAGCAGGTCACCGAGGTCGTCGCCGAGCATGGCCGGGAAGCCTCGCACGGCACGCGCCTGGGAGGTCCGATTCGGTGGCAGGAGACGGGCAGCCCTGATCGAAAGCGAGGTGCAATGCCGGACCTCACTGCGAAGCGCACCCTCGTCAAGTCTCCGCCAGAGCTGTGGGAGGAGCTGAGCGAGGTCGAACGCCTCGCAAAGCACCTCGGCGCCTTCGGCGAGATCACCATCACGAAGCTCGAACCGGAGCACACCGTCGCCTGGGAGGGCGAGCACGCGAGCGGCACCGTGTCGATAGAGCCCTCAGGGTGGGGCACCAAGGTGACGCTGCGGGCGGAACTGCCCGAGCGGGAGCCGGCGCCAGAACCGGAACCGGCGCCCGAGCCGGCGCCGGCGCCCGAGCCCGAACCGGAGCCGGAACCGGAGCCAGCCGCCGCCGCACCCGCCGAGAAGGCTGACGAAATCGTCGATGAAGAGGCGGCCGAGGAGGTCGAGGAGGTCTCGGAGGAGGTTGGCCGGCGCGGATTCTGGGGCTGGCTGTTCCGGCGCCGGACGGAGCCGATCGTGGCTGAGCCGGAGCCGGAGCCGGTCGCCGCCGAGCCCGCACCCGAGCCGGAGCCCGAGCCCGAGCCCGAGCCCGAGCCGGAGCCCGAACCGGTCGTCGCCGAGGTCGAGCCCGTCGATGGCGAAGCCGAGCCCGCCGTGGCCAAGCCGGACGCCGCACCGGTCGTCGCCGAGGCCGAGCCCGTCGTGACCGAGTCCGAGCCGGCCCTCGACGACCCCGCGCTCGATCCCGAGCGCGCTCGCGTGATTCTCGATGAGGCGCTTGACACTCTCGGCGCCGCGCATCACCGGCCGTTCTCGCGCGGTTAGTCGCGCAACTTTCCCGACCACGCGACACTCCGTGTAGTCGTATGGCGGGTCCTGTTACACGGCGACGCTTCGTTCAGGCCTCGGCTGCCACCGCGGCCACGGCCGCCCTCGGGCCGAGCGCCCTCGGGCCGAGCGCCTTCGCGCAGCGACCCGATGGCCCGAACGTCCTCGTAGTGATCATCGACTCCCTGCGGGCGGACGCCGTTTACGACGGCTGGGTGCGCACGCCCACCATGGACTCACTCGCCCGGCAGGGCATGCGCTTCACGAACGTCTTCCCCGAGGCCATGCCCACCATCCCGGCGCGCAACTCGATCTTCAGCGGCCGGCGCCAGTTTCCCTTCCGCGGCTGGTACGACCGGCCCGGTCTGATCCAGGCTCCCGGCTGGGAGCCGCTCGACCACCTGGACGCCTCGTTCCTCAGCGCGCTCCGGCGCGCCGGCTGGTGGACGTCGTACGTGACCGACAACCCGTTCCTCGGCTATGCGCCCCCGTACGGGCGCTTCCGGGCAAGCCTCAACCGCTTCGTGCGGACGGGCGGCCAGATCGGCGGCAACCAGAAGGCCTCGAGCGTGCCGAGGGATGTGCTGAGCCACTGGCTCTACCCCGCGAACGCGGACGCAAAGGTGCGCAACAGGGTCGGCCTCTACCTCGCCAACAGCCGCCCCTGGGTGAGCCCGGACAACACCTTCGCCGGGCGCGTCTTTCGCAATGCGCTCCGAGAGCTCGACACCGCAGCGGCGCGCCGCGGCCCGTTCGCCCTCGTGGTCGACACCTACGAGCCGCACGAGCCGTGGACGCCGCCGTCGCGCTTCCTCGACCCATACGGACCCTGGCGCGGTCCCGAGCCCGCGATGCCCACCTACGGCCGGGCGTCGAACTGGCTGGGCGCGAGCGAACGCGGCCCGGTGATCGGCCGGATGCGCGACCTCTACGCAGCCGAGGTAACGATGACCGACCACTGGCTCGGCATGCTCCTCGACCGCCTGCACGACCTGAACCTCGAGCGCGAGACCGCAATCGTGCTCGTGGGCGACCACGGCATCCTGCTGGGCGAGCACGGCTGGACCGGCAAGGTGCAGAGCTCCCTCTATCCCGCCCTCACGCGCGTGCCGCTGATCGTGGTCCACCCGGACCGCCGCCGGGCCGGCACGGCCAGCGACTGGTTCGCATCAACCCACGACATCGCTCCGACGATCCTGTCGATGGCCGGCGTGCGCCGACCCGAGCGAATGACGGGGGTCGACCTGTCGCGGCCCATGCGCGGCCGCCGCCTGCCCGGGCGCGACTACGCCTGGGGCGGCTACTCCGACTCCTTCTTCATCCGCTCGGAGCGCTGGATGCTCTGGGGCTTCAACAAGCCCGCCGGCTTCAAGCTGTTCGACCTCAGGCGCGATCCCGGCCAGTTCCACAACCTGGCGGCCCGCCACCCCGACGTGGTGCGCGCGCTCTACGGCAAGGTGCTCGACCGGGCGGGCGGGCGCCTCCCCTGGTACGGGGGCGAGTGAGCCGCCGGGTAACCTGCGGCCCGATGCGCGAGAAGTCGCCCGAGACCTATGAGGAGAAGCTTGCCCAGCTCCAGGAGCTGCGCGAGCACGCGATCCACACGAACCCGCAGGCCGAGGAGAAGCAGCACGACCGCGGCAAGCTGACGGCCCGCGAGCGGCTCGACAAGCTCCTCGACCCGGGCTCGTTCGAGGAGCTGGACACGTTCGTCCGCCACCGCACGAGCGACTTCGACATGCTGAACAACCGCCCCTGGGGCGATGCGGTCGTGACCGGCCATGGCACGATCGACGGCCGCCCGGTGGCCGTCTTCTCCCAGGACTTCACCGTCTTCGGCGGCTCGCTCGGCGAGGTGATGGGCGAGAAGATGGTGAAGGTGATGGACCTGGCGGCCAGGATCGGCTGCCCCGTCATCGGCATCAACGACTCCGGCGGCGCGCGCATCCAGGAGGGCGTGGTCTCGCTGGGGGCCTACGGCGACGTGTTCGTGCGCAACGTGCAGTGCTCGGGCGTGATCCCGCAGATCTCGGTGATCATGGGGCCGTGCGCGGGCGGCGCCGTGTACTCCCCGGCCATGACGGACTTCATCTTCATGGTCAAGGAGACCTCGCACATGTTCATCACGGGCCCCGACGTGATCAAGACGGTCACGGGCGAGGAGGTCGAGTTCGAGGAGCTCGGCGGGGCGATGACGCACAACTCCAAGTCCGGCGTGGCGCACTTCGCCGCCGACGACGAGGAGAGCTGCCTCGAGGACGTGCGCTACCTGATGTCGTTCCTGCCGCAGAACAACCTCGAGCTCCCGCCGCAGATGGACACGGGCGACGACCCCGGCCGCCAGGACGCGGAGCTCGACAGCATCGTCCCGGACAGCCCGAACAAGCCGTACGACATGCGCGACGTGGTGCATCTCCTCGTCGACAACGGCGAGTTCTTCGAGGTGCAGGAGCATTTCGCGCGCAACATCATCATCGGCTTCTCGCGCCTGAACGGGCGCCCGATCGGCGTGGTGGGCAACCAGCCCTCGCAGCTTGCCGGCGTGCTCGACATCGGCGCGTCCGAGAAGGCCGCGCGCTTCGTGCGCTTCTGCGACGCCTTCAACATCCCGATCCTCACGCTCATGGACGTGCCGGGCTTCCTGCCGGGCACCTCACAGGAGTGGGGCGGCATCATCCGCCACGGCGCGAAGCTGCTCTACGCCTTCACCGAGGCAACCGTGCCGAAGCTGACGGTGATCACGCGCAAGGCCTACGGCGGCGCCTACGACGTCATGAACTCGAAGCACATGCTGGCTGACTTCGTGTTCGCATGGCCCACCGCCGAGGTGGCCGTGATGGGGCCCGAGGGCGCGGTGAACATCATCCACCGCCGCGACATCCAGAGCTCGCCGACGCCCGAGCAGCGCCGCGAGAAGCTGATCGGCGACTACAAGGCGCGCTTCGCGAACCCCTACTCAGCGGCGGAGCGCGGCTACATCGACGACGTGATCATCCCGCACGAGACGCGCCCGAAGTTGATCCGCGCACTCGAGACGCTGAAGACCAAGCGCGTGGACACGCCGAAGCGCAAGCACGGCAACATCCCGCTCTAGACCAGCTCTAACTCCCCCGCGGGGAGGACCCGACTCGTCCCTGGAGGCGAGCGCAAGATCGCCCCGCAGTCGGCCCCAAGATCCTCGCCCGGGTCGATGGCAAACACGCCGCTCTCGCGGAGCATGACCGCACCGATGAAAACGGATCAAGGAGCGGACATGGCACACGCAGGACAGGTCCTCGAAAACCCGGTCTCCGGCGAGCGCATCAGCTTCCGGAAGACCGCTTCTGACACCGGCGGCGAGCTGCTCGAGTTCGATCTCGAGCTGGCCCCGGACGGCCACGTGCCCGGCAAGCACGTGCACCCGTCCCAGGAGGAGCGCTTCGAGGTGCTCAGCGGGACGATGAAGTTCAAGATGGGTCGCAAGACCGTGATGGCCGAGGCGGGCGAGGTGGTGACCGTTCCGGCCGGAGTGGCTCACAGGTTCGCGAACGGCAGCATCGAGACGGCCCACGTGCGCGTGCAGGTGCGGCCGGCGCTCGAGATGGAGCGGCTCTTCGAGACCGCCACCGCGCTCGCAAGGGAGGGCCGCACGACCGGCAAGGGCCTGCCCAAGCCGCTCGATCTGGCGCTGTTCGTCAGGGAGTTCGCCGACGAGGTCCAGGGCGCGTTCCCGCCCGTGTGGATCCAGCGCGCCACGCTGGCGCCGCTGGCCTGGATTGCCCGCAAGCGCGGTCACGCCAGGCGCTACACACCCGCGCGCCCCGCGTACGCGGCCTAGCGGCCACCCCGCGCCGTCGTCGCCTAGCTGGCGAGGAAGTCCTCGACCTGGGCGGCGGCGGCGTCGTTGGCAGTGTCGGCGAGTCCACCGCCGAAGCTGACCCTGGCCACGCCCAGGGCGGCCAGCTCGGAGCGGCCGAGCCCGCCGCGCACCGCCACGATGTTCACCGGCGCCCCCGACTCGGCAACGAGGCGGCGGATGGCATCGCGCCCGCGGGCGGCGATCGGATAGACGCTGTCGGCGCCCGCCTCGGCGTAGATGCGCGCACGCCGCACCCCATCGTCGACAACCGCCTCCGGGTCCGCGTCCGGGCCGGCACGCAGGAAGACGTCGATTCTCGCGTTCAGCACCACTTCCACGCCCGCGGCACGGCCCGCCTCCTTGACGGCGGCCAGGCGCTCGGCATGGGAGCCGGCGTCGGCCAGCTCGCCGGTCGCGTGGTCGGTGTCCTCGAGGTTGAGGCCCACCGCACCAGCCTCCAGCAGCCCGGCCACGAGCTCCTCCGGCGCCAGCCCGTAGCCTGCCTCGAGGTCGGCCGTCACGGGCAGCTCGACGGCACGGGCGATGCGGCCGACGGCCGCCAGCATCTCCCCCGGGGGCGTGAGCTCGCCGTCCTCGTAGCCGAGCGTCTCGGCCACGCCGACGCTCGTGGTGGCGAGGGCGGCCACGCCGGTCGCGGCGAGGCGCCTCGCACTCGGCGGGTCCCACGCGTTCGGGAGCACGACGGGCTCTCCCGGTCGATGCAGCGCGCGCAGCGCGTCTGCCTTCTCGGCGAGCCCCGACGCACTCACGTGGCCGCCGCCAGCGTCGGCTTTTCGCGGCCCAGCAGCAACACGAGCAGGCTGCAGACCACCAGCGTCCCGGCCAGCACCATCAGCGGCATCTCGTAGCTCCCCGTCTGGTCCTCGGCGATGCCGGTGAACGCCGGACCCACAAAGCCGCCGAGGTTCCCGACGGCCGCGATCAGCGCGATGCCGGCGGCCGCCGCTGTGCCGCTGAGGAAGGCCGTGGGCAGCGCCCAGAAGAGCGGGAGTGCCGAGAGGAGACCCACGGCCGCCAGGGTAATGCCCAGGGTCAGAAGGAGCGGCGACTGCGCGTAGGCGGTGATCACCGTCCCGACAGCTCCCACGAGCGCCGGGCGCCACAAGACTCCCGCCGCGACGGGCCATGATCACCATCGCGACCGTGGCGAACCCGTACGGGACGGCGGACAGCACACCCACCTCGAAGTCGGTCCAGCCGGTGCGGTCCTGCACGAGGTCCGGCACGAAGAAGGTGAGCCCGAACGCCGCCGCCAGGACGATGAAGTAGATGAGCCCGAGCAGCCAGACGCGCGCGCTTCCAAAGGCGTCGCGCACGCGCTGCCCGCCGAGCGCCTCCCTCAGCTCGCGCTCGCGCTCGACCTCGGCCGTGAGGAACGCTCGCTCCTCGGGTTCGAGCCAGTCCGCGTCGGCCGGGCGCTCGTCGAGGTAGCGCAGCGTCACGAACCCGAGCGCGATCGCCGGCAGGCCCTCCACCAGGAACAGCCACTGCCAGCCCTCCAGGCCCGCGAACCCGTCGAGCTCGAGCAGCCCGCCCGACAGCGGGCCGCCGGCCACATAAGCAGCCGCCACCGCGGTGAGAAACAGCGCCACCGTCCGCGTGCGCTCGCGTTCGGGGAACCACCAGGTGAGGAACAGGATGATCCCCGGGAAGAAGCCCGCCTCGGCTGCGCCGAGCAGGAAGCGGAGGACGTAAAAGCTCTTTGGGCCCTCGATGAAGACCATCGACGCCGAGATCAGCCCCCAGACGATCATGATCGCGGCCAGCCAGCGGCGCGCGCCGAAGCGCGCGAGCGCGAGGTTGCTGGGCACGCCGAAGATCACGTAGCCGAGCGAGAAGATGCCGGCGCCGAGGCCGAAGATCGTGTCGCTGAAGCCGAGATCGTCCTCGAGCTGGAGCTGCGCGAAGCTCACGTTCACGCGGTCGAGGTACGCGACCACGTAGATCAGGAAGAGGAACGGGATCAGCCGGCGCGTGGCCTTGCGGAAGGCCCTTTCCTCGAGGCTCACACGGCGACGCTACTTGACGATCAGCTTCACCGCCGAGCGCAGCGAGTCGCCGTCGCCCGACGTTCCGCCCACGAGCGCGTCCAGCGGCTCGAGGTACGGCTTCGCCTTCTGCCAGTCCGCGTCGGTCGCCGCCCCGGTCGACTCGACCAGGTCGAAGATCGGTTTCGTGAGCAGGAAGAACGAGATGTCGTAATCCCCAAGCGACTCGCGCGCCGCGCTGTAATCCGCCGCGTCCCCGAGCTTGTCCGCGGGGCTCACGGCATCGGACGCGGCCGCGTCGCCGTACGCGAAGACCACCCGGCCGCCCTTCTGGAAGACGTGGATCGGTTTCGGAACGGCGGACCCCTTGGCCGTGAAGCCCTTCCCGCCGCCGGGGGCGTCCAGCGGGCCGACCTGCACCGCGCCCTGCCCCTGGCTCTTGGCGAGCCGCTCGAGCGCTGAGATGAAGCGCCCGGATGCAGCCTCGTCCTTGGTCTCCACTATCAGCGCGCCGTCCAGCTCGGCCACGCTCGTGCCGCGCACGAAGACGCCGAAGTCGCCCATCCAGTCGATCACGTCTCGCTGGAGGTCGAGCCCGGTGGCAGCCTTGAGCTGCTGCTCGATTTGCGTCGCGGCCGCCGGCCACGCCCGCGAAGGCGTCCACGTAGAAGTCGACCAGCTTCCCGAAGTCGGTCTGCGCCATTCCGAGCCACGAGTCGCCGGGCAGATCCTCCAGGAGGTCGCTGGCCTGTCCGAAGAACGAGGCGCGCCCGAGCTCCGCCGGCACGGTGCCCTCGAACACCACGCCGTCCTTGTCGGCGTCGAGCGTCGCCACGAGCGGCTCCTTGAAGAACTTGCCGAAGGAGCCGGGCAGCGGCGCGCCGGACTCCCGCAGCGAGCGCAGCAGCTCCGGCGAGTTCATGTAGAAGAACCCGAGCCGATCGTCAGCAGCGTCGTCGAGCGCGTTCTTGTAGCTCTCGTCCTCGGAGAGCTTCTTGCCGCCCTTGCTCGTATCGATGGCGGCCTTCACGCCCTCCTCCGTGCCGAGCACGACGAAGCCGTCGAACACTGCCCCGGCCGCATCGGTGTCGTTCGTGATGTACTCAACGTCCTTGTAGGTCTGCTTCTTGAGCTTGCCCTCGGACGACTTCTCCAGAGCCTCGCGCGCCTTGTCCTCGTCGTCGGTGGCGATCAGGCCCGCGGCGCTCTGGGCGTCGCCGCTTTGGCTGAGGTTCGACACGAAGAACGCGGCCTCGTCGCCGAGCCACGGCTCGATGTCCTCCTCGAAGGTAATCGGCGCGTCCGATTCGCGTAGGCCCTTCTCGATCAGGTCCTTGAGCTTGTCACCCGCCTCCCCACCGCCCGGGAACTTGGCGAGGATGGCGTCGATGGCCTCCTTCTGGTCCCCCTCGGGCTTGAGCGTGGCCTCGCCGTAGATCACCGAGCCGGCCGGAACGAGCTCCGAGGCGCCGGAGGCCGCCTCGTCCTGCTTGCCGCAGCCCACGGCTACGAGGGCGGCAATCGACAGGGCGGCGAGGGTGAGGATGAGTTTGCGCATCATGCTTTCGAAGTCGGGGGCCGGCTAGAACCGGACTGTGTCCGCACGCACCCGTCCTGCGCGATGCGCTTCCAGCAGTGCCAGGCAGAGCGCCAGGTCCTGGATCGCCAGGCCGGTTGAGTCGAACAGGGTAACCCCATCGGGGCCCGAGCGCCCCCGATGGGAGCCTGTCAGCACCTCCCCCAGCTCGGTGACCTGCTCGCGCGTCAGACGCCCCGCCTCCACGGCGCCGGTGAGCTCGCCACCGTGGCTGGCCTGCTCCCAGTCGTCGCAGAAGATCTCGGCCCCCGCGATCACCTCGACGTCGGCCTCGGCCTTGCCCGGAGCGTCGGCACCGAGCATGTTGAGGTGGACCCCCGGCCGCAGGTCGTCGGCGTGCACGACCGGCTCGTTGCCGGGGGTCACGCACGTGACCACGTCGCACGCGAGCGCGTCCTCGCGGCTGCCGACCTCCCATCCGAGCTCGCCCGCGAGCTGGCCCGCGGCCTCGGGGTCCGGGTCGAAGCAGATCCCCGGGCCGTACTCGGCCGCCGCCAGGCAGCGCGCGGCCCAGGTGCCGTGGAGGCCGCAGCCGATCATGCCCACGCTCGAGGCGTCCTCGCGCGCCAGCTCCTGGGCTGCGACCACCGCCACCGCGCCCGTCCGCAGGGCCGTGATGGAGCGGACGTCGACCAGCGCGAGCGGGCGCCCGTCCGAGATCGACGAGACGCAGATCACACCCATCACCACCGGCAGCCCGGCGGCGGGGTTGGCCGGAAACGACGTGACCCACTTGAGGATCGCCAGCCCCGCGCCCTTGGCAGGCATCGCGCGGAAGTCCCCGTGGGGAAACGCGTCCAGATAGGTCTTCGGAGGCATCTGCCACTCGCTCCCGGCGTACTCCACGAAGCCGTCGCGCACGCGCTCGATCGCCTCCTCCGGGTCGAGAGCCTGGAGAACCGCCTCCTGCGGGAACACGAGCACGTCAGGCATGCACCGTTACGCTATCCGCCGCATGGGCCGCAACGGAAAGCAGAGCCCGGCGAGGCCCCGCATCGAGCTCCGCCAGTCGGCCTCCCCCGAGGAGGCCGCCGCGATCGCAGCGGCGATCGAGCAGTTCATGCGGGACACAGCACCCCCTCCCGCGGACCCCGGCCCCGCGATCAGCCCGTGGCTGCGCGCGGGGCTGATGGAGGGCGCGAAGCGAACCTCGCCCGAGCCTCCTTGGGGTTATGGCTTCTCGCCGTCGTAGTAATCGACGTTGCTGGACCGCTTGACGATCAGCTTGTCCTCGACCGCCGCCCAGACGCCGACCTTGTCGCTGTCCGGGTATGCGGTCGCCGTGGGCCAGACGAGCGTTGACCACATCAGGACCCGGGCGGGCTCGTCCGCCTCGTTCCAGACCTTGTGGGCGCCGTCGGGACCCTTTGGGAAGAAGACGACGTCGAGCGGGTCGAGCTGCTCGGTGCCGTCGGGCGTCCGCAGGTGCGGCCGGCCCTCGACCACGAGCAGCCACTCCTCCTCGCCGTACTCGTAGTGGTAGGGACAGAGCGCCTCGCCGGGCGGCAGGTGGTAGAGGGTCGTGCCGGTCTCCTTGGCGCCCAGATCGGGGCCCATCCGGAACATGCCGGCCCGGAAGCCCTCGGGGTCCTCGGAGTCGTAGGTGATGTCCGGATCGGTGAGGTTGAAGCGACGCATGGGCGCATCTTCCACGATGCCTAAAGTGCCTCGCATGGCAGACGCAGCGATAGAGGTTCAGGGACTGACCAAGTCGTTCGGCGACGTGAGGGCGCTCGACGGGATCGACCTGCGAGCACCGGCGGGCACGATCCTCGGCCTGCTGGGCCCGAACGGGGCCGGCAAGACCACCGCGGTGCGCATCCTCACGACGCTGCTGCCGCCCGACGGCGGCAGCGCGCATGTGGCGGGCCTCGACGTGGTGAAGGACGCGGCGGCGCTCCGCGCCCACATCGGGCTCGCCGGCCAGTACGCGGCCGTCGACGAGAACCTCACCGGCTTCGAGAACCTCGAGATGGTCGGGCGGCTCTACCACCTGGGAAGGCGTCCGGCGAAGGAGCGCTCGCGCGAGCTGCTCGAGCGCTTCTCGCTGACCGACGCGGCGGACAGGCTTGCCAAGACCTACTCCGGCGGGATGCGCCGCAGGCTCGACCTCGCGGCGGCGCTGGTGGCGCGCCCACCGGTGCTGTTCCTCGACGAGCCCACCACGGGGCTCGACCCGCGCAGCCGCCTTCAGCTCTGGGAGACGATCGAGGCGCGCGTGGCCGCCGGCACGACCGTGCTGCTCACCACGCAGTACCTCGACGAGGCGGACAGGCTCGCGGACCACATTGCGGTGATCGACCACGGCCAGGTGATCGCGGAGGGCACATCGGACGAGCTGAAGAGCCGAGTCGGCGGTGAGCGCCTCGAGGTGACGCTGAAGGCCTACGACCAGGAGCCCGCCGCCATCGAGGCGCTCGCGCCGCTCACCGACGAACGACCGAAGTGCGAGCACGGCATCCTCGTGATGCCGCTGGCTCGCGAGCGAGGCGGGATCGCGGAGGCTGTGCGCCGGCTCGACGGCGCGGACGTGGGGATTTCGGATATCGCCGTGAGGCGGCCGACGCTCGACGACGTCTTCATCGTGCTCACCGGCCACGCGGCCGAGCACGAGAAGAAGGGCCAGGAAGTGGAAGAGGAGTCGCGCGAGGAGGCGGCCGCATGAGCGCCCTTCCATACGTCATCAGCGACACCGCCGTCGTCGCGAAGCGCAACCTGCTTCGGATCCCGAGGCAGCCGGACCTGTGGGTGTCCTTCACGATCCAGCCGCTGATGTTCGTGCTGCTGTTCGTGTACGTGTTCGGCGGCGCGATCCAAACGCCGGGCTTCGACGACTACACGGACTTCCTGATGCCCGGAATCATCGCTCAGACCATGGCGTTCGGCGGCTTCGTCACCGCGATCGGCCTATCCGACGACCTCAGCAAGGGCCTGATCGACCGCTTCCGCTCGCTCCCCATGGCGCGCTCGGCGGTGCTCGCGGGCCGGACGTTCGCGGACGTCGCCACGAACATCGTCTCGCTCACCGTGATGGTCGTCGTGGGCCTGCTCGTGGGCTTCAACTTCTCGACGAGTCCGCTCGAGGTGGTCGCCGGGTTCGGACTGCTGCTGCTGTTCGGCTATGCGTTCTCGTGGGTGTTCGCGTACGTCGCGCTGATCTCAGGCTCAGCGGAGGGCGCCAACGCCCTCGGCTTCATGGTGATCTTCCCGCTCACCTTCGCGTCGTCCGCGTTCGTGCCGCCGGAGTCGATGCCGCCGGCGATCGAGGCGTTCTCGAACGCGAACCCGTTCAGCACGGTCGTCGACGCCACCCGTGCACTGTTCGTGGGCACGCCGGCCGGCAACGACGTCTGGGCGGCGGTCGCGTGGTGCGTCGGCCTCATCGCGGTCTTCGGGACGCTCTCGGTCTACAAATACCGGCGCGCAGTCAGCGCGTAGCCGGCTCGGCGGCTGCCAGCGGCGGCCGCCGAGCCGCCCAGGGCTGTGCCTGCTCGAGCTGGGCCGCCACGCGCAGGAGCAGATCCTCGCGGCCGTACGCAGCCACCAGCTGGATCCCGATCGGCAGGCCGTCCTCGGACCAATGCATCGGTAATGAGATGGCCGGCTGGCCCGACGAGTTGAAGCCCGCGGTGAAGATGGCGTACGGCGTCGCGCGCACGATCGGCATCAGCGGGTTCTCCTCGTCACCGTTGCCGATCTCCCCGATCTCCGCCGGCGGCAGCGCCATGGTCGGCGTCAACAGCAGGTCGTACTCGCTCCACCAGTTCGCGCCTTCGCGCGCCACGGCCTGCGCGTACTCCATAGCCTCCAGATACGCGGCAGCGGAGTGCGAGCGACCCTGGTCGGCCAGCGCCCAGGTGAGCGGCTCGACGTCGTCGGGACCGATCGGCTGACCCGTCTTGCGCTCCCAGTAGCGCAGGCAGTAGTCCGTGTTGCTCGACCAGCGGACCAGGAACTTCTCGATGTAGCCCTCGTCGTCGAGTGCGTTCGGGTAGGAGGCGTCGACGTGATGCCCGAGCGACTCGAGCAGCCGCGCCGTTTCGTCGGCCGCGGCCACGCAGTCGGCGTGAGCCTCGAACTGGCCACCCGGGGGGCGCGTCATCAGGCCGATGCGCAGGCGGCCGGGATCGGCTCCCACCTCGTCGTTGTACGAGCGCTCGCGGTCCGGTGCGTAATAGGGCTCCCCGGGCGGCGGGTCCGCGACCCACTCGAGCAGCGCCGCCGCGTCGCGAACCGAGCGCGCCACCACGAGCTCCGCCACGAGGCCCGACATGAAGTCGCCGAACTCCGGCGCGAGCGAGACGCGGCCCCGTGAGGGCTTCAGGCCGACCAGGCCGCAGCAGGAGGCCGGAATCCGGATCGAGCCGCCGCCGTCGTTCGCGTGGGCGATCGGCACCATCCCCGACGCCACCGCGGCAGCGGAACCGCCACTCGAGCCGCCTGTCGAGCGCGTGGGGTCCCACGGGTTGCGAGCCGGCCCGTAGGCCGTGGACTCGGTGGTCGGAAGGATTCCGAGCTCGGGGGTGTTCGTCTTCCCGAGGAATACGAACCCAGCCTCGCGGAAGCGGCGCGCCAGCCAGGTGTCCTCCTCCTCGACCCAGCCGATCCGCTTAAGGAAGCCCATGCCCTCGTGCATGGGATCCCCCGCCGAGTGACAGGCGAGATCCTTGAGCAGGAAGGGCACGCCCCGGAACGGGCCGTCGGCCGGCTCGGTCGCGAGCGCCTTCTCGAAGAGCGGGTGGATCACGGCGTTCAGCTCGCCGTTTAGCGCCTCGATGCGCTCGATGGCGGCCTCCGTCAGCTCCTTCGGCGAGACCTCTCCGGAGCGGACCTGTCCAGCCAGACCAGTGGCATCCATGAGGTTCAGCCTACTGTTGCCGATAAAGGGAGGAATCCCGACCGGGTTTTGGTACTTTCCTACGATGGAACCGCTTTCCGCGCCTCCGAAGCGCAAGGGCAAGGCAGGGTCGCTCGACAATCCTGAGATCCGGGAGGACGTGCCAGGGCACATCATCCCGATCCTCGAGCGCGAGTTCGACGACTTCGACAACGAGGCGGAGAAGTTCCTCGAGGGCCAGACGCCCGAGGACCAGTTCATCGGCTTCCGCCTGAAGCAGGGTGTCTACGGACAGCGCCAGGCGGACGTGCAGATGATCCGCGTGAAGCTGCCCTTCGGCGGCATCACGCCGGAGCAGATGGAGGCCTTCGCGGACGTGGTGGAGACATACGCGCCGCTCAACAAGGGCCACATCACCACTCGCCAGAACATCCAGCTCCACCACATCCCGCTGCGTGACGCCGCCAAGGCGATCCGCGAACTCTCGGACAGCGGCCTATCGAGCCGCGAGGGCTGCGGCAACACGATGCGCAACGTGACCGGCGACCCGTGGGCCGGCGTCTGCGAGGGCGAGCTCTTCGATCCCACGCCGTACGCGGGCGCGTACGTGCGCTACTTCGTGCGCCACCCCACCACGCAGCTCATGCCGCGCAAGGTGAAGACCGCCTTCACCGCCACGGACGAGGACCGGGCGATCACCGGCATCCACGACGTGGCCTTCATCCCGCGCATCCGCGACGGCGTGAAGGGCTTCGAGATGCGGGTGGGCGGCGGCACGTCGATCATGCCCCGCGTGGCGCCGACGCTGCGCGAGTTCGTGACGGCGGACGACGGCGAGTACCTCAAGGTCACCGAGGCCGTTATGCGGATTTTCGACCGCCAGGAGTGGCTGCGCAAGAACCGCGCACGCGCGCGCATCAAGGTCTTCGTGGACAAGTACGGCATCGAGGAGCTCGCGCGCCAGGTGGATGAGGAGCTCGAGGGCGACTGGGTCGCCGAGCGCGACTTCGACCCGGGCCCGCTGCTCTTCATCGACGACGAGGAGGCCGGCGCCCCCGGGATCCCCTCGACCTACGCGAGCCCGAACGGCGACGGCAGCGACTTCGAGCGCTGGAGCGCCACGAGCGTGGTGCCGCAGCGGCAGGCCGGGTTCTCGGCGGTCCAGGTGAAGGTGGTCCGTGGCGACCTAACGCCCGAGCAGTTCCGCGGCCTCGCCCAGATCATGCGCGACTACTCGGGCGGCTACTGCCGCACGACCGTCCATCAGAACCTGGTGCTGCGCTGGGTGCGCGACGAGACCGTGTACGAGGTCTGGCAGGCGCTGTCCGAGCTCGGCCTGGGCGACGCCGGCGTGGATGAGATCAACGACGTCGTGAGCTGCCCCGGCACGGACTCGTGCAAGCTCGGCATCACCAGCTCGATGGGCCTGAACCACGCGGTGCGCGAGCGGATCGAGTCGATGGGCATCGAGGACCCGCTCACCAAGCGGGTGCACATCAAGATGTCCGGCTGCCCGAACGGCTGCAGCCAGCACCACATCGCGAACATCGGGTTCTACGGCGCGTCGATCAAGGTCGGCGAGCACACGATCCCCGCCTACGTCGCCCACATCGGCGGCAACTACGAGGGCGGTGAGGTGCTCTACGGCACCCGGCTGAAGGTGCGCCTGCCGGCCAAGCGCGTGCCGGACGCGGTGGAGCGCTGGATCCGGATGTACGAGGCGGAGCGCAATGACGGCGAGGCCTTCAACGAGTTCGCCGAGCGGGTGGAGGGCATCCGCTTCGAGGACGAGGTCCGGGACCTGGCCCTGCCGGTGGAGTTCAGCCTCGAGAACATGGCTCACTTCATCGACTGGCAGCGCAAGGAGCCCTTCCAGGTGATCCGGGGTGAGGGCGAATGCGCGATCTAGCCGTGGCCGCCGAGGACACCCTCCGGCTCGCCATCGAGCGCCACCATCCGAGCCTCGTCATGGCCTGCTCCTTCCAGAAGGAGGAGTCGGTCTTGATCGACATGCTCATGCGGATCGAGCCGAGCGCGCGCGTCTTCACGATCGACACGGGAGTGCTCTTCCCGGAGACCTACGAGGTCTGGCGCAAGGTCGAGGACCGCTACGGGCTCAAGGTCGAGGTGGTGGATGCCACGCCACCGAACGGCACGCCCTGGAGCGCGTCGAACTGCTGCGGCCGCCGCAAGGTCGATGCGCTCAGTGAGGCGCTGGCCGGCGCCGACGCCTGGATCACCGGCATCCGGCGCGAGCAGTCGCCCACGCGGGCGGAATCTCAGGCCGTGGAGTGGGACGAGGCGCGCGATGTCTGGAAGTTCAACCCGCTCGCGGAGTGGACCGACGGCCACGTGTGGACCTACGTGCACGAGCACGATCTTCCCTACCATCCCCTGCACGACCGGGGCTACGAGTCGATCGGTTGCGCTCCCTGCACACTGCCCGGCAACGGCCGCGAGGGCCGCTGGGCGGGGCAGGAAAAGACCGAGTGCGGTCTGCACGTCTGACACCGCGCCTATGACCACTAGCCCAGCGCCCCCTATCCTCCGGCGCGACGAAGACTTGAGTTACGAGATCTCACATCTACGGGCCCTCGAGTCCGAGGCGATCCACGTGATCCGCGAGGTTGCCGCGGAACTCGACCGTGCCGTGCTGCTGTTCTCGGGCGGCAAGGACAGCGCCGTGCTGCTCCACCTGGCGCGAAAGGCGTTCCACCCGGGAGCGCTGCCGTTCCCGGTGATGCACGTGGACACGGGCCACAACTTCCCCGAGGTGATCGAGTACCGCGACCGCATGGTCGAGGACCTCGGCGCCCGGCTGATCGTGGCCTCGGTGCAGGACTCGATCGACAACGGCCGCGTGGTCGAGGAAAACGGCCCGCGATCCTCCCGCAACCGGCTTCAGTCGGTCACGCTGCTCGACGCGATCGAGGAGCACGGCTTCAAAGCTGCCTTCGGCGGCGCGCGCCGCGACGAGGAGCGCGCCCGGGCGAAGGAGCGCATCATGTCCTTCCGCGACGACTTCGGCCAGTGGGACCCGAAGGACCAGCGGCCGGAGCTATGGAACATCTACAACGGCTTCGTGAAGCCAGGAGAGCACGTGCGCGTGTTCCCGCTCTCGAACTGGACCGAGCTCGACGTGTGGCAGTACATCGCCGAGGAGAAGATCGACCTCCCGCCGATCTACTTCGCCCACAAGCGCGAGGTGTTCAAGCGCGACGGGATGCTCTACGCGGTCTCCGATTTCGTGGAGCTGCTGCCCGGTGAGGAGGCCTTCGAGGAATCGGTTCGCTTCCGCACGGTCGGCGACATGAGCTGCACCGGAGCGGTGGCCTCCTCCGCATCCTCGCTCGAGGACGTGGTGGCCGAGATCGCCGCCACCCGGATCACCGAGCGCGGCGAGACGCGCGCCGACGATCGCGTCTCGGAGGCAGCGATGGAGGACCGCAAGAAGGAGGGCTACTTCTAGTCATGGCCACCGGCGCGGCCACGAACGGGAAGCCCAGGACCTCCCGGACCTCCGAACTCGTCCGCTTCGCGACCGCGGGCTCGGTCGACGATGGCAAGTCGACCCTGATCGGACGGCTGCTGTTCGACACCAAGTCGATCTTCGAGGACCAGCTCGAGCACGTGGAGGAGACCTCGAAGCGGCGCGGCGACGGCTACGTGAACCTCGCGCTGCTCACCGACGGCCTGCGCGCCGAGCGCGAGCAGGGCATCACGATCGACGTGGCCTACCGCTACTTCCACACGCCGCGGCGCAAGTTCATCATCGCCGACACTCCTGGCCACGAGCAGTACACGCGCAACATGGTCACGGGCGCCTCGACGGCCGACCTCGCGCTGATCCTCGTGGACGCGCGCAAGGGCGTGCTCGAGCAGTCGCGCCGGCACGCCTTCATCGCCTCGCTGCTGCGCATCCCGCATCTCGTGGTGTGCGTGAACAAGATGGACCTCGTGGACTTCGACGAGGAGGTGTTCGACGCCATCCGCGCCGAGTTCACCGGCTGGGCGGCGAAGCTCGACATCCACGACATGACCTTCATCCCGATCTCGGCGCTCCACGGCGACAACGTGGTCGAGCGCTCGGACCGAATGAAGTGGTACGACGGCCCGTCCCTGCTCTACCACCTCGAGCACGTGCACGTGGCCTCGGACCGCAACCTTCAGGACGCGCGCTTCCCGGTGCAGTGGGTCACGCGCCCGATGACCGACGAGCTGCACGACTACCGCGGCTACGCCGGCGAGGTCGCCTCGGGCGTGTTCCGCACGGGCGACGAGGTGGTGGTGCTCCCGTCCGGGAAGACCTCGCGCATTGCCGGCATCGACACTTTCGACGGCGAGCTCGAAGAGGCGTATCCGCCGCTGTCCGTGACGATGCGGCTCGAGGACGACATCGACGTGTCGCGCGGCGACATGATCTGCCGGCCGCAGAACCGCCCGGTCGAGGCCAAGGACATCGACGCGATGGTCTGCTGGATGGCGGAGCGTCCGCTGTCGCCGGCGGGGCGCTACCGGATCAAGCACACCAGCCGCACGGCGCTCGCGAAGGTCGACCAGGTGATCTACCGGATAGACGTGAACTCGCTGCACCGCGAGGAGCAGGCGGAGTCACTTCAGCTCAACGAGATCGGGAAGCTGCGCCTCCGGCTCTCGTCGCCGCTGTTCGTGGATCAGTACCGCCGCAACCGCATGACCGGCAGCTTCATCCTCATCGACGAGTCGACGAACGACACCGTCGGTGCGGGCATGGTCCTCTGAGCGGCATGCTCGCGACGGTGCGCCGCTTTCTCCATCGGGGGGCGGGGGGAGATCCCGACGCCGAGCTGCGCTTCTGGCTCGAGCAGTGGGAACCGCACATCCGCTCCGGGTCGCTCTTCTCGCCCGGCGGACTCGAGCTGAGCGGCGACACCGAGGTGGCGGACACCTACGAGGGCCGGCGCTGGCAGGAAGCGCGCGCGCAGGTCCAGCGCGTGCTTCGCGAGGCCGGCATCGACGATCCGGACTTCTTCAGCGGGCGTGTGGTGCTCGAGATCGGTCCCGGACCGGTCGGACTGCCGGAGGCGTGCGGAGCGAGCGTCGCGCTGGCGGTGGAACCGCTCGCTGACCGGATGCTGGATGCGGGCCTGCTGCTGGACAGTGACGCGGTCTACCTGACCTGCGGCGCCGAGACGCTTCCGCTGCTCGACGCGTCGGTGGACGTCGTGGTCGCGCGCAACTCGCTCGACCACGTCCGCGATCCGGGAGCGGTGCTGAATGAGACGACGCGCGTGCTGAAGCCCGGGGGCACGCTGATCCTGAACGTCGACATCGACGGCGAGGCGACAGCCGAGGAGCCGCACGCGTTCACGGTCAACGACGTGCGCGGCCTGCTCGGCCCGCTCCAGATCGAGCGGGAGCGTTTGCTCCCGGAGCCTCACGGACATGTGGGCCGACAGCTCGTGATCGTCGCGGCCAAGGCCGCGGACGGGACCTCGCCCTCTAGGCTGCCCGCGTGGACTTCGCCCTTGTAGCCTTCGGCCTGGGCGTCGGGATCCTCGTCGGGATGACCGGCATCGGCGGGGGCTCGCTGATGACGCCGATGCTGATTCTCGTGTTCGGCGTCACGCCGACAACGGCAATCGGCACCGACCTCGCGTACGCCGCCGTCACGAAGACGGTCGGCGGCTACAAGCACTGGACCCAGAAGACGGTCGACCTGACGCTCTCGACCTGGATGGCGATCGGATCGGTCCCCGCCGCGATCTTCGGCGTGTACGTGCTCACTCTGCTCGAGGACTGGCTGGGCAGCGACTTCGAGGACGCCGTGATCGCGATCCTTGCCGGCGCGCTGCTCCTCACCGGCGCGGCGACGTTGATCCGGGCGTTCCTGAAGCGGATGCAGGAGCGCGAGCGCGACACGATCGAGATGGAGCGGCGGCACAAGATCGCGGCGGTGGCCCTCGGGGTGTCGGTGGGCTTCGTCCTTGGCGTGACCTCGGCGGGAAGCGGTGCGCTGATCGCCGTCGGGCTGATCCTGCTTTTCCGCCTCTCGCCGCAGCGGGTGGTGGGCACCGACGTGTTCCACGCCGCGATCCTGCTGTGGGCCGCCGGACTCTCGCACGTGGTCGCGGGCAACGTGGACTTTGGGCTGGCGGGCACGATCCTGCTCGGCTCGGTGCCGGGCGTGTGGCTGGGAAGCCACTGGTCCGTGCGTGTGGAGCCGGCGGTGCTCCGCATGACGCTTGCGATCGTGCTGATCGGCGCGGGTCTGGCGCTGCTGATCAAGGCCGGGCTTGGCATCCCGATCTGGGTGATCGTGCCCTTCCCGCTCGGAGTGGTGGCACTGCTTGTGGTCACGATGCTGCGCGCCCGGAAGGCCCGCGTGGAGGTCGGGGCATGATGGTGGTGATGACACCCGAGGCCACGCCGGCGCAGATCGACGCGATCGTCGAGCGGCTCCAGGCGGGCGGCGTACACGCGAAGGTGATGCCGGGAGAGCTCACGACCGCAATCGGAGCGATCGGCGATCCCGAGGGCGTCCGCGAAATGGGTCTCGAGGGCCTCCCTGGCGTCGACCGCGTCATTCCGATCTCCCGCCCCTACAAGCTTGCATCGAGTGAGCTGTCGCATCACGAACCCACCACGTTCGACATCAACGGACATCTCGTGGGTGCGCCGAACACCTTCTCCCTGATCGCGGGACCCTGCACCGTCGAGTCGCGCGAGCAGACGCTCGGTGTGGCCCGGGCGGTGGCGGCCGCCGGTGCCTCGATGCTGCGCGGGGGCGCATTCAAGCCGCGAACCTCTCCGTTCGCCTTTCAGGGACTGGGCACCGAGGGGCTGGACATCCTGCGTGAGGCCCGCGAGGAGACGGGGCTGCCGATCGTCAGCGAGATGACCTCCTCCGAGCTCGCCGACTCCTTCGCCGAGTCCGTCGACGTGATCCAGGTCGGTGCCCGCAACATGCAGAACTACGGGCTGCTCGAGGTGGTCGGCAAGCTCGGCAAGCCGGTGCTGCTCAAGCGCGGCCTCTCCTCCACGCTCGACGAGCTGCTCCAGGCGGCCGACTACGTGCTGAAGGAGGGCAACGAACGGGTCATCCTGTGCGAGCGCGGCATCCGCACGTTCGACAGCGCGATGCGCTTCACGCTCGACCTCGGTGCGGTGCCGTGGCTGAAGCTGCACACGCACCTGCCGGTGATCGTGGACCCGTCACACGCCTCGGGCGACCGCCGCCTCGTCGGCCCGCTCTCGCGCGCAGCGGCGGCCGTCGGCGCCGACGGCATCATCGTCGAGGTGGCCGAGGACCCGGAGCTGGCGCTCTGCGACGGCCCACAGCAGCTCTATGCGGACGACTTCTCCGCGTTCGCGGCGGATGTGGCGGCGCACGCGCGGCTGGCCGGCCGCGAGCTCGCCTAAACAGCAGCACCGAAGGGCCTGGGTCCGCGGTGCCGCAGGTTATTCATGACATTGATGAAGATCCTGCGGCACCGGCCTGGTCAGCGGGCGATTGGGGGCCCTCGGTGCTGCCGTTCCGCGGCCAGGGCGTTGATCGCGCGCCGTGCGTAGAGCCCGGCACGGACCGTGCGGCCGCCCAAGTGCCCGCTCACCCGCCCGCCTCGCAGCCTCAGCACGCCACGCGCCGCCGCTCCGCCGCTCACTCGGAGCCTCCCGCGCTGGCTGCGCCCGCCGAAGTTCTCGAGGCGTCCGCTCACCGTCACGCCGGGCACGAAGGCCACGCCGTCGAGCGTGAGGGTGTTCTGCCTGTCGATGCCGTAGTGGCCTGCGCGCAGACCGCCGCCGCGGGCGAAGTCGGGATCGTCGAGGTCGAAGAGCTGCTCGGTCACCGAGTCCTCGGCCACATCCACGAGCGTCAGCCGCACCGCGCCCAGCGTGCGGCCGGGACGACCCACGCCCCCGATCGCGCCCACCTCGGCGAGCCGCCGCGGTGGTGGTGGGGACGGCTTGAACAGACGTCGGCCGATCTCGCAGTTCTTGACCAGGCCCTGGTCAGCGAAGAAGTCCTCGAAGGCGCGCTGGGTGCAGCCGCTGATGTCGGAGCCGAGCGCCGAGTGTCCGGTGGCGGCCGCCACCACGAGCCTCGATTGCGGGAAGCTGCGCGGCCACGCGCTGGGCGTTCTCCACGGGGGTGCGCAGGTCGTCCTCGCCCTCGATCAGGAGCACGGGGACGTCGGGCAGCGGGCCCGGCCCGAAGTCGGGCGCGAGCGGGGCGTTCGGCCAGCGCTCGCAGAGGTGGAGCGTGTCGCTGGCAAGGGAGGTGGCGCGGTCGAACGGCTCGAACGCGCTGTCCGCGATCGCCGCCGCCCGGGCCGCGGCCTGCCGGTGGCGCTCGGCCGAGTCCGGCGGGGTGCTGCGATCCCACGGGAGCGGCGCCTCCTCACAGGTGGTCGCCGCGTACAGAGCCGTGCTGAACGGGCGAGGGTCCGAGGGCGGCTCGGCATCGATCTCCGCCGCGCGCCTGCGAAGCCGCAGGAGCGGCGTGGGATCACCGTCAAGCGCCGCACGGACCGATGCCGGGAACGCCGCGCGGAGCAGCGGATCGAAATCGCCCGCGAGGAGGATCGAGAACACGTCGAGGCGAGTGAGGCGCCGAAGTCGCGCCCGTCCGCGACGGTCGATCACGCGACCACGTACCGGGCCGCGACCCAGCCGATCCACGAGACCGGCGAGATCGGCGACCGCGTCGTGCGTCCACGGGCAGTGGCCGCGGCGGCAGAGCGCGCGAAGCGCGCGCGGTACCGCTGCGAACGTATCGAGGTAGAGCGGATCCGGACCATCCACCTCAGCGACCGAGTCGAGCACGAGGCGGTCCACCCGCGAGGGGTAGCGCAGCGAGTAGGCGAGCGCGACCTTCGTTCCGTACGAGGTTCCGTAGAGAGCCACCCGCTCGGCACCGAGCTGCTCGCGGAGCGCGTCGATGTCGTCGGCTGTGTCGCGGCTCGTGTAGAAGGCCCTGCGCGGCCCGAGCCGGCGGGCGCAGGCAGCCGCCGCATCTCCGGCGTCCAGGAGGCTGGAGTGCTCGAGCCGGGGGCATCGAAGTAGCCCCGAGCGTCCCGAGCCGCGCTGGTCGTAGATGATTAGGTCGCGGTCGCGGTGCAGCGGCTCGAGCAGGTCTTCCCCGTTCACCGTGATCCCGAATGCGAACGTCGCGGACTGCCCTGGTCCGCCGGCGAGCACGAAGAGGGGCGGGCGCGTGGCTCCGCCGGGCCGGGTCGCCGACATCTTCAGCACGAACAGCGAGACGCGGCCCGGCACGGCCCCGCTGCGGTCGAGCGGCACGCTCAGGCGCCCACACCTGAAGGGTCCGCAGCGCTTGAGGTCGAGCTTCGCCTCGGCCACAGGCGCCGCCGTGAGCACCAGCAGAGCTGCGCCGACCAGGCCAGCCGACCAGCGCCGTCTCATCGTGCGCCGCCGCTCTCCTCCACCGTTTCGAAGAGATCCGCGAAGCGAGTCGGGATGCGCACCCTGGCACGGACCCTCCGCCCGGCGACCTGGCCGCGCACCCGGGCGGTCAGGTCGTCCTCCTCGGTGACCCGGATGACCCCGTCAAGCGAGCCGGGGCCGTCGATTCGCAGTGGCCCCACCCGGTTGCTGTCGAGGCCCCAGCGGCCCGACACGCGCACGCCGGGCACGTACTCGTAGCGGTTGAGCCGGAACATCGTCCTCGTTATCGCGAAGTTGCCACCGCGCAGGCCACCGCCACGCAGGTCGACGTCGAACACCCTGGGCCCGATGTTCAGCAACGCGTCGATGTAGAAGCTGTCGATGAGGTCTCCGAACGTCACGCCGAAGGCATGCAGCAATCGTCCGCGGCGACCGGGAACGCCGCGCACGGGCGTGAGCTCGCTCAGCGATTCGGGCGCCGGCTTGGCGGGCGTCGGCAACCCCGATGCGGCGCGGCAGCGGTCCTGCACGCGCCGCCCGACGAGAAAGCGCAGCCCCGCGGCGGTGGCACAGTCGCTGTACCCGTATCCGAACAGGGACGACGGGCCAGGCGTCACGAGGAGCTTCGCGTCCCGGAAGCGCGCCGCGACCCGCCTGGCGGTCTCGACCGACGATCCGACCCTGTTCGGTGCGACGAGCACGAGCACCGGCACGTCCGGCATCGGGCCGGGATCCGGTGGCGGGCCAGCTGACGCCGTCGGCCAGCGGCGGCACAGCCTCATTAGGTCGCTGCGCACCAGCGCGCCCGGATCGAAGGGCGCGGCCAGCGACGGGTCCATCGCAGTCTCGGTGCCGAACGCCGCGGCATCGCGCTCGGCCGACGTAGCGTGCCATGACCAGGGGAACCGAACCTCCTCGCAGAGGGTCGCGGCGTGGGTGGCGACGCTCACCAGGCGCGGAGGCAGGGCGCTCGCATGCGCGACCGCACGCCGCTTCTGCCGCAGGAGCGGTGCCGGATCGCCGCGCAGCGCGGAGACCACCGCGGCCGGGTACTCGGGCTGCGACACGAAGTTGTCATCGCCCGCCATGAGCGTGAACAGCAGCTCCTGGCGACTGAGCGTGGCCGTGCGCCGCTGCCCGCGCCGCCCGACGATCGTCCCCCTGAGCGGCTTGCGAGCCAGCCGCTCGACGAGGCGCGCGGTGTCACCCAGGACATCGCTGGTGAAGCCGCGGCAGCCGGAGCGGCAGAACGCCGGGAGGATTCTGCGCACGGCGGCCATCGAGTCCCCGTAGAGAGGGTCGAGGCCTGCGGCATCCACGGGCGAGATCAGCAGCAGCTTCTCCACATGTTCGGGGTGGCGCAGGGCGTAGCGCTGGGCCACGTAGCCGCCGTAGCCGGGTCCCACGATCGCCAACCGCTCGACTCCCAGCTCCACGCGCAGCGCCTCGATGTCCTCGACCGTGTCGCTCGTGCGAAGGAAGCCACGCCGGTCGCCGAGGAGCGTGGCGCAGGCCGCAGCCTCGCGCCCGGCATCCGTGGCGGCCGCGGCCTCGAGGTCACGGCAGCGCAGAGCGCCCGCGCCCGTGCCGCGCTGGTCGAAGCGGACCACGTCGCGCCCGTCCACGTCCCAGGCGAAGCCGTCGCCGGGCAGGAGGGTCTCGCCGGGCCGAGTGGCCAACACGAGCGTCACGGCATGCTGCCCTCGGCCGAACCCCTCGCGCCGCTCCACCCGCAGCCACAGCCTGCCCGGCACGGTCCCACCGTGGTCGAGGGGCACCGACAGCACGGCGCAGCTCGCTTCGTCGCAGGGCTGGAAACGGAGCTTCGCCTCGGCGCTCCCGGGCATCGCCAAGGCGAGGCCTGCGGCCATGAGCAACAGCGCAGGACGGCCGCACGTCACTGAGCAATTATCGGTCTCGCTCCGGCGGAGAGCAAGGCAGATAACCTCCCGGCCCGCAGATGTTCGAAAAGGTCCTGGTCGCAAACCGCGGCGAGATCGCCATCCGCGTGATGCGAACGCTCGAGGAGCTCGGCATCGCCAGCGTGGCCGTCTACTCCGAGCCAGATCGCGACGCGCCGCATGTCCGGCGCGCCGACGAGGCGTACCTGCTCGGCCCCGGCCCGGCCACGGAGAGCTACCTCGTGGTCGACAAGATCATCGAGGTGGCCAAGCAGTCCGGCGCCGAGGCGATCCACCCCGGCTACGGCTTCCTCGCCGAGAACGCGGCATTCGCACGCGCCTGCGAGGAGGCCGAGATCGTCTTCATCGGCCCGCCACCGAGCGCGATCGACGCGATGGGCTCCAAGACCCGGGCCCGCGAGATCATGTCCGAGGCGGGCGTGCCGATCGTGCCCGGCACCACCGAGCCGGTCGAGACCGTCGAGGACGCCCGCAAGGTGATCGCCGACTCGATCGGCTACCCGGTGGCCATCAAGGCGGCCGGCGGGGGCGGCGGCAAGGGCTTCCGCGTGGCGGAGACCGAGGACGAGCTCGAGAAGGCCTTCGAGGGCGCCTCCCGCGAGGGCGAGAAGTTCTTCTCCGACCCCACCGTGTACGTGGAGCGCTACCTGCCCGACCCGCGCCACGTGGAGGTGCAGGTGCTCGCCGACGGCGAGGGCAACGTGATTCACCTGTTCGAGCGCGACTGCTCGGTGCAGCGGCGCCACCAGAAGCTGATCGAGGAGTCGCCTGCGCCGGCCGTCGATCCCAAGCTGCGCGAGAAGATCGGCAAGATCGGCACCGATGCGGCGCGTGCCGTCGGGTACCGCTCAGCGGGCACGATCGAGGGCCTCCTCCAGGACGGCGAGTACTTCTTCCTCGAGATGAACACGCGCGTGCAGGTGGAGCACTGCGTGACCGAGATGGTCACCGGCATCGACATCGTGCGCGAGCAGATCAAGATCGCCGCAGGCGAGCCGCTCGGCTACGCGCAGGAGGACGTGGTTGTGCGCGGGCACGCGATCGAGTGCCGCATCAACGCGGAGGATGCCTCGAAGAACTTCGCCCCCGCGCCCGGGAGGATCGGTTCCTACCGCGAGCCCGCCGGGCCGTTCGTGCGCGTGGACTCGGGTGCCGAAGAGGGCTACGAGGTGCTGCCGCTCTACGACCCGATGATCGCGAAGCTGATCGTGTGGGACGTGGACCGCGAGGCGTCCACGCAGCGCATGCTGCGCGCGCTCCGCGAATACCGGATCGGCGGCCTGAAGACGCTCATCCCCTTCCACCGGGCGCTGCTCGCCACCGAGCAGTGGGCAAACGGCGAGACCTGCCGTGATCTCATCGAGGACAAGGCCTGGCTCAAGAAGCTCGCCTTCCCCGCGCCGGAGAAGTCGGACGACGAGGACGAGGCCGCAAAGGTCTCGCGCGAGTACGCGGTGGAGGTTTCCGGCCGCCGCTTCGACGTGACCGTGATCGGCGAGGCGATGGCCGCGAACGGCGCCACGCCGGCAGCCGCGAAGAAGGCTCCGCGCCGCGAGCGCAAGAGCGGCGGGGGCGGCGGAGCGCCCGGCGCCCTGGTGTCGCCGCTCCAGGGAACCGTGCTGAAGGTGGCCGTGGAGAAGGGCGCCGAGGTGGACGAGGGCGCGCTGATCTGCGTGATCGAGGCCATGAAGATGGAGAACGAGATCACCGCTCCGAGCGCCGGTACCGTCGAGGAGCTCGGCGTGTCCGAGGGCGGCTCGGTGGCCACCGGCGACACCATCGCCGTCATCAAATAGACCTCAGCCAGCACCCGCCAAGATATGGGGCATGACGTTCGTCCCGCCAGCGCGCCACCTGCTCAGAGCGAAGGACCTGGCCGACGCTCGCTACTTCGAGCCGCTCGGCGTGGACGATCTCGCCCGCGCGGCCGGCCTCTCGCGCGCCCACTTCAGCCGCGAGTTCCGCGCAGCCTTCGGCGAGTCGCCGCACTCCTACCTGCTCACGCGCCGGATGGAGCGCGCCGCCGCCCTGCTCCGCACCACGGACCGCTCGGTGACCGACGTCTGTCTCTCCGTCGGGCTCCAGAGCATCGGCTCCTTCACCACGAGTTTCAAGCGCACCTACGGCGTGTCGCCGACGGCCTACCGCGCCACCTTCCCCTCACCCGCCGACAGCGCACTTGTGCCCGCCTGCGTGGTTCGTTTCTACGGCCGCCCGAAACACAGCACATCTGGAGAAGACAGCGCCTCCGACTCTCTCTAGCGTGGCCGGCATGATCAAACTCTCACACGCACAGCTATGGGTTCACGACCAGGACGAGGCGCTCGCCTTCTACACGGAGAAGCTCGGAATGGAGGTTCGCTCCGATGTGACTCTGCCGGAGATGGGCGACTTCCGCTGGCTCACCGTTGGCCCGCCCGGCCAGGAGGATGTGTCGATCACGCTTATGGCGATCCCCGGGGCACCGGTGATGGACGCTGAGACCGCCGAGCAGGTCCGCAATCTGATGTCGAAGGGATTCGCCGGCACCGTCTTCCTGACCACCGACGACGTCCACGCCTCCTACGAGGAGCTGAAGGGGCGCGGCGTGGAGTTCACGGAGACTCCGGAGGAGCGTCCCTACGGGATCGACTCCGGCTTCCGGGACCCGTCGGGGAACAGCTTCCGGCTGACCCAGGTCAGGGAGTTGGCGAACACCCAGTAGGCCAAAGCCCGGGCGGGGACCCAAGGACATAGGGTCCCCGCCATGGATTACGAAGCGGTGCGCACCGGGCTTGCGCAGGCGATCCCCTACAACGGGCACCTCGGGCTCGAACTGGTCGAGGTGAAGGAGGGCAGCGGCAGCGTGCGACTGCCGGACGAGGACCACCTGAAGAACCACGTGGGCTCCCAGCACGCCGGCGGCCTCTTCTCAGCGGGCGAGTTCGCGTCCGGCGCCGCCTTCGTGGGCGCGTTCGTCGACAAGCTCGGCGGCATCACTCCGCTCGCCAAGGCCGGCAGCATCGAATACCTGAAGATCGCCAAGGGCCCCGTCACGGCCACGGCCACCCTGAGCGAGGACAGGTCGGCGCTGCTCGAGCGGCTCGACTCAGACGGCCGGGTGGAGTTCCCGATTGAGGTCGACATGAAGGACGAGAGCGGCGAGACGGTGGCCCGGATGAAGGTCGACTGGCACGTTCGAAAGAAGGGCTAGCGCGCGCGCTAGCGGGCCTGCACGACCAGCTTGTGCCGGCCTGACGCCGGCGCGCGGACCAGCACCTCGAGGCCGCGGTTGGTGAGCCGCGTGCGGTACTTGGCGGGCGATCCGTCGAGCCGCACGCGCTCCACCACGCTGCCGCGCGGCAGCGTGTGGCCGATCACGAAGCGGGAGAGCGCCACCCTGATCCTGGCCCTCGTCCGGTAGATCCTGCCGGCGTGCGACGCGGCCACGTTCAGCGCGCCATCGGCGAGCCTGATGTTCTTCCCGGCGACCTTTGACTGGCCCCGGGGCACCTGAGGCACGAGCTCCAGCCGGCGCCGGCCCATGTCAGGCCGCACACCGAGCTGCTGGTGAACCACCGGCCACGCCGTTCCGTAGTGGCCCCACGCCTGCACGAACATCGCGCGGCAGGTCCAGCAGCGGTCGATGTTGGCGTCGCGCGGACCCGCGGGGTCGAAGTCCGGCGACGGGAGGATCTCGGGCAGCGCCCCGGGCTGCTCGTCCGGAGTTCCGCCCGTCCACGGCTCGCCGAACATGGGCTCGGCCTCCGCGTCTGTGTAGCGCTGCTGCCGGCCGGGACCGAGGCGGCCGTAGTTGCCCTCGCCGACCGCCTGGATGGCTGTGTTGAGGCCGAAGATCACGCGCTCGCCCTTACCCTCCGGGCCTCCGGTACAGCCGGTGTGGAACAGGCCGAGGTTGTACGGGCGCTGGCCGCTGAAGCAGTCCGTCTCGCGCAGGGCCAGAGCCTGATTGCCATGATCGCTCGTGGTGAGGCCCGGGGCGGCGTCCTCCCGGATCGTGAGCTCCGCCTCCATCGGCGTCACGCCAATCCAGTGCTGGTCCTGCTGCTGGTTGTTGGGGCCGCCGACCGGCGGGTCGTCAATCGAGTCGGCGTGCTGCGGCACGGCCGCCATCCACCACGTGGCCTCGAAGCGATCGTGAAGCTTGCGTGCGAGGTTCCTCGCCCAGGCGAAGGTGCGACCGTCGTTCTTTGAACGCGCCATGTCGGCGAGGTCGTACAGGCCGCGAATCAGGTACACGGAGTTGTCCAGCTTCTCGACGCCCATGCCGCCTCGCTCGACGTTGCCGGATCCCTCCGGCCAACCGTCCCCGTCCTCGTCGAGGCGCTCCACCGTGTAGCGGAGGTTGCGCTTCGCGAAGTCGTACATGTCATCGCGGAACGCGTTGTCGCCGGTCCAGCGCCAGAGAAGAGCGACCGCGCTCGGGAACTTGACCGTCTCATCGGTGTTGAAGTCGTACTTGACCTCGCCCGTGGCCGGATCGATGTGGCGTGAGTCCTTGCCGAACCAGATCGAGCCGTCCGAGACCACCTCGTGCGTGACGACTCCGGAGCGGTCGTTGAGCATGTCCGAGATGTCGCGCAGCGCGCGCAGGTGGTCCTTGATCGCCTCGAACTGGCCGACCGCGACGCTCGCGAACGCGGTGTACTCGCCATCGGTGCCGAACATCCACGGGTAGTCGGGGAAGCCAGCGCCCACCCAGCGGGCGCGCGCCACGGACCCCACGGGCGGCGGGAACTGCTTGCCCTGGTCCGTCCAGCGGATCTGCAGGTCCTCGGCCATCCGGGTGAGATCGAGGATGTTCTGCTTGCCCCAGTCGACTGCGTCTTCGAGGCGCTCGTCGCCGGGCAGAGAGAGCCGGGTGAAGCGCCCCCAGCGCTCGCGCTCAGCGACCTTCGCCGCGAACTGCGAACCCGGATCGCGCAGGGCGGCCTCGAGCTCGCCCCGAGCCGCCGCGCTCCCCTTGTCCGAGCCGGCCACCGCGATCCACAGCGTCCTCGAGGCGCCTGCGGGCACGGTCACCGCGTAGCGCAGCTGCCCGCCCTTGCCCTTGCCGAACGGGCCGTCGTCGCACGCGCTCGGCGGCTCCTCCGCCTTGCAGACGTTCGTGCCCTGAGGCCCGCGGTACTCGTTGGGCGACGCGCCGGTCTCACCCGCGACGGGATCCATCGTGGAGGCCACCATCGCCGCGTAGTCGTGCACGGGAGCATTTGGATGCGGCAACTTGCCCTGGTCGCGGAAGACGAGCGCCCCGGCCGCGGCGTCGTACTGCGCCGAGTCCGGCAGGTTGTCCGCCGCGTTGGGCGTGACCCCCGTGAAGCCCCACGGGTACTCGGTCATCAGCTCCGAGTGGGCATCGACCTTGACGGTCACCGCTCGGGAGCTCGCCCCCGGATTGGTCATCTTGAGTCCGAGGAGGGCGGCCCGGCGCCCATCCGGGGCGAAGTCGGTGCGCTCGAGCCTCAGCCCGCCTGCGGAGGGCAGATCGAACTTGGCGTAACCCCACCCACTCGTGAAGCGGGTGGCTGGGCCAACCCATTCGCCGTCGATGCCGAACCACACGCCGTCGACGAGCTTGAGCGGCTCCGACCACAGCCCGCCCATCTCGCCGGTGATGTGCCAGCCGTTGGCGTAGAAGCGCCCATCCTCGAAGCCGATCAATCTGGCGCGCTCGCCCGCCACGTCATAACGGCGGTCCGGCAGGCGCTGGGACACGGACAGCTCGGGGGCCGCCTGAGCGGCACTGGCTGCCGTCAGCAGCAGTGCGGCAGCGACGAGGAGGGTACGGCGCATTGCTCAAGCCCTGCCCGGGGCATGTGAAGCCCAAACGAGGCGGCTAGTCGACCGGCTTGAACCCGCCGAGCACCTTCAGGTTGCGGGCGTGGATGTCGCGCTGCTCGCCCGAGTCGCGGCCCTTCGGCAGAGCCGGCTTCTCTTCCCCCCGCTCCAGTGCGTCCAGGTAGTCAACGTCCTCGTCGAGGATGCGCAGCGCCGTCTCGCGGTCGTTCGGGGCCCCGTGGCCGGGCACGATCGTGTCGGCCGCCTCCACGAGCGGCGCAAGCCTGGCAAGGGTGGAGCGGTAGTCGGTGAGCGAGCCGCCGGTGTGGATCATCGGGATCTCCACCCGCGAGAGGTAGTCGCCTGGGCACAGCACGCCACACCAGCGCGCCATCACGGCGAGCCCGTCGGGCGTGTGGCCGTCGGCCGGGTGAAGCTCGAGCTCCTCGGAGCCGAGTTCCACGCTCCCCGGCACCGGCAGGGTCTGCACCTGCCCGAGCGCGAGCGGCGCGGGCCGCTCGACATAGAACTGATCGTCGTGGTCGCGCAGGTCCCGCTGGGCCGCGCCCGGCTCGCGATGAAGGCGCTCCACGCTCGACTCCCCCAGCCCCAGCGCGAGCCCGGGAAACGCCAGCCGTCCCAGCAGGTGGTCGAAGTCCGCGTGGGTGGCGAGCAGCCCATTGGGCTCGAACCCCGCCCCGGCAAGCAGTCCCGGCAGCGCCTCGAGCTCGTCCTGGAAGTAGGGCGAGTCGATCAGCATCCTCTCGTCGCCGGCTCGCAGCGCGACCGAGTTGGTCTGCCACATCCGGCTTGTGATGACGAGGACGTCCGGGTGGACCGAGACGGCTCTCAAGCGGCCTTCAGGAGCTTGCCGGCGTCGCGGAAGGTCTTGACCTCGGCGTCCGGCTTCTTGCGTCCCTCGAGGTCCTCACCCTGCCGGTTCACCCAGATCACGGGGACCTTCGACTTGAGGCACGGCTCCACGTCCGTCGGGTAGCCGGACGCGATGTGCACCCAGTGGCGCTTCAGCTTCTCGATCCGCCGGGCGCATTCCTTGAAGTGAGCCGGGTCCGGCTTGTAGCTGCGCACCTGCTGGGCCGTGACCACGAGGTCGAAGTCCACGCGGAAGTGCCGGCGAGTCGCGCCAAGAAGCTTGTCGTCGATGTTCGCCAGGATTCCAAGTTCGAACTTCTTCGAGAAGCGCTCGAGCTGGGGGTTCGTCTCACGGAACGGCGCCCACGAGGGCACGCTGTTCGGGAGGAAGTTCGAGCGCGAGGGCTCCAGCTCCCAGCCGAGCTCGGAGGCCACGCGCACGGCGGTGCGGCGCAGCACCTCGGCATAAAGCTCGTACGAACCGCGCTGGATCTCGCGCTGCACGTCGATGAAGCGCGGTATCAGGACATCGCGGTCGATGGTGAAGCCGTCGCGGTCAGCCTCCCTCTGGAAGGCCTCGTACACCCCGCTCTCCCAGTCGATGAGCGTGCCGTAGCAATCGAACGTGACGAATTTGACGTCTTTAGGAAGAGCCATGTGAGTGCTTTCGATAGGGTCCTGCGCCCCCTGCCCGGGCGGCTGAGCGCGGCCGGGGATAGTACCTACCCGATGGACCTCCTCGAATACCAGGGCAAGCAGCTCTTCGCGAAGCACGGCGTGCCCGTGCCGGATGGCAGGCCTGCCACGGCGGTGCCCGAGGCCGTGAAGGCCGCGGAGGACCTCGGCTTCCCGGTGGTGATCAAGGCCCAGGTCCAGATCGGCGGCCGCGGCAAGGCCGGAGGGATCAAGCTGGCCAACGACCGCCACGAGGCCGAGGAGCACGCCACCGCGATCCTAGGCATGGACATTCGCGGCTACACGGTCCACGAGCTGTACGTGGAGAAGGCCTCCGAGATCGACGAGGAGTACTACGCGGCGATCGTCTTCGACCGCTCTGCCAAGAAGCCGATGGTGATGCTCTCGCGCATGGGCGGCGTGGAGGTGGAGGACGCCGACCCCGAGGCCATGCGGATGCTGCACGTGGACCCGCTGCTCGGGCTCCAGGACTTCCACGCACGCCGGCTGGCGTTCGAATCGGGCATCGCCGAGGACGTGATCCGGCCGGTGGGCGCCATGCTCGCCAAGCTCTACGAGGTGTTCGTGGGCGAGGACGCCACGCTCGTCGAGGTGAACCCGCTGCTCGTCACGAAGAGCCGCGAGGTGGTGGCGCTCGACGCGAAGGTCACAGTGGACGACAACGCGCTCTACCGGCATCCCGACGTGGCCGAGCTGCGCGACCTCTCAGCGGAGGATCCGCAGGAGCGCATGGCCAAGGAGCGCGGGCTCACCTACGTGAAGCTCGACGGCAACGTGGGCATCCTCGGCAACGGCGCGGGCCTCGTGATGTCCACGCTCGATGTGGTGGCCCAGGCGGGTGGCAAGCCCGCGAACTTCCTCGACGCCGGCGGCGGCTCCAAGGCCGAGGCGATCACGAGCGCGGTGGAGGTGATCCTCTCCGATGACAAGGTGAGGGCGGTGCTCTTCAACATCTTCGGCGGCATCACTCGCTGCGACGAGGTGGCCAAGGGCCTGATCGAGGCGTTCGAGCAGGTGAAGCCCGACGTGCCCTTCGTGGTGCGGCTCGACGGTACGAACGACAAGGAGGGTCGCGCGCTGCTCGCCGAGGCCAACCTGCCGAACGTGCACACCGAGGCGACGATGCTGGGCGCGGCCGAGAAGGTCGTGGAGCTGGCTAAGTAATGGCGATCCTGGTGGACAGAGATACCCGTCTGGTTGTCTCCGGAATGACGGGTCGCGAGGGCACCTTCCACAGCCTTCGTAACCGCGACTATGGGACCAATGTCGTCGCGGGTGTGACGCCTGGCAAGGGCGGCCAGGATGTGGAAGGAGTCCCCGTCTTCAACACCTTCCACGAGGCAATTCGCGAGACGCAGGCCAACACCGCCATGGTGTTCGTCCCCCCGCGGTTCGCAGCCGACTCCATCCTGGAAGCCGAGGATGCCGGCATCCCACTGATCATCACGATCACTGAAGGAATCCCGGCCCATGACGAACTCCGGGTCTACAACCATCTGCTGCACGGCAGCTCGCGGCTGGTCGGGCCGAACTGCCCCGGGATCCTCTCGCCCGGCAAGGCGAACGTGGGAATCATCCCCGCGCAGTTCTTCAAGGAGGGCAACGTCGGGCTCGTCTCGCGCTCGGGCACGCTCACGTACCAGATCGGCAACGAGCTGGCCCAGCGCGGCTTCGGCAACTCGTCGATCGTCGGGATCGGCGGCGACCCTGTGCCCGGTTCGAGCTTCATCGACATGATCGAGCTGTTCGAGGCCGACCCCGAGACCGAGCTGATCGTGATGTGCGGCGAGATCGGCGGCAGCGCCGAGGAGGAGGCCGCCGACTACATCGCCGAGAACGTCTCGAAGCCCGTGCTCGCATACATCGCCGGATTCACGGCGCCGCCGGGCAAGACCATGGGCCACGCGGGCGCGATCGTCTCGGGCACCAAGGGCACGGCGGCCGCAAAGGCGGAGGCGCTGGAGGCGAAGGGCGTGCGCGTGGGACGCAACCCCACGCAGGTCTCCGAGATCGCCGTGGAGATCCTGGGCGCGCGGGTCTAGCTCCAGCGCTTACAGCGGCGATGAAGGGGTAGCTTGCCGCGACCGTCCTGCCTAAACCACCGTATGGGTAGTCCAGGCAGGACAGTCCTCCCCCTTAGTGCCCCGGTATCGTGGCGAGAAGTGGCGGAGCTCACCAACATCTCGCTCGCTCGTGGGGCGCCTTCGCTCGACATCATCGCCGTCGATGACCTGAGGGCGGCCGCTCAGAGTGCCTTCGAGCGCGATCCGGCCGGTGCGTTCGCCTACGGCACCTCCGCGGGCTATCCGCACCTGCTCGAGTGGATCGCCGCCAAGCACGGCGTCGAGCCGGACAGGACGCTGGCCACCAACGGGTCGATGCAGGCGGACGCATTCCTCTTCCAGGAGCTCGTGAAGCCCGGTGACGTGGTGATCGTCGAGGCACCCACCTATGACCGGACGCTGTTGTCGCTGCGGGAGCTCGGTGCCGAGGTGCTCGCCATCCCGCTGGAGGCGGACGGCATCGACGTCGCGGCGCTCGAGGTGGCACTCGGCGAGGGCGCCCGACCGACGCTCGCGCACATCATCCCCAACTTCCAGAACCCGGCCGGCTGCACGCTCTCGCTGGAGAAGCGCGAGCGGCTGCTCGAGCTGGCCTCCGAGTACGGCTTCGCGATCTTCGAGGACGACCCGTACGTGGAGCTGCGCTTCGAGGGCGAGTCGCTGCCCACGATGCTCTCGATGGATCAGGCCGACAAGGTGATCTACGCGTCCTCGTTCTCGAAGACGATCTGCCCGGGCATCCGCGTGGGATACCTCGTGGGCCCCTCGGATCTGATCGCCAGGATCCGCACGACCGCGACGAACACCTACATCTCGCCGAACATGGTGGCCCAGTCGATCGTCGCCGAGTTCTGCCACTCGGGCGCAATCGAGCGCTCCATCGAGACCGTGAAGGCAGCACTCCGCGAGCGTCGCGACGCCACGGCGGACGCACTCGAGCGCCACCTGCCGGACGCCCGCTTCGTGGCTCCCCAGGGCGGCTACTTCCTCTGGGTGGACCTGCCCGAGGGCAGCGACGTGGCGCGGCTCGAGGCGGCCTCGCGCGACCGCGGCGTGATCTTCGTCAAGGGCACCGACTTCCTGATCAAGGGCGGCGAGAGCTCCCTTCGAATCGCCTATTCCGCCGTTCCCCCCGACCAGATCGAGGAGGGCATCGCCCGCGTGGCCGAGGCCTACCGCGAACTGGCCGGCGCGGCCGCGTGAATCAGCTTCAGCTCCGGCAGCCTCGCGATGTGGGAGGGCTCTTCGGCGACGCCCTGCGTGTCTTCGCCTCTCACGCCTGGCTGTTCATCCTGCTCTCGGCCGCAGTGGTGATCCCGGTCGAGATCGCCGTCGAGGGCATCGGGCTCGAGATGCTCACGGGCACGTACGACGAGTCGCCGCCGCTGGTCGAGTCAATCGCTCCCACGGTCGTCGGCTTTCTGGTGGTCACGCCGATCATCACGGCCATCTGCATCTACGCGCTTCAGTCGATCGCCGCGGGAGAGCGGCCGTCGGCGGGTCAGGTGCTGGTGGCGGGGTTCGAGGCGTTCACGCCGCTGTTCGGCGCCGTTGTGCTGGCTGCGCTCGGGATCGCCCTCGGCTTTGCCGCGCTGTTCGTGCCGGGCGTGTATCTGGCGATCCGCTGGTACTTCTTGCCGCAGACCGTGGTGATCGAGGGGGCAAGGGGGCCCGCCGCGCTCAGCCGGTCGAGCGCGATCGTCCAGGGTTTCTGGTGGCGCACCCTCGGCCTCGTGGTGCTGGCAAACGTGGCGGTGGCGATCCCCGGTTTCCTGCTGCTCGCACCATTCAGCGCCATAGCGGCGAGCACGGATGACGCGGTGTGGGCGCTCATCGGGACGATCCTCGCCACGTCGGTAACCACTCCGTTCGTCGCGCTCTACTCCACGCTTCTCTATTACGACCTGCTGGCGCGACGAACGTCGCCGACGTTCTGAGCGCAAATGAGCAGCGAGCGGCTGACTCGGAACTTCATCCTTCTCCGGGCGCTCCGATGGCTGCCCGTCGGCCTGGTCCTCCCGTTCCTGATCCTCACCCCGGTCGCGCGTGGCCTCGAGCTCGGCGCGGTGGGCGCGGTGTTCGCCGTCCACAGTGCGGTGCTGATCGTGTTGGAGGTGCCGAGCGGCGCGCTCGCCGACACCTTCGGCCGTCGGCGGGTCCTGCTCGTGGGCGCGGCGCTCACGGCCGCGAGCCTCGGGACGTTCGCGGTGGCACAGAGCGTGCTCGCATTCATGGCCTCGGTCGCGGCGCTCGGCACCGGGCGTGCTCTCATATCCGGAGCGCTCGAGGCCTGGTACGTGGACTCCCTGCGGGCGCTCGACCCCGGAGCGCCGCTCGCCCGCGGGCTCTCGCGCGGCACGGCGGCCGAGGCGATCGCGCTCGGGCTGGGCGCGCTCGTCGGCGGCGGCCTGGTCTCGCTGGCCGACCCGTCCGACGTCGCGGACGGCGCACTCGCGGGCTACGGGCTCGCAGCGCTCGTTGGCGCCGCGACCGCGCTCGTGTATCTGGCGGCGGTGGCCGCGTTGGTGCACGAGCCGGCGCGTGACGCGCACCTCGGGGACGCGGGGCACAGCGCCGCGCGGCGAATCCGCATGGTGTTCGCCACCGCCAGGTCCGAGATCGCCGCTTCGATCACCGTCCGCGTGATCTTCGTTACAGCGGTGGCGTTCGGGTTCGCGATGAGCGCGATCGAGCTGCTGTGGCAGCCGCATCTCGCGCAGGAGCTCGGGGGCGGCGCACGCCACGGCTTCGAGTTCGGCGCTCTCGCGGCGGGATCGATGCTCGCGGTGGCGGTGGGCGCAGCCGCGAGCCCGCGGGTGCGGGGCAGCCTGGGGCTGCGTGGCGGCTACCTCGCCTGTCTCGGGCTCGTGGCCGTGTCAACCGCCCTTATGGGAGAGCCCGATGCGCCGCTTGGGTTCGTGGCGCTGTACCTCGCGACCTACCTGAGCTACGGCTTCGTCGAACCCATGCACGTGGAGCTATTGAACGAGGCGGTGGGATCGGACGCCCGCGCCACGCTCATCTCGGGCGAGTCGCTCGCCGCGCAGGGCGGGGCCCTCGTGGCGAACCTGACCGTGGGCGCGCTGGCCGCAGCGGAGGGCACCGCCACGGCGTGGGCGGTCGCCGGAGTGCTGCTGGGCGTAACCGGCCTGCTGGTCGCGTCGCCGCTTCGCCGGGGGCTGGAACAGCAGCGGCCGGCCCAGCGGCCGTAGCTTCAGCCCAACTTCCGTGGTTTGCCTGATGCGCGTCGGACCGTATGCCGCAAGTGTTTGAGGACTATGCGAGCTCTGGCACTCGCCGTGGCGGCCCTCTGCGTAACCCTCGTCGCCGGCGGCGACTTCGCGGTTCAGGACGCAAGCGCGGCCAAGAAGAAGCGGAAGCCGGCTGCGGTATGTCCCGCGGGCACCACGCCAATCGTCGTGAAACGTGGACGCAAGGCGGTGCTCAAGCGCGACAGGCGCGGGCGGCTGCGCTGCAAAGAGGTCAAGCGCTCGAACCTGCGAGCACCGGCGAAGACGCCGAGCATGCAGATCGGTCAGGTCGCGGACGTGCTCGATTCCGTCGCCGACATCAATCCGAAGGCGTTCAAAAAGCTCGAACGCACGCTCGGCCGGCGCCGCGCGGATCGGCTGATGAACGTGGCCCTCACGGCGTGGCGAAAGACGGCTGGAGCGGCGAGCGATACACAGACGTTCTCCGCGGGCGGCGCTGACGGCAAGGCGACGTTCAATGTTCAGAAAGTCGAGGGTGACCGGAGCGGCTTCAGGGCCACCGCCTCGGCGGAGATGAAGGTCGCGCGCGAGGACGTCGTGAAGTTCGGCAGCGAGCTCAAGGACAAGTTGCCGGCTGACGTGACGGGCGCCCGCGCAAAGGTTGATGTCAGCTTTGAGGACGTGGCCGCGACCTGCCCCGACGAGAAGGGCGCCGTTCCGGGCAAGTTGCGCGGCAAGGGCACCATCACCGTGGCCGTGGAGCGCAGCGACGGTCCAGACATCGAGGTCAAGCTCAGCGCCGAGGTCGATACGACGTATACCGCCGAGGTCGGCGCGGACGGCAAGGTCAGCTCGATCAACAACGTGGATGTGAAGACGACGTTCCAGACGGGCGGCAGCGGTAACTCGACCGAGACCTACCGCGGCCGGGTTTCCGGCAGCGGCTTCGGCACGAAGGGCATCCTCGACGCCCCGACTGGCGGGGCTGGCGCGGCGCTGGAGCGCGACGTGGGGCACCTCGACCCCAACAGTGGCGGCGTCTTCGGCCCGCACGGGTCCTGGCGCTACGGACGCGGGTTCCCCACCAGCGATCTCAGGACGGTCGACAACGTGAAGGCGATGGCGGCCACCAGCATCGCGACGAACGTGCTGGCGCTTGCGGCCCTCGAATATCTGCGCAAGGTCACGCTCGACCGGATCGAGAAGAGTCCGTGCGGCTTTACCGTCTTCGTCGAGATCAACAGCCGCACGGTCACTGCGCAATATGAGTCGTTCGGGACGCTCAAGTTCTCCGTTCCCACCAGAGCCGTGCCCGGAAGCTCGACTCAGTGGAAGGGCACGGCGCCGGCGCAGTACGCGGACCTCTCGTTCACCCCCCTGAGCGAGTGCGCCATGCACACGCCCGTGAACAAGGCCGGCACCTTTACGGTCGATATCGAGCGGCTTCCGAGCGGCAACCTCAAGGTCACGTGGTCCGCCGACCCGGAGACCAGCGCGAGCATCGACTGCCCGCCCGACGACAGCGAGCCGCCGTACGACCCCCCACCCATTCCCGGCATGTGGGGGCCGTCGCTGTTGGGCGTGACCCCGACGACCTTCGAGCTGCCGGCGACCGGCGGTCTGCAGGCGATCAGCGGTGGCATCGATGCCGGGGGCGGAGACGGGATGTTCGACTCCGGCTCGCTGCTCGTATCGCTGAACCGCTAGGAGCAGCCGGCCTAGCGCCCGTAGCGCTCGCGGCCCAGCACGAGCTGGTCCGGCAGCGCCGTGCGCGGCGGGGGTGACGGGTCGGCCACCACGGACACGGTCTCGGCCACGCTGCGCGTGACCGCGTGCCTCACCTCGCGGGCCTCCACCACCACCTCGTCGTCCCCCGCGCGGGCCAGGACTCCCTCGAGCCCCGGGGTCAGGCCGGTGTCCTTCAGGTAGTGCAGCAGGTCCTCGGCCTCGTTCTCGAAGCGGAGAATGCGGACCGTTGCGCCCTCCTCAACGTCCGCGAGCGGCACGCCCAGCTCCCGCTCGCCCTCGAAGATCGGATGCCCGTGGGGACAGGTCTTCGAATCGCCGATCGCCCTCAGCATGCGCTCCTCGACCATCGGCGACATCCAGTGCTCGAGCCGCTCGGCCTCCTCGTGGACCTGATCCCAGGGGATGTCGAAAACGTCGGTCAGGAAGCGCTCGATCAGGCGGTGGCGGCGCACGATGCCGGCGGCGTGCTCCTTGCCGGAGTCGGTGAACTCGAGCGACTTGTCGGTCGCGCGTGTCACGTAGCCGTCGGCCTCGAGGCGGCCGATCATCTCGTGGACGGTCGGTGCGGACACCTGCATCGCGCGGGCGATGTTGGCTCCCGTGATCGGAAGCCCGGCCTCCTGGAGCCAGTAGATGATCTGGAGGTACTCCTCCTCGGCGACGGTGGCCTGTTCCTGGGACATGGAGAGGATCCTAGCCGGGGGTCCGCACCGACCCCACTAGCATGGGCCGCCGTGGAGATCGGCCCTGGAACTCGCGTGCTCGTGACCGGCGCGTCGCGCGGAATCGGCGAGGCGATCGCCCGCGCCTTCGCCGCGCGCGGCTGCACCCTCGGTCTCGTGGCGCGACGCAGCGAGCCACTCGCGAAGCTCGCCGGCGAGCTGCCCGGCAACGGTCACGTGGCCATCCCGGGCGATGTGACCGATGCCGATTCGATGACGAGCGCCGTGGAGCTGTTCGGCGACGTGGACGTGCTCGTGGCCAACGCCGGGATCACCCACTACAGGCCGTTCGCGCAGCTCCCGCTGGACGAGGCGCGCCAGATGAACGACGTGAACTGGCTCGGGACGATCCACACCGTCTGGGCGGGGCTTCCTCGAATGCTCGAGCGCGGCCGCGGCCACATCGTGGTGGTGTCGTCCGGCGGCGGTGTGCGCGGCTTCCCGTCGGCCGCTGTCTACAACGGCACGAAGGCGGCGCAGCGCGGCTTCGCCGAGGCACTGCGCCAGGAGCTGCATGGCAGCGGCGTGTCGGTCACGACGGTCTACCCGGGTGAGATCGAGACATCGCTGCACGACCACGAACTGGACCACATGCCGGACTGGTACCGCATGGACCGCCGCGCTCCCGCAGGACCGCTCGGGGAGCAGGTGGTGAAGGCCGTGGAGAGCGATCGCCGCGAGCTCTTCTACCCGCCGCTTGTTCGCGCGCTGAGAGTGGTGAACGGCATCTCGCCGCGGCTCGGCGACCTGATGCTTCGGCGGATTCTCGGCAGGAGCGTGGCCCCCCGATGAGCCTGCCCCTGAAACCGCCCCTGAAGCCGCAGCTGGCGCGTTCCGCGAAGGAGCTGCCGGAGGGCGAGGGCTGGCGCTACGAGCCCAAGTTCGACGGCTTCCGGACGATCATCTTCCGCGACGGGGACGACGTGCAGCTCCAGAGCCGCAACGGCAAGCCCATGAACCGCTACTTCCCGGACGTCGTGGAGCAGGTGCTCGAGCTTCCGCACGAGCGGCTGGTGCTCGACGGCGAGATGATGGTCGTGGTGGACGGCGTCCAGGAGTTCGACCTGCTCTCCCAGCGCATCCACCCCGCGGCCTCGCGAGTTGAACGGCTGCGCGCGGAGACGCCCGCCTCGCTGGTGGCATTCGACCTGCTGGCCGAGGGCGACGAGGTGCTGTGTCCGCTCCCCTACGACGAGCGCCACGAGCGGCTCGGCGCGGTGGTGGCCGACCCGGTGCAGCTCACTCCGATGACCCCGGACCGCGAGGCCGCCGGGGAGTGGCTCACCGGGCTGTCCGAAGGCGTGATCGCCAAGAAGGGCGATGCGCCCTACAGCCCGGGCGAGCGCACCGGCATGGTCAAGATCAAGCGCGTGCGCACGGCGGACACCGTGGTGGCGGCCTTCCGTTTCGGCAAGGAGGAGGGCACGGTCGGGTCGCTCATCCTCGGGATGTACGACGACGAGGGCGACCTGCGCGTGGTCGGCCACACCTCGGGGTTCACCGCAAAGCAGAAGCGCGAGCTGATTGACGTGCTCGATCCCTACCGCACCGGCGAGCGGGGGGCTGGCGAGCCGAGCCGCTGGAAGTCCGAGGAGGAGCTTGTCTGGGAGGGTCTCCGTCCGGAGCTGGTCGTAGAGATCGGGTTCGACCACATCACCGGCAACCGCATTCGCCACGGCGCGAAGTTCATGCGCTGGCGCGACGACAAGGACCCCCACGAGTGCCATATCTCGCAATTGCGTTCCTGACACTGCTGCTGCTCATCCCCGCCGAACCGGTCGCCGCCCAGGTGCAGCCGGAGGTGTACGCGTCGGGCATGCGCAACCCGTACCGCTGGTCGTTCGATCGCCAGACGGGCGACATGTACATCGGCGACGTGGGCGGCACCAACGAGGAGATCACGTTCCTGCCGGCCGCACAGAGCCGGGGCGCGAACCTGGGCTGGAACTGCTTCTCGGGGTTCGACCCCGGGCCGTCCAGCTGCACACCCACGAACTACTTCCCGCCGACCTACGACTACCCCAGCGGCCCCGACGTCGTGATCGGCGGCTACCTCGTGCGCGATCCTGCTCTCCCGTCGTTCGCGGGCCAATACCTGTTCGGCCGCTTCGACACGGGAATCATCATGAAGCTCGGGCCGGGCGCCGCGCCGCCGGAGGCCGACACGGGGCTCAACGTCCCGAACGTCTCCGGCTTCGGCGAGGACGGCATCGGGCATCTGTACGCCACCTCCCTGGCGGGCGAGGTTTACCGGCTGGGCGAGAGCAGCGGGACGCTCACGAAGACCAGCATCGGCAGCTTCAACCAGCCTGTGGCAGTGGCCGCCCCGCCCGGGGACCCTGACCGGCTGTTCATCGTGGAGAAGCCCGGTCGGGTGCACCTGCGCACGCCCGCGGGCACGACCGAGTTTCTCAACGTCACTTCGCAGGTCCAGGACGGCGGCGAGCAGGGACTACTCGCGCTCGCCGTGTCGCCGGACTACGCGACGAGCCACCGTGTGTTCGTTTTCTACGTCGACAACGGCGGCGACCTCCTGCTCGACGAGTACCGAGACGGGGTCCGGGTCCCGCTGCTCACGATCCAGCACGACCAGGCCAGCAACCACAACGGCGGCCAGCTGCTGTTCGGCCCGGACGGCGCGCTCTACCTGTCGACCGGAGACGGCGGCACCCAGGGAGATCCCGAGGGCGACGCCCAGAACCCGAACTCGCTGCTCGGCAAGATCCTGAGACTCGACGTGGGAGCCGCTCCGCCAGTGGTGCCGCCCGACACCACCGCGCCGGTCCTGCGGACTCGCGTGCCCCGCCGCCAGCGGGTGCTGCGCCTGCGCGGCGCAGTTGCCTACGTGCGCTGCAGCGAGGCGTGCACGATCTCGGCGGGTGGAACGCTGCGGATCGGGAAGCGCAAGGTGCTCCTGCGCCGGGCCAGCGGGACCGCGCAGGCCTCGCCGCGTAAGCGCTTCAAGGTCAGGCTCAGGAAGCGCTCCGCGCGCCTGCTCCGGCGTGCGCTTGCCCGTGGCGGCCACCCGCGGGTGCAGATCCGGCTGCGCGCCAACGACGCTGCCGGCAATCACTCAGCCCTGGTCCGTCGCTCGCTTCGCGTGCGCCGCTAGGCGCCGCTCGAGGAAGCGGCGCTCGACGGGGTTGGTCGCCAGCTCGAGCGCGCGTCCGTAGGCCACCGCTGCCTCGGGGTCGCATCCAACCCGCCCGAGGAGGCCGGCTCGTGCCGAGTGGAACAGGTGGTAGTCGCCGAGCCGGCCGCTCGCGTCGAGCTCGTCGAGGAGCCGCAGGCCTCGGGCCGGCCCCTCCGCCATCGCCACGGCCACCGCGCGATTCAGCTCGACGACGGCCGAGCTGTTCACCGCCGTGAGGCCCTCGTAGAGGGACGCGATGCGCGCCCAGTCCGTGTCGTCTGCGCGCGGCGCGCGTGCGTGCTCGGCAGCGATCGCTGCCTGCAGCCCGTATTCGCCCTGGCCGACGTCCGCCCGTACCGCCAGCGCGAGACCCTCGTCGAGCTCGTCACGGTGCCAGAGCGAGCGGTCCTGATCCTCGAGCAGCACCAGCTCGCCCGCCTCGTCCACGCGAGCGTCGCGCCGCGAGTGGCTAAGCAACATCAGGGCGAGCAGCCCGCGCGCCTCGGGCTCGTCCGGCATCAGCTCCACCAGCACTCGGCCCAGCCGGATCGCCTCGTCGCACAGCTCGCGCCTGACGAGCATGTCGGCGCTCGTGGCCAGGTAGCCCTCGTTGAATATGAGGTACAGCGATGCCAGCACGGAGCGCAGCCGCTCCGGTAGGTGGTGGTCCTCCGGGACCTCATAGCGGATGCCCGCCGTCTGGATCTTCCGCTTGGCCCTGACGAGTCGCTGCTGCATCGCGGTCTCGCCGGTGAGGAACGCGCGCGCCACCTCCGGGGTGGAGAGCCCGCCCAGGGTTCGCAGCGTGAGCGCCACACGCGCCTCGGGCGCAAGCGCCGGGTGGCAGCACGTGAAGAACAGCCGCAGCCTGTCGTCGGGGATCGTTGCCATCGCCTCGTCGGACTCCTCGCCGCCACCCAGCGCCTCCAGCTCGCGCAGCTTCTCCGCGTAGCGGCGCTCGCGGCGCAGGCGATCGATCGCGCTGTTGCGCGCGGTGAGCACGATCCAGCCGCCGGGATTGGGCGGGACCCCGTCGCGCGGCCAGCGCTCAACCGCTGCGGCGAACGCGTCCTGCACGGCGTCCTCGGCGAGGTCGAAGTCGCCGAGTATCCGGATGAGCGTCGCGACCGCCCGTCCCGACTCGCGCCGGAACAGGCGATCGACTACCGCTCCGGGGGCAGCTAGTTGTGAGCCGCCGCCGATTGCGATGCGTCCTCTGCGCCAGCGCCCTCGTAGTTCATGACCGGCCGCACCTCGACCGAGCCGAACTGGGCTCCCGGGATCTTCGCCGCCAGCGCGATCGCCTCGTCGAGGCTGTTGCACTCGAGCAGGTAGAAGCCGCCGAGCTGCTCCTTCGTCTCCGCAAAGGGCCCGTCCGTGAGCATGCGCTCGCCGTCGCGAACGCGCACGGTGGTCGCGGTCGAGGTGGGCTCGAGCCCCTCACCCGCGAGAATCGCGTCGCCGGCCTCCTGGCCGAAGGCGCCGTACGCCTCCAGCATCTCGTTCGCCTGCTCCGGGGTCACGTTCGCCATCTGGCTCTCGTCGCCGTAGATCGTGCAGAGGTACTTCATGTCCCGACTCCTCTCGTAGCGCGACGCGGGTCGTCGCATTCACCCTAACCACGAACGGGAGTGGCCGAGATCGACACTTTCGTCCAGGATATGTCCGTGGCTGACCTCGAAGTCCTTGCGGCGGACGTCACCACGCTCGAGGTCGACGCGATCGCCAACGCCGCCAACACTCAGCTGATCCACGGCGGCGGCGTGGCCGGGGCGATCTCGCGGGCAGGCGGCCCAGACGTTCAGCGAGAGTCGGACGAGCGCGCGCCGATCGGGCTGGGCGAGGCCGTGGAGACAACGGCCGGGGACATGCCCGCCCGCTGGGTGATCCACGCGGCCACGATGGAGCTCGGCGGACCAACCTCCGCCGACATCATCGAGCGCGCCACGCGCTCGACGCTCGCGAAGGCGGAGGAGCTGGGTGCGCGCTCGCTCGCCCTGGTGGCGTTCGGCACCGGTGTGGGCGGCTTCTCGCTGGAGGAGGCGGCGCGGATCATGGTCGGCGCGACGCGTGAGCACGCCGGTGAGCTCGAGCGGATCGTCTTCGCGGTGCACGGAGAGGACGCGGAGCGCGCGTTCCGCGGCGCGCTGTGAGCCTGCCTGTCCTGGTCGCGCCGGACTCCTTCAAGGGCACGTTCTGGGCGCGCGAGGTCGCCGCCGCGATCGCCGCCGGCCTGCGCTCAGCGGACCGCGAGGCGCATGAGCTTCCTGTCGCCGACGGCGGCGAGGGGACGATGGAGGTCCTCATGACCGCCCTCGGCGGCGAGGTCCGCACGGTCACGGTTTCCGATCCGCTCGGGCGCCCGATCGAGGCGGGCTTCGCGCTCCTGCCTGACGGGTCGGCGGTCGTCGAGACGGCCCAGGCCAGCGGCCTGGCTCTCCTCGACGAGGCCGAGCGCGACCCCTGGGCCGCCTCCACGCGAGGCACCGGCGAGCTGATCGTGGCCGCCGTGGAGGCTGGCGCCGCGAAGGTGATCGTGACCGTGGGCGGATCGGCCACGATGGACGGCGGAGCGGGCGCGCTCGAGGCTCTCGACGAAGCTGGCGTCAGGGTGGCCATGGAGATGCTCTGCGACGTGCGCACCCCGTTCGAGGACGCACCGCGTGTTTTCGGCCCCCAGAAGGGCGCCGATACCGCGATGGTGAAGCGCCTCGAGCGCCGACTGGCCGAGCTGGCCGAGCGCCTCCCACGCGATCCGCGCGGCGAGCCGATGACCGGAGCCGCGGGCGCCCTGTCGGGCGGGCTATGGGCGGGCTGCGACGCGCGCCTCGTGGCAGGCGCTCCCTACGTGCTCGACGCGATCGGCTTCGACGAGCTGATGCGCGGCTCCGCGTTCGTGGTGACCGGCGAGGGCAGACTCGACGACCAAACCCTGCAGGGCAAGATCGTCGGCGAGGTGGCCACCCGCTGCCGCCAGGCCGGCGTCACCTGCCACGCGATCGTGGGCGGGAACCAACTCGACCCGTTCGGCGAGCGCATCATCGACCTGGCGTCGGTGACGGAGGCGTCGACGCTGGCTGAGATCGAGGCGGCGGGCCGGGCGCTGGGGGTCAGACCCATAGAACCGCGCCGGTCCACGATGCCGAAGACAGGGGTCTGACCCCCGAAGCCAGGGGTCTCACCCCGCCGAAGACAGGGGTCTGACCCCCCCGAAGCCAGGGGTCTGACCCCCCCGAAGCCAGGGGTCTGACCCCTTACGCCGGCGCGGGTGCGCCTGAGCGGCGCGTTACCGACGCGGAGTAGGCGCGGGGGCGGAAGCGAAGTATCTCGTCGTCGCTGAGCTCGATGCCGTCCGTCATCCGAGTGGGGTCGAAGACGAGGATGTCGCCGTCGCGCTCGCGTTCGGTGTCAACGCCGGTCAGCTCCAGGCGCCCGACCTCGACACGTTCGCGCTCCTCCGGCCAGGCGCTCGTGGGGTCGTCCACGGCGTCGCCCTCCTCGGCGATCACCGCGATCATCCGGAAGGCGGCCGAGTCGCGGGCGGCGATTTCCTCCTGTAGGTAGTTGCGCCCGCGGGCCTTGGCGTCCTCCTCGGAAAGCGTGCTCTCACCCGCCTCCGGCTCGAATCGATAGCGCACGTAGCGCTCGGTCCCGTCCGGCGCCGTCCAGCGGAACGAGTGGATCGAGTTGTACGTGACTGTGGCGTAGCTCTCCGGCGGGTCCGCCGTGACGGCGGCCTGGATAGCCGGCCCGGCCTCGGGATGGGCCTCCAGCCAGGCGCCGAGCTTGCCGAAGTCGGGCTGGCCGGTCTCCGGGTCCGGCTTGCGAGCGCGAGTGAACTCGAGGAAGTCCTCCGGCGTGCGCGCGAAGAAGCACGGCAGGCTGAGAGCGACCACGTCCGTGCGCGAGCCATCCGGCAGGTAGAACTTCAGCGCCAGCCCGCGGCCCTCCTTGGCGTAGTCGGGAATGGCCGGGTCGCCACCGCCGTTCGAGACGCGCGCTGTCACGCGCACCGGCTCGTCCTGCATGTGCGCCGCCGTCGTCAGTCCGGAGGCGGAAGGTGTGAACGTGCCGGTGAGGAGCGTGCCCTTCGCGTGTGCCGCCCGATGGCCCGCGTGCTTCCCGGAGATGTCGTTGATCGCATCGACAGCCTGTTCGGCGAGCTCGTCCATGGCAAAACAGTAAGCGACGGGCGCCCCCTTCGGGGCGCCCGTGCTGCCTCACCCGTGCGGCGGCCGTGTGCCGCCGCGTTGCTGGGATTAGCGCATCCCGGGCACGGAGCGGAAGCCCTCGTACTCCGGAGTGTGCTCCCAGGCCTCATCGGTTTCGCGAAGGACCATCCGGCCGATCGAACCGACGCCGACCACCAGGAAGGCAGCCGCCACGATCGCCAGCCAGTTCATCGCCACCGCGATCCCAAAGCCGAACAGGATCGACCCGACGCCAACGCACACCGCCATCCATGACTGCACGACGCGGGCCCTATAGAGCCCAACCGCCAGCAGGGCCATGCCGATCGCGAATCCGAACGACACGAACGCGAACGGGATCAGGATCCCGGCGCTCTCGTTAAGCCCCTGGAGGAGCGACACGGCCGAGGCGGTGTCACCCTCGCTGACGAGCTGCCACATCACCATCTCCATCGCCACCAGCCCGACGAACGCGAGCAGGCCCAGCATCGCCAGGCCGCCACCCACGTGCCCGAGCGCCACCTGACGCTCGCGCAGCATGTGCATCAACCCGAGCAGGGCCGGAACCATCAGCACGATGGCAACGAGCGCCAACAGGTGAGCCGTGTACCAAGCGTCGAGGTTGTCGGCGATGGTGGCCACCTGGGCCGCCTCGTCCAGGTCGCTCGCGGGGTGGATCACCATCGCGACGAGCAGGACGACCGGCGCTACGACCATGCACGCTCCCGCGACGATCTTGCGGGAATGATGTGCATCAGAGAGGTGCATCTACAGCCTCCTGAGTCCGGAGGGATCGAAGCGATCCCAACTAATCCGGATACCCAGGATTGTAACGTTGGTTACGAGCTGAAGCGAGTTGTGCAGAGGCTCAGCGGGCCTCCGCCAACGCTCGGATCACGGCTTCGTAGAAACCCTCACTCATCGCCGCAGTTGTGCGCTCCACGTTGCCGAACGCGGTCGTATCGCCCGCCACGGCGTTTGCGACGAGGAACAGGCGGCCCACCACGTCCGCCACCTCCAGGTCCTCGCGCGAGTCGCCCACCGCCACGCACTCGTCTCGCGCGTAGCCGCGCGCCCTCATGTGCGACGCCGACGGCGCGCGCCTTCGAGACCTCCGCGGGGATCAGGTGGTAAGTGTGGGTGTTGGGGGCGATCTCGCCGTTGTCCACGAGCCGCAGCCCGGCGTGCCCCTCGGCGGCGAGCAGCTCGTTCGCCTCGTCCACGTCAACTGAGCCGCGGAACAGGTGCGAGACCTCGCGGTCCACGTTGAAGGGAGCGTGCGGCTCGAGCCGTCCCGCGTGGTGGCGGATCAGCGCCTCGGGCGCTCCCCCGTCCGCGATCTGGGCATGCACGGTCTCGCCCTCGCGAGGCTGGAGATCGCCTGTGAGGAAGGTGGTCTCGCCGTCGATCACGAGGCCCGAGCCCACCTCGAAGATGTAAGCCGTCTGCCCGATCAGGCGGGCGTCCTCCATGACCTGCGCGCGCCGGCGTCCCGAGGTGATCACCACCTCGGCCCCGGCTCGGTGGCACGCCTCCAGCGCTCGCGCCGCGAGCAGCGTGAACTCACCCTCCGCGGTGCGGAAGAGCGACGCCCCCCTGCCGAGAAGCGTCCCGTCGAGATCCGTATAGACGCACCTGATGCCCACTACGCGCGAGCGCCGAGGGTCGCGTACGGCGGCCGCTCGACCGGCGCCTCGTGCTCGTCGTCGAGCAGGCGGCCCTCGGCGGAGAGCCGCTCCAGCACCGCGCCCAGCACCTCGCGCGCCATCGCAGCGAGGGCCTCGAGCGGCTGGTGGCGGTTGCGTCGGACGTCGAGGTCCACCTGCGCCATCGCGTCCGTGCCGCCCAACGCGTCATATGCGTGCAGCAGCATCGCGGTCTCGACCGCGTATCCGGTGGCGAACGGGAGCCGCTCGAAGAACTCGCGGCGCGCGGCCACCTCGCCGGCCAGCGGCTGAGCGAACTCGGCGAGCTCCGGGAAGAACGCCGACAGGAGCGGCCGGGCGGTGAGCTCGGTGACCCTGCCACCGTCGGCCGGCTGCTCCGTGCCGTCGGGCGTGCTGAACGGCCGCCTGAATTGGGCCTTGGCGAAGCGCACGTCGGGCTCGCACATGAGCGGACCCAGCAGGCCGGTGGCGAAGTGCGCGGAGAAGTCGGCGGTGTCGGAGTCCAGGTAGACCACCAGCTCGCCGCGCGCCACCGACAGCGCGCGCCACATGGCGTCGCCCTTGCCGAGGACCGGCCCGAACTCGGTGAGGAGCTCGGACTCCTGGTGCACCTCGGCGCCGCTCGCGGCGGCCAGCTCGGCCGTCCCGTCGCGGGACCCGGCGTCCACCACGAGCACCTGGTCGATCAGCGGCGAGAGGGCCAGCAGCCGCTCCACGATCACGCCAACGGTGTCGGCCACCTCGCGCGCTGGGAGGACCACGGTGACGGTCTCCCGCTTCGCTTCGAGCAGCCGGTCGAGGGCGTATTGCGAGTGATGGAAGGACCGGATCAACTCACGCGTACTATCGCAGTCCGTGAGTCGCGTCCCGACCACCTACCCCTGGGAAGCCGTGCTCGAGCCGGGCCGCGACGAGGAGCTCGTGGCCACCTCTCGCGAACGCGAGCAGGCCGGGCTCTCGGAACCCATCCCGGATGACCTCCACCCTGCCGTCCTGGAGGGTTTGGCCGCCGCCGGGATCGAGTCGCTCTGGGCACACCAGGCCGACACGCTCGAGGCGGCGCGCCGCGGCCACGCGATCGTGACCACCGGCACCGCGAGCGGCAAGTCGCTCGCATTCAACCTGCCGGTGCTCGACACGCTCGCGAGCGACGTGGCGGCGCGCGCGTTCTACCTCTACCCCACGAAGGCGCTCGCGCAGGACCAGGCACGCGGGCTCGCCAAGGTGGGTGGCAAGTACCTCCGGCATGCGATCTACGACGGCGACACGCCGCGCGAGGAGCGCCGCGCCGTGCGCCAGCGCTCGAACCTGATCCTCACGAACCCGGACATGCTGCACGTGGGCGTCCTGCCGAACCACCGCTCATGGGGCGACGTGCTCGCGAACCTCGCCTGGGTGGTCGTGGACGAGGCACACGTATACCGCGGGGTGTTCGGCTCCCACGTGGCGAACGTGCTGCGCCGGCTGCGCCGGCTCGCCCGCGCCTACGGCAGCGACCCGCGCTTCCTGCTCACGAGCGCCACGATCGCCAACCCGAGCGAGCTGGCCGAGCGGCTCACCGGCGTGGAGGTGCAGCTCGTGGACCGCGACGGGGCGCCACGGGCTGAGCGCCAGATCGCGATGTGGAACCCGCCGCTCGTTGACGAGCGCCTGGGCCGCCGCGCCTCGGCGCTGTCAGAGGCGGCGAACCTGCTCGCCGAGCTGGTCGAGCGCGAGATCCGGACGATCTGCTTCCTGAAGTCGCGCCGCGGCGTGGAGCTGATCCAGCGCTTCGCGCGCCAGCGCCTGGAGGACGCGGGCCGGCCCGACCTGGCCGAGCGCATCGCGCCCTACCGGGCCGGATACACGCCGGCGCAGCGGCGCGAGATCGAGCAGCGGCTCTCCGAGGGCGATCTGCTGGCCGTGGTGGCCACCAACGCGCTCGAGCTCGGCATCGACGTGGGCGACCTCGACGCGGCACTCTGCGTGACCTTCCCCGGCACGGTCGCGAGCCTGCGCCAGATGTGGGGCCGCGCCGGACGCCGCAACCCCGGGCTCGCCATGTACGTGGCGGGCGAGGACGCGCTCGACCAGTTCTTCTGCCGCCACCCGACCGAGTTCCTCGAGCGGCCCGTGGAGCAGGCGATCCTCGACCACGAGTCCGAGCAGATCCACGAGGCGCACCTCGCCGCGGCCGCCTACGAGCTGCCGCTCACGCCCGAGGACGCCGAGGTGTTCGGCCCGCGCTGGGAGGAGCACGCGCGCAGGCTCGTGCAGCAGGGCGCGCTGCGCGAGCGCGGCGGGCGCTACCTCCCCCGCGGGCCCGGCTATCCCGCAGCGCAGATCGCGCTGCGCTCGGCCTCGCCGGACTCCGTGTCGATCGTGGAGGCCGAGCGCGGGGAGGTGATCGGCAATGTCGAGACCGCCCGCGCGCACTCCGCTGTTCACCCCGGCGCCATCTACCTGCACATGGGCGCGGCCTTCGAGGTCGAGGAGCTCGACCTCGAGCAGCGGCGCGCGCTGGTCCGGCCCTTCAACGGCGACTGGTACACCCAGCCAAAGAAGGAGTCCGAGACCTGGATCGAGCAGGTGCGCGACCAGCGCGGGAGCGCGGGCGTGGCGCTGTCGTTCGGAATCGTGTCCGTGACCGAGCAGGTGGTGGCCTACCAGAAGAAGCACGTGACGGACCACTCCGTGCTCGACCTGCTGGCGGTGGACCTGCCCGAGCAGGAGTTCGTGACGCAGGCGCTCTGGTACGAGCTGCCCGACTCGCTCGTGCGCGAGGAGTTCCCACTCGATGTGCTCCAGGGCTCGCTTCACGCTGCAGAGCACGGCCAGATCGCGGTGCTGCCGCTGATCGCGATGTGCGACCGCTGGGACATCGGCGGACTGTCGACCGCCTACCACCACCAGACGGGCCGCCCGACGATCTTCATCTACGACGGCCACCCCGGCGGAGTGGGCATCACCCGTGCGGGGTTCGAGCGCTTCGAGGCGCTGGTTGGGGACGCCCTTCGCCTCATCTCCGAGTGCCGCTGCGAGAGCGGCTGCCCCTCGTGCGTCCAGTCGCCCAAGTGCGGCAACCTGAACGAGCCGCTCAACAAGCGGGGCGCGATCGAGCTGCTCAGCCGGATGTCCGCAGCGTAGGACTATGCTTGCTCCAGCGCGCAAGCGCCCCCTGATGCGCACCGACGAAGAAATCCGGACCCTGCTCAGCCGCCTAGCGCGGCGTCACCCCTCGGGCGGCACGGTCGTCGAGCGCGTGGCCATCGTGGCTGAGGGCGCCGACTCGGCAGAGGTCGTGGCGTGGATCCTCGATCATGAAGGCGAGCCCGAGGCAACCAAGGCCTCGTCGTCCAAGGGCGGCCTCCACAGTCCGCGGCTCAGCGAGCCGATCGGGCCCGACGCGCGGCCACCCGCTCGCTACGTCCTGCCTGCCGGCGCGCTCAACTGAGCGCGCGATCGACGGCGCGGGCCACCTGCTCGCGCGACCGGCTGCCGACGGCGCTCGAGAGCGCAGCCTGCCAGCGCTGGGTGCTCGCGGCCCCACGCGCGTCCAGCCCGAGCTCCGCGAGCAGGGCCGGACCGTCCACGTGGCGGGCCACCTGCTCGGCGCGGCGCTGAGCCGCCACGTGCTGCGCCCGCACCAGGGGCGTGCGCCCACCCTCGCCCGAGAGGCTCAAGAGGTCGCGGGCCACATGGGGAACGGCGCGGCGCGCGCACTTCTCCCACGGCGGGTCTGAGGAGGAGTCGACCACCACCCGCCGGACGGCCCGCCAGCCCGCGTGGTGCGAGTCGCAGCGATCGACGAGGAAGTTGGCGAGCGCCTCCGCGAGAACCACCGCATCCGGCTCCGAGGCGTGCACGTCCAGATGCCGCAACGCGTCGCCGACGCTGCGGCCGTTCCCCACCGCCCGCGCAAGCTCTCGCGCGCTGCGATGCCGGCTGTCCTTCCAGGAGTTCATGCCACGCGCAGGGCCTCGTCGCCGATGGCCACCACGTCCCCACGGTGCAGCTGGCGACCGCGGCGCGTCTCGGTCTCGCCGTTCACGGTCACCTCGCTCTCGAGGATGAGATCCCGCGCGTCGGCGCCAGAGCCGGCGAGATTCGACAGCTTCAGGAACTGCCCTAGGCGGATCATTTCGCCACGGATCTCGATCTCCTGCACCCTCTGAGGGTCGCACGTACGGCTTAGCCAGCGCCGGATCCGGGGAAGTGATCGACCGGACATCAACAAAAGGAGGAGAGATGGCGGGCAATGTCGACACGATCAAGAGCGCCTTCGAGGCCTTTCACAACGGCGACGCCGAGGGAATGAAGGCGGCATGGACGGACGACATCCGCTGGGAGGGCTCCGGCACCGACGAGATTCCGGGTGGCGGCGTTCACGAGGGTGCCGACGACGTCCTCACAGCGCTCGGCAGCATCCAGGAGCGGTGGGAGAGCTTCCAGGCCCAGCCCGATGAGTTCATCGAAGACGGCGACACGGTGGTGGTCCTCGGTCACGTCGAAGGACGCACGAACGGCAACGACGTGAAGACGCCCTTCGTCCACATCTGGCGAATGCAGGACGGGAAGGCCAAGCGGATCCAGGCCCTCATCGACACCCTCGAGGTGGGCCGGGCGCTCGGAGTCGCCTAGCTCTTCAGGGCGCGCTCGGCGGCTTCGATCACGGTGCGCCGGCTCTTGTGGGTCGTCTCGTAGAGGTTCACGGCGGCCGCCAGGACCGGTTCTGCGGCCGCCAGCCGGTCGCGAATCTCGGACGCCGTCATCTCGTCATACGAGTCCCACGGCTCGTCCACGTGGAGCTCCGGGCCGGCGCCGTCCTCGGCGCCCTCCTCGGCCACCTCGGCCACGAGCACGACCTCCTCGTCCACGTGATCCGGGATCAGCTCGTCGGGCACGGCGGGCGGGGAGTCACGGACCGGCCGGGGCGGGGGCGCAGGTGGCTCCACGTCCACCGGGCGCGGCGCCCGGCCGTTCCCACCCTCGCGGGCCGGCGCTGGCGAGCGGTCCTGGTCGAGCAGCTCGATGCCGAGCTTCGCCGCCGAGGCGGCGCTCGACAGACCGATCTCCCAGACGCGCAGCGTCAGGCGTACCGGTTCACGGGCCAGCGAGAGGACTCCTGTCAGCAACCCCACAGGGGAAGCCGTACCCGTCGATCGGCCGCGAAAACCGTCCCGGGCTAGTCGATCGCCAGAGTGAGCTTCCCGCGCAGCTCGTCGGCGCTCGCGGACATGAATCCGTTCAGGTCGCCGAGCGGACGCGTGAACAGCGCACCCCCGATGCCGCCCAGGTCTCCCAGCCCGAGCAGCGGCCCGAACTGGCCCAGCAGCGTGCTCACGATCTGCTCGGCGTTGGCGCTCATGACCACCGACCCCTTGGCGCCCGACACCGCGGTCGGCTCCGCTCCGGCGAGCTGACCTGCCCGCTTGGGATCGTTTGCGACCACGAGCACGTCGTCGACCACGCCGAAGACCACGCCATCCCCGTCGGGCTGGGCGAGTGCGTAGAAGTCCTCGCTTCCCTTCGGCTTCGACAGTCCGACGGTGCCGAATCCCGCGCCCTCCGCGAAGCTCGGCAGGACGTCGGCCACCTTGGCGAGCGTGCGCTCGAACGCCTGCGGATCCTTCAGCTCGGCGCGCACGCCGAACTTGCCGTCGATCGAGATGCTCGACGAGACGTCGCCCGTGAGCTGCCCGATCAGGTCGTCGTCGAGGCTCACCCCGAGCTGCTTGTCGATCGTCGCCTTGGCCTTCGCGTAGTCGCCGAAACCGGCCGGGTCCACCGCCTGCCCAGCGTTCTCGGCGAACTTCACGATGTGTGCGAGGTCGCGGATGCCAAGCCCGACCTCGCCGTCCTGTTTGATCACATCGGGCGCCTCGTCGCCGGGGGCGATCGGCAGGTCCGCGTCGCTGAGGTCGCCCTCGGTCCGCAGGCGGAAGTCCACATCGACGCTGTCTTCCTTCGCCACCACGGTCAGGCCGAGGGTCCGCAGCGCGTCGATCCACTTGATCTTGCGCGCGTCAGCCGTTTCCGGATCGCTCTTCAGCAGCGCCTCGACGTCGGCGTAGACCCGAGCGAGGGCGGTGCTCGGCAGGCCGTCGAGGCCCTCGTTGAAGGTGTCCTCGTCGAGATGGTCGTCGCCGTCGGCACGCTCGAGGGCCTGCGTGAGCTGCTGCCTGTCGTTCGCGAAGATAACGGTGTCGTCCTTCACTGCGAAGGTCGTGTCGCCCTCCTCGTACACGGTCGCGCCGGACTCCTCGCCCGTCTTGTTCGGCTTCGTCTTGTCGATCAGCTCGTCGAGCGCGTCCTTGTCCTTGGCTTGCATCGCCCCGACGAACGCTGTGTCACCGGCGTCGCCGGTGATCGACGCTGCGCTCGTGCCGCCGACCACGAACGGGTTGCCGAGCACCGGTCTCACGTCGTCGTCGAAGTCGACGTTCGTGCCCTCCTCGAGCTGCTGGCGAAGGCTGTTCTGGAGCTGGCCGCCGAAGGGGAACTTCTTGAGCAGGGCCTGCACCGCCTCGTACTGGTCGCCGTCCAGGTCCGTGTCTATGGCGACGGCGAACGGAGCGTCCTTGGGGAGGTACGAGAGCGCCGAGTCGAGCGCGCTGCCGGAGTCGTCACCGCCCCCGCATCCGGCGAGGAGCAGGGCGGGCAGGACGAGGAAGGTGGCAATCAGGCGTCGCATGGCGGCGCGGACTCTAGCTTGGCGGTACGCGCACCCCGTCGAGGAACAGGTCCACCTGGCGGCGCCAGTCGAAGGACATCGCGCCGCGCGTATCGGCCGCCATCATGCCGCCAAGGCCACACATCATCGTACGAATGTCGTCGACCGTGAGGTCCTCGCGGAGCACGCCGGCCTCCTTCGCGCGCGCGAGCACCGCATCCCAGGCATCCCTGAGCTCCGCCACGGCCGGCGCGGCGATCCGCAGGGCGTCGGGAGTGGCCACGAACGTCATGTTCTGGTGGGCCGCGTCGAGCGCCATCACGTCCACCTGCTCCCGGAAGCCGCCCTCGAAGGCCGCCCACGGGTCGCTCTCCGCCTCGAACTTCAGCCGCACCCGCGCGGCCGCGTCGGACAGCTTCAGCCGGATCAGCTCGCCCACCAGCACGTCCTTCGTCGTGAAATGGCGGTAGAGCGTCCCGACGCCCACCCCGGCGCGCCGCGCGATGTCGTCCATCTGCGCGGCCTGACCGTGCTCTGCGAAGGCCTCGCGAGCGGCATCGAGGATCCGCTGACGGTTCCGGAGCGCGTCGGCGCGCATCATGGTGGCCATCGCGCGCTGATCGTAGCGCGAAAACTTGACAAGCGGAACCAGCGTTCCGTATATTTCTCGCGAACCGGAACCGTTATTCCGCTTAGTGAGGAACCACACAAATGAGCCCCGCAGAGACCGCCCGCGCAAAGAACTTCGTCCTCGCCCTGCTCGCCATGGCTCAGTTCGTGGTTGTGCTCGACGCGTCGATCGTGAACGTCGCCCTTCCCTCGATCGGGCGTGCCCTTGATTTCGCTCAGGACGACCTGTCCTGGGTCGTGAACGCGTACACGCTCGTCTTCGGCGGCTTCCTGCTCTTGGGCGGACGCCTGGCCGACCTGCTCGGCAGGCGGAGGATGTTCGTGTACGGCATGTGGCTGTTCGCGCTCGCCTCGCTCGTCGGTGGCCTCGCCTCGAGCGACGTGATGCTGGTGGCCGCCCGCGCCGTGCAGGGCCTCGGCGCCGCGCTGATCTCCCCCGCCGCGCTCTCGATTCTCACCACGACCTTTGCCGAGGGCTCGGAGCGCAACAAGGCGCTGGGCGTCTGGGGTGCCGTCGCCGGCTCGGGCGGTGCCGTGGGCGTGCTTCTCGGCGGGATGCTCACCGAGTGGGCCGGCTGGGAGTGGGTGCTGTTCGTGAACGTCCCGATCGGGATCGCGGCCGCTGTGGTGGCTCCGCGACTGCTCGACGAGAGCCGTGACGACTCGAGCCCCTCGTTCGACATCGCCGGTGCGGTCTCGGTGACGGCGGGACTCGCGCTGCTCGTCTACACGCTGGTCGACGCGAACAATGCGGGCTGGGGCTCCACGCAGACGCTCGTGCTCGGGGCGCTATCGGTGGCATTGCTCACGGCGTTCGTGCTGATCGAGCGGCGTCGCCGCTACCCGCTCGTCCCGTTCTCGATCTTCAAGCTGCGCACCCTCCGCGGGGCGAACGTGATCGGGCTCCTGCTCGGCATGGCGCTGTTCGCCATGTTCTTCTTCATCTCCCTCTACATGCAGCAGGTGATGGGCTACGAGCCGCTCAAGGCCGGGCTTGCCTACCTGCCTCTCGCCGGGCTCATCATCGTCTCGGCGGGCGGCGCCTCGCAGCTCGTGGCGCGGTTCGGCTTCAAGCCGGTCCTGATCACGGGGATGACGCTTATCGCGGTCGGCCTCTACTGGTTCAGCCACGTGAGCGCACCCGGCGGCACGTACGTCGGTGACGTGCTCTTCCCCTCGATGATCGCCGCGGTCGGGCTCGGGCTCGCCTTCGTGCCCGTGACCATCGCGGCGGTCACCGGCACGCAGCCATCGGAGGCAGGCCTGGCGTCGGGGCTGATCAACACCTCTCAGCAGGTGGGCGGCGCACTCGGACTTGCGGTGCTGGCCACGATCTCCACGGGACGCACGGACGACGTGTTCGCCGCCGGAGAGCAGAGCCGCGCCGTCGCGCTCACCGAAGGCTTCCAGGATGCGTTCCTCGCGGGCGCCGTGATCGCGCTGGTGGGCGCGGTGCTGGCGGCGGTCCTGATCAGCTCGCGCGACAGCCGCGAGATGGCCGAGGCGGCGCGCCGCGGCGACGTGGCGGCCGTCCCGGCCTAGCGCCCGGCGAGCGCAGCCGCAAGCTCATGGACCATCTCCGCGCCCCCGTTCGGCGCGGAGATGGTGAGCACGGTGGCCTCCTCGCCGTGCTCGACCATGAAGTCGAGGAAGGCGCAGCACTCGGATTCGGCCGCCACGACCGCTTCCACGCGCTCGCGGACCGAGGGCTCCGGCCGGAAGCGGAGCACCGCCCGGCCCTCCTCCTCGGTGGCGTCCACAAGCCCGTCGCCGCCGAGAACCCGCAGCTCCTCGCCACGTGCCCGAAGGTCCGTGGCGCTCAGCGTGCAGGCGATCGGCAGCGGCCGGCTCATGTGTCCAATTGTACGCGGGCGGCTAGCTCCTCGAGGCGGCGCTCGAGCAGGCGCCGCTCCGCGTCGTCGTGGGCCAGCGCGAGGGCACGTGCGTAGGCCTGGCGGGCCTCGTCCGGCCGGCCGAGGCGGCTGAGCAGCTCGCCGCGGGTCGAGTGCAGGTAGCGGTAGTCCTCGAGGTCGAGCCCGTCGACTATGTCGAGCCCGGCCTCGGGGCTCTCCGCCTCAGCCACCGCCACGGCCCTGCTCAGCTCCACGACCGGAGAGTCGGTGAGGCGAACGAGCTCGCCGTAGAGCGCCGCGATTTGGGGCCAGTCACGCGGCTCGTCCGCGTGCAGCGAGGCGATCGCCGCCTGCAACACGTACGGCCCGCGGCCGCGCAGGGCGAGGGCGCGGTCGAGCACCTGCCGCCCGTCGGCGATCTGTGCGGCGTCCCAGAGCGCGGGGTCCTGGTCGGCGAGCAGGACGATCTCGCCGCCCCGAAAGCGCGCGCCTCGGCGGGCCTCGTGCAGCAGCATCATGGCGAGCAGGCCGTGCACCTCCGGCTCGTCGGGCATCAGCTCGGCGAGCGCCCTGCCGAGCCGGATCGCCTCGGCCGCGAGCTCGCTGCGGCCGCCGTAGCCCTCGTTGAAGATCAGGTAGACCACCGCGAGCACCGCGGCGAGCCGGTCGGGCAGCAGGTGGTCGGGCGGCACGCGGAAGGGGATCCCGGCCGCCTTGATCTTGCGCTTCGCCCTCACGAGCCGCTGCGCCATCGTCGGCTCGGGCACCAGGAAGGCGCGGGCGATCTCGGGGGTGCTGAGGCCGCCAAGCGTCCGCAGCGTGAGCGCCACCTGCGCATCGACGGCGAGCGCCGGGTGACAGCAGGTGAAGACGAGCTCGAGCCGCTCGTCAGGGACCGTCGTGTCGTCCACCGCGTCCTCAGTCGCCTCGGGAACCTCGAGCAGCCTGGTCTTCGCGGCCAGCGTGCGATCCCGGCGGATCCGGTCGATCGCCCGGTTGCGCGCCGTCGTGACGAGCCAGACGCCCGGATTCGACGGGATCCCGTCCCGTGGCCAGCGCTCCGCAGCGACCGCGAAGGCCTCCTGCGTGGCTTCCTCGGCGAGGTCGAAGTCGCCGAGGAAGCCGATCAGCGTGGCCAGCACACGGCCCCACTGGTCGCGGAAGACCTGCTCGAGAATCGCTAGCGCTCCACCACCGGGCGCACCTCGATGGCGCCACCGAGGCGCGCCGCCGGGATACGCGCGGCGAGCTCGATCGCGGCGTCGAGGTCATCGGCCTCGAAGAACATGAACCCGCCGATGGCCTCCTTGATCTCGGCGAAGGGCCCATCGGTGGTCAGCGTCTGACCGTCCTTCACGCGCACGGTCGTCGCGGTGTCGGGCTCGTCGAGCTGGAGGCCGGGGCTCACGCCCTCGGTCTGGTTGATCGCCATGTAATCGGCGTAGACGGCCTTCTGCTCGTCCTCCGACAGCTTTCCCCAGGCTTCCGGGTCCCGCGGGGTCGGGGTGTCGCCCTGATGGATCAAAAGCATGTACTTCATCGCGTCCTCCTTTGTTGGATGGTCGCGTATCAGACGAACGGGGAGCCGCTGAATCGACATCAGGGGAGCCGCCCAAAGATCAGGGGTGGTGATTGGGGGTGTGCCCGATGTGAGAACGGCTTGGCCCCTGCACGCTGAGGCCATGAAACGGCATCTGACATGCATCGTCTTTCTCGCGGCGCTCGTAGCCGCCGCGCCTGCGGCGGCCAGCGTCACCGTAGAAGGCACCGGCGAGCCCGCCTTCACGAACTCCACCAACAACACCCAGTGGATCCGCTGGCAGGCTCCGGAAGGAACCGACGGCTACCGGCTCCACGCGCGCTACTACCGGGACAACGTCCAGGTGAACGAGTTCACCTGGACGGTCGGCGCGAGCGGGACCGCCTGGATCGACTGGAACGGCGTTGCGACGCTCGAACACGGCAGGCAGTACGGGATCTGCGTGACCGGCGAGTTCTCGCTCCCCAACGACAGCCTGTGGTTCTCCGATGGCGCGAACTCGTGCTCGAATGGCACGAACGAGGGCAAGCGCTCCTACACGACGATCGATCGATCGAAGCCGAGCGTTTCTGTCGCCGCCGCTGGTGGCGCCGATTTCACCAAGCAGGAGACGATTCCGGTCTCGATTGGCTTCCAGGACGACGTGGCGGGCCCCAACCCGGCGAACTTCGTGTGCGTCAAGGCAGGGCCGGACCCCTGCAGCAGCGGGCACCAGTACCTGCCCGCTTGCAGCGTGCCGGGCGGCCCCGGAAAGAGCACGACGTTCAGCTGCGGCGTCGACGCGTCCCAGCTGCCGGATGGCCCGGTCACCGTCTGCGCGATCGCGGCCGACGCCGCGGTGCCGAACAACCCGAGCTCGGCCAATCAGACCGGAAGCGCCACCCAGGCGAACCTCTCGAACTCCCAGTGCGACACCGTCGTGCTGGACCGCCAGGGGCCGACGCTGGCCGTGAACGCCTCGAAGACGGTTGTCCTCGCCGGTGAGCAGGTCAGCCTCTCGCCCGAGGCGAGCGACTCCGGCGCCGGCCTCGACGCGAGCGCGTCCCGCTGGGAGTTCGGCGACGGCGCCTCCGCCATGACGGGCGGCGCCACGACGCACTCGTTCGACCAGCCGGGCACCTACGTGGTCAGCTTCCGCGCAAGGGACAAGGTCGGCAATGAGTCGACGGCGCAGAAGTCGATCACCGTCCAGGCGCCGCCGGCCGGCGGCACCACCACGACGCCGGAGGTGCCGGTCACGAACGGCGGGCCGCTGCCGGGAGTGCGGATCGGGGGCGTCAGGGTCATCGTGCCGAAGGGCGTCCGGCTCGGAAAGGCCAAGCGGCTGGTGCTCCGTGCGGACGCCGAGCAGGCGGGCACGCTGACGCTTCGCCTCACACGCGGCAAGAAGGTGCTCTCGCGACTGACCGTGGGCCTGGCGCCCGGCGAAACGACACAGCGACTGCGCCTGCCGAAGGGGCTGAAGCGCGGCACCTACACGGTGAAGATCGCCTTCAAGGCGAAGGGCGCCAGCTACACGGCGGCCGGCGCGACCAAGATCGCCGTGAAGTAACGCTCGGAAATGCGAGGGCGAAGCCCTCGCCAGCTGCGGGCGAGGCGCCCGCCAGGCAAGGAAGAGGGGCAGGGACAGTGCTTCGCACGGCCCTGCCCCGATGACACAGCCTGGCGATGCGCCGCAGCCCGCAGATGGCGAGGGCCGGAATCGAACCGGCGACACCACGATTTTCAGTCGTGTGCTCTACCAACTGAGCTACCTCGCCTTGCAACAGCGAGACGATGGTATCTAGCGTTGGGCGGCGAGATGGATCACGACGGCACGAACCAGATGGCGCTCAGCGCCACGCTTCACTGCCTCACCGGCTGCGCCATCGGTGAGGTCGTGGGCTTCATCATCGGCACGGCGCTCGGATGGTCGAACGGCGCGACGATTGCGCTGTCGGTCGCGCTCGCGTTCCTGTTCGGCTACTCCCTGACGAGCCTGCCGCTGCTGCGCGGCGGATTGGCTCTCGCGGCCGTCATTCCGATCGCATTCGCCTCGGACACGCTCTCGATCGCGGTCATGGAGATCGTGGACAACGCGATCATCGCCGTGGTGCCCGGCGCGATGGACGCGGGCGTCGGCGACGTCCTGTTCTGGGGCTCGCTCTCGTTCGCGCTCTTCGTGGCCGGGCTGTGCGCCTATCCGGTGAACCGCTGGCTGCTCCAGCGCGGCAAGGGGCACACGGCCGTTCACGAGACGGGGATCCACGGCGGCCCCGACCCGCGAGTGATCGGCGTGATCGCCGTACTCGCGGGGCTCTTTGGGACCGTGGTGCTGGTGGCGGACAGCCTGGCCCGTTAGGCCAGACCCTCGGCCTTGTACTCGCGCAGGAAGCCCTCGAAGAGGCGCCGGTGGCTCTCCTCGTCGCGCAGAATCGTGATCACCATGTCCTGCGTCACGGGGTCGCGGCCCTCGCAGAACTCGATGATCCGGTTGTAGTGCTCGATGGCGCCGGACTCCGCCTCGATCACTCCCTTGATCACATGGACGATGTCGGTCTGCTGGTCGGGCGGCTGGAGGTAGGACTGCTCGGCCTTGAAGTCGAGCGAGCCCGGCACCACGCCGTAGAGCTCCTTGATCCGCGCGCCGAACTGGCGAGCGTGCCCGAGCTCCTCCTCCACGTCCTGTTGGAGCGACTCGATGATCTCCTGCGCTCGCACCCCGTCCGGGTTGATCGAGTTCGCGGTGTAGCTCATCACGGTCTCGATTTCCATCCAATACGCCTTGGTGAGGAGCGCGATCAGCTCCTCACGATCGCTGTCTGAAGCCATGGACCTCAGGGTACTCTCAGGCCGCGTGGAAGCAGCGACCCAAATCGAACAACTCGAGCGCCCGCCCAAGCGGCTGTGGGACCGCATGCTCGCCGAGCCCGACCGCGCTCCCGAGTACATCGCGCTCGCCGCGGCCGAGCGCTTCGGTCCGCAGGCCGAGGAGTGGGTGCGGATTGCGGGTCCAGGCCACACGCCGGAGCAACTCGCCCGGGTGGCATTCAAGAAGCACGTGCGCCTTGCCCGGCTCGAGGGGGGCGCGCTGGGCATCGGCGGAGCCGTAACGCTGGCGCCCGACATCGTCGCGCTGCTCTGGATCCAGAGCCGGATGGTCTTCTACATCGCCGCGGCCTACGGCTACGACCCGCGCCACCCGATGCGCCCCGCCGAGTACCTCGCGCTCCAGGGCCTGTACGAGACGCCGGCCGAGGCGCGCGAGGCGCTCGACGGCGTGGGGAAGCGGATGGCCCAGGCCATGGCTGAGCGCGCGCTCAGCTCTCGTAGGTCCGACGCGCTGCACCTCAAACTTGCGAAGTACCTCGCTAGGCGCCTGGCGCGCCGCTTCGCCGGCAAGCTCATCCCACTGATCGGCGCGCCGATCGGAGCCATTCAGAACGGCAACGTCACGAAGCAGCTCGGCCAGCGCACCCTGCAGTACTACGCGCGCCCGTAGACCGGAATCGCGGCACCGCTCGTGACCGCCGAATCGTCCGAGACGAGAAAGCGGACGACCCGCGCGATCTCGGCCGGCTGGACCCACTTCGAGTAATCGGCGTCGGGCTCCGCCCTGCGGTTGGCCGGGGTGTCGATCACGCTCGGCAGGATCGCGTTGGCGCGGATGCCCTTCGTGCGGTAGTCGGCATCGAGCGCCTTGACGAAGGCGAGCACTGCGGCCTTCGCGGTCGAGTATGCGGCGGAGCCGGGGAAGGGCCGCAGCGCCGGGCGGGCGGAGACCGCCACGAACGAGCCGGCGCCGCGCTCCAGCATGCGCGGCATCGCCGCACACGCGAGGTTGATGGCGGGCGAAAGGTTGAGGCGCATCATGCGATCGAAGTCCTCCCACGCCGTCTCGTGCGCGGCGGGGCCGGAGAAGAACCCGCCCACCAGGTTCACCACCGCCTCCAGGTCGTCGACCGCGGCCACGGCCTCGCCGGCGCCGCCGCCCTGCGGATCGATCAGGTCGGCCCGGACGAACTTGGCTCGGTCGCCGAGCTCCGCCTCGGCGCGCTCGCGCTCGGCGTCGACGATCCAGGTGAGCGTGCAGTCGTAGCCCGCGTCGAGCAGCTCGCGCACGACCGCGCTACCGAGAGCTCCGGTGCCACCGGCCACAAGCACACCCATGACCCGGCAGGCTAAACCGTCCGAGTCCGGCCTTACCTTGGCAATCCCCCATGGAGCAGACCACGCTCACCCCCTCGAGGTGCTTCGTCCGCGACCTGGCCGACGGCCAGGAGGTCAACGAGGTCTTCGTCGTGCGCGCCCACACGAGGCGCCAGCGCCGCAACGGCGAGCCCTTCCTGAAGCTCCAGCTCGGCGACACCACGGGCGCGGTGGAGGCCGTGATCTGGGACGAGGTCGAGACCCTGGCACCGGTATGCCCGACAGGGTCGGTCGTGCGGATCCTCGGCCGCTACGCGGTCGACGAGCGCTACGGCGCGGCCGTCACGGTCAAGCGAATGCGGGTCGCGGCGGATGACGAGTACGAGCTGGCCGACCTCACCGAGGCGCCGGCGCGGCCCTACGAGGAGATGGCCGCCGACCTCAAGGCACTGGTCGACACGATCCAGCGGCCGCACCTGCGCACGCTGCTCGGGCGGCTGATCGACCGCTCCACGGAGAGCGGGGCGGCCTACCACTCGGCACCTGCGGCCAAGTACTACCACCAGGCGTACAAGCACGGGCTGCTCGAGCACTGCCTGTCGGTGGCCGAGGGCGTGAGCGTGCTCGCACGCGGACCCTTCCGCGGAGGGGTCGACCGCGACCTGGCGGTCACCGGCGCGCTCCTGCACGACATCGGGAAGACCGAGGTCTACTCGAGCGTCAACGGCGCGATCGAGATGACCGACCGCGGCAAGCTGCTCGGCGAGATCCCGTGCGGCTACTACACGGTGCGCCGCGAGATCGAGCGGATCGACGGCTTCCCGCCCTCCGAGGCCGAGGGTCTCCTCCACATCATCCTGAGTCACCACGGCAAGCTCGAGCACGGCAGCCCCGTCCTGCCCTGCACGCGCGAGGCCACGCTCGTCCACTTCGTGGACAACCTCGGCGGCAACCTCGGCAGCTTCGACCGCATCGAGCGCTCGCTCGCCGACGGCGCAAGCTGGTCGGACTTCGACCGCGGCATCTCGACGTCGGCCTTCTTCGCAACACGCGAACAGACGCGCAGCGAAGAAGCGGCGTAGCCTAAAGCGGGTCGTGCGCCGCACGCCCTTCTGCGAGCTCCTCGATGTCGAGGCCCCGATTCTTCAGGCGGCGATCTGGCCGGCGACCTCGCCAGAGCTTGTGGCCGCCGTTTCCGACGCTGGCGCGATCGGGACGATCGCCGGCATCTTCAGCACGGCGGACGGCCTCCGCGGACAGATCGAGCGTGTGCGCGCGCTGACCGACCGACCGTTCGTCGTGAACCACGTCATCTCCACCCTCGACGATGACGCGTTCCAGGCCACGCTCGACGCGCGTCCCGCCGCCGTATCTTTCGCGCTCGGCGACCCGGGTGCGCTTGTGGAGCGCGCGCACGCGGCCGGGGCGAAGGTGATCCACCAGGTGCACACCGTCGCCCAGGCGCGCGAGGCGGCAGGGCTCGGCGTCGATGTGGTGATCGCGCAGGGGAGCGAGGCGGGCGGGCAGGGGATGGCCGCCGGCGTGGGCACGATGGCGCTGGTTCCCCAGGTGGTCGACGCGATCGCTCCGATCCCCGTGCTCGCAGCGGGCGGTATCGCGGACGGCCGCGGGCTGGCCGCTGCACTTGCGCTCGGCGCCGCCGGGGTGAACGTGGGCACGCGCTTCCTCGCATCGGAGGAGGCGTCCACAGAGGACGGCTGGAAGCAGGGAATCATCGACGCCGAGTCAGAGGACACGGTTCGCTTCGAGACCTGGGGCGCGATCGTGCCGCCACCCGCGCCGGGCGCGTACAACGTCGTGCCGCGCGTGATCCGGACGGAGTTCGTGAGCCGGTGGGAGTCGCGTCCGGACGAGGCCGCTGACGAGTCTGAGCGCCTGCTCGCCGAGATCATGGCCGCCGTGGGCGAGGGCCGGACACACGAGATCCTGCCGTTCACAGGCCAGACCGCGGGGCTGATCAGGGACGTACAGCCTGCCGCCAAGATCGTGAAAAACCTGGTCGCCGAGGCCGAGCGGGTCGTAGAGTTGGGCTAACGCCCGTCCCCCAGGCAAGGAGGCTCTCGTGCCGATCGATCCCAAGCACACTGCCGTCGTCCTGATCGAGTACCAGAACGACTTCACCTCGGAGGGCGGTGCCCTACACGGTGCCGTGGGCGATGTCATGGAGAGCACCGGCATGCTGGAGAACACGCGCAGGCTCGCGGAGGCGGCGCGCGCGGCCGGAGCGACGATCGTGCACGCACCGATCACATTCGCGCCGGGCTATGGCGAGCTGGCCGACCACCCGTACGGGATCCTGAAGGGCGTCGTGGACTCCACGGCCTTCGTAAAGGGCGAGTGGGGCGCCGAGATCGTCGACTCGCTCGCGCCGCAGGAGGGCGATGTGGTCGTCGAGGGCAAGCGAGGCCTGGACACCTTCGCGACGACGAACCTCGACTTCATCCTGCGCGCCCGGGGGATCACGACAATCGCACTCGGCGGCTTCCTGACGAACTGCTGCGTGGAGTCGACGATGCGCACCGGCTACGAGAAGGGCTACCAGGTGATCACGCTCTCGGATTGCGTCGCGGCGACGTCCGCCGAGGAGCACCAGAACGCGATCCAGTTCGACTACCCCATGTTCTCCGAGGTGATGACCGCCGAGGCGTTCACCGAGGAGCTGCAGGGCGCGGCGGTGGCGTAGGCGTAGCGCCGCGCGGCGCCCGAGCGCGTACAACAGCGGTGAAGGGGTCGGTTTTTCTTGCGACCGTCCTGCCCTAACCACCGTATGGGTGGTCTAGGCAGGATCGTCGTGACTAACCCGCCAGGATGCGGGCTTTCTCCGCCTCGAACTCGTCCTCGCTCAGCACGCCGGCGTCGCGCAGCTTGGCGAGCCGTTCCAGCTTCGCGATCCGGTCCTCGACCATGTTGCCGCTGTCCACCGCGCCGGCGCCGGCTGTGGCCATGGCCTCCCGGAGCTGGTCCGCCAGCTCGGTCCCGCGCATGTCGATCACCTGACGCTGCCCTGCCGACGGTCCACCAGCGGCCATCCGCTCGTCGACGGTCTGAAGCTCCTTCCACTGGATGTCGATGCGCTCGGGGTTCTTGCGATCAACCACCACAGGCAGGGTCTGGCCGGGCCACGGGTGCTTGCCGGCCTTGACCATGCACTCGTGCTTCACCCGGTAGGGCTCACGGCCCTCCACGGTCACGTCGAGCCAGATGGTTGCGTTGTACAACTGGGCCTCGGGGGTCGGCATGCTGGAGGACTGCACGACCGCGATCCCCTTCAATCCATCCTTGATGTCGACGTTGAAGAGGTTCTTCAGCTTGTCGAAGGCCACGGCCCATGCTCGCAAATAGCGGGGCTCCGGTCCAGCCGGGGGAGCAAAGATCCGGGTTTCCTGCTTATTCTCGTGGCGCACCAATGGCGAAGGACACAGAGAAGCTCATCCGGCAGTTGTCACTGATCTCGTTCCTGATGGCGGAGCGGAGGCCGGTTTCCGCGCTCGAGATCAAGCAGGACGTGGAGGGCTACTCGCAGATGAACGACGAGGCCTTCGCGCGCCGCTTCTACGCAGACCGCGCGGAGCTGGAGTCACTCGGCATCCACCTGAAGGTCGACAAGCCCGCCGAGGGCTACTACGAGGCCGAGAACTACTCGCTCCCGCCCGAGAACTTCTACCTGCCCGCGATCGAGTTCACGGACAAGGAGCTCGGCGCACTGCGCACGTCGCTCTCGCTGCTCGACGGCGAGTTCGCGTACGCCGAGCCGCTGCGGCTAGCGCTTCAGCAGCTGTCCTGGGGCAAGCCGTCGCCGCTCGACGCACCCGAGCAGCGCAGCGTCGCGCTCGCCGTGACGGCTGACGCGGGCGGCCGCGAGCTCTCGCAGCGGCTGTCGAAGGTCGAGACCGCGATCTTCCGCCGCAAGACGATCGTCTTCGACTACTACACGATCGGCCGCGACGCCCAGGAGAAGCGCAAGGTGGACCCGTACCACCTGCTCTATCGCGGCGGGCAGTTCTACCTGATCGGCTACTCCCACGAACGCGACGACGTTCGCGTGTTCCGGGTGTCCCGAATCCGCGGCAAGGTCGGCTACTCGTCGAAGGCGGAGCACGACTTCAACCGTCCCGAGGAATTCGACCCGCGCGTGTACGCCACGCGCACGGACTGGCAGCTCGGCGATCCCGTGGGCCGCGCGCGCATCTGGCTCTCCGACCGCATCGACTGGCTCGCCCTGCGCCACTTCGGCCACGCCGGCGATGTGCAGGACGCGGATGGCGGCGTGATCTTCGAGACCGAGTACGCGAACTCGCGGCAGATGGTCTCCTGGGTGCTCGGCCTGGGCGAGCAGGCACGCATCGAGGGCCCCGAGGAGCTGGTCACGGAGGCGCGCGAGCGGCTCGACCTGGTCACCGAGCGCCACGGGAACAAGCCGCCGGAGCTCGCGAAGCCCGCGCGCAAGCGCAAGCAGGTCGAGGCCGAGGACGACGACGAGGGCCGCGAGTCGCCGATCCGGCCGGAGCGCTTCGCGCGGCTCGTCACGCTCGCCGGGATCCTGATCGACGCCGCGCGCGAGGGCGAAAAGCTCGACGTCGCGCCGCTCTGCGAGACCCTCCAGGTCACCGACACCGAGCTGCGCCAGGACATCGACGTGCTGAACGTCGTGAACTTCGGCGGCGGCTCCTACGTGCTCTACGCCGAGGTCCGCGGCGACCAGATCGAGGTGGACCCCGAGCCGTACGGCGACAACTTCGCCCGCCCCGCCCGACTGCTGCCGCTAGAGGCGAAGGCGCTCGTGGCCGCTATCGACCTGATCGGGGAGCACCTGCCCGAGGGCTCGCTCAACTCAGCACGCAGCAAGATCGTCGACGCACTCGGTCAGGACCCGGCCGAGGACGGCCTTCAGATCACGACCGCGAAGGGCGACGACTCCGAGGTCGCGCGCGTCGTCTCGGGCGCGATCATCGGCCGGCGGCTGCTGAAGATCGAGTACTACAAGGAGAACGAGGACGAGTTCACCGAGCGGACGCTCGAGCCGTACAAGCTCGTGAACGGCCAGGAGGGCTGGTACATCCACGCGTGGGACCTGGAGAAGGACGCCCCGCGCTCGTACCGGCTCGACCGCGTCCGTCAGGTTGACGTGCTCGACGACAGCTTCGAGCCGCGCCCGGGCGTGGAGCCCGACGTGCACGGCTGGCTCTCCACCGGTGAGGTCGACTCCGGCAGCACGGCCCGCATCTGGGTCTCGCCTGAACGAGCCCGCTGGGTGCGCGAGGACCATCCCGGTGCCACCGAGCTGTCCGACGGTGCGGTGATCTTCGAGCGCACGTACGCGTCGTATGAGTGGCTCGCCCGCGAGATCCTCAAGGAGGCGGGCGACGCCGTGGTGCTGGAGCCCGAGGAGGCCCGGCGCGCGGTGCTGGAAGCCGCAGAGCACCTTGCCGTCACGGCGTAACCAGATCGAGATGTCGGGCGAGGAGGTGCGGGCGTTCCTCGGCGAGAAGATGGTCATGCAGTGCGCGACCGTCGGGCCGCACGGCCGCCCGCACATGGTGCCGCTGTGGTTCGTGGGCGACGCCTCGGAACTGCGCGGCTGGACGTACGCAAAGTCTCAGAAGGCCCGCAACCTCGAGCGCGACCCCCGCGCCACGGTCGGCCTCGAGGACGGCGTGCAGTACCACGAGCTCCGCGGCGTGACCTTCGAGTGCGATGTCCAGCTCTCGCGCGATCCGCGGGACGTGGAGCGTTTTGGGCTCGCGTTGTTCGATCGCTACGCCGGCGAGCTGAACGACGAGATCCGCGCCATGGTCGCCGCTCAGGCGACGAAGCGCGTGGGCCTGACGTTCGTTCCGACTCGCACGGTGAGTTGGGACCACCGTAAGCTTGGCGACGTCTACTAGCGTCCCCGCGATGAAGGGCCTGATCCTCTCCGGCGGCAAGGGCACCCGCCTTCGGCCGCTCACGCACACCAGCGCGAAGCAGCTCGTGCCGGTGGCCAACAAGCCCGTGCTCTTCTACGGGATCGAGGCGATGGCGGAGGCCGGCATCACCGAGCTGGGCATCATCATCGCCCCGGAGACGGGAGCCGAGGTGCGCGAGGCCGCGGGCGACGGCTCGCAGTTCGGAGTGCAGATCAGCTACATCGAGCAGGACGCTCCCCGGGGGCTCGCCCATGCCGTGTTGACCGCCGAGGCCTTCATCGGCGACTCGCCGTTCGTGATGTACCTCGGCGACAATCTGCTTCGCGACGGGATCCTCAAGCTGGTCGACACGTTCAGGAGCGAGCAGCCCGACGCGCTGATCCTGCTCACGCACGTGCCCGATCCTGAGAACTACGGCGTGGCGGAGCTCGACGGCGGCAACCGCGTCTCCCGGCTCGTCGAGAAGCCGAAGGAGCCGAAGACCGACCTCGCCCTGGTGGGCGTGTACATGTTCACGTCGTCGATCTTCGATGCGGCCCGCTCCATCGAGCCGTCGTGGCGCGACGAGCTCGAGATCACAGACGCGATCCAGACGCTCGTGGATCGCGGCCTGCGGGTGGACCCGCACATCGTCGATGGCTGGTGGAAGGACACCGGCCAGGTGGAGGACATGCTCGAGGCGAACCGGCTGATCCTCGACGACCTCGACGAGCGAATCGACGGAGAGCTTGTGGACAGCCGCGTGGAGGGCCGCGTGGTGATCGAGAAGGGAGCCCGGCTCGTGCGCTCGACGGTCCGAGGCCCCGCGGTGATCGGCGCGGACTCGCAGCTCACGGACGCCTACATCGGCCCCTACACGGCGATCGGCGACGGGGTCACGATCGAGCACGCCGAGCTGGAGCACTCGATCGTGATGTCGGGCTCGCACATCTCACAGCTCGACTACCGCATCGAGGCAAGCCTGATCGGCAAGAACGTGACGATCGGCCGCGGCCCGGCGCTGCCAAAGGCGTACCGGTTCGTGGTCGGCGACAGCGCCGACGTGCAGATTCTTTAGATATCGCGCCGCGTCGTGAGAACGGCTGCCGCCACCGCCAGGAGGGCGGTGTAGCCGGCCCAGACCGCCGCGGCCGCCCCGAACGGAAGCAGGTCGGCCCCGTAGTCCTCGCTGGTCCCGCCGCTCATCGCGGCCGTCAGACCGCTCAGCGAGAAGCGGGAGTAGTCCTCGGCCAGCGCGGAGATGGCCGGATCGACGGCGAAGATGAACAGCAGCAGGAACACGATCGTCGCGACCTGGTTTCGCATGAGCGCGCCGAGCGCCACGCCGAGGCCCGCCGCGAGGCCGGAGTAGAGCACGTTGCCGAACAGGATGCCGAGCACTTCACTCGTGTCCGGCACCGGCGCGTCGATGCTCGCGAGCCACGGAAGCGCGACCGCCGCGGTGAGCGCTGACGCCGCGAGACCCACCGCGGCGCCCCCGAGCGCGACCGCGACCGTCTGGGCGGTCACGGCGAGCAGCCGATTGGGCGTCACGAGGAGCGTGGAAGCGATGGTCCCGTGCCTGTACTCCCCCGCGCCCGCCACTGCGCCGAGTACCAGCATGAGCAGCCCGCTGATGCTGGCGGTGCCCAGGAGCGAACGCGCTGCATCCTCGTCCGAGTTGAGCGCATCGTCGAGCGCGAGCGACAGGACGACGATGAGGAGGATCAGCCCGAACGTCGAGCCGGCGAGCGCCCAGAACGTGCGCGTGGTGCGCAGCTTCAGAACCTCAGCCGCCACCCTGGCGATCACCGTCCGGCCTCCGTGCCGCCAGTGAGCTCGAGGAACACGGCCTCGAGCGACTGGCGCGGCCGGTAGAGCTCGAAGACCGTGATGCCATTCTCGGCCGCGATCGTGCCAACCTCTTCGAGCGTGGTGCCGCGCACCTCCAGCCAGCCGCCCCCGGCCTCGGGGGGCTTGGCATCCACGCCCTCGCGCGCTGCCAGAACGGCACGCAGACGATCCGCGTCGGGGCTACGCACCCAGATCGGCGCCTCCACGCCGTGGGTGAGCTCGTCGAGGGAGCCCTGCGCGACCAGCTTGCCGCGGCTGATCACCACCACCTCGTCGACGGTCTGCGCCATCTCGGCGAGCACGTGGCTCGACACGAGCACGGTGCGCCCGCCGGCGGCCTGCGCGCGCAGGAAGTCGCGCAGCCAGCGGATCCCCTGAGGGTCGAGCCCGTTCGCGGGCTCGTCGAGTACGAGGCCGCGCGGATCGCCGAGCAGGGCGCCCGCGAGGCTGAGGCGCTGCCGCATGCCCAGCGAGTACGTCTTGACGCGCTTGTCGCCGGCGCCCTCGAGCTCCACCAGGCGCAGCACCTCCTCCACGCGGCTTCGGGGACGCCCCGCAGCCATGGCCATCACCCGCAGGTGGTTGCGCCCGCTCCGGCCGGGATGGAACTGTGGTCCTTCGAGCACGGCGCCGACGGTGCCGATCGGGTCCTCCAGCTCGCGGTAGGGGCGCTCCTCCACCGTGGCCGTGCCCGAGCTCGGCAGCGTGAGACCGAGCAGCATGCGCAGCGTGGTGGTCTTGCCCGCCCCGTTCGGGCCCAGGAATCCGAGCACGCGGCCGGGCGTGGCCTTGAAACTGAGGCCGTCGACGGCGAGGTTCGCACCGAAGCGCTTGGTCAGGTCGTGAACCTCGAGCACAGGCGGCACGCTAGCGGCACAACCGGCGCGAGCCGCGCCGCACGGCGGTAACTTCGCCCGTCGTGAAGCGCCCCTGGGCATTGCTTGTCCTGCTCGCGGCCACGCTCGCGGCTGCTCCGGCCGCGCAGGCCGCTCCGCAGGCCGCCCCCCTGCGCGCGGGCGTGGGCAAGGCCGACATCACGCCGCGCACCGGCTACTACCTGGGCGGCTGGACCCGTCAGGACAGGGTGGCGCAGGGGCAGCACACCCGCCTCTGGGCCCGTGCGCTGGTGCTCCAGCGCGGCGACCGCAAGGTCGCTCTCGTGGCGCTCGACCTGTTCATGGTCCCCGGCGGGCTCGTGAAGCACGTGGGCGACGCCCTCTCCGCGCGCGGATTCTCGGAGTCGAACCTGCTGGTCTCCGCCTCGCACACGCACTCGGGACCCGGCGGCTACGCGAACTTCAAGACCTTCAACACCGCCGCCCCGGGGCTGGCCACCGTGACCGACCCGCTCAGCTTCTACCGGCTCCTCGACCCTCCACCCGCCGATCCCCAGCTCTATTCCTTCCTCGTGCGCCAGGTGACCGCGGCGGTCCGGCGGGCGGACAGGGACCGCGCGCCGGCGCAGGCCGGCTGGGGAAGGGCCGAGATCCACGGTCTCACGCAGAACCGCAGCATCGAGGCGCACCTCGCGGACCACGGGATCCAGCGCGAGCGCGGGCAGGGCGCGGCGGCCGAGGATCCCCAGGGCGTCGACCACACCATCGACGCCCAGGTGAACGTCCTGCGGGTGGACAAGCTCGTGGGCGGTCGACACGTCCCGATCGGCGGCTGGTCGACCTTCGCGGACCACGGCACGGTCACCAAGTCGAGCTTCCCGTACTACAACCAGGACCACCACGCCTCGGCCCTCCAGGTGTTCGAGCGCGCCGTGCGGCGGTCCGGACGTGTGCCGCGCGGGCAGGCCGTGCTGAACGTTTACGGCAACTCGAATGAGGGCGATCAGTCGGCCGGGCTGGTGCGCGACGGACCCGCGGCGTCCGACTACGTGGGACGCGTGGAGGCCGCCGCGATGCTGCGCGCCTGGCGCCGCGCGAATGCGGTGCTCATTTCGAAGCCGCAGCTCGACGTACGCTGGACGCGCACCTGCTTCTGCGGACAGGCCACCGAGGGCGGCAACGTGGCGGACTACGCCATGATCGGCTTCCCCTTCCTGACCGGATCCGAGGAGGAGCGCGGGCCCCTGTTCGACGTGACGAGGGTGCCGCTCGAGGGGACGCGCAACCCGCTGCCGGTGCCCGGGCAGGGGCACAAGACCGGCATCCCGCTGAGCGCCGACACCGTTCCGAAGGCCGTGCCCCTCACCGCCCTGCGCGTGGGAGACGGCCTGATCGTGACCCTCCCCGGCGAGCCGACCGCCGAGGTCGGTGAGCGGCTACGCGCCGCGGTGCGCGAGTCCACCGGAATGGATCGCGTGGTGGTGTCCGGGCTGGCCGGCGAGTTCATCCAGTACCTCACGACGCCCGAGGAGTACGACCGCCAGCACTACGAGGGCGGCTCCACGCTCTACGGCCCGCTCTCGTCCAACCTGCTGCGCCAGGAGCTGGTCGAGCTCAGCCGCCGGCTCGTGAGCGGCGAGCCCGCGCAGGCCGCGTATCCGCTCGACCCGACGAACGGCGTGTCGCCGGACGGCCCGCCCTACGACCCGGGCGCGGCAACCGGGACCGCAACCGAGCAGCCGGCGGGCGCGGTCCGCCGCTTCGAGCAGGCCGCCTTCGGCTGGCGGGGCGCGCCGTACGGACTCGACCGGCCGCTGGGCCGCGCGTTCGTGGTCGTCCAGCGCCGAAACGGGGGCCGCTGGCACAGCGTGGACAGCGACCTCGGCCTCGGCATGCTGTGGAAGGTCGACGGCGAGGGCGCATACCGCGCGCTGTGGGAGGTGCCGCGCACCGCGGCCACCGGGCGCTACCGGCTCCAGGTCCGAGCCGAGCGCTACCGGCTCACCTCCCGCAGCTTCAGGGTCCGGCGCGCGAGGACGCTCACTGTGCGACAGGTGGCCGCCCCGGCCGGCCAGGTGGCCGTGGCGCTCGACTACCCGGCGGCGGTCCGCGACCGCGATCTCCGCCACCGCCCGTCCAGCGCGAGCGGCGGAGCTGTCCGCTTCAAGGTCGGCGACCGCACCGTGGTCGTGCGACAGCAGCGCGGCACGGTGTTCACGGTCGACGCCCCACCGGGCGCTGCGGTGAGGATTTCGCCGGGCGCCGCACGCGACCGGCACGGGAATGTGAACGGCGCGGCGGTCGCGCTGCCGTAGCGCCCGCGGCCGGGTGTGGCGCCTTCGGTGCTAGTGGCTCGCGCTCTCGACCGCGCCCGCGAGACCTGGCGCCCGCTGCGCGTCCACGCCCACGGCGCTGGCGGCGGCGCTCGCCTGGGGGCCGGCCACGACCACCTGGTATCCGAGCTCGTCGAAGTAGCGCACGTTGGTACGCGCCTCTCGAGAGGTGCGGGGCAGGCGCACGTCCGCGTCCACGTCCTTCAGGCGCGGGTCCACGAGCTCGCGGCCGTCGCGGGCTGCCGATGCGTCGATCACGAGAGCGGTGCGCGGCGCGGGGTTCCTGGGCGAGTCAGAGCCGAGGAGGCCGCCGGCGGCGACGCCCACCACTGCGATAAGGGCTGTAAGCTGGGTTCCGATATCCGTCATACGTATGAGCATACTACGTATGACTTCCATATCTGTCAACCCGGGAGCTGTGCGCGTGGTTGCATTCCCCAGCATCGAACGGTCCGGCATCCACCGCGTCACGAGCGTCGACGTCGCGCGCTGCGCCGACGTGTCGCAATCGACCGTCTCCCTGGTCTTCTCCGGGAAGGGTCGCGGCCGCGTGTCCGAGGCGACCGAGGAGCGTGTGCGTCGCTGTGCCCGAGAGCTGGGCTACCGGCCGAACGCGGCTGCGCAGGCTCTGCGGCTCGGCGCGTCGCGGGCCGTCGCCCTGCTGGTCCCGGACATGACGAACCCGTTCTTCAGCCGCGTGCTGCGCGGCGCGCAGCGCGCCGCCGCCTCGGCCGGGTACATCGTGATCCTCGTCGACACCCAGAACGACCGGCACTGGGAGTCGCAATCGTTCGAGGCGCTCCGGTCCGGGCCGGTTGACGGCTACCTCCTGTTCGAGGTCACGGCGCCGGAGGCCCTCGGCTCGGACGAGAACGTTGTGATGATGGAGACCGAGGAGCCACGGCGGCCGTCCGTGCGCTTCGACGGCGGCGGCGGATCGGCCGCCGCGTTCGAGCACCTCGTCGAACTCGGCCACCGGCGCATCGGCCACCTCGCCGCCGCCTTCAGGGCGCTCACCTTCCAGCATCGTGAGGCGAGCCGCGTACGCGTGCTGGGCGAGGCCGGCCTCGACCCGGACACGCAGCCGCGGGTCATCACGCCGATCTCGATCGAGGACGCTCGCGTGAACGGACTGCTCCTCCTGGACGAGGAGCCCACGGCCGTGTTCTGCGACGACGACGTGATCGCCGCCGGCCTGTACCTCGCCGCGCGCGAGCGCGGCGTCCGGATTCCCGAGGACCTGTCGGTGATCGGGTTCGACGACATGGACTTCGCTCGCGTGCTCAGCCCGCCTCTCACCACCGTTGCGCTCGACGCCGAGCTGCTTGGGGCCACCTCGTTCGAACTCCTCGAGAAGCGGATGTCGGGCAAGCGGACGAGCAAGCGGATCGTCCTTCCCGCGGAGCTCCTGGTGCGGGGATCCACCGCGGCACCGGGCTAGAGTCCGCCGCGTGAGGATCCACGTGGTGGGCGCCGGCGGCATGCTCGGCCAGGACATTGTGTCGGCTGCCGGGGGCGAGGCGGTGGCACTGACGCGCGCGGAGCTGGACGTGACGGACGCCGACGCGGCGCGTGAGGCGCTCGCCGGCAGCACGGTGATCAACTGCGCCGCCTATTCGGACGTCGACGGCGCCGAGAGCGACCCCGAAGGCGCCCACGCCGTCAACGCCGAGGGCGCTCGCAATGTGGCACAGGCGGCCGAGCGCGTTCTCTACCTCTCGACCGACTACGTGTTCGCCGGCACCAAGAGCGAGCCGTATCTGGAGTCCGATCCAGTCGAGCCCGTGTCGGTCTACGGCGCCTCGAAGGCGGCCGGAGAGCGCGCCACCGCCGAGGCCAACGCGAACCATCTCATCGTCCGCTCCTCGTGGCTGTTCGGTCGCGGCGGCAAGAACTTCGTCGCGACCGTGCTGGCGCTCGGGCGTGAGCGCGGCGAGCTGCGCGTGGTCGATGACCAGGTGGGCTGCCCCACCTTCACAGGGCACCTGGCAGAGGTACTGCTCCCGCTCGCCGCGGGGGACGAGCGCGGCGTCCTTCACGTGGCCGGGCGCAACTCGTGCTCGTGGTTCGAATTCGCCCACGCGATCCTCAAGCGAGCGGGCATCGAGGCGAACCTGCAGCCCTGCTCCACCGAGCAGTTCCCGCGTCCGGCGCACCGGCCCGCCTACTCGGTGCTCGACAGCGAGCGCGGCGGCCCGCGGCTGCCCACCTGGCAAGACGGGCTGGAGGCATATCTCGGGGTGCCGGTGTGAGGCTGCTCGTGACCGGCGGAGCCGGGTTCATCGGCTCGACCTATGCGCGCCTGTTCGATGGCGAGCACGACGTCGTGGTGCTCGACAAGCTCACCTACGCGGGTCGGCGCGAGAACGTCCCGGCGGGCGCCGAGCTGGTGGTCGGCGGCATCGAGGACCGCGACCTGGTGATGCAGGTGGCCGACGGCGTGGACGCGGTCGTGAACTTCGCCGCCGAGTCGCACGTGGATCGTTCGATAGCCGATCAGGACGTGTTTGCGCTCACCCACGTGATCGGGACGGGCGTGCTGCTCGACGCGGTGCGCGAGCTGCGCGTGCCGCGCTACCTCCAGGTGTCCACCGACGAGGTCTACGGCTCGATCGCCGAGGGCTCGTTCAGCGAGAGCTCCCCGCTCGACCCCTCCTCCCCCTATTCGGCGACCAAGGCGGCGGGTGACCTGCTCGTGTCCGCGCACCACCACACCTATGGCACCGAGGCCGTGATCTGCCGCGGCTCGAACAACTACGGCCCGCGCCAGTACCCCGAGAAGCTGATCCCGCTCGCGATCCTGAACGCCATCCACGGCGACCGGCTGCCGGTGTACGGCGACGGCCGCCAGGTGCGCAACTGGCTCTTCGTGGAGGACTTCTGCCGCGGCATCCACACGGTGCTCGAGCGCGGGCGGCCTGGCGAGACCTACAACATCGGCGGTCCCGACGAGTGCGAGAACATCGACGTGGTGCGCCGCATCCTCGGGCTGACCGGCCGAGACGAGTCGCTGATCGAGCACGTGACCGACCGCCCCGGCCACGACCGGCGCTACTCGCTCAGCTCACAGAAGCTGCGGGACGAGCTCGGCTGGGAGGCGGGCGTCCGCTTCGACGATGGCCTGGCCCGCACGGTCGACTGGTACCGCGAAAACGCGGACTGGTGGACACCGATCCGCTCGGGCGAGTACCGCAACTACTACGAGAAGCATTACGGCCGGGCTCTCGGCTAGCTCGTCACTAGTCTCGATCGGGTGTTCCGTGACGACCCACCCGCGCTCGAGCTGCGCGGCCTGACCAAGCAATACGACGACGGCACGCTGGCGCTCGAGGACTTCAACCTCGAGATCCACTCCGGCGCGTTCTTCGGTCTGCTGGGTCCCAACGGCGCCGGCAAGACCACGCTGATCAGCGCCGTCTGCAACCTCCTGCGGGTCACCGAGGGCGAGGTGCTCGTGTTCGGGCAGCCGCACGACACGCAGCAGGCGCGCTCATGGGTGGGCCTCGCCGAGCAGGACATCAACCTCGACCGCTTCCTGACCGTGCGCGAGACGCTCGAGTACCACGGCGGCTACTTCGGCATGGACGCGGACAAGATCGAGGACCGCGCCGAGGAGATGATCAGGGCGTTCGGACTGACCTCGAAGCGCGACGTGCGCGCGCCGAAGCTCTCCGGCGGACAGCGCCGGCGCCTGCTGCTCGCACGGGCGCTGATGCACCGCCCGCGGCTCGTGATTCTCGACGAGCCGACCGCGGGCGTGGACTTCGAGCTGCGCCAGGAGCTGTGGGCGTACATCCGCCAGCTGCACTCCGAGGGCACCACGATCCTGCTCACCACCCACTACCTCGACGAGGCCGAGCTGCTCTGCGAGGAGATCGCGCTGATCCGCGGCGGGCACCTGATCGCGCGCGACTCGGCCGACGGCCTGCGGGAGCACTTCGGCGTGAACCGGCTCGAGGACGTGTACGTGAAGGCGATGGCGTCATGACGGGCCTTGTCTGGCTCTGCAAGCGGGAGACGCTCCGCGTGTCGAAGCTCTGGACGCAGACTGTGCTCGCCCCGGTCGTCTCCTCGATGCTCTTCATCCTCGTGTTCGGCCTCTCCCTCGGAGGCCGCATCAAGCAGGTGGGCGAGGTGGACTACGAGATCTTCATCGTCCCCGGGCTGATCACGATGGGGATGGTTCAGGCCGCCTTCGCCAACAACGCGTCGACGATCTTCCAGGCGCGTTTCGACCGCTACATCAACGACGTGCTGTCGGCGCCCATGAAGCCCTGGCACATGACGTTCGGCTACACGATCGGCGGCATCGTGCGGGCGCTTCTGATCGGAATATCGCTGCTGGTGCTGGCGGTGGTGCTCGTGAACGTGCCGATCGAGCATCCGTTCGAGCTCGCGCTGGCGATCGCCCTCGGGCTGGTGCTGTTCGCCTCGCTCGGGCTCGTGGTCGGCATCTACGCCGAGACGTGGGACCACACGAGCTTCATCCAGAACATCGTGATCCTGCCGCTCACGTTCGTGGGCGGCGTCTTCTACTCGGTCCACGTGCTGCCCTCCCCGTGGGAGGAGCTGTCGCACTTCAATCCCATCTTCTACCTCGTGAACGCGGTCCGCTACGGATTTCTCGGCGAGAGCGACGTGTCGGTCTGGCTCTCGCTAGGCGTGGTCGCCGCACTCGCGATACCTGCCTACGCGTGGTCTCAGTACCTCTTCACAACCGGCAAGCGCTTGAAGAGCTAGAGCGGCGGATCGTCGGCTGCCGCCGCTGCCCGCGACTCGTGGAGTGGCGGGAGCGCGTGGCCCGCGAGAAGCGCGCGTCCTTCGCCGACGAGGACTACTGGGGCCGGCCCCTGCCCGGCTTCGGCGATCCGGCCGCCAGCGTCTACGTGCTCGGCCTTGCCCCCGCCGCGCACGGCGGCAACCGCACGGGCCGCGTGTTCACCGGCGACCGCTCGGGTGACTGGCTGTTCGCCTCGATGCACCGCACGGGCTTCGCGAACCAGCCCGAGTCCCTCCACGCAGGGGACGGGCTCGAGCTCCGCGACGTCTGGGTGGCGGCCGCGGTGCGCTGCGCCCCGCCCGCCAACAAGCCGCTCCCGCGGGAGCGCGACAACTGCCTCCCGTACGCGGTCGAGGAGCTGCGGCTGATCGAGCCGGCAGTGATCGTCTGCCTGGGCAAGTTCGCCTGGGACGCCGCCTGCCTCCTGCTCGGGATCCGCCCGCGCCCGCGCTTCGGACACCTGGCCGAGCACCGCACCGAGGGCGGCCCCGTCCTGGTGGGTTCCTTCCACCCGAGCCAGCAGAACACGTTCACCGGAAAGCTCACCGAGCCCATGCTGGACGCGGTTTTCGAGCAAGCGCGAAAAATCGCCGGGGAGACTGTTATGGTGCCGTCCCGCAAGACCCCATAGCCGAATTCCCGTCCGCCTGGCGGCCGGGGAACGGGGGACCCATAGGCAGTACGGGGCGAATCGCGAGGCCCATCTCGTGTAGCGCCGCTCTTCTGGCGCGAGCCCGTCAGCTAACCCCGTAGGCGCTCAGAAGAGAGGAAGTTCATGCGCCGGATGCTGCTCGCGCTGGGAGTAACAGCGCTCAGCCTCACCCTCACATCCACGGCCCTTGCGGCTGGCTATGCCACGCGCACGCTCAAGCAGGGCTCGAGCGGCTCAGACGTGCGCGCGCTTCAGCGCTATCTGGATGAGGCGGGCTACGACACGAGCGCGGACGGCGAGTTCGGTCCCGCCACCCGACGCAGCGTGATGTCCTTCGAGTCGGCCGAGCAGCGGACCGTGAACGGCGCGGCCTCGCCCGGTGAGCAGCGGATGGTGAGGGCTCGAGCAGGCGCCGCCGGCGGCGAGGACGAGCCCACCGAGGCGCCGGCCGAGAAGGCCTACATCGGCAGCGACGGGCTCGCCGTGGCGCCCTCCTCCGCGCCCGACGAGGTGAGGTCGATCATCGAGGCGGGGAACGCGATCGCCACCAAGCCCTACAAGTACGGCGGCGGGCACAGCCGCTGGAACGACAGGGGGTACGACTGCTCGGGGTCCGTCAGCTACGTGCTGCACGCGGCCGGCCTGCTCAACCGGGCGCTCGACTCGAGCGGCTTCATGAGCTGGGGCGAGCGCGGCCGAGGCACTTGGATCACGATCCGCTCGAACCCGGGCCACGCCTACATGATCGTCGCCGGACTGCGCTTCGACACGAGCGCCCGCAGCCGCACGGGCACGCGCTGGAGTGAGCAGATGCGCTCTGCGCGGGGCTTCCGCGGGCGTCACCCGGACGGACTCTAGGAGGACCTATGGCCGTAGCCGTACTGCTCCTGCTCCTGCTCTCCGCCTTCGCCGGCCTCGCGGCCGGCCGCCGCCGCGCGGTGATCCCTCCGGCCGCCGCCGTGATTCCCTGCACAGTCGTGGGCGGGGTGGCTACGGGAGGGCTCGCCCTGCTCGCAACGGTCGGGCTGGCCGCCGGGGTGCACCTGCACCGCGTGGTGGCCGAAACCTAAGCCTCCCCGACTCAAGGGGTCTGACCCCCTAAGCGGCCCCGACTCAAGGGGTCTGACCCCCTAGTCGCGCTGGTTCAGCTCGCGCTCGATCTTGCGCTCGAGCTCGCGTGCCTTTCGCTTCGTCTCGGCGCTGCCGTTCTTGGCCGCGTCCTCGGCATCGCGCTGCGCCTCGCGTAGGTCCTGAGTGGAGAGGTCGTCGATGTTGCCCTTGAGCTCGTCCGCCTTGTCTCGAATGTCCTCGCGCGCCTGGTCCACCTGATCGTCGCCGCAGGCGGCCAGCGGCAGCGGGGCGGCAAGTGCCGCGAGTGTCAAGAGAACGGCGAATTTGCGCGAATCGGGCACGAGGTGGAGCCTATCCACGCGATACGCTCGTGGGTCGCATGGTTTCCGGTCCGCTCGAATCGTTCACCCCAGAGGTACGTGATTGGTTCACACGCTCGTTCGAGCGCCCCACGGAGGCGCAGGCCCAGGCGTGGCCTGCGATTGCGGCCGGTGACAACGTTCTCCTCTCCGCCCCCACGGGCTCCGGGAAGACGCTCGCCGCGTTCCTCTGGGCACTCGACCGCCTGGCCGCGCGACCGCTGCCCGAGGGGGAGCGCAGGACCCGCCTCGTGTACGTCTCGCCCCTGAAGGCGCTCTCGTACGACGTGGAGAAGAACCTGCGCGCTCCGCTGAAGGGAATCGGCGGCGACGTCTCCGTCGCGATCCGAACCGGCGATACGCCCCAGAAGGAGCGCCAGGCGATGCTGCGCAAGCCGCCCGACGTCCTGATCACCACGCCGGAGTCGCTCTACCTGATGCTCACCTCCAGGGCGCGCGAGTTCCTCGTGGACGCCGAGGCCGTGATCGTGGACGAGATCCACGCCGTGGCGCGCACGAAGCGCGGCGCCCACCTGGCGCTCACGCTCGAGCGGCTGGAGGCGCTTGCAGGACGGCCGCTGCAACGGATCGGACTGTCCGCCACGCAGCGGCCACTCGAGGAGGTCGGCCGCTTTCTCGTCGGCAGCGGCCGCGAGTGCACGGTGATCGACGCCGGGATGCGCAAGCCGCTCGACCTCAAGATCCACGTGCCGGTCGAGAACATGCGCGAGCCGGACGCTCACGACGTGACAGACCCGGCCGTCGGAAGCATGGGCACGGCCGGGGGCGGCGGCGATCTGGTGGGAACCGGCCTCGGCGAAGCCGCCCCAGCGGTCACGTCACGCTCGATCTGGCCGGCCATCTACCCCGAGCTGCTGCGCCTGGTCCAGGAGCACCGCTCCACGATCATCTTCGTGAACAACCGCCGCGGCGCCGAGCGGCTGGCCGTGCGCCTGAACGACCTGGCTGCCGAGGAGGCCCCGGAGGGCAGCTCGCCGACCTACATCGCGCGCGCCCACCACGGCTCGCTCGCGCGCGAGGAGCGGCTGATCGTCGAGGACCTGCTCAAGTCGGGTGAGCTGCCGTGTCTCGTGGCCACCTCGTCGCTTGAGCTCGGGATCGACATGGGGGCCGTCGATCTCGTGATCCAGGTGGAGTCGCCGAAGTCGGTGACCGCCGGGCTTCAGCGGATCGGCCGCGCTGGCCACGGCGTGGGCGAGGTCTCGCGCGGGCGCATCTTCCCGAAGTTCCGCGCGGACCTGCTCGAGTGCGCGGTGGTGGCCAGGCGCATGCGCGACGGCGACATCGAGCCCACGGTCGTCCCGCGCAACCCACTCGACGTGCTCGCCCAGCAGATCGTTGCGATGAGCGCCTCGGGCGACGAGGAGCTGAAGGTCCCCGCCCTCCACGAGACGATCAAGCGCGCCTACCCGTTCGCCGAGCTGTCGCGCGAGCTACTCGACAGCGTGCTCGACATGCTCGACGGCCGCTATCCCTCCGAGGAGTTCGCTGAACTGCGTCCGCGCATCGTCTGGGATCGCGTGGAGGACACGATCCGCGCCCGCCGCGGTGCGCTCCAGCTCGCCGTCACGAACGCCGGGACGATCCCCGATCGCGGCCTCTACGGCGTGCACCTGCCGGACGGCCGCAGGGTCGGCGAGCTCGACGAGGAGATGGTCTACGAGGCCCGTCCGGGACAGACGTTCCTGCTCGGAGCATCCACCTGGCGCATCGAGGAGATCACCCGCGACCGCGTGATCGTGACCCCGGCGCCGGGCGCGCCGGGCGCCGTGCCGTTCTGGAAGGGCGACGGCATCGGCCGCCCGAAGGAGCTCGGGCTCGCGATCGGCGCCTTCGCCCGCGAGTCGGTGGACCGCGATCCGGCGGAGCTGGCGGCCGAGTACGACCTCGACGAGCGCGCGGCGAACAACCTGTCCGCCTTCCTGCGCGAGCAGCGCGACGCCACCCGCGTGGTGCCGAGCGACCGCACGATCGTGGTCGAGCGCTTCCGCGACGAGATCGGCGACTGGCGGCTCTGCGTCCTGTCCCCGTTCGGGGGTCGCGTGCACTCGGCATGGGCCCTCGCGCTCTCGGCCCGCATCCGGGACGAGTTCGGCCTCGAGTCCGACGCGATCTGGTCGGACGACGGCATCATCGTCCACCTGCCCGACGCGGACGAGCCGCCCTCCGCCGACCTTTTGATGATCGAGCCGGACGCGATCGAGGACATGGTGGTGGCCGAGCTGTCGAGCTCAGCGCTCTTCGGCGCGCGCTTCCGCGAGAACGCTGCACGCGCGCTGCTGCTGCCGCGCGCCTACCCCGGCAAGCGCACGCCGCTGTGGCAGCAGCGCCTGAAGGCGCAGTCGCTGCTCGAGGTGGCAAAGCGCTACGGCCAGTTCCCGATCGTGCTCGAGACCTATCGCGAGTGCCTCCAGGACGTGCTCGACCTCCCCGGCCTCGAGCAGCTCCTGCGCGGGCTGCACACGCGCGAGCTGTCGCTGGTGGAGGTGGAGACCCAGCGCGCCTCGCCGTTCGCGTCGTCGCTGCTCTTCGACTACGTGGCCACCTACATGTACGAGGGCGACACCCCCAACGCTGAACGGCGCGCGGCGGCGCTGTCGCTTGATCGCGACCTGCTGAGAGAGCTGCTCGGCCAGGAGGAGCTGCGCGAGCTGATCGACCCGAACGCGCTCGCCGAGGTGGAGGCCGACCTCCAGCGGACGAGCGAGCGCATGCGCGCCGCGAACTCCGACGGCCTCCACGACGTGCTGCGCGCGGTGGGCGACCTCACCGCCGACGAAGCGCAGGCGCGCTGCCTGCCCGCGGTGGGTGCCGCACGGATTCTGGGTGAGCTCGAGAAGGACCGGCGAGCGATCCGGATGAGGATCGGCGGCGAGGAGCGCTGGGTGGCCTCCGAGGACGCGGGCCTCTACCGCGACGCCCTCGGCGCTGTGCCACCCGGTGGCCTGCCCGCGGTCTTCCTCGAGGACGTGAACGACCCGCTTCCGCGGCTCGCGCGGCGCTACGCCCGCACGCACGGCCCGTTCACCACGCGCGAGATGTCGGACCGCTACGGGCTCGACCTCGGGCCGGTGCTGCGCGAGCTCGAGCGAGCCGGCGACCTGATCCGCGGCGAGCTGCGGCCCGGCGGAAGCGAGCGCGAGTGGTGCGACCCCGACGTGCTGCGCCGCCTTCGGCGCGCCTCCCTGGCCACCCTCCGCAAGGAGGTCGAGCCGGCCGAGCAGCGTGCGCTGGCGCGCTTCCTGCCCGAGTGGCAGGGTGTGGACGGCGCACCTCCCGGCGGCGCGGGTGTCGACCGCCTGCGCGAGATGCTCGTGCCGCTCCAAGGGCTCGCACTCGCGCCGGAGGTCTGGGAGCGCGACGTGCTTCCTCGTCGCGTGGGCGCCTATTCGCCCGGATGGATGGACCAGCTCTGCGCAAGTGGCGAGCTCGTGTGGGTGGGGGCCGGTGCGGTGGGTCGCAATTCCGGCCGGGTGGCGCTGCTGTTCCGGGAGGACGCGCGCTGGCTGGGGCCGCCCCCCTTCAAGGGCGAGCGCCCCGATGGTCCGGTCCACGACGCGATCCGCGAGCGGCTGGAGCGCGGCGCCGCATTCTGGACCGACCTGCTGGCGGACCTCCCCGATACCGAGCCGGTGGAGCTCCAGGAGGCGCTCTGGGACCTGGCCTGGGCGGGCGAGGCCACCAACGACGCTTTCGCGCCGCTGCGCGCGCCGAAGCTGTCGGTGGCGAAGGGCGACCGTCACGCGGGCAGGCGCTTCGCGCGCCGGCGTCGCCCGGGCGCGCCGCAGGTGCAGGGCCGATGGTCGCTCACCGCGCCGCTGTTCGCGGGTGCGCCCGCGCACGGCCCGCGCATGCGTGCGATCTCGGAGCTGCTGCTCGAGCGCCACGGAATCGTGACCCGCGAGGCGGTGCTCGCGGAGGGCGTGCCGGGGGGCTTCGCGGCCCTCTACTCCGAGCTCACGAACCTCGAGACGCTCGGCACCGCGCGTAGGGGCTACTTCGTGGAGGGGCTCGGCGGCGCGCAGTTCGCACTGCCCGCGGCGATCGAGCGGCTTCGAGGTCTGCGCTCGGACGAGCCCGCGGGACCGCTGGTGCTGGCCGCCACCGATCCGGCGAACCCTTACGGCGCCACCCTGCCGTGGCCACGGCGCGATGACGACGACTCGGGCCGCCGTCCCTCGCGCGTGCCCGGCGCCTACGTGGTGATGCTGGACAGCGAGCCGGTGCTGTACCTCGAGCGTGGCGGCAAGGGCCTTCTTCCCCTGAGGGATACCGACGAGGACTGGCTCCGGCCCGCCCTGGATGCGCTCGCCGATGAGGTGCGCCGCGGCCGCGTGCCCCGGCTTGGCGTCGAGCGCTTCGACGGCGAGCCGGTGGTGGGCTCCGAGGCCGGCGCGCTCCTAATCGAGCTGGGGTTCCGCCAGGGCCCGCGCCGCCTGACATTGAGCGCCTGAATTCGCAAAATGGGCTTACTATCGGAAGGTGCGCACCTGGCCATGCGCGTTCCTAGTACTCGCCCTCCTCGCCGCCCTTGCGGCGACCGCCGCTGTTCCCCCGGCCGCCGAGGCCTCCTTCGGCGTGGTCCCCACCGACTCCGCCGCCAAGAAGAAGCGCTGCAAGAAGGGCCAGGTGCGTGTGCGGTCCGGGAAGCGGGTGTCGTGCGTTCGCGCGCGCCGGGTGCTGCCAAAGCCGAAGCGGGGTGATCCGCGGCTGCTCCTGGCACGCTCCGCTTTCGGACGGGACTGGTCCGGGGTGCGGGGCCGGCGCGGCAAGCGGGCGCAGTCGCTCCCAAAGCTGGTCCGCAAGCTCGGGCCGCGCGCGCCGCGGCTCCTCTCCAGGGTGACCGCAAGGGGCCTGGGCGTCATCGACGAGCGCGCTGCGGCGACAGCAGGCGCGCAGAGCGCGGCGACCGGCTGCCGGGACGTGCCACCGGGCACGCGGCAGCAGGACTCGTTCACGTCGAGCGCCGGCGGCGTCAGGGCGACCGTAACCTCCACCCTCGGCTCGGACGGTGCGCAATTGGGCATGGAGCTGACCGGCAACGAGTTCACGATCACGGCCACGCTCGACTTCGGCGCCTGCGAGCCGAACGAGGTGGAGGCGCCACAGTGCCCGACCGCCGCTGGACAGCTGAACGGCGATATCCGTTACAAGATGCGCGTTTCGATCAGGGTCTCGCGGGGCGGCGAGAACGTCTGGTCGCAGTCCGCCGAGATCACGCGGCGCACGAAGCTCGAGGGCTTTACCGACGTGGACGCCAAGCTCGACTTCCTCGACGTCGAGGACAGCGAGGTCTCCACGGTCCGGCTGGGAGGCTCGACGCGCGCGTTCCCGCCGATCTCGATCCGCACCCGCCTCACGCGGAACACACGCGTGAACATGCGCACCGGGGGCTACGAGCCCGGCCTCAGCGACATCACCGTCACGGTCGATATGGAGGGCCTGTTCGGCGCGGACCGCTCCGACCTCCAGGACCAGCTCGAGCAGCGCGGTCGCAGCGACGCCGACCAGCAGTTCCGCTCGGTGATCGAGAAGGCGATGAGCGGCTATCGCAGTCGGGAGGAGCGCTGGCAGCAGCCGGGTGTGTGCGCCAAGCTGGAGCTGGTCCCCGCCCCGGGCTCGCTCACGCTCAAGCCGGATCAGACCGGCTCCTTCACGGCGACGGCGAAGGCGGTCGAGGACGGCAACACCTCGGAGCTTGACGCGCGCCTCTCGGACCAGGTCGGCGCCGTGTTCGAGCCCACCCGCGCGGGTGGCCAGCAGGCCCGCTTCAGCTACACGGTGAACCACGGGACCAGGGATCGGGTCGCCGTGAAGGTCCGCGCCACGTCGAAGGCGGGCGTGGCGGAGGGCACCTGGGAGCAGCCCGTCGAGCCGCCACCTCCCCCGCCGCCGTCCGCGTACAACGGAACCTTCTCCGGGGGCGGCGTCTACGACGAGAACGAGCTCGGCGCCGGCAACCACATGAACGCCAGCTGGAGCGGCTCGTTCCATGCGACCTGGGCCGGGCCGAGCAGCCCAGGTGCGAGCGACGCCAGCTACACATTCCAGTCGGGCTCACTCCAGTACAGCTACAACGGAAGCGTTGGCGACTGCGACGTCGCGGGCAGCGGCACCATCGACCTCGGCGGACAACCCGACTACCAGAACATCAGCCTGATTCACCTCTTCTTCGACAGTCCGCCGCGCAAGTACCAGCTCCAGGTCCCCGCTCCGCTGATCGCACAGATAGTGGGAACGAAGTCGAACTGCGAAAACCCGGACGAGAACGGCGACGACTTCGACTGGTCGCCCGGCGCGGGCGTGCCCTGGATGGCCTACTCGCCGTACCCGGGCGGCCCCGTGGCCGACGACTGGAGCATCCACGGGAGTGGCTCGGGCAACACCGGCCCCGGCTCACCCGAACAGACGTGGCAGTGGCAGCTCACTGCCGTGCCGTAGCGGTACGCGTCCCTAGGATCGAAGCATGCCTGAGGGCGACACGATCTATGGGGCTGCCCAGCGCATTCGCAAAGCGCTGGTGGGGCAGGAGATCGCCTCAATCGAGACCCCGCATCCGCGCCACGCGCGCGATCGCTGGCCCGAGCGGCTCGGCGGACGCGGCGTTCGCGCCGTGGAGTCGAGGGGAAAGCACCTGTTCATCCGCTTCGACGGCGACCTGACGCTGCACTCGCATCTGCGCATGAACGGCTGGTGGGGTGTGTACCCGCGCGGGCGGCGCTGGGGCAAGTCGCCGCGGCGTGCCTGGCTGGTGATCCGGACGGCCGAGCACGATGTGGTCCAGTTCGACGGCCCCGTGCTCGAACTGATGACCGACTCGCGCTCGCGCATCGACCGCCGCATAGCTCAGCTCGGCCCCGACATCATGGCCGAGGAGTTCGACGAGCAGCACTTCCTCAAGCGGCTGCGCGAGGACGATCCCACGCGAGGAATAGGAGATGCCCTGCTCGACCAGCGCAACCTCTGCGGGATCGGCAACCTCTGGAAGTCCGAGGCCTGCTTCCTCGCCGGGATTGACCCGTGGAGACCGGTGAGCGAGGTGAGCGACGAGGAGGCGCTGGGCGCCGTGCTCGCGGTGCGTCCGCTGATGCTGAGGTCAGGCCAGGGCGGCGGGCACGTGCGCGACCAGCTCGTCTTCGACCGGACGGGCCGTCCCTGCCGGCGCTGCGGAACGCGGATTCGCGCGCGCGGCCAGGGCGACGACAACCGGACGACCTACTGGTGCCCAGAGTGCCAGGGCTGATCCGGGTCGGACACAAGGGCGCGGACCACGTGGCGCCCGGCAACACGTTCGAGAGCTTCGAGGCCGCGCTCGAACACGGCGTGGACATGATCGAGTTCGACGTGCTGCGCACCCGCGACCGGCGGCTGGTGCTGGCGCACGACTACGAGGACGCCGAGAAGCGCGAATGCGTGACGCTCGAGGAGGGCCTCGAGCACTTCGCCGGCGAGGCCTACGCGGGCGTGGAGCTTGACGTAGACCTGAAGCTCACCGGCTACGAGCGCGAGGTGGTGGACGGGCTGGCCCGACACGGGCTGACCGAGCGCTCGCTCGTCTCGACCATGTACCCGCAGAGCCTCGACCGCCTCGGCGAGCTGGAGCCCGGCCTGCGCCGTGGCTGGTCGGTGCCGCGCGTGCGGCGCAACTACCTGCGCTCGCCGCTCTACGTTCGCCTGCCGGTGTACGCGATCGCGCTCGTGATGCGCGCCCGCCTCCCTAGGCAGGCCGCGGCGCGCATCAGGGCAGGTGGCTGCGAGGCGATCATGTGCCACCAGATCCTGGTGAGCCCGCGCCTGGTCCGCGCGGTGCACGCCGCCGGCGGGCAGGTCTACGTCTGGACCGTGGACGACGCCCCGCGGATCCGCTCGCTCGAGGCGCTCGGCGTGGACGGCGTCATCACGAACGACCCGCGGCTGTTCGGCTAGCCGCCGACGACGCAGGCGCCGGTGGTCTGCGTGGAGCTGCGGCCCGAGCCGAGATCCATCTCGGCCACCGCGCGGAGCTGGTAGCTCGTGCCCGTGGGCGGGACGGCGAGGTTGAAGGTCCAGCCGGCCTGGGCCCAGGTGAACTCAGCAGAGCCGGCCTCCTGCCAGGGCGAGGTGGCCTGACCAACCAGCGGCACCCAGCCGCCGTCGGGGCTCAGCCACTGCGCGGTGAAGCGGACTCGCATGATGTCTGTCGATCCGTCGCCGGCGAGCTGTGCACGGGCTCCGAGCTGCCCGGAGTTGCAGATGTTCACGTTCGCCCACGACGAGGTGAGCTGCTCGGTACCAACGGCATGGGCGGGCCCAGCGCTCACGGTGAGAAGCGCTGCGGCCAGCGCGACGAACCTCGACTTGCGGCCCATTGGGGCCAGCCTAGCGAGAAGCTTGGCTGTCGGCGAGTGAACCGACTACCAGATCAGGCACATGGCCTTGGACGTGCCCGCGGGATCCCCGCCCTGCACGCCCTGCATGCCTGTCTCGGTGAGCAGCGTGCGCTGCCGCACCACGGCCACGCGCTGGGCCCTGTGGGCCTTGCGTGACCTGCGCGCCGAGCCAACCTCGTCGCGCCATTCGAACTCGACCACTCCGCGCATCACGTAGGTGGTGCCGGAGGGCGGCTGCACGAAGCGGAAGGTCCATCCCGCCTGGCGAGCCGACATGTCGGCGTTGCCGATGTAGACCCAGTCGGTCATGCCACTGCCTCCGACCGTCTTCCACTCCTGGGCCGCGCTGCTCCACCACTGGGCGGTGTAGCGCGACCAGATGCGCTCGTCCGAGCCGTTGCCCGGCACGCTGGTGCGCACGCCGAGGGCATTTGGGGAGCCCGATGTGTCGCAGATGTTCACGGTGGCCCAGAAGGGACGCTCGGCGTCCTGGACCACTGCGCGCCTGGTGGCCGCCCGTGCTGAGCTCAGCACGGGGCCTCCCCTGCGCTGGCCGCCTGTCGAATCCACCGGAGGAAGCTCAGCCACAACCACGCCCGGCGGAAGCACGGGTGGTGCGTCGGCGCCTGCGGGCAGGCGCAATTTGGCGTCGGCGGCGCCCGCCGCGAAGAGGGATGCGACGCAGGCGAGCAGAACCGTGGGGGCGGCAAGTCTTCGCACTACGCCTGGTACATCGGGCCATATGGAGATTCACTTGAGCGTGGGACACTCAAATTCGTGATGGATACGAGCCCCGCGCGTAGTTCAGACGTGAACGAGGCTCTCGTGGAACCCGTGCCGATGGTGGCCACAGCCCCTTCCGAGGGCTTCGCGGAGCTCTATGAAAGGACCTTCCCGCGGGTGTACGCGTACGTCGCGTCGCTGCTGCGCGACAGGTCCGCGGCGGAGGACGTGACCTCCCAGGCGTTCGAGCGCGCATACCGCAAGAGGCGCACATACCGGCCCGGCCGCGGCTCGATGGACGCCTGGCTGTTCGGCATCGCTCGCAACGCCGCTCTCGACGAGCTGCGCAAGCGCAAGCGCCGGGCGGTCCTCGAGGTGGACCCCGAGGACACCGTGTCACCGACGCCTGAGGACCAGGCCGAATTCGCGCTGAGGCGCGAGACGGTACGCGCGGCGCTCGCGTCGCTCGACGGACAGGAGCGCGACCTGATCGCGCTCAAGTTCGCGGGAGGCCTGTCGAACGTCGAGATCGCGCGCGTGCTCGGCATGTCCGAGTCGAACGCCGGCACCCGACTGCACCGAACCATCACGAAGCTGAGAGAGGCCTGCCATGAGTGACCAGCTCACCGCCATCGACGACGCCCTCGAGACCGGTGCCGCCGATCACGACGATCCGCTGACGCGGGAGCTCCAGGAGCTGGCGCTCGCGCTCCGGGCCGATGTGCCCGAGGCGGACGCCGAGTTCCGGCACGAGCTCGGCCGGCGGGTTCGGAGCGGCTTCCCGAAGACTCCTCAGCTGCGACGCCCGCTGTGGCGCCGCGCGGCCACTCCCGCTTTCGCGACCGGCCTCGTGGCTCTGCCAATAGTGCTGATCGCGATCCTCGCCGGAGGCTCTGGAGACTCGGGCCTCAACGACGGCGGGGGATCGAGCGGAGGCGGGGGAGACGACGCGGGTGCCTCCGCGCCGGCCATCGCCGCGCCCGTGGCCCCGGCCGAGCGGAGCCAGTTCGAGCGGGCGGCCGATCAGGCCGCCGCCGGCAGCGGCCGTTCCGTGCCGCTTCCGCCCGACGGCGGCTTCGCCCCGGGCCAGCGCAACCGCAAGATCGAGCGCTCGATCGGTCTCGAGCTCGAGATGCCGGTCGACGAGATGGCCAGGGTCGCCGAGCAGGTGACCACGGTCACGAACCGCCACGGCGGCTTCGTGCTGAGCTCCTCGGTGTCCACCGGCGGAAACTCGGCGGGCGGCGACTTCGAGCTGCGCATCCCGGCGGCTCGGCTTCGGCCCGCGCTGCGCGACCTCTCCGTGCTCGCCGACGTGCGCACGCAGTCGCAGAGCGGACGCGACGTGACCCGCGAGCACGTGACCGCCAAGGATCGTCTCCAGTCCGCGCGCGCCGAGCGCCGCAGCCTGCTGCGCCGCCTCGAACTTGCCGCCACCGACGAGGAGGCGGAGTCGATTCGCCGTCGCCTCGACCTGGTGGCCGGCGAGATCAACGGGCTGCGCTCGCAGCTTCGCAGCCTACGCCTGCGCACTGACTATGCGGTCGTGACCGTGAGCCTGCTGCCGAAGGACGGCGACGAGGGCGGCGGCGCCGCGGGCGGCTCGTTCGACGACGCGCTCGGCGACGCCGGCGACCTGTTCGTGGGCGTGGCCGGGGTGATCGTTCGCGTGCTCGCGGTCGCTCTGCCGCTCGGGCTGATCGCCCTGGTGGGCTGGCTCGCGGGCCGTGCCTTCACGCGCCGCCGCCGCGAGTCCGCGCTGGCCTGAGCCCGGCGGCCGGCGTCACATAGCGGGTGCGTATCCTCGTCGTTGTGCCCGCAATCAAAGCCATCCACTTCACGGATCCGGCCTGTCCCTGGGCCTACTCGGCCCGCCCCGCCCATGCCCGGCTGCGCTGGCGCTTCGGCGACCAGATCGACTGGCAGCTCGTCCTGATCGGGCTGAGCGAGTCCGCCGAGGCGTACGAGGCACGCGGCTACACGCCGGAGCGCCTGCTCGACACCCAGCACCGATTCAGCGCTCGCTTCGGAATGCCGTACAGCTTCGAGCTGAAGCCACGCATGTCCGCCACCTCGCGCGCCTGCCGCGCGATCGTGGCCGCCCGCGAGCTCGACCCGGCGCTCGGCGAGGCGGCGCTGCGCGCGCTCCAGCTGATGCACTTCACTACGGCCGAGCTGCTGGACGACGACGAGAGCCTGCGAGCCACGCTGTCAGCCGTGGCGGGCCTCGACGCGGACAGCGTGGTCGCCAGCATCGACGACCCGCAGGTCGTGGACCTCTACGAGGCGGACCGTGCGCACGCGCGCGCCGCGGAGGGATCGCCCACGCACGCCCAGGACCGCTTCTCGACGAGTGACGGCCCCGTCCGCTACACCGCACCGTCGGTGATCTTCGAGCGCGCGGACGGCGACGCGCTCGAGGTCGGTGGCTTCCAGCCGTTCGAGGCCTACGACACCGCCCTGGCAAACCTCGACGTGACGCTGAAGCGCCGCCCTGCGCCCGCGAGTGCCCTCGAGGCGCTCGACACGTTCCCGGAGGGCCTGACCACGGCCGAGCTGGCGAGCGTGATGCGCCCGAGCGACCTGGTGGACGCCGACTTCGACGCCACCACCGCAGAGCTCGCCGAGCTGGCGGCGACCGGCGCCGTCGAGCGCGAGCCGGCCGGCGCGGACGCGGTGTGGCGGGCGACGGAGGCGGCGCCCGCCGCCGCTAGCGCCGCGGCGGGCTCGGGCGAACAGCAGCACTGAGGGGATCGACCATCCTGCCTGGACTACCCATACGGTAGGTAGAGCAGGACACTCGTCGCGACGCTAGGGGCGGCCGCCGGGCTGGCTGACCGCCCGGGCAGCCAGCCGCGCGCCCGCCGCCAGCGCCTCGTCGGGCTCAGCCCCGTCGAGTCGCCCTGCCAGCAGCCCGGCCGCGAAGGCGTCGCCGGCTCCGGTGCTGTCCACAACGGCCTCCACCGGGACGGCGTCGCAGTGCGCGCTCTCGCGGCCGTCGGTCCAGAGCGCCCCCTCCGCGCCGAGCGTGACCACCACCTCGCCGAAGCGGGCGGCCAGCGCTCGCGCGGCCCGTTCGGGGTCGTGCTCGCCGCTCAGCATCCGTGCCTCCTCGGCGTTCGGCAACAGCAGTCCGGCGCCGTCGGCGTGGTCGAGGAACTCGGGCGACAGCAGCGCGGCGGACGACGGATCCACCGAGACGCTCATCCCGCGCTCGAGCGCCCGCGAGATCGCCGCGCGGGCGGCGGGCCGCGATCCGGGTCGGAGCAGGGCGTAGCCGGCCACGTGCAGGTGGCCGGCGGCGGCGAGCAGCTCGTCGGGCACGTCGGCGTCCGAGAGGCCGTCGTTTGCTCCTGCGTCGGGGGCCATCGTCCGCTCGCCGTCGGATCCCACGAGCACGATGCAGGTGCCGGTCGGCAAGTCGGGATCGACGGCCAGCGCCACCTCCACCCCGGCCGCGCTCAGCTCGTCGCGCACGGTGCGCCCGCGCTCGTCGTCGCCCACGCGACCCGCCAGGAGCGGCTCGGCCCCGGCCTCCGCCAGCCAGGCCGCGGTGTTGGCCGCCGAGCCGCCGCCGTGGAAGCGGATCACGGCGTGAGCGTCGCTGCCCGGCGCAAGCGGGCCGGACAGGCGCGCCACCACGTCGAGCATCACGTCGCCGAGGACGAGCGGGCGGGTCACGCGGCCAGCTCGGCGGCGATCCGCGCGGCCAGGCCGGCGTTCCGGATCACGAGCCGCACGTTCGCCTCAAGGCTCTGCCCACCGGTCTCGCGCGCGAGAAAGTCGAGCAGGAAGGGCGTCACGTCCTTGCCGGAGATTCCGGCGCTCTCGGCCACCGCGAACCCGTCGGCCAGCACGCGGTCGTGGAGCGTGGGATCGAGCTGCTCGTCCGGTGGCAGCGGATTCGCCACCACCACGGCGCGCCCGTCGGTGCCGAGCTCCGTCCGCGCGCTGGCCACGGCCGCCACCTCAGCCGGTGAATCGACACGCCAGGCCACCGGATGTCCCGAGTCGGTGAGATAGAAGCCCGGAAAGCTGTCGGTGCCGTAGCCGAGCACGGTCACGTTCAGGGTCTCGAGCCGCTCGAGCGTGGCCCCAACATCGAGGATCGACTTCACGCCGGCGCACACCACCACGATCCCGGTCGACGCCAGCGTCATCAGGTCCGCCGACTCGTCCCAGCTCTCGCGCGCGCCCCGGTGCACGCCGCCGAGCCCGCCGGTGGCGAACACGCGGATGCCGGCGAGCGCGGCGAGATGCGCCGTGGCCGCCACCGTGGTGCCGCCCCAGCCGCCTCGCGCCGCCAGCGGTGCGAGGTCACGCACCCCGCACTTGTACACGTCGTCGCGCTCGGCCACGGCCGCGAGCGCGTCAGCGTCGAGGCCGACGCGCGCCTCACCGGAGACCACCGCGATCGTGGCCGGGAGCGCGCCACCGGCACGCACCTCCTCCTCGACCTGGCGCGCGATCTCGAGGTTGCGCGGGCGCGGAAGGCCGTGCGTGATGATGGTGCTCTCGAGCGCCACCACCGGCCCGCCGGCCGCGAGTGCCTCGGCAACCTCCACGGCGATCCTCATCGGCGCGGCAGCCTACTCTCAGGATGACGGCGGTCGAGCGCTAGCGCGCCTGCGGAACCAGGCCTAGGGTGTACACGATGGCCCGCGTCGCGCTTGCCCTCGCGCTCCTGTTGGTGTGCGCCGCCCCGGCGTCCGCTTCCGAGTTGCTCCTGCGCGATCGCTTGATCGTGGCCAGGGCCGCGAGCTCGACCTGCTCCGAGTGGTCGCAGGGCGGCGCTGGAACGGCGCGGATAGGCCTCACAGCACCCGCCGACGGCTACCTCACCGCACGCCTCCACGCGTCGTCCGGCGACTGGGACCTCGCGGTGTTCAGGAGCTCCGGCGGCGAGGCCGTTGCCGCGTCGGCGTACAGAGGCGCCACCGAGGTGGCGAGCGGCTTCGTCAGGCGGGGAGACCGGCTGATCGTCCGCGCCTGCCGCCGGACCGGCGTCGCCCGCCGGGCGCGCGTGAGCGTCGCGCTCGAGCGCATCGCCGGCCGGCGTGCCCGTCGGCGCGCGTCGCTGGTCCGGGTCGCCACTCCGACAAGTGCAGCGAGGCACCGGCTGGGGCGCCTCGGCCTCGACGTGACAGAGCACGGCGGCCCCGGCTTCGTGTCCGTGGTCCTGCACGGCGCCCGCGATGCCGCCCGCCTGCGCGCCGCAGGGTTCACATACAGCGCCGCCGTGGCGGCGGCGTACCCGAGAGTGCGTGCCGCCGCGCTGCCCAGCGGGAGGACGCTCAGCTACCGGCGACTCCCCGGCTACGGCACTGAGATGAAGGCGCTCGCGCTCGCCAACCCCGATCTCGTCAAGCCGATCACGCTTGCGCACACGAGCCGGCAGGGCAGGCCGGTGGAGGGTCTCGAGATCACCACGAACCCGAACGCGCGGGACGGCAAGCCGGTCTACCTCATGCTCGGGCTTCACCACGCCCGCGAGTGGCCCTCGGCCGAGCACTCGCTCGAGTGGGCGTACGAGCTGATCCAGGACTATCGCGCGGGCGACGCGCGCACCCGCACCCTTGTGGAGAGCGTGCGGACGATCATCGTGCCGGTGGTGAACCCGGATGGCTTCAACTTCTCGCGCGAGGACGGGCAGACGAAGGGGCATGGCGGCGGCTTCTCCGGCTTCAGCGGCAGCGATGCCGAGTTCCACCGCAAGAACTGCAGCGCCGCCAGCTGCGTCGTGAATGGGGGCGTGGACCTCAACCGCAACTACGGCGACCTCTGGGGCGGCTCGGGCGCCAGCTCCAACCCAGCGGTGGAGACATACCGGGGGCCGGGACCGTTCTCCGAGCCGGAGTCGCAGAACATCCGCGAGCTGATCTCGGGCCGGCAGGTGGTCATGATGATCTCGAATCACACCTTCGCCAACGAGATCCTTCGGCAGCCCGGGGTGTTGTCCGAGGGGGTCACACCGGACGAGACGCTCTACAAGGCGGTCGGCGACGAGATGGCCGCCGAGAACGGCTACGCGAACCTCTTCTCCTACTCGATGGGCGACCACGTCGGCACCACTGATGGCTGGAGCTACTACACGACCGGCGGCCTCGGCTACGTGATTGAGACGGGACCCAACTACTTCCACCCGCTGTACGCCGAGACGATCCAGGAGTACGACGGCAGCGCCGTGCCGGGCGGCGGCAACGGCGAGGCGTTCTACGTCGCGATGGAGAGCGCGGCGAACCGGGCTCACCACGCCGTCCTGACCGGTAGCGCGCCCGCCGGCGCGATCCTGCGGCTCACGAAGTCCTTCACCAACCGGACCTCGGTCGGGCCGCCGACGAACGAGCACTTCGAAACGAGCATCGAGGTGCCCGCCTCCGCGCGCTTCGAGTGGCACGTGAACCAGTCGTCGCGGCCGCTCGTGCCCGGCGAGCGCTGGACGCTCACGTGCGAACGGCCGGAGGGCGTCGTGCAGGCGACGCAGGAGGTGGCCATCGTCCGCGGCGAGGCGCAGGAGCTCGACCTGAGCGCCTGCGGTCCCCCGCCCCCGCCGCCACTCGTGGACCTTCGCACTCGGCCGACGATCAGGCTCGCGCTCGCCGCCCGGCAGCGCGGTCGCGTCTACCGAGTACGGGTGACCGGCGCCCTGCGAGGCGTCGGCGACTTCGAGCGCTGCGACGGCGTGGTGGGGATTGCGATCCTGGCCGGGAAAAAGCCGGTGGGGAAGCGCAGGGCGGGGCTGGACGAGCGCTGCCGCTTCGAGCGACGTTTCCGGATCGCCCGCCGCGAGCTCCCAAGGGCGCTGCGGAGGAAGGGCGCACGCGTGACGTTCCTGGCCGTTGTCGGATGGCCCGGCAACGAGTGGCTCGCGCCCGCCCAGCGCCGCCTGAGCAAGCGCATCCGCCGGCCCTAGGCCACGGTCTCGACGCGCACCGAGAAGCCCTCGGCGCGTGCGGCGTCGAGGATCTCCTGGCTGTTGTCGCTGCCGCGCGTCTGGAGCACCAGCTTGATCGCCGTCTCGCGCACATGGATCTCGAGGCCGTCACGCAGGTGCTCCACGTCCACCACGTTGCCGCCGTGGTCCGCCACCACGCGCAGCAGGCCCGCGAGCGCTCCTGGCCGGTCCGGCACCACCGTCGAGAGCACCATCCGCCGCCCGGCGGCCGTCTCTCCCAGCCGGATGCACTCGGACAGGAGCGAGGCGTCCACGTTGCCGCCCGAGAGCACCGCGCAGACCTCGCCGCTCTCCGGTGCCGCGACGCGGCCGGTCATCAGTGCTGCCACCGCCACCGCGCCGGCGCCCTCCACCACGAGCTTCGACCGCTCGAGCAGCAGGACCATCGCCTGCGCGACCTCGTCGTCCGAGACGGTCACCACCTCGTCCACGTAGCGCTGCACGAGCGGCAGCGTGAAGTCGCCCGGGCGCTTGACGGCGATGCCGTCGCAGATCGTGTTCGCCGAGCGCGCGCCGATCGGGCGGTCCGCGGCGAGCGAGTCGATGTACGGCGCGCACGCCTCGGCCTGGACTCCCACCACGCGCACCCCCTCGAGTGCACCGGCCAGCGCCAGGCCGATACCGCTCGCGAGCCCGCCGCCGCCCAGCGGCACCACCACCAGCTTCAGGTCGGGTGCCTGGCGCGCCAGCTCGAGTCCGATCGTGCCCTGCCCGGCCACCACGTCCGGCTGGTCGAAGGCGTGCACGACGGTGAGGCCCTCAGACTCGGCCAGCCGCTCCGCCTCGGCCCCCGCCTCGTCGTAGCCGGCGTCCACGAAGCGCACCTCGCCGCCGTACTGGCGCACCGCGGCCACCTTTGCAAGCGGCGCCTGTGCCGGCATAACGAGCACCGCGTGCGCCCCCGCGTCGCGTGCCGCGAACGCCACCGCCTGTGCGTGGTTGCCTGCGCTGGCCGCCACCACGCCCGCATCGAGCGCCTCGCGCGCCAGCCCGCGGATCATGTGCGTGGCCCCGCGCGCCTTGAACGACCCGGTGAGCTGGAGGTTCTCTGCCTTGAGCAGCACGCGCGCGCCCATGCGCCGCGAGAGCTCTCCGGAGGAGAGCAGGGGCGTCTCGCGCACGCGGCCGGCGAGAGCACGCGCGGCGTCCTCCACATCGGCGTAGGTCACGGCTTGTTCAGGGGCGACGGCCACTCACGTGGGATTATGCGCCTCATGGCCTCCGGGCAGGACACGGCTCGCCTTCTCGCCAACACCGAGGTGTTCGGCGATCTCGAGGAGCGCGAGCTGAACGAGGTTGCCCAGGTGGCCGTGCCGCGCCACTGGGACAAGGGCGAGGTGATCTTCCGCGAGGGCGACGTTGGGGACACGTGCTACCTGCTCCGGACGGGCGCCGTCGTGCTCACTCGCGAGCACCAGGACGGGCGCATGGTGGCGCTTGCGGAGCTGCGCGCGGGCATGCTCTTCGGCGAGCTGGCGATGTTCCGCGGCGAGACGCGCTCCGCAACCGCGGAGGCGATCGAGGCCACCACCGCCGTTGCGCTCCTCGCCACCGACGTCCAGCGACTGATCGCCCGCAACCCCGACATCGCGCTGAAGCTGCTCGCCAGCCTCGCCGAGCGCGTGAGCCGCACGAACGAGCGGCTGCTCCAGCAGTCGTTCCAGACCGTGGCCGGCCGCGTGGCGAGCGCCCTGCTTGCCCAGACGAGCTCGCGCCAGGCCGACGGCGCACCACAGGAGGACGTGCTGATCCGGTCGACGCAAGCGGAGATAGCGCACCTCGCCGGCACCTCGCGTGAGAGCGCCAGCCGCTTCCTTGCGACGCTCGAACGCGCGGGAATTGTCACCCTGGGTCGTGGAAAGGTCACCGTGCATGACCCCGGAAGGCTCCGGAACTACATCCACTGAGCGCAGCCGCATGGTCGCGCGTCAGCTGCGCCGGCGCGGGATCTACGACGAACGCGTGCTCGCCGCCATGGCCGCCGTCCCCCGCGAGCTGTTCCTTCCTCACGATCAGCGTCGCCGGGCCTATCGCGACGGCGCCGTGCGAATCGGCGAGGGCCAGACGATGTCGCAGCCGTGGATCGTGGCGTGCATGGCCCAGTTGCTCGAGCTGGACGGCTCCGAGACGGTGCTCGAGGTGGGCACCGGATCGGGTTACGCCGCAGCCGTGCTGTCCCTGCTCGCGCGCGAGGTGATCACCATCGAGCGATACGAGAGCCTCGCACGCGAGGCGGAGCAGACACTCGAGCAGCTCGGCTACCGCAACGTCGAGGTGCGCGTGGGCGACGGCTCGCTCGGCGCCCCCGATCGCGCCCCGCTCGGCGGCATATCGGTCACCGCCACGGCGCGGGACCAGCCGCCGCCGGCGCTGCTCGAGCAGCTCGAGCCCGCAGCCGCGCTCGTCTGCCCGGTCGAGCGGCGCGGCCGCGAGCACCTGATCTGCCTACGCGACGGCAACGAGGAGATCGTGACCGGCGTGCGCTTCGTGCCGCTCGTGACCGGCGAACCATGATCCGCGAGTTCTCCTCCGGCGGGATCGTGATCCGCAACCTCAGGGGCCGCCCGCACGTGGCGGTGGTGCGAGTGCGGGACCAGATCCTGGCGCTGCCGAAGGGCCACCCCGAGCAGGGCGAGTCCGCGCAGGAGGCCGCGCTCCGCGAGGTGCGCGAGGAGACGGGCCTCGAGGCCACCCCGGTCGAGAAGCTCGGGGACATCCGCTACTGGTACGCCCGCGACGGCGACCGCGTGCTCAAGATCGTCAGCTTCTTCCTCTTCCGCTATCGCTCCGGACGGCTCGACGACCACGACCACGAGGTCGAGGAGGCACTCTGGATACCGCTCGAGGAGGCGCCCGCGAGGCTGGCCTACCGGGGCGAGAAGGACATGGCGAAGGCCGCGCTTTCGCGACTCGCGAAAGGCAAGTAGGCTGCCCCGCGTGTTCGTGCTCAACTTCTACTCGCCCGTCTTCGTCGACCAGCTGAAGCGCGGGCGCAAGACCGCCACGATCCGCCTCGGCGACAAGGGCAAGAAGTACCGCAAGGGCGAGGTCGTGATGATCACGGTCGGCTTCCAGCATTCGCCGCGCCAGAAGATCTTCGACGCGGTGATCGACAGCGTCGAGGTCAAGCAGGTCCAGGACCTCTCGCCGCGCGACATCGAGCACGACAACCCCGAGTTCCGCCGGCTCGACGAGATGGTCCACTTCCTCGAGCAGATCTACGGCCGCAAGGTCGAGATGGACGACATGGTGACCGTGGTGCGCTTCTCCCAGATCTCAGACCGCCCGTCGGAGATCCACGAGCGAATGCGCCGCGACGCCCCCGCCCAGAACTAGATGGCAGCCGGGGGCTCACGCCCCGGCCCCTCGCGAAGCCTGGCCGGCCGCGGAAAATCGGCTGCCGCTTGGCACTCTCACTGCTAGAGTGCCAGGCTCAAGAACTTCTACGGAGGTAATACGCATGAATCTCAAGCCTCTAGGTGATCGCCTCATCGTGAAGGCGATCGAAGAGGAGGAGACCACCGCGAGCGGCATCGTCCTTCCTGATACGGCCAAGGAGAAGCCGCAGCGCGGCAAGGTCCTCGCGGTCGGTGAAGGTAAGTGGGACGAGGATGGCGACAAGCGCATCCCGCTCGACGTCGCCGAGGGCGACGAGGTCCTGTATTCGAAGTACGGCGGCACCGAGGTCGAGGTCGAGGGGGAGGATCTCCTGGTACTGCGGGAGTCCGACGTGCTCGCCAAGGTCGCGGGCTAGGAGGACACGCAAATGGCTCACAAGGAACTGAAGTACGACGTCGACGCGCGCAAGGCGCTCGAGGACGGCGTCAACGCCGTCGCGAACGCCGTGAAGGTCACGCTCGGCCCCAAGGGTCGCTACGTCGTGATCGACAAGAAGTTCGGCGCTCCGACGATCACCAACGACGGTGTTTCGATCGCTCGTGAGATCGAGATCGAGGACCCGTTCGCCAACCAGGGCGCCCAGCTCGTACGCGAGGTGGCCACCGCCACCAACGACGTGGCGGGCGACGGCACCACCACCGCCACCGTGCTGGCACAGACGATCGTGCGCGAGGGCCTGAAGAACGTGGCCGCCGGCGCGAACCCGCTCGGGCTGAAGCGCGGCGTGGAGAAGGCCGTCGACCAGGTGGTCGACCGCATCAAGGAGGTGTCCACCGAGATCTCCGGCAAGGACCAGATCGCTCGTGTTGCGGCCATCTCGGCGGCTGACGACGAGATCGGCGACGTGATCGCCGACGCGATCGACAAGGTCGGCAAGGACGGCGTGGTGAACGTCGAGGAGGGCCAGACGTTCGGCATGGACCTCGAGTTCACCGAGGGCATGCAGTTCGACAAGGGCTACATCTCGCCGTACATGGTCACCGACCAGGAGCGCATGGAGGCCGTGCTGGAGGATCCGCAGATCCTCATCGCCAACCAGAAGATCGGCTCGGTCCGGGACATCCTCCCGGTGCTGGAGCAGGTCATCCAGGCCGGCAAGCCGATCCTGGTGATCGCCGAGGACGTGGAGGGCGAGTCCCTCGCGACCTTCGTGGTCAACAAGCTGCGCGGCACCTTCACGGGCGTCGCGGTCAAGGCTCCGGGCTTCGGCGATCGCCGCAAGCGCATGCTCGAGGACATCGCGATCCTCACGGGCGGCGAGGTGATCACCGAGGAGATGGGCCTCAAGCTGGAGAACACGCAGCTCTCTCAGCTCGGACACGCCCGCCGCGTCGTCGTGACGAAGGACACCACGACGATCGTCGACGGTGCCGGTGACACGGAGGCCATCAAGGGCCGCATCAACCAGATCAAGGCCGAGATCGAGAACACCGACTCGGACTTCGACCGCGAGAAGCTGCAGGAGCGGCTGGCGAAGCTTGCCGGCGGCGTCGCGGTGGTCAAGGTCGGCGCTGCCACCGAGACCGAGATGAAGGAGAAGAAGCACCGCGTCGAGGACGCGCTGCAGGCCACCCGCGCCGCCCTCGAGGAGGGCATCGTGCCGGGCGGCGGTGTCGCGCTCCTTCGCGCTCAGGACTCCATCCTGCTGGATGGGTTCGAGGGCGACGAGCGGACCGGCGCTCAGATCGTGCGTCGCGCGCTCGAGGAGCCGCTGCGCCAGATCGCTGACAACGCCGGGCTCGAGGGCTCCGTCGTGGTCAACGACGTGCGCAACGCCAAGGGCACCAACGACGGTCTCAACGCCGACACCGGCGAGATCGTCGACCTGGTCAAGGCGGGCGTCATCGACCCCGCGATGGTCACCCGCTCCGCGCTGCAGAACGCGGCGTCCATCGGCAAGAACATCCTCACCACCGAGGCGATCATTGCCGAGATGCCCGAGCAGAACGGTGCCGGCGGCGGAATGCCGGGCGGCATGGGCGGCATGGACGGAATGATGTAGGTCACTCAGGGTCTGACCCCGTACGGGGTCAGACCCCCAGGACGGCGGGCATTGGGAGCGGCTTAACGCCAAGGCTCTCGATGTCCGCCGTTCCTCGTTCTGACACCATCGGCTCCTCCATCAGCTCCGCCTCCTCCCACGTGGCGAAGACCTTCGGTCCGGCCACCCGGCGGAGCACCTTGAGAGAAGCCCGCACCAGCGGGAGCGGCACATGCAGCAGGCGACGGCGGCGCCCGCTCGCCCGCAGCGTCGCTCGCACGATGTCGTCGTAGGAGAGGATCTCGGGACCGGCCAGGTCGTAGCTGCCGGACGCCCCATTCGAGAGCGCGGCCATCACCGCGTCGGCCACGTCCTCCGCCCATATCGGCTCGTAGGTCGCCCTGCCGGAGCCGGACACCGGCACCGCGGGAAGGCGCGAGAACCGGTCGAGCAGGGTCAGCCAGGGGTCGCCGGGGGTGTAGACGATCGAGGGCGCGAAGATCGTGGTCTCGAGCGGCGAGGCCTCCACAGCCTCCTGGGCGAGCGCCTTCGCGCGGAAGAAGCGCGTGCGCGAGTGGTGGCTGGCGCTCATGGCCGAGAAGAACAGGAAGCGCTCGGCACCCGCGCGCTCGGCCGCCCGCACCAGGCGGAGCGTGGCGAGCGCGTTCAGCTCCTCGATCGACGCGCGCGGCTGGTCGCGGATCGAGGCCGCCATGTGCACGACGGTGTGCACACCGCGGAGCGCGTTGCGAAACGAGGGCGGGTCCGCGAGGTCGCCGAGCGCGATCTGCACGCGCACGCGCTGCTCGCCGAGGCGGCGCGGGTCGCGCACCAGCGCGCGCACCGGCTGGCCGTCCGCCGTGAGACGGCGCAGAAGAGCGGACCCTACGGTGCCCGTGGCACCCGTGAGCAGAATCACCGCCCGACCACCACCATGCGCCAGGGCGAGCGATCGTTGCGGTGCGCCTCCACCTCGCTGAAGCCGGCCTCCTCCATCCAGCCCCGGATCTCGGACGGCGTGAAGTTGCGGCTATGGCTCCACGCGTAGAAGAGCAGGCTCGAGATCGCGCCGTGCTCCGAGACCGCCTCGCCGGGCTCCGGCCGCGCGGAGTCGCCCATTGCCATGCAGCCGCCCGGCCGCAGTGCCGCACGCGCCAGCCGGCAGAGCTCGCGGTTGCGCTCCTCGGGCAGGTGGTGGGCGAGGTTGAAGACCGAGACCACATCGAGACTGTCGGCATCGCCGAGGCCAAGCTCGAACACGTCGCCCTCGCGGAATGAGATGCGCTCGGAATAGCCCTGCTCCGCCACTATCTGCCGGCCGACCTCCACACTGGGTGCGAGGTCAAGCACGGTCGCGGCGAGGGTCGGGTGGCGGTCGCACATCGCCATCGAGAAGGCGCCGTGCCCGCCCGCCACGTCGACCATCAGGCGCGGGTCCTCGACCTGCACAAGCGCGGCGTTCGCCGCGTGCTCGGCGCGTGAGATCTCGAACAGCCCGCGTATGTATGCCTCCCAGCGCTCGCCGTCGTCGCGGCGCTCCTCGTGCATTGCGTACGGGCGCCCGGTGCGAAGCGCGTCCGGGAGCAGGTCGAGCACCTGCCAGTGGAGGTCGCCCTGGTCGCCGACGAACGTGGCTATCGACTCGGGCGAGTCGCGCACGAGCAGCCGCGCGCTCACCTCGGAATTCCGGAACTGGTCGCCGTCGAGCTCCACGTAGCCGAGCGTCAAGAGGGTCGTGAGAAGCGTGTCGGCGCCGAGGGCGTCGAGCCCAAGTCGCTCGGCCAGCTCGTCAGCGGGCGCCGGCGCCTCCTGGAGGGAATCGAAGATCCCGAGCATGGTGGCGCTCGTGACAGCGCGGGCGGCCACCAGGCCGGTGAAGGTATCGAGGAACGGATCGGGCTCGCGGGGCGCCGCCACCTGCCGGAGACTACGTACTGACGGTGGTTCGGCCATGGAGGCCCCCCGTTACAATGCGCGTCCCTCGCGCCCAGGCGCTTTTGGACACGAGAAGGAGACCAGTGGCTTACGTCATCGCCGAACCCTGCATCGACACCAAGGACAACTCCTGTGTGGAGGTTTGCCCCGTCGACTGCATCCATCCGACGCCCGACGAGCCCGACTACGACGCGGTTACGCAGCTCTACATCGACCCGGAGGAGTGCATCGACTGCGACGCCTGCGTCGAGGCCTGCCCCGTGGACGCATGTTTTGCCGAGGATCAGCTGCCCGACGAGTGGCAGCCGTACATCCAGATCAACGCCGACTACTTCAAGCAGAGCGCCTAGCGCGCTCCGGGCGGTCTAGCTGCTTGCCATCGGCAGCGCCGTGCCGGTGATCTCCGGCATCGGCGGCCCCGAGGGCTCCTGGAGCACTCCGAGCTGCTGCGGCGTGGCGGCGATGATGCCGCGGGCGGCGTGGTAGAGGGCCTGGGACGCGGGAGCGTCCGGATCCTCGAGCACGAGCGGCGTGCCCTCATCGGCGCAGATCCTGAGCTCCTCCTGGAGCGGGATCTTGCCGAGCAGCGGCACGTCGAGCTCGTCGGCGAGTAGCTGCCCGCCGCCCTCGCCGAAGATCGTGAAGCGCTCGCCGCTGGGCGTGGTGAAGCCGGACATGTTCTCGATCACTCCGGCGATCTCGAGGTCGAAGCGCAGGGCCGTCTCGGCGGCGCGTGCCGCCACCTTCTGGGCGGCCGGCTGCGGCGTCGTCACAATCACGAACTTCGCCTGAGGCAGCAGCTGCGCGAGCGTCATCGAGACGTCGCCGGTGCCCGGCGGAAGGTCGATCAGGAGGTAGTCGAGCTCGCCCCAGTCCACGTCCTCGAGGAACTGGCGAATCGCCTTGTGGAGCATTGGCCCGCGCCAGGTGATTGCCTGGTCGCGCTCGTTCAGGAAGAACTCGATCGAGATCGCCTTCACCCCGGCTGGCCCCTCGAGCGGGAGAATCTTGCGGTCGGCCGACACCTTCGGGCGGCCGTGCACGCCGAGCATGCGCGGGATCGAGTAGCCCCACACGTCCGCGTCGAGCGCGGCGGCGCGCTGACCCTCGGCCTGGAGGGCGGCAGCGAGGTTGGTGGTCACGGTGGACTTGCCCACCCCGCCCTTGCCGGAGCCGATGCAGATCACGTTCTTGACCGCGGCGAGCGCGCCCTGCGGCAGACCGCCGTTGCGACCGAGGCGCTGCGCGAGCGTCTGCTTCTCGGAGTCCGACAGTACGTCGAAGGTCACGTTCACGTGCGAGACGCCGAGCGCCTGGACCTTCTCGGCCACCGCAGTCTGGAAGTGGTTGCGAATAGGGCAACCCGCGGTGGTGAGCGACACGATCACGTTCACCGTGCCCTCCTCGGGCTGCTCGATCGAGCGCACCATGCCAAGGGTCACGATGTCCTTGCGCAGCTCGGGGTCGATTACTCCCCGGAGTGCGTCCTCGATCTGTTCACGCGTAGGCATCCGAGTCCAGTTAAGCAAAGCGGGTCCCGAAAGAACCAACGCCGCCCCATAAGGGACGGCGCTGGTGAGGGAGGAGAGATACTGCACACTGCCGGCGAATATTTGGCCGGCAGTCTCTCCCCGGCCGCTCTCTCCTGCGACCGGGGGTAAGTCAGCCGCCGGGTTTAGGCGAGCGACGACACGCGCTGCACGATGTTGCCGGCCTGACGCTCGACCTCGCGACGGGTCGACTTCACCTGGCGCTCGGCCTCGCGACGGTTCTGCTTCACCGTGCGCACGGCCTTGGTGCGACGCTGGCGGAGCTCGCGCTCCACGCGGGTCCGGGTGCGCTTGACCTCACGCACTGCGCGGTTGCGGGCCGTCGAGCCGCGGCGCTCGAACCTCTTCAGGTTGACCTGCACGCGCTTGCCGACCTTCTCGAGCTCCTTCTCGGCGCTCTCGCGACCAGCAACGTAGGGCTTCACGGCCTCGACCACGGCGTCACGCGCGGTGAGCGCGGCACCGACCGGCACGAGCGCGGCGCGCTCGGCCTGCAGCTGGACGACCTGAAGGGTGTTCAGCTGCGCCTGGGCGCGGGTCTCGGCGGCCTTCTTGGCCGAACGACTGCGCTTGGCGGCGTTTGCACGGCGCGTAGCAGCAGCCTTCTGGGCAGTGGCCTTGCGCTGGGTCTGCGTCTGGGTAGCCATTGTGTTGACTCTCCTTCCCGTCCTCGATCTGGACGGCATCCTCGGGGGAACTGGAACCTTATTAGATTTAACTTCCATAGGAGTATACCTACGAACACATGTACGTAAACCTCGTAGGCGCATCCGTTACACGTTGCAGACGGCACTTGCCTCTACGACAGCGCCGAAGGCCCAGCCAGGACGGGTGCCGCAGGAAATTCATCAATGTCATGAAGAAGCTGCGGCACCGGCCCTGGAGTGGCGGTGCGGGGGATCTGGCGGGGGATCTAGGCGGCGCTGGCGGCGGGCTCGGTGCGCTCGAGCCACTGCCTTGGATGCTGCAGTTCGCCGGCGCTCGGGAGCGCTTCAGGGGACGACCACACGCGGTTGAGTCCCTCGATGCCGGCCAACTCCGCCACGGCGTCCGCGAACTGCTTGCCCTGCTCGTACTGGCGCAATTTGACGTCGAAGCCCAGCAGGCGCTCGACGATCCTCTGCGGGGCGGAGCGGCTGCGCCGGCGCCGGTCCATCGCGGCCCGCAGCTTCTCGTGGTCAGGAATGACCTCAGCGGCGATCGCATCCATCACGTGCTCGGAATACCCCTCGATGACAGACATGGTCGCCTGGATCTCATCCATCAAAGCCCGCTGTTCCGGATTCTGCACGAGCGCAGCGAGCCCACCCTCTCGGAACGCCTCGACCAAACGCCCGGGATCAGGCAGCGACGGCAGCCCGCCCGCCGAGCCCCTTTGGATGCGGACGTCCAGCGTGGAGACATAGCGGCGCAGCAGGCCGCTCACGTGCTCCCGCAGCCACGGCACACCCTGGAACTGGAACACGTGCGTGAGCTCGTGCGCGCAGATCCAGCGGCCGAAGGAGTCGGCGTCCACATCGAGGTCGCGGACCGCGCCGGCCAGGTTCTGGCCGACGAACAGGAGGCGCGGATCGGTGTCGCCGCCGAGCAGCGAAACGTCGTACTGGCCGAGCACCCGCGAGGACAGGTAGCCCATCACGAGGCCGGCCTCGGCCGCCACGGTGGCGGACGCTCCGATCCGGAGCGCGCCCGCCAGCGGGCCCGCAAACGCGAGCCGGTCGTCCAGCCGGGCGGCGACGGGATCGAGGATGTGCGACAGCGAGTCGAGGTTCGTCGTGGCCCACTCGGCGCGGGTTACCACCTCGGCTGGCGGCATCGGCGTCGAGAGCACAAGGCCCGTGTAGCCCGCCACAGGCCCCTCCATCTCGGCCGAGAGGGCCACCGCATCGAATGGGACCGCGTCCTCAGTGCCCTGCCCCGCAGCCAAGCGAGCGACCTGCTGGGCAAGGGACCAATCGACCATTCGTCCCCGAACGGTACCCGCTCAGAGGTCCGGCAACCGCTGCTCCAGGTCCAGCACCGGCGCGAACAGGTCGCCGCGCTCCTCCACGCGCTCGAGCACGTCGCCAGCTTCGAACACGAGCGCGTCGGGGTCGGCCGCCTCCACCTCGTCCCAGTCGAGCGGGGTCGAGACGGTCGGTTGCTCGCGCGCGCGCAGGGAGTAGACCGAGACGGTGGTCTTGTGCTCGTCGTTCTGGCTCCAGTCGATCAGCACCTTGCCCCTGCGCAACTCCTTCTTCTGGCTGGAGACGATCAGTTTCGGATGCTCCGCCTCGAGGTGGCGGGCCAGCGCCTGGGAGAGCCTCTTGGTGCCGTGGTCGTAGTCCACGTCATCCACGTTCAGCGGCACGTAGACCTGGATGCCCTTCGAGCCCGACGTCTTGGCGAACGACTCCAGCCCGATCCGGCTGAGCGCGTCGCGCAGGATCAGCGCGACCTCGCAGCACTCGGCGATGGCCGCTGGCGGCCCCGGGTCGAGGTCGAAGGCCATGATCGTCGGCCGCTCCACCTCGGGCACCTTCGAGAGCGAAGGGTGCAGTTCCAGGTCCGCCAGGTTCGCGAGCCAGACGATCGTGGGCAGGTCGTCGCAGATGCAGAACTGGATCGTCTTGCTGCTCAGCTCGACCGGCTCGCTACGCACCCAGTCGGGACGGTGGGAGGGGCACTGCTTCTCGTAGAAGTGCCCGCCCTCCACGCCGTTCGGGTAGCGCTTCAGGGTCAGCGGGCGGTCCCGGAGATGCGGTACGAGAACGGGTGCGACACGCGTGTAGTAGTCGATCACCTGGCCCTTGGTGAACCCGCTGGCCGGGTACATCACCTTGTCCAGGTTTGAGAGCGAGAGCCGGCGGCCCTCGACTTCAACCTCGACGCGCTGGGCCACCTACTTCTTCGCTGCTGTCTTCTTCTTTTTCGTGCCCGAACCGTTGCTCTTCGATGCGGCCTTCTTCTTCGGCGGACTCTTGGAAGCCGAGATCGACGCCTCGAGGGCCGCCATGAGGTCGGGGACCTCCTTCTTCTCGGCGACGGGCTCCTCGATGGTGATCGTCTCGCCGGCGGCCTTGCGCTCGATCAGGTCGAGCACGCGCTCGCGGTATTCGTCGCGGTATCCGCTCGGGTCGAAGTCAGCCGAGAGCGACTCGATCAGCTGCTTGGCCATGTCGAGCTCGCGCTTGGTGGTCTTCACGTCGCCGTCCACCGCCGCCAGCTCCTCGATCGACTCCGGCTGCGTCACCTCGTCGGGGAACAGCATCGTCTCCAGCGTGATCGCTCCCCTGTAGGAGCGCAGCGCCACGAGGTTCTCCTTCGAGCGAATCACCACCCGTGCGATGGCGACCTTGTCGGCCTCCTCCATCGCGTCGAGCAGCAGCTTGTACGCCTTCGCCGCTCCCTTGTCGGGAGCGAGGTAGTACGGGTGGTCGTAATAGATCGGGTCGATCTGCTCGAGGTCCACGAACTCCTCGATGTCGATCGTGCGGGTCTTCTGCGGCTCGAGCGACTCCAGCTCCTCGGGCGTGATCGTCACGTAGCGGTCCGGGCTGATCTCATAGCCCTTGACGATCTGCTCGTAGGGGACCTCCTCGCCGGAGCCAGGGTTCACCCGCTGCTGGCGGATGCGCTGGCCCGACTCGGCGTCGATCTGGTGGAACCTGACGGTCTTACGCGAGACCGCGCTGTAGAGCTTGACGGGGATGTTGACCAGTCCGAAGCTGATCGCACCGCTCCAAATTGCGCGTGGCATGCCTCAAAGGTACCCACACGCGGCCTCTTAACCTTCCTCGCGCACGCATTCCTGCGGCGATATGTCCGGTCGCAGGCCCTTGAACGAGGGCGCGCGGAGCGTCCCGCTCTTGGTCCACTCGCGGAACTCGACGTGCGCAACGAGGCGCGGCTCCACGAAGATCGTGCCCTTGGGCGGCTGGCGGCCGCTGAACGGGCTGGTGTCGGTGCGCAGCGGGTCGAGCTCGCGCTTGACGAGCGCAAGCGACTGCTCGGTGAACCCGGTGCCCACCTTCCCGCTGTAGACGAGCTCGTCGCCGTCCATGACCCCCACGGCCAGCGAGCCCAGGCTCGTCGAGCGCCCGCCCTCGCCGGGGGTCCAGCCACCGATCACCACGTCCTGCGTATGGACGTTCTTCACCTTCACCCAGTGAGTGGCGCGCACGCCGGGCTGGTAGGGGCAGTCGAGCTTCTTCGCCACGACGCCCTCGATGCCGTGCTGCTTGGTGGCCTCGAGCAGGGCGCTGCCCTCGCCGCGGTGGTACGACGGCGTCCGCCATGCCGGGCCCTCCAGCTCTAGCCGCTCGAGCAGGCTGCGGCGCTCCTCGTACGAGAGCGCCATCGTGGAGTGACCGTCGAGGTAGAGCAGGTCGAAGATCATGTAGGTGGCGGGGATGTCACGCATGCGCCGCCGCACGGCTGAGTCGGAGGCCAGGTGCATGCGCGCCTGAAGGCGCTCGAAGCTCGGCCGCCCCTCGTCGTCGAAGGCCACTATCTCGCCGTCGAGCACCACCCGCCGCGCGCCGAGCGAGCGGGCCAGCTCGCGGACCTCGGGGTAGCGCGGCGTGAAGTCGCTGAGGTTGCGGCCCTGGAGGTCGATGTGGCCGTGGTCGCAATAGGCGACGGTCCGGATCCCGTCCCACTTGACCTCGAAGCCGAACTGCTCCTCGCGCGGCGGCAGCCTGCCGCTGCGAGCCATCATCGGCTTGATGCGGTCCGGGAACGGCTCGTACGCCGGGTCCGCAGGCGGATCCATGCGGTGGATCATCCAATCCGTCTCACGCGTCCTGAACAGCGCATAGCGCCCGCTCAGGCGCTCGCCGTGGAAGGTCGCGATCACCTCGTCGTCGCGGAACTTCTCCACGTCGTAGGTGCCGCGATCCCAGACGAGCATCGTGCCGGCGCCGTACTCGCCCTTGGGGATGTCGCCCTCGAACTCCAGGTACTCGAGCGGGTGGTCCTCGGTGCGGACGGCGAGGCGGTTCTCATCCGGATGCTCGGGCACGCCGCGGGGGAGCGCCCAGGACGCGAGCGTGCCCTCGTGCTCAAGGCGCAGGTCCCAGTGGAGTCGCCGGGCGTGGTGCTCCTGAACCACGAAGCGCGCCTCGCTCGGCTTCCCGCGCTTGCGTCCCTTCGGCTCAGGCGTCTTCTCGAAGTCGCGCTTCGCCTTGTAGCTGCCGAGGCTGTCGGCCATGCCCCCTAGCTTGCCGCAAGCGGGGTCTCGTCGAGGGACTCGCGCAGGTCCTCGATCGACGAATAGACGACGAGCGCGCCGGCATCGCGCAGCTCCGTCTCGGAGAAGCCGCCGGTGAGCACTGCGATCGTGTCGAGTCCGGCGCGCTTGGCGGCCTCGCAGTCCCAGGTCGAGTCGCCCACCATCACGGCCTCGCCACCGCCCGCCTTCTCCACCGCTGCCACCACGAGGTCGGGCTCGGGCTTCGTGGCCTCCACGTCGTCGGAGGTGGTCCAGTCGTCGGCCAGCTCGCGCGCGTCCAGCAGGTCCAGGTAGTGGTCCACCTCGTGCTGCTTCGCCGAGCTGGCGAGCACCACCGAGTGGCCGCTCCGCTTGAGGTCCTCGATCAGCTCACGCGCGCCCGCGAGCGGCTCGACCTCGCTCATCAGCTCCCCGTAGAGCACGCTCTCGGCGGCGCGGATGTCGTCGCCCTTCTCGTTCTCGAGCTGCTCGCCGCCGAGCGCCTCGACGAGCTGGTCACCGCCCATCCCGATGTGCCTGTGGATGCGCCAGATCGGCAGCAGGACCTCGTTTTGGCGGAAGGCCCGATACCAGGCGATCGCGTGGTGATAGTTCGTGTCGACGAGCGTGCCGTCGACGTCGAGGATGGCGGCGGGAGGCATTCGGAGTCCCTACCCGCGGTCCTATCCCCAAAACGGGTTCGAACGTCCGTCCAGGCCAGATCTCCGACCTCTTAAAGGTCTCTCGCGAGCGGTCGACTGAACTAGGGCATGAGCCTTACCAAGTCCGCAGTGCTGGTCGTGACTGCCCTTGCCGTCCTTCTCTTCGCCGTGCCGAACGCCTCCGCCGCCGGAGCGTGCAGCTCCGCGAACGCGACTGCCGCAAAGGCGAGCAAGCGCGCCCTCGTCCGCGCCACGCTCTGCGTGCTCAACGCCGAGCGCTCGCGCCATCGCCTGCGTCCGCTGCGACTGAATCGCAAGCTCTCGACGGCAGCCCGGCGCCACTCGCGCGCCATGGCGCGTCACAGGTTCTTCTCGCACACCTCGCCGGGCGGCGCGAGCTTCGTCGACCGCATCCGCAGCACCGGCTATCTCTCGGGCGCCCGCAGCTGGACCGTCGGCGAGAACATCGCCTACGGCTCGGGCAGCCGCTCGACCCCGCGCTCGATTGGAAGGGCCTGGATGAACAGCCCTCCGCACCGCGCGAACATCCTCAGCAGCTCGTACCGCGCGATCGGCATCGGGATCGCCCTTGGCACGCCGAGTGGCGGCGGTGGCGGCACCTACACGACGGACTTCGGCCGCCGCTCCTAGGCGACCGCGGCCAGCTCGACACCCTCCTCGACAAGGTCCGACTCGCGGTTCTCCGCGATCAGGTCGAGCACGGCCTCCTCCACGGCACGCTGGACGTCGGGCCATTTCGCCGTGTCCTCCACCAGCTCCGGGAGCGCACCGCCGATCGTGAGTCCTCCATCGAAGCGATCGAACACGCGCGGGTCGATGTACGAGGCCCGGCAGACCGCCGGCGTGTTGCCGAGGTAGCGGGAGACCTCTTTCACGGCGCGGCTCTTCGCGCGCGTGCGTGAGGACTTCGAGGTCGACGCCATTCCCGCCACCGCGAGCGCGACCGCGGCGAGCACCGTGCCGCTCCAGGTGCGGAAGTCCTTCGCGCTGAAGTCGCCGCCGCTGGCTTCCTTCAGGTACGCGTTGATGTCCGCCGACTTCACGTCCACCCAGCGCCGGCCCACCTTGTAGGCGAGCAGCTCCTCGCCGCCGCCGCGGCGCTTCTTCAGCGCGCGCGCGATTTCCGCCACCTCGGGGTCGCCGATCGACTGGACGCGCCGCTTGCCGCCCTTCGCCTCGTAGTCGAACGTCACCTGGTCGCCCGAGACCGTCACGTGGCGCTTGCCCATCGTGGCGATGCCGTAGGTGTCGTTCTCCTCCGCGTAGTTCTCCGAGCCGATCCGGAAGAAGCCTCGGTCGAGCAGGCGCATCGCGCACGCGAGGGTCTTCTCGGGCGGCATGCCCTTCTTCTTGATGTCCCTGGCCACGCGCTCCCGCATGCGCGGGAGCGCCCGCGCGAAATCGATCATCTCCTCGAACTTCTCGGCGTCGCGCCGCTCGCGCCACCGGTCGTGGTAGCGGTACTGCTTGCGACCCGCGGCGTCGGTCCCCGTGGCCTGGATGTGACCCATCGGATACGGGCAGATCCAGACCTCCTCCCACGCGGGCGGGATGGCGAGCTCACGGATGCGCTCGAGCACGCTCGGCTCGGTCACCCGCTTGCCGTCGTCGTCGAGGTACTCGAAGCCCTTGCCGCGGCGACGCCGGCGAATGCCGGGGCCAGAGCAGTCGACTTTCTTGAGACGGGCCATGGAGGAACCCAATGCCCGCTAGGCGACGCTGCCAATCCGAGTGGTTTTCCGGCGACCGTCCTGTTCTACCTACCGTATGGGTAGTCCAGGCAGGACACTCGACCTCCTCAGTGCTGCCGTTCAACCAGCGAACGTGGTGCGCAGGCGTTCGAGCAGGGCGCCATCCCGCGCTGCCAGCACCGGCGAGCGCATCTCGAGAGAAAGATCGTCGGCCGCAGGGAAAACCACGGCTCCGCCTGCCTCCTTCACGAGCAGCTGGGCGGCCGCGGCGTCGACCGAGCGGATTGGGCGGAGGCTCAGCATCGCGTCGAGCTGGCCGGCGGCCACCAGGCAGAGGGTCATCGCCACCGAGCCCAGCGCGCGGATGCGGCGGGCGCCCACGGACTCGATGGCGGATGCGACTGCCGCCACGAGCTCCGGGCGCGCGGTCTCGAGCCCGAGCACCTCGAGCGGTCCCGGCCTAAGCGGCGGCAAGAGCTCGCCATCCCGGAACGCACCCTCCCCCTTCAGCGCCCACCAATCGCGCCCACGGCGGGGCTCGTCGCCAGACGACAGCCGCGGGTCGAGCTCCGCGACCCAGCCGAGCTCGACATCGTCCATCCGCGGGCCAGAGGCGATTGCGATCGAAACGCATGCAAAGGGCAGGCCGCGCTTGGCATTGAGAGAGCCGTCAACGGGATCGATGACTATGCGAAGGTCGCTGCCGCCGGCGATCTCCAGCTCACCGCGCTCTTCGGAGATGGCGGTGACGGACACCCCCAGGCCCTCGATCTCCGCAAAGATCGCGTCCTCGGCCGCGCGATCGATCACGTATGCCATGTCGCCGCCCTCGCCGCGGCCGGTTTCGACCCCTCGCTCGGACGTGGTGGCGTACGCCTGAACGGCGTCGCGGGCGGCGCCCGCAGCGCGGCGGCAGAAGCCAAGCCAATCGGTGCTGTCCGGAAGGGGCACGCTGCGGCGTATCCTAGGCCGCGATGCCTGTAGCCCTCGACGGCCTGAACCGCGCGCAGGAGGCGGCCGTCACCCATCCCGACGGCCCGCTGGTCGTCGCGGCCGGGGCCGGCACCGGAAAGACGCAGACGGTGGTGAGCCGCGTCGTGTGGCTGGTGGGCCAGGGAGTGCCCGCCGAGCGCATCCTCACGCTCACGTTCTCGGCGCCCGCCGCCGCGGCGATGCGCGAGCGTCTGGAGGCGGAGCTCGAGGCGCCGTACGAGGAGCTGCACGTTGAGACGTTCCGCTCCTTCTGCCTGGGCCTCCTGCAAGACGAGGCGCTCGAGGCCGGCGTGGATCCGTTCCTCTCTCCCGTGACCCCGGCCGACCGCCTCGCGCTCCTGCTGGAGCGGATCCACGACCTCTCCCTGCGCGAGCACGAGATCAGGGGCAACCCGGCGCCTCTGCTCGCCAGCTTCGTCGCGCGCATCGACCGGCTGAAGGACGAGATGATCTCGGCCGAGGACTACCGCGCCTACGCCGAGCGCACGATGGCCGCGGCGGAGAGCGACGCGGCCCGCACCGGCGCGGCCCGCGAGCTCGAGTTCGCTCGCCTGTACGCGGACCACGACCGTCTGCTCGCGGAGCGCGGCGCGCTCGACTTCGGCGACCTCATCCTGCACGCCTTCCAGCTCCTCCACGAGCGCCCACACGTGCGCGAGCGCGTCGCGGGACGCTTCCAGCATGTGCTCGTGGACGAGTACGACGACACGAACTTCGCCCAGGGAATGCTCCTGCGCCTGCTGATCGACGAGCACCGCCAGGTGACGCTCGTGGGCGCCGACGACCGCTTCCATGAGGAGCTGCCGGAGGCAAAGGTGGTGAAGCTCGAGCGCAGCTGCCGATCGGGCCGACGCATCCTCGATGCGGCCGCCGCGGTAGCACCGGGCAGGAAGCTCACCGGAGTGAGCGGCGGCCGCGTGCGCTTCTGGCGCTGCCGCTCGGAGCGGGCCCAGGCGCAGGCCGTGGCGGCCGAGGCGGAGCAGCTGATCGCCTCCGGCGTGCCGCCCGAGCAGATCTGCGTGCTCGTTCGATCCGTCAAGAGCGAGGGCACCGTGATCGCGTCCGCCCTGGAGGAGCGCGCGCTGCCGGCGCGGGTGTGCGGCTCGGCCGCCTACTTCCAGCGAGCGGAGGTGCGCGACGTGCTGGCATGGCTGCGCGCGCTCGCCGACCCCAACGACTCCGGCGCGGTCGTGCGGGCGCTCACCAGGCCACCCGTGGAGCTGCGCTCCGTGGACGTTGCTCGCCTGACGCAGCACGCCCGGCGGCGCAAGCTCGACATGCCCTCGGCGGTGGCCGCTGCGCTCGAGGGCCCGCAGCTCTCCGAGGAGGGCCGCGACCGGGCGCGGGCGTTCCTGCGTCTCTACCGCTCGGCGTCGAACGCCTTCGAGGACCGGCGCCCCGACGCGTTCGTGCTGCGACTGATCGAGCGCATCGGGCTGCGCCGCCAGCAGGTGTTCGCCACGCATGCGGACACCGTCGAGCGGCTCCGCAACATCGCGAAGCTCTCCGAGCTGGCCACGGCCTACATGCGCCGCGAGCCGCACGCCACGGCGCGGGACTTCACGCGCTACCTCGCCGCTGTGGCCGAGTCCGGGCTGCGCGAGGAGGAGGCCACCGGCACGCCCACGGCGCCCGCCGTGCAGGTGAGGAGCATGAGCGCGGCGCGCGGCCTCGAGTTCGACCACGTCTTTGTGCTCGGCCTGTCCGCGGCCCACATGCCGGGTCCGTTCCGCCCCGAGGCGGACGGCATCCCGGCCGAGCTCCTCAAGGGCCGGCGGCCCGCGCTCGCCGGCCGTGAGGCCCACGAGGCCGAGATGCGCGGCCTGCTGCACCTCGCCATGACTCGCGCCCGCAAGGGGCTCGTGCTTGCGTGGGCAGAGTCAGGCGCTCCCGGCACCACGCCGCGACCCTCACCGTTCTACGAGGAGGCGATGGCGGCGACCGGCGTGGAGGAGGAGGTCTTCGAGGAGGAGCTGTTCGGACCGGCGGAGGGGCTCCACTCGACCTTCCGGATCATGCGCGACGAGCTGCTCGACACGGTCGCTCGCATGGGCGGCCGGCTAGGGGAGATGCGGCTCGACACCTACCTCGACGTGGACCAGGCCGTCTCCCGCTACCTCGAGCTGATCAAGGTGGCGGCGCTGATCGAGCGGGCCAAGGAGGGCCAGACGCTCGACGCCGCGCTCCCGGCCGTGAACGAGATCCTGCTCCAGTGCGCCACGCCGGAGCAGCGCGAGATCCTCGAGCAGTCGGCGCTCGACAGCTGGCTGCGCGACACCGAGCGCGATCCGGCCGAGCGGCCGGCGAGCGACCAGAACGGCTCCGAGCCCTCGCTCGACCCGTTCATCCCGCGTCGCGGGCGCGGCCTGATGCTGTCGGCCTCGGACATCGACACCTACCGGATCTGCCCGCTCAAGTACAAGTTCGCGCGGGTCTTCCGGATCCCCCAGGAGCCGACCATCTACCAGCGCTTCGGGATCGTGGTGCACCAGGTGCTGGAGCGCTTCCACGGACAGAAGGAAGGGCATCGCTCCGCGGCCGGCCGAGCCGGCCGCCTCACGCACGACGGCTCGCTCGCGCAGCTGATGGAGCTGTTCGAGGCGTCATGGCGCCGCTCGGGCTTCGGCGACTCCGACGACGAGCAGCAGTTCCGCAAGCGCGCGGTGACGGCGCTCGAGAGCTACTGGCAGCGCGACCGCGACTCCGACTCGGAGGCGGTCTGGTTCGAGCGCTCGTTCGCGTTCAAGATCGGCCCGCACCTGTTGCGTGGCCGTGTGGACCGCGTGGACCGCCATCCGGACGGCACGTACGAGCTGATCGACTACAAGACCGGGCGCGCCAAGACGGAGGAGGAGCTGCGCGAGGACGTGCAGCTGTCCGTGTACCAGATGGGAGCCCGCGAGTCGTGGGGGCTCGAGACGTCCGCGCAGAGCTACTTCTACGTCCTCACCGGCGACAGGGTGCCGGTGGAGCACTCCGACGAGGAGCTCGACAGGGTGCGCGCCACCGTCTCCGAGATAGCCGGAGGAATTCTCAAGCAGCGCTTCGAGCCGACCCCCTCGCCGGAGATCTGTCGCTTCTGTGACTACCGGATCATCTGTCCGGCAGCCGAGAAGTAGCTAGCGGACCACCGGGCGGTCGTCGACCACCGGGCGGTCGTCGTATGCGACCGCGCTTCTGCGCGTCTGGGTCAGCAGGAAGAGCCCGATCACGAGCCCGACCACGCCGGCGATCATGAGGATCAGACCGATGGTCTGAATCTCGATGCCGGAAACCGTGACGTCAACTGCGTACCTCAGAATCGCGCCAACTGCGATCAGGAATATCGAGCCACCAATTGTCATGGGGTGATGGTGCCCGTCCTGCGAGGGGCGCAAACTACGACGAGTGTCCAGGGCCCCCAGGCCCGCGCTGGCGCAGAAAACGCTGGAAATCGCTTGCAATTGTGTCTGCAGAGGGGAGCTGGCCCTCGTCGGGCGGGTTCTCCGCGGTCTCCTCGTCCAGGGCGGTCTCGAGGCGCTCCACGAACGCCTTCACCTCGGGGTCGCTCGCCACCGCGGCCGTCACCTGGCGCTCGTAGTCCTCCGCGGCGCTCTCCAGCTCGGCGCCGTCCACCGCAAGACCCGCGGTGCCCTCGAACGCCCGCACGAGCGCCAGCGCGACCTTCGGGTTGGGCGCGGCCGCCACATAGTGCGGCACGGACGCCCAGAGGCTCACCGCGGGCAGGCCGGTCTCCGCGCACGCCTGCTGAAGCAGGCCGACGATGCCGGTCGGCCCCTCGTAGCTCGGCGGCTCGAATCCCAGCCGCTGCACGAGCGCCTCGTCCGAGGTGATGCCGGTGATGGACACCGGGCGGCTGTGCGGCACGTCCGCCAGCAGCGCGCCGAGTGTGATCACCATGCGCACGCCGAGGTCGCGCGCCGCCGTGACAACGTCCTCGGTGAAGCGGCGCCAGCGCAGCGACGGCTCCACGCCCTGAAGCATCACGAGGTCGCCCTCGGCACCCGCCACCGGCGCCACCGAGAACGAGTTCTCCGGCCACTCGATCTCGCGCGAGCTGCCCTCGACGAGCTTGACCGTGGGCCGCACGGCGGTGAAGTCGTAGAACTCCTCGGGATCGATGCTGCCCACCTCTCGGGACTCGAACGAGCCACGGATGTAGGAGAGCGCGGCGGAGGCGGCCTCGCCCGCGTCGTTCCAGCCCTTGAAGGCGCACACCATCACGGGTGCACGCAGCTCGGGGCGGTCTCGCCAGATCACATCGGTCATCAGCCTCACGGTACCCGACGTCCGAGCCTGCGATCACGATTGAACCCGTGACCATCGCTGAGCTGAGAGCAGGCGGCGAGGTCGAGGGTGTGTTTGCCTGCACGCGCAAGGACCGCCTCACGGCCAAGAACGGAGCGCCCTATCTGGCGGTCGAATTGCGCGACCGCACGGGGGCGATCCCGGGCCGCGCATTTCGCGACGCGGACTTCCTCGCGGGCCAGTTCGACCGCGGCGACCTCGTGACCGTGAGCGGGCACGTGGAGCGCTTCCGTAACGAGCTCCAGGTGGCGCTCAAGACCATCAGGCGCGCGCAGGAGGAGACCAGCGACCCGGCCGAGTTCCTGCCGGTGGCGTATCGCGACATGGAGGAGTTGGAGGGCTTCCTCGAACACCTGTCGCGGGAGGTGTACGACGCCGACCTCCGGCGGCTGCTCGACTCGTTCCTCGGCGACGACGCCTTCCGCGCGGACTTCCGGCGCGCCCCCTGCACGCGCTCGGGGCACCACGCCTATCTCGGCGGGCTGATCGAGCACACCGTGGCGGTGGGGACGCTCGCCTACGAGACCTGCACGCTCCACCCGCGGCTGAACTCGGACCTGCTCCTGTGCGCGGCGATCCTGCACGACGTGGGCAAGACGCTCGAGTTCGAGCTCGGGGGAGCCGAGATCACGTTCAGCGAGGCCGGCTCGCTGGTGGGCCATCTGACCCTCGGCCAGCAGCTCGTGACAGAGCGCGCGCGAGGGCTCGAGGCATTCCCGGAGGCGAAGCTCCACGCGCTCTCGCACTGCATCCTCGCCCACCACGGTCCCGACCCGCTCCCGGGACGACGCTTCCGCTCGGCGGAAGCGCTAGCGCTCTACCGCCTGAATGCCCTGGACGCGGGCGTAAAAGGCGTGCTGGAGCACGGATTCCGGCTGGACGAATAGGCAACAGGTTTTCCTTCGGGGCTTGTGTGCGTCGGCTCCCGTGCCGACAGGGAGTGAGAGGTGTCCGAGCCCGAGTCGAGTCCCGCGACCGCCCAGGCGGAGGCTGTTGAAGAGCTGCTGCGCCAGCTCGTGGATGCCCGCTTCGTTCTCACGGATCGCGACGGCGCGGTCACGCGCTGGAGCCGCCCGGCAGAGGAGCTGTTCGGATGGCCCGCGGCGCGCATGCTCGGGCGCCCGCTCGTGGAGACGCTCGCCGTGGCCGGCGAGCTCCCCGAGTACGGAGGCGTCGTCAGAACGGTCGCCCGGCGCAAGGACGGCGAAGAGCTCGAGTTGACGCTCACGTTCGTCCCGGTCGGGATGAGCCAGAGCCTGGAATTCAACGGCTTCCTCGAGGCCCTCGAGATCGCCGCGCCGCGCGGCAACGCGCTGCGACAGCTTCAGCGCAGCCACAAGACGGTGGTCGACTGGGTGAACGGCGCGATGCGCGGCGAGGCGCACCTCGAGGAGGAGGACCTCGCGGCGGGCACGATCGTCGCGTTCCGGCCACTCATCGAGCCCCCCGTCCAGATCTCCGAGGAGGAGCAGGAGGACCTCGACGCCGGCCACGCCGCCACCGCCGTCGCGGCGGGACAGATCGCGGATGCGGTGGAGGCGGCGCTCGGCCGCTCGGACGACCTTGAACGTGCTCTCGAGGGAACGACCGCCGAACTTGAAGAGGCGCGCGGAGACGCCGCGGACGCCCGCGGGGAGGTGGCGAAGGCATCCGAGCGCATCGTCGAGCTCGGGGCCGAGCTGGCGGACACCCGGCGCGTGCTCGACGAGATGCGCGCGCAGGCGGAGGAGGCACGCGAGGAGCGCGAGCGCACGCGCGGCAGCGTCGACGAGACGCGTGAGCTCGTGGAGCGGCTCGAGCGCGAGCTCGCCGGTACGCCTCAGGCCCAGGAGCGCCTGAGCGAGCAGCTCGAGGAGACGCGCGCGACGGTGTCCGAGTTGCGGGCCACGCGCGAGCGGGTCGAGGCGCTCGAGGTCGAGCTCGGCAAGGAGCGCGGCGCGGGTGACGAGCGCCGCAAGCTCGAATCCGACCTTCGCGACACCCGCAGCCGGGTGGAGCTGCTGGAGGCCGCGCTTGCAGAAGCCGGCGAGCGAGCCGACGAGGAAACGGCGCTGCAGACGTCCGTCACGGACCTGCGCGAGCGCGTGGAGGCACTCGCACGTGAGGTCGCGCGCGGCGCGGACGCCGAACTGAAGGAAGAGCTTGACGAGATGCGCGGCCGCGTGGCCGCGCTGGAGGGCGCCGAGGCCGGCGAGCCCCCGGCGGAGCTGCTGGAGCAGCTCGAGGGGACTCGGACACGACTGGAGCAGCTAGAGCAGGCGCTCGCGGCGGGCGGCACCGCACCCGACCAGAGCGGCGCGATCGAACAGACGCAGGCCCGCGTCGAGGAACTCGCGGCCGCCCTGGCGGAGGCCGCCGCGGGGCGCGACGAGAAGCTGCGCGAGCTGTCCGAGCGCGACGAGCGCCTGGTGGCCGAGCTGGCCGAGGCCCGCTCCCAGTCCGAGCAGCAGGAGCGGCTACGCGCTGAGCTCGAGGGCGTGCGCGCGAAGCTGGAGTCGCTGACCGGGGAGCGCATCGAGGAGCACCGTGTTCTCTCGGGCGACCTCGCGGACACGCACGCCAAGCTGGAGTCGCTCGAGCGCGCGATCGAGGACGAGCATCAGCGCGCCGACGAGGCCCGTGCTCTCGTCGGCGAGCTGCGCCAGGAGCTTGCTGAGCTGCGCTCGACGGGCGGCAGCGCATCCCCCGCGGGCGAGACGGACGCCCCGCTCTCCCCGGATGCCATCGCGGCGATCGAGCGACTCACCGTTCGTGCCGAGCAGGCCGCGGATGCCGCGCGCACCCACTCCACACGCGCATCGGACGCGTCGGGCGAGGCCGAGGCCCGCGCCAGCCGCGCCGAGGAGGCCGCCAACGCCGCCGAGGCCCAGGCCGTGCGCGCCGCCGAGGCCATCACCGACATCGAGGGACGCGCCGCGCGCGTGGAGGAGACGCTCGCCGGCATCGAGGGCGAGCTCAGCGGCGCACGCCAGACCGCGGAGGCGCTGAACGCCCGCGCCGAGGAGGCGGAGGGAACGCTTGCCGCCGTGGAGACCCACGCCGACCACGCACGCGAGATCGTGGGCGCCGTGGAGGCCCACGCGAGCCGAGCCGGCGAGGCCGTGTCCGCCGCCCAGGCGCACGCTAGCCAGGCACAGAGCGCGGTGAGCGCCGTCGAGGCGCACGCAGCCCGTGCCGAGCAGGTGGCCACGGGCGTCCGCGAGGACGTGGACCGGGTGGTCCAGGCGGTGACAGACCAGGAGGAAGGAGCCAAGCGCGCCGAGCAGGCCGCCGAGCGCGCCGAGCAGGCGATCGCGCGGGGCGACGAGCTGGCAGGCCGCATGGAGCAGGACATCGCGCGAGCCGGAGAGGCCGCCGCGGCCGTGGAGCGCAACATCGAGCGCGCCGAGGAGACCGCCGGCGCCATGGAACGCAACGCCGAGCGTGTGGAGGCCAGCGCCGGGCACGTGCAGAGCGCACTTCAGCGCAGCGCAGATGTGGCGGCCGAGGTCGAGGCGAAGCTTGCGCGCGCGGAGAACCGCGCGGGCGCCGTGGAGCAGCACGCCGACCGCGCGATCGCTGCTGTGACCGCAGCCGAGCGCCACGTGAGCCGCGCCAACGAGGCGGCCGGCGATGCCGATCGTCATGCCTCGCGCGCAGGGGAGCAGGCCGGCGCCGTCGAGGAGGCGGCTCGCAGGCTCGCCGAGGCGGCAGCCGCCGCCGAGCGCGAGGCCGAGCGCGCCCGCGACGCCGCTGCCGCCGCCGAGAAGGCGGCCGCGGTGGCGCGCCAGGCGGCCGACGAGGCCGGGGCCTCCAGGCTCGGGCACCCGGAGGAGCGCCGCGTGATCAGCCCCTACGAGCCGCATGCAACGGAAGAGACGTCCGCACTGCCGGCGCTCGCAGCGGTCAGCGCCGAGGAGAACGGACAGAGGGGCGGCCCCCCGCAGGCCGCAGCCGCGGCCCCGGCCGCAGCCGCGGCCCCGGCCGCACCCGCCGGCGCCGACCCGCACAGGCCGCTGTTCGCGAACCGCGAGGACGACATTCCCAAGCGCGAGGACCGCCCTGGCTTCGACGACGTGAAGACGCCGATGGCCACCATCGGCGTCAACGGGCGCTTCAAGGAGCTGAACCAGGCCTTCTCAGACCTCGTCGGCTACACCGAGCCGGAGTTCCAGCAGGCCATCTGGCCACCCGTAATGGACCGCGCCAACCTCGACAAGCACCGCCAGCAGATGAAGGACCTGCTGGAGGGTCGCGTCGAGTCCGCCGAGATCAACACCGGGTACGTCCACGCACAGGGCCTGCTCGTGCCGATCGTGGGCAAGCTCTCGCTCGTCCGCGAGGGCGACAAGCCAGAGTACTTCCTGCTCGAAACGAGCTGAGTAGTCTCACCCGACGTGATTCCGGATTCGGGCATGCTCCCGTGGCTCGCCCCGCTGCGCGAAGAGGTGCCGGACATCGAGCCGCTCGATGCCCACACCCACATCGGGTTCAACGACCCCGACGGCTACTCATGCAGCAGCGCGGAGCTCACGGGCGCGCTCGAACGGCTCGGCGCGCGCGCCTTTGTCTTCCCGATGCACGAGCCGGACGGGTACTCCGCCGCCAACGACATGGTGATCGATGAGGCCGAGGCGAGCGACGGCCGCCTGTTCCCGTTCGCCCGGCTGAACCCGCATGACGACGCGCTCGCCGAGGCAGAGCGCGCGCTCGCTCGCGGCGCCCGCGGCATAAAGCTGCATCCGCGCGCGGAGCAGTTCACCCTCGACCACCCCGGCCTGCAACCGGTGTTCGCGCTCGCAAACGAGCGCCGCCTTCCGGTGCTCGTTCACGCCGGCCGCGGCATCCCGGCGCTTGGCCGCCACTCGGTCGACGCCACCGGCGCGCATCCCGGAATGCGGCTGATCCTCGCGCACGCCGGCATCTCCGACCTCGCCTGGATCTGGCGAGAGACGCCCGACCATCCCAACCTCTTCTTCGACACCTCCTGGTGGTCGCCGAGCGACGTGCAGGCGCTGTTCGCGCTCGTGGCGCCGGGCCAGATCCTGATGGCGAGCGACGCGCCCTACGGGTCACCGACCTGGGCCACCGTCATGTCCGCGCGCAACGCCCTCCAGGTCGGCCTCGACCCGGAGCAGACTCGCGGCGTGCTGGGCGGCCAGGCGCTCCGCCTGGTGAACGGCGAGGAACCGCTCGACCTCGGACCTGCGCCGGGCGACGGGAAGCTCTCGCGCGATCCGCTTCTCGACCGCGTCTACTCGTTCCTCATGAGCGCGCTGGGGCAGATGTTCCAGGGCGTCGAGCCGGCGGAGACGCTGGCACTCGTACGGCTTGCCTGCGACGTGGGTGACGACGCCCCGCAGGCCCCGGTCTGCCGCTGGGTCCTGGAGCTGCTCGACCAGCGCGAGCGCTACTCGCCGGAGGGCGACGGACGACCTGCTCGATTCGCGCCCGGACTGCACTTCGCGGTGGCGGCCATCGGCATCGTACGAACGCCGGATGTTCCTGTGCCAGCGTTTCGCCCGGCCGCTGCCGGGTAGCGGAACCGGAAAGGGCCATCCGGAGCCGTATAGCGGACCTGTGGGGGACGCCGTGTGGAGACGGGTGGCCCTGCTGTTTCTCTAGGCCACCTCGCGCAGCGCCTCGAGCTCACGGCGCAGAGCGAGCCGTTTCAGGGCCCGCGACTCGATCTGGCGCACCCGCTCCGCCGATAGGCCGAGGCGCCGCCCCGTCTCCCTCAGCGGCTGCGGATCGTCGTTCTCGAACCCGAAGCGGAGGCGTATCACGTCGCGCTCGGTCTCGGGCAGCTCCTCGATCGTCCGCCTCAGAAGCTCCTCGCTGAGGCTCACCTCGACCTCCTGGTCGACGGGCGGTGTGCCGCCCTCCAGCACGTCCCCCAAGGCCGTGTCGCCCTCCTCGCCGATCGGCCGGTCGAGGCTCGTGACCGTGCGGGCGGCGTCGCGCACCTCCTCCACCTGCTCGAGCGGCAGCTCGGCGGCCGCGGCGATCTCGTCGTCGGTCGGCTCGCGCCCAAGCCGTGTCTGGAGGTCGCGCTCCGCCCTGACGATCTTGCGCTCGCGCTGGCCGATGTGCACCGGGATCCGGATCGTGCGCGCCTTGTTCGCAAGTCCGCGCTGAATCGCCTGGCGAATCCAGAAGGTCGCGTAGGTCGAGAACTTGTAGCCCTTGCGCCAGTCGAACTTCTCGGACGCGCGGATCAGGCCGAAGATTCCCTCCTGGATCAGGTCGAGAAGCGAGAGCTCCTGGCCCTGGTACTTCTTCGCGATCGACACCACGAGGCGCAGGTTCGAGTTGATCATGCGCTCCTTGGCACCGAGATCACCCTGCTCGATCCGCTTCGAGAGGTCGACCTCCTGGTTCGCCGTGAGCAGCGGGTAGCGCCGGATCTCGTTCAGGAACAGCTGGAGGGCGTCGGTGGTGGCAGCGGCCAGCTCGCCGTTGCGGAAGGTCGTGGGCTCGACGCCTGCCCGCCCGCAGTCGTCGCCGATGTCGATGCCGTGCGCCTCGAGGTAGGACTCGAGCGCATCGACGTCATCGTCCATCAACTCGAGCGCCTGGACGAGCTCGTCGAACTCGGACAGGTTCACGCAGCCGCGCTCCTCGCCCCGTGCAAGCAGCGCGGCCACCTCCGGGCGTGAGGTGACCTCCTGCGCCACGCGGCGCATGCTACGCGGCCGCCGCGCCTGCTGCCGAGAGCCGGTCCAGTGAGCGGCGCAACAGTCGCGACACGTGCATCTGGGAAACGCCGACCTGCTCGGCGATCTCGGCCTGTGTCATGTCCTCCTCGAAGCGCAGGCGCAGAATCAGGCGCTCGCGCGCGGGCAGAGCCTCGAGCGTGCCGCGCAGCGTCTCCCCGATCTCGACGAGCTCATAGCCGCGCTCCTCCTCCGTGAGCGAGTCGGCAAGCGTCCACGCCTCCTCATCGCCGCTGCCCGGCCGCGGAGCATCGAGCGAGACGGCCTCGTACGCGGTCGCGGCCTCCATCGCCTCGAGCACGTCCTCGACAGGCGCGCCCACGGCCAGGGCCACGTCGCGCGGGGTCGGGGAGCGGCCGATCTTCGCGGGGAGAGAGCCGAGCGCCTCGCCGACCTTCAGCACGAGCTCCTGGGTCGCGCGTGGCACGTGCACCGACCATCCCTTGTCCCGGAAGTGGCGCTTGATCTCGCCGAGCATCGTGGGCACTGCATAGCGCGTGAAGCCGTTGCCGCGCTCCGGGTCGTAGCGGTCCACGGCCTTGATGAGGCCCACGCATGCCACCTGGATCAGGTCCTCGAGCGGTTCGCCCGCATGGCGATAGCGCGTCGCAAGTTGGCGCGCCAACGGCATGAAGCGGACCACGAGCTCATCCCGAGCTTCGAGGTTCCCCTCCCTGTGATAGCTCAAAAGGAGCCTGTCGTCCTCGAGCCTCCTTGCCTCGGGAGACTCAGCCGCCGGCTCCCCCAACAGGACGGCTGGTGTCACGTGTCACATATCACCCTTTCGGGCAATTGTGAAACCTCCTGGGTCAGTGACTCAAGTTGAACATCGATCCGGCGCGGGCCAGCCCGCGCCCTCCCGCACGGCGGTTCAACTGACCGCGGATGCGTCGTCCACCATCTCGAGCCTCTCCTCGAGGCGCGTGATGGTGAAGACGCGCTGCACGGGCTCCGGCCCGCGCACGATCACGACCCGGCGACCAGCGTCGCGCGCGCGCTCGTCGGCGGTCACGAGGCAGCGCAGGCCGGTGGAGTCGAGGAAGGTGAGGCGCGACAGATCGAGCACGACAACAGGCGGCTCGTCGGCCTCCACTCGCCGCAACTCGTCCTGAACCTTGGCCACCGTGGAGAGGTCCAACTCTCCCTTCAGCGCTACGTGCACGAGTCCGTTGCGGTCCTCGGTCTCTACATCGAGGATCTCCACCGGGCTGCAACCTAGCGCAGTCCTGCATTTCCCGCGACTCTCAGACTGCGCGCGCTGCGGCCGCGGCGGTGGCGAGACGACCCGGGGCATACTACGGCGCGTGCTGGAGGCCCTTCTTCCCCTGACGACAGACCCCGAGCGCGCGGCCGTCTTCTGCGACGTGGACGGCACGCTCGCCCCCATTGTGAGCCGTCCCGAGGACGCCCACGTGCCCGAGGAGACCTCGCGCCTGCTCGGCCGCCTCGCGCGCCGCTACGGCCTCGTGGCGTGCATCTCCGGGCGCTCGGTGGCTGACGTGCGGCGGCTCGTGGGCGTGGGTGGCGTGGCCTACGCCGGCTCTCACGGCGCTGAGCTGCTCGAGCCCGGCTCCACCACGCCGCGCGTGGCGGAGGCCTTCAAGAGCTGGGAGAAGCAGGTGAAGGGCTTCGTGGCGGAGCGCGACACGCCCGAGCTGCGGGCGATGCGCGTCCGGATCGAGGACAAGGGGCCGATCATGACCTTCCACTGGCGCGGCGCGCCGGACGAGGATCGGGCGCGGACACACCTCGAGGGGGTCGCTCAGGAGGCGGAGACGGCGGGGCTCGCGATCCACTGGGGCCGCAAGGTGCTCGAGATCCGCCCGCCCGTTCCGGTGGACAAGGGGCAGGCGGTGCGCGACCTCGTGCTGCGCTCGGGCGTGCGCGCCGCGCTCTTCGGCGGCGACGACGTCACGGACCTGGACGGCTTCGCGGCGCTCGCCGCGCTCGCGGAGGAGGGCGAGCTCGACCACGCGCTGCGCGTGGGCGTGCGCTCGGACGAGGGTCCGCGCGAGATCCTCGAGCAGGCCGATCTGGTCGTGGAGGGGATCGAGGGCTTCCAGCAGGTGCTCGCGGAGCTGGCCGCGGCATGAGGTTCCGCGAGTTCCTGCGCGTGTCGGTGCTGCTCTACGGCGGCGCTGCCACGGCGCTTGCGGTCGTGTCCGTGGTGGGCTCCACGCGGGCGGACACCAACACGCTCGTCTACGTGGCCGCGGTGTGGTGGTGCGTCGCGGCGCTCGTGGGACTGTGGCTCGGCCGCCGCCCGTCGACCACCGAGGGCATCGGGAACCTGCTCGCGGATGCGCGCAGCACGAACTCGCTGCCGCAGCTCGAGCCCGGCGCGGTGATGTTCAACCGCCTCTGGCCGCTGGCCGTGGGCTCAATCCTCGCCGGCGCGATCGGCTTCTTCTTCCCGCAGGTCCCGGTGGTCGCCACCGGCTTCTTCCTGCTGGTGGCGCTGCTGTGGCGACGCCAGTCGAGCGCCGTGGCCGCGATCGAGGGACGCGACGGCGTGGAGTTCTGGTTTGACCGCACGTCACCACTGGGCGCGCCGAAGCTGCTGCGGCTGCCGGGCTTGCGGCGGGTGGAGCAGACCGAGCCAGCGTAGAGCCGGGTCTACCCGCCGCGCTTGCGCAGCTTTCGGAGCTCCTTCCACGGCCGCGTGTTCGCCACGTTCTCCGCCGTCAGCCACGCGCGGCGGGCGGTCGCCACGCCGTAGCGCATGTTCTGGAGCGTGCGGGGCCAGTGGGCGTCGCTGTCGATCACGAGCGTGACGCCCGCCTCGGCGGCGGCCTTGGCGTAGACGTCGTTCAGGTCGCGGCGGTCCGGGTTCGCGTTGATCTCCAGGAAGGTGCCGGTCTCCACTGCCTTCGCGATCACGCTGTCCAGGTCGAGCGCGTAGGCCTCGCGGCTTTCGATCAGACGCCCGGTGGGGTGGCCTATCGCGTCCACGAGCGGATGCTCCATCGCGCTCAGCATGCGCTTGGTCTGCTCCTTCTCGGAGAGCCTGAACGAGGTGTGGAGGCTCGCGATCACCCAGTCGAGCTGCTCGAGCACGTCGTCGGCATAGTCGAGACTCCCGTCCGGCAGGACGTTGCTCTCAGTTCCCGCGAGCACGGTGATCCCCAGGTCCGGCAGCGAGCGGATCTCCTCCAAGCGGCGCAGCAACGCGTCCGCCTGCACGTCGTTTCCGAAGCCGTGGGTGGCGGAGTGGTCGGTGATCGCCACGTAGTCGTAGCCGAGCTCGCGCGCGGCGCTCGCCATCTCCTCGACGCTGGCGTGACCGTCGGAGAGCGTGGTGTGCATGTGGAGATCGCCGCGAACGTCGTCCAACTCGATCAGCTTCGGGAGACTGCCCTCGCGCGCGGCCTCCAGCTCGCCGCGGTTCTCGCGCAGCTCGGGCGGGACGTACTGCATCCCCAGCCGCTCGTAGACCTCCTCCTCGGTCGCGAACGCCTCGGAGCCGCCGCTCTCGTCGTCGGCGATCCCGTACTCGCTCACGTGCAGGCCGCGGCGAACCGCCTCGGTGCGCAGCGCCTCGTTGTGCTTCCCGGAGCCCGTGAAGTGCTGGAGCAGGTTCCCGAAGGCCTCCTCGGGCACGATCCTGAGGTCCACCGGCAGGCCGGAGTGGGTCAGCGCCTTGGCGCCGGCCACGCCCGACGTCGAGACCGAGTCGATCGGGTCGAGCCCGGCGAACGCCTCCGCGAGCGCGGCCGGGTCGCTCGATGCCACCACGATGTCGAGATCCTTCACGGTGTCCGCTCGCCGCCGGGCGCTGCCCGCCAGCTCCACGCGCAGCGCCGAGGGGTGGTCGCGCAGGGCGGTCACCAGCTCATCACCCACCGCGAGAGCCTTCGAGAGCAGCATGCGTGCCGTCGGGCGTCCGTCGGCGCCCGCCGCCAGCGCGGCCAGCACGTTCTCCTCGGCCTTCGTCCCGAAGCCCTTCACGTCCTTCAGCTGGCCACTCTCGGCAGCCCTGCGAAGGTCCTCGATCGAGTTCACTCCGATCTGGTCGTGGAGCAGCTTGGCGCGCTTGGGGCCGAGCCCGGGGATGCGGGTGACCTCCACGAGGCCCGACGGAATTCGCTGCTTGAGCTTGTCGGCGGACGGGATCGAACCGGTCTCGAGCAGGGCGTCGATCTTCTCCGCGATCGTCTTCCCGACGCCCGCGAGCTCGGCCGCACGGCCCTGCTTCGCCAGCTCCGCCACCGACACGCCGGCCTCGCGGATCGCCTTCGCCGCGTTGCGGTAGGCGACCACCCGGTACACCACCGCGCCGTCGAGCTCGTACAGGCTCGCCAGCTCCTCGAAGGCCTCCGCTATCTCACCGTTGCGCATTCATGCGCAGTCTGGCAAGCCGCGGGCGGTACCCGCGGCGCAGCAATGCCATACGTTACGCGCCGCCTTGCCCGGACCCTGGCTCATCCTCCCGACCTACAACGAGGCCGAGAACATCGAGCCGCTCGTGCGGGCCGTGCTGCCACAGCTCGAGAGCACAGGGCTGGAGCACACCGTCCTCATCGTCGACGACAACTCGCCCGACGGCACAGGCCAGATCGCCGACCGGCTCGCGGAGGAGACCGAGCGCGTCCGCGTGCTCCACCGGCCGCGCAAGCAGGGACTGGGACGCGCCTACCTCGCGGGCTTCGGGGTGGCGCTCGCCGAGGGGGCCGACCTGATCCTCGAGATGGACTCCGACTTCTCGCACAACCCGGCCGATGTCCCGCGGCTGATCGCGGCCACCGGGGCGGCCGACCTCGTGCTCGGCTCTCGCTACGTGCCCGGCGGCGGCGTGGAGGACTGGGGAATCGTGCGCCGGGCGCTCTCGCGCGGCGGCTCCGCGTACGCGCGGGTGCTGCTTGGCGTGCCCGTCCGCGACCTCACCGGCGGCTTCAAGTGCTTCCACAGGCGCGTGCTCGAGACGATCGATCTCGGGGGCGTCCATGCCGATGGCTACGGGTTCCAGATCGAGCTCACCTACAGGGCCGTTCAGGCCGGCTTCACGGTCGCCGAGGTGCCGATCACGTTCCGCGAGCGGCGTGTCGGGCGCTCGAAGATGACCGCGAGGATCGCCCTCGAGGCGGTCTGGAAGGTGCCCGCGCTGCGACTGCGGCGTGGCGGCTGAGCCCCTCGCTATATTTTCTGAAGCGACCCCTCGCTAATCACCGACAAGGAGCCACCGTGGCAGGCAATCTCGACGAGGTCACCGACAACAACTTCCAGGCCGAGGTTCTCGAGGCCGACAAGCCGGTACTCGTCGACTTCTGGGCTCCCTGGTGCGGCCCCTGCCGCATCATCGCTCCGCATCTCGAGGAGCTCCAGAGCGAGCGGGACGACCTTCGGATCGTGAAGCTGAACGTGGACGACAACCCGCAGACCGCGGCTCAGTTCAACGTGATGTCGATCCCGATGCTGCTGCTCTTCAAGCACGGCCAGGTGGCGCACCAGATCATCGGTGCCCTGCCGAAGAACCGGCTCGTGCAGGAGCTGGAGCCGGCGCTCGTGCCGGCCCCCGAGGCTTCCTAGGGCCTTCTACAGTGCAGCGGCGCGCTCGACGCGCCGCTCCTGGCGCTTGCGCCAGTGGGCGCCCACGGCGCCGAGGATCCCGCCGAACAGCGTGGTGGCGAACACGAGCCCGCTCTGCGGCTCGGGCAGGTGCGCCTTCGGCTCGTTGTTCATGATCTCGTGGCCGATCAGGATGAAGCTGCCGAAGAGCAGGCCGCCCATCACTCCGCGGACGAAGCCCTCGTCGGCGCTGCGGTGCTCGACGCCCGCGAGTAAGCCGCCCAGGATCGCGATCGGCGCGCTCATCGCGTAGTAGAGGATCTCGTTCCAGCCGAGCGCGAAGCCGGTGAGGATGCCGAACACCACCGGCACCACGATGCCGCCCACCACCTGGAGCCAGAACGGACGCTCGAAGAAGGGCGGCGGCAGCTTCATGCGGGCGCCAGCCTAACCGAGATCAGCAGCGCCCTGCCCTCGATCTCGGCTCGCTCCTCGCCCTGCGCGCCGTCGAACTCGACCGACGTGGCGAGCGTCTCGCCGGCCACGTAGTCCTGGTGCTCGCGCGCGGCCGCGAGCAGCTCCTCGTCCCCCGAGAGCGAGAGCGAGATGCGATCCTCCACGTCGAGGCCCGCGTTCTTGCGCGCCGACTGAATCGCGTGCACGACCTCGCGAGCGAGACCCTCGCGGCGCAGCTCGTCGTCGAGCTCGACGTTGAGCGCCACGGCGTGCGTGCCTGAGCGCTCCACCTGGTAGCCCTCAAGCGGCTGGAGCACCATCGTCACGTCCTCCGGGCCGATCTCGTGGTCCTGGCCGTTGAAGTTCAGCCCGACGCGCTCGCCGGCCCGCAGCCTGCCCGGGTCGAGCGCGGCGATGGCGGCCGCCACCTGCGGCATCTGCTTGCCGAAGCGCGGGCCGAGCGCGCGGTAGTTCGGCTTCAGCTCGAAGTGGCCCAGCTCGTCCGCCTCGGACACGTAGCGGACGGACTTCACGTTCAGCTCTTCCTTGAGCAGGCCCTCGAGCTCCCCGATCGCGCCGCGCTCGCGGTCGGCGGCCACCACCACGGCCTCGCGCAGCGGCTGGCGGATCTTCAGCTTCGCGTGGGCACGCGCCGCGCGGCCCAGCTCCACGGCGTCGCGCACCACCTGCATGCGCCACTCGAGCTCCTCGTCTCGGTCGCCGGGCTCGGGGAAGTCGCAGAGGTGGATCGAGGGCTCGCCGCCGTCGAGGTTGTCGTAGATCTCGTCGGTCACGAAGGGCGTGAGCGGCGCGAGCAGCTTGGAGGCTCCGAGCAGGCAGTCGCGAAGCGTCTCGAAGGCGGCCGGGTCGCCGTCCCAGAAGCGGCGCCGCGAAAGCCGGACGTACCAGTTTGAGAGATCGTCCACGAACTCGGCGATCGCACGGCCGGAGAAGGTCGTGTCGTAGTCGTCCATGCGCTCGACCACCCGCTCCGTCGTCGCCGCGAGCCGCGAGCGGATCCAGCGGTCGAGCTCGGTCTCCTCCGAGCTGCCGCTCGGCTCGTTCACGTTCGCGTACAGGACGTAGAACGCGTACGTGTTCCAGAGCGGCTTCAGGAACTGGCGCACCGACTCGCCCACCGTCTCGAGCGAGAAGCGGTAGCCGTCCCAGGGCTGCTTCGAGGTGAAGTAGTACCAGCGGAACGCGTCCGCGCCGTGAGCGTTCAGCACGTCCCAGGGCACGACCACGTTGCCCTTCGACTTCGACATCTTCTGGCCGTCCTGGTCGAGGATCAGGCCTAGGCAGAGGCACGTCCGGTAGGACGCCTCGCCGAACAGCAGCACGTTCACCGTGAGCAGCGAGTAGAACCAGCCGCGCGTCTGGTCGAGCGCCTCGCAGATGTAGTCCGCGGGGACCCGCTCGCGAAAGCGCTCCTCGTTCTCGAACGGAGCGTGCCACTGGGCGAAGGGCATGCAGCCGGAGTCCCACCAGACGTCGATCAGGTCCGGCACGCGGCGCATGTCGCCGCCGCAGTCCTCACATGTCAGCACGACCTCGTCGATGTACGGCCTGTGCACGTCCTCGGGCCGCTCGCCGCCGCGCTCGGTGATCTCGTCGAGCGATCCCACGCATATGTCGTGCCCCTCCTCACAGCGCCAGACCGGCAGCGGCGTGCCCCAGTAGCGCTCGCGCGAGAGCGCCCAGTCGACGTTGTTCTCGAGCCACTTGCCGAAGCGGCCGTGCTTGATGTGCTCGGGGTGCCAGTTGATCGTCTCGTTCGCGGCGAGCAGCTCCTCCTTCACCGCCGTGGTGCGCACGTACCAGTTCTTCTTGGCGTAGTAGATGAGCGGCGTGTCGCAGCGCCAGCAGTGCGGATACGAGTGCTCGTACTCGCCGGCGCGGAACAGGCGCCCGGACTCGCGCAGCGCCTCGACGATCGGCGCGTCGGCCGCGCGCACGTGCATCCCGGAGAACGGGCCGGTGCGCTCGTCGAACGTGCCGTCGGGCCGGACCGGGTTGTGGATGTTCAGGCCGTTCTCGGTGGCGAGCCGGAAGTCATCCTCGCCGAACGCCGCGCCGGTGTGCACCACGCCGGTGCCGTCCTCGGTCGACACGAAGTCGCCCGCCAGGACCGTGTGCCCTCGCTCGCCGTAGTCCGTGATGTACGGGAACGGCGGCTCGTAGCGCAGGCCGAGGAGCGCCGAGCCGGGCATGCGCTCCTCGATCTCCGCCTCCTCGCCGAGCACGCGCTCCACGAGCGCCTCCGCCAGGATCAGCCGGTCGTCCCCGAGGCGGGCGCGCACATAGGTGACCTCGGGGTCCACCGCGATCGCTGCGTGCGGCACGAGCGTCCAGGGCATCGTCGTCCAGGCGAGCAGCGACACCTCCGGCTCGTCCACGAGCGGGAACTTCACGAACACCGACGGGTCGACCACGTCCTTGTAGCCGAGCGCCAGCTCGTGAGAGGAGAGGGCCGTGCCGCAGCGGGTGCAGTAGGGGACGACCCGGTTGCCCTCCTCGAGCAGCCCCTTCTCCCAGACCTGCTTGAGCGACCACCAGACGGACTCCACGTACTCGTTGGCGAGCGTGAAGTAGGCGTCGTCGGTGTCGATCCAGAAGCCGATCCGCTCGGTGAGCTCGTTCCACTCGTCGATGTAGCGCAGCACGGACTCGCGGCAGCGGGCGTTGAACTCGGCGATGCCGAAGCGCTCGATGTCGTGCTTGTTCGTGAAGCCGAGCTGCTTCTCGACCTCGAGCTCCACGGGCAGCCCGTGGCAGTCCCAGCCGGCCTTGCGCGGCACGTAGTGGCCCTGCATCGTCTTGTAGCGAGGGAACACGTCCTTGAAGACGCGGCTCAGGACGTGGTGCGAGCCGGGCCGCCCGTTCGCGGTCGGCGGGCCCTCGTAGAAGATGAACGGCTCGGCGCCCTCGCGACGGCGGATCGACTCGTGAAAGACGTCGCGCTCGCGCCAGCGCTCGAGCACCTGCTGCTCGAGATCGGGGAAGGACTGGGCAGTGTCGACGGGGCGGTAGCGAGCCACGAGAAGTCGATTCTACGAGCGCGGGAGCCTCTCCCCCCTGGGGGGATTACATTCCGCCTCGACGCCTGCTAAACCTCCGGCCGAATCGCCGAACCGCACCCGGGAGGTCCGGGAGCGGACGGGGGACCCAAATGCAGTACGGGGCGAACCGGCCCGTGGTGGCACCTGGCCGGAGCGCGAAATCTTTCCTGCGCTAGCCCGACAGCTAACCCCGTAGGCCGTTGGAAAGAGAGGCTCGCTTGCGAAGACTCGCAGCCCTGATCGCCGTGTCAGTGGCTGTCGGCGCCGCGCTGCCCGCGACGCCGGCCACAGCCGACTCAGCAGAGGCGGTGATGTTCAAAGAGATCAACCAGATACGACGTGCGCATGGAGTTACACGCGTGCGCCCGTCGTTGCGCCTGTTCTATTCGTCGACGCGTTACGCCCAGCGGATGATGCGCTCGGATTACTTCGGGCACCTGGGGAGGATCCCGGTCACACGTGACTACCGGATGGCCGGCGAGACGATCGCCTGGCACAGCGGCTGGCGGCTTTCGCCACGCCACACGGTGTCGCAGTGGATGGGGTCCCCGTCGCACCGGGCGGTACTGCTCTCGTCGAGCTTCACCCGGCTCGGCGTCGGCCACGCCCGGGGGAACTACGGGGGCAGGCGGGCGACCATGTGGGTCGCCCACGTAGCAAAGCCGTAACCGCGGGGCCCGGACGGTCATTCGGCCGTCCGGGCCTCCGCTTACCATCGCGTGCGAATGTCGGCTCTCGAGCTAGGCGACCCGCTCGCTCATCGTGCGCTTCAGGCGCTGCTGCGCGCCGAGTCCACCGTCCGCAAGAGGCTGGCGCTCGAGCTCGAGCGGGAAGGAGTCACGGCAGCCGGCTTCTCGATCCTGGTCGTGCTCACCACGGCGGGTGGCTCGCTTGAGCTGAAGACCCTGCGGCGCCGGCTCGGCTGGAGCAAGGCCAACGCCACCGAGGTCACCGGCACGCTTGCGGCTCGCGGCTTCGTGTCGCGGCGCCGCACGCCGGCGGACCGGCGCGTGGTCGTGGTCGACCTCGAGCCGGTTGGCCGCTCGCTCGTCGAGCGCCTCTTCCCCGCGCACTCCGAGCGCGTGGAGGCGGCCTTCGATGCCCTGGACGAGGGCGAGAAGCGCACCTTCTCCGAGCTCTGCCGGAAACTCGCCGCTTAGCTGACGGCCCAGGACCGCCCTCACCGGCGTCATCGGCTCTCGCCGTGCTGAGCACGGCTTCGAACCTCTTCCTTCGCGAGATCGGTCCTGACCTCGTCAGTGATCTTACGCCGACGTGCGCGCAGCGAGGCTGATGCGCGCACTTTGCGCGGCCTCGGGCTCCGGCACGACGACGACCTGCTCGATGCGCCCGCTGTCCACGTAGCCCTTCAGCCGCTCGGCAGCCTCCACGGGCTGCGAGCCGAGCGACGGGATTCCGTGGTCGCCCGTGACCGGCATCGCCTCGCGGTACTCGAACACCGGGGCGGCGGAGCCGACCTGGCGGACGGTGTAGACGAGGCGGCCGACCACGTCGAGCGTGGCCTCGCCACCGCAGAAGACGAAGGCCGTCGGGTCGAGCGCGCGGATCGCTCGCACGACGCGCTCGGGCGGGAGGTCGAAGGCAAGCAGAAGTGTGCGGAAGCCGGCACGCCGCATGCCGAGCTCGAGTGCCTGCACGTGCAGGGACTCGACATCGAGGCGCGGGCTCGAGTCGAACAGCAGGACGCCCTGCGGGCGGCTCGCGGGAGCCACCACGCGGCGGGCGGCGTGCAGCCAGCCGGTGGCCCAGCGCAGCGCGAGCTCACGCTCGGCCTCGCGGTTCTCGCGCTCGTCGGCCTGCTCGATCGCCGGGAGCAGGACCTCCTCGACCGTGCGCTCGACCGAACGGACGGCGAGGCTCTCCTCCATGATCCGGTCGGCGAGCTGCTCGTCGAAGTGGTCGAACGCGTCGAGCAGCCGGCTCGGGGAGCTCGGGCCCTCGCCGCGCTGGCGAGCGAGCTCGATCGCTGACGAGATGTTGTGCGTCTCGAGCAGGGCGCGCCGCAGCGACTCCAGCTCCGCAAGGTCGTACTGGCGATGACCGCCCGGGGTGCGGCGGGGCTTCGGATAGCTGAAGCGGCGCTCCCAGGAACGCAGCGTGTTGGGGCTTACCCCCAAGAGCTCAGCTGCTGCGTTGGTCCGGATACCGCTCACGTCGCCTCCGTCTCGGGTGAATCGCAGAAGTGTTCCGCCATTACTTCCCACGTCAGGCCCACCTGTTGGGACGTATGTGCGACCTTGCAGAGGTTTTCGGTATCTGAGAGAGCAACTTGAGGGAAGTTTCTGCCTTCTCTCGAGATATTGCGCAACCCGTGCAGTCGTTCTTGCACATGAATCCGGGCCCGAAACCGGGCGCTAACGGCGGCCGAACTCGCTCGGCTCGACCGTGAGGAGGGCGGCCCGGGGCGGTCCGCAGGTGGCGATCCGGGCGGCCATCGTGCCGACGCTTTCGTTCACCGGCCCCCGCAATCGCAGGGGCATCACGACCGGGTCACAGGGGCGCTGGGCGGCAACGGTCGCCTTGCGAACGAGCTGGTCGTCGCCGAGAGGGCTCGTGACCAGGTCGAGAAGCTCGGAGCCGATAAGTGCCTTTTCCTTGCCGAAAAAGACCTCGCCGGCCTCGCTAACCGCTGTCACCCGGAGCTCGTAGTCGAGGATCAGGAACGCGGCCGACTCGCCCGGCAGCGCGTCGCGCGGGCAGGTCAGGATCATGCCCATGCCGCAGCGTGAGCAGACGCGCTTGCGAAGCTCCGGCCGCCCGGGAGGATCCTCCGCGGGATGGCCGCAGCGAGAGCAGAAACGGATCGGCTTGGGCCGACCCCCACCAGCCGGAGTCCACGACCGGTCAATCCGAATCAGAGCCGTCACGCTGGGCGATTGCAACACGGAAGTCACAGCGCCGCCTGACGCGCGCGGGGAATGCACTGGTTCGGGACCGAACTTTGTGCGAAATCCGCGCCTATACCCTTCCAATACCGCGATAAAGGAGACGGATGGCCGTTCAGCAGGAACTCTGGGGGTCGGAGACCACCAAGGCGATCGAGAACTTTCCGGTGTCGGGCGAGCCCGTTCCGGCGCCCGTGGTGCGCTGGCTGGGAAGAATCAAGGCGGAGGCGGCTCGCGTGAATGCCGAGCTCGGTTTGCTCGACGCGGACATCGCCGAGCGCGTGGCCCGCGCGGGCGACGAGGTGGCCGCCGGGCAGCACGATGACCAGTTCCCGATCGACGTCTTCCAGACCGGCTCCGGCACCTCCTCGAACATGAACGCCAACGAGGTGATCGCCAACCTCGCAGGCGAGGGTGTGCACCCGAACGACCACGTGAACATGGGGCAGTCGTCGAACGACGTCTTTCCATCGGCGGTGCACCTGGCGGCGGTGGACACGGTCCAGACCAATCTCCTCCCCGCCCTGCAAGCCCTCTCCTCCTCCCTCGCTGGGAAAGCGGATGAATTCGCAGATCTGGTGAAGGCCGGCCGCACTCACATGATGGATGCGGTTCCCGTGACCCTGGGCCAGGAGTTCGGCGGCTATGCCGCCCAGATCCAGCTCGGGCACGACCGCGTGCGGGACGCGCTCGGGCGTGCTTCACAGATTCCCCTCGGTGGTACCGCCACGGGAACCGGACTGAATACGCACCGCGATTTTGCATCGAAGGTGCGCGAGCGGCTCGGGCTTGGCGAGGCGCCTTTGGATGCCTTCGAGGCGCAGGGCAACCGCGATGGGCTGGTGGAGCTCCATGGAGCACTGAAGGGTGTGGCGGTGTCCTTGACCAAGATCGCCAACGATCTGGTGCTGATGGGCTCCGGCCCGCGCACGGGCTTCGCGGAGCTGCGCCTGCCGGAGCTCCAGAAGGGCTCCTCGATCATGCCGGGCAAGGTCAACCCGGTGATCCCGGAGGTGGTGCTCCAGGTATCGGCGCAGGTGATCGGCAATGACACGGCCGTGACCGTGGCAGGCACGCAGGGCAACTTTGAGCTGAACGTGCGGGTGCCGATGATGGCCCGCAACGTGTTCGACTCGATCCGGCTGCTCACGTCCGCCAGCCGCCTGCTCGCGGAGAAGTGCGTGGACGGAATCGAGCCGAACGAGGAGAGCCTGCGCCGCCACGCCGAGTCCACGCCGGCGATCGCAACTGCGCTGAACCCCTTCATCGGCTACGACCTCGGCACCGAGATCGTGAACGAGGCGGTGGCCTCCTCCCGCACTATCCGCGAGGTCGCGATCGAGAAGGGCGTGGACGAGGAGACGCTCGACAAGGCCCTCGACCTGCACGCGATGGCACGCGGGTCGAAGCCGAGCAAGTAGCCGCCGCCCTCCCGGCACTCAACTCCATCCGCGTGAGCGGCCGGCTTCGGCCGCGCCGCGGACCCCCGCCGCGCGGCTAGCGGGCGCGGGTCAGGTTCTTCGCGCGGCACGCGTCGAGCTCGGCGCGCCGGTACCTCACGAGCGGCTCGCGGATGGGGCACGCCTGGGCAGCCACGCCACCGCCGGTCTCCCCAGCTCGGCCCGTCCCGCCCTCAGTGCTGCCGTTCGGCACGCCCGCGCCGCCGCCGCCAGCCGAGCTCGCCCGCGTCGCCACCGTCTGCAGCAGATAGGGCAGCGGATCGATCGGCACCGCGTTCTTGCGCAGCTCGAAGTGCAGGTGCGGCCCCGTGGAGTTGCCGGTGGAGCCGACGTAGCCAAGCCGTGTGCCTCCCGTCACCTGCTCGCCCACGAAGGTCGTGATCGTGGACAGGTGCGCGTACCAGGTGGTGTATCCGAGCCGGTGACGGACCACCACGAGGTTGCCGTAGCCACCCGAGTTCCAGCCGGCGAACTCGGTCACGCCAACGCCCGCGGCACCGACGCGCGTGCCGGCCTGCACGGGGAAGTCGAGCCCCGTGTGAGTGCGACGACCCGAGCGCGGCGCGCCGAAGCCGTCCCCGATCCGCCCGCCCACGGGACGCAGGAGGCGCACGGGCCCGGTGGCCACAGGCGTCGTGCCCCTCGACGCCGCCCCGTGGCGCAAACCGGCGATCGTGGCCGGGCCGGCGAGCCCATCGGCCGACAGACCAAGGGCACTCTGGAAGTTCCTCAATGCCGTGTCGGTCATCGGGCCGAAGACGGCATCGATCGCCCCGGGCGGATAGCCGCGGCGGGCGAGGATGTACTGCATCGCCGCCACGTCCCAGCCGCGGTCGCCGCGCTTCATCGTGCGGCTGCCGAACGCGGGGCGGCCGCGCCTGCCGAAGGCGCGGCGCGTCTGCGGGCCCACCACGCCATCGACGGCGAGCCCGCGACGGCGCTGAAAATGCACGATCGCCGACTTCGTCATGGGACCGCGAACGCCGTCCACGGTTGCGTTGTAGAGACCGATTCGCTTCAGGGCAACCTGAACCGCCGCGACCTTGGGGCCGGCGAGGGACGGGGCGGGCAAAGCAAGAGCGACAGCGACCACCGCAAGTGCGATCCCACCGGACAGGACCCGGATGGAGGGCACACATTTACTCTCGGGACGGGCCCGGACGGACGCAACCGATGAAAGGGATCCTGCGCCCCAACCCTCAAGGGGTCTGACCCCTTGAGGGTTTGTTACAGGTTCACTGCCACGTACTTCGTCTCGAGGAACTCCTCGAGGCCCTCGTGGCCGCCCTCGCGGCCTATGCCGGACTGCTTCACGCCTCCGAAGGGCGCTCCGGCGTTCGAGACCATTCCCTGGTTGAGGCCGACCATGCCGGTCTCCAGGCCCTCGCAGACCCGGATCGCCCGCTTGATGTCGCGCGTGAACACGTAGGCCACCAGGCCGTACTCGGTGTCGTTCGCCCGCTCGATCGCCTCCTCCTCGGACTCGAAGCCGCCGACCGGCGCCACCGGGCCGAAGATCTCCTCGTGGAAGACACGCGCGTCCTCCGGCACGTCTCCCAGGACCGTCGGCGATACGAAGTAACCGCGGCCGTCGGGGATGTCGCCGCCCACCACCTTGGTGGCACCCTTCGAGAGCGCGTCCTCCACCAGCTCCATGACCTTTTCGCGCGACGGCTGGTCGATCAGCGGGCCCACCCTCACGTCCTCCTCGGTGCCCCGTCCTATCTTCAGCGAGCCCATCTTGTCGGCGAGCCGCTTGGTGAACTCCTCGCGCACCGACTCCGCCACGTGGAATCGGTTGGCCGAGGTGCAGGCCTCGCCGATGTTGCGCATCTTCGCCAGCAATGCGCCTTCCACCGCAGCGTCGAGGTCCGCGTCGTCGAAGATCAGGAACGGCGCGTTGCCGCCGAGCTCCATCGACACCTTCAGCACGTTCTTCGCGGAAGCCTCGATCAGCGACCGGCCGACCTCGGTCGAGCCCGTGAAGGACAGCTTCCTCAGGCGCCCGTCCTCGATCAGCGGTCCCGTGGTCTTCCCCGATGAGGACGTGGTGAGGATGTTCACCACGCCGCCCGGCAACCCGGCCTCCTCGAGGATCTGCGCCAGCGCGAGCATCGAGAGCGGCGTCTGCTGTGCGGGCTTGACGACGCTCGCACAGCCGGCCGCGATCGCGGGGCCGAGCTTGCGCGTGCCCATCGCCATGGGGAAGTTCCACGGAGTGATCATCAGCGTCGCGCCAACCGGCTGCTTCATCACCAGCACTCGGCTCGTGGCGTTCGCGAACTGCTTGTAGTTGCCCTCGATCCGCAGTGCCTCGCCGGAGAACCAGCGGAAGAAGTCGGCCGCGTAGATGATTTCCGACTTCGATTCAGCCACGGGCTTGCCCATTTCGAGGGTCATCAGCGTCGCGAGCTCGTCGGCGCGCTCGGTGAGCAGCTCGAATGCCTTCCAGAGCACCCCGGCGCGATCGTTCGGGGCCGAATTGCCCCATTCCTTCTGGGTTTCGACCGCCGCATCGAGCGCAGCCATGGCGTCCTCGGGCGTGCCGTCTGCCACCTCGCAGATGGGCTCCTCGGTGGCGGGGTCGATCACCTCGAGCGTCCCGCCGCCCGACGCATCGCGCCACTCACCTCCGATGTAGAGCTTGTTCTGAACCTTCTCGACTACCTGCTGTTCCTCAGTGGCGATGCTCATGTCGCAACAGTCTCCGTTCCCAGTTCCTCCGAAATAGCCACGTCGATCGAGTAGTCGATCGGCAGCACGATCACCGACGGCACGTCGAGCGTCAGCGCATGTCGCAAGCGCTCGCCGAAGTCGTCGGTCGACTCGCAGCGCCACCCCGGAATGCCGAAGCCCTCGGCGAGCTTCACGAAGTCCGGGTTCGTGAAGTCGGTGCCGAAGTGGCGGCCGAACTTCTTGTCCTGCTTCCAGACGATCGAGCCGTACTGGCTGTTCTCCCAGATCACGTTCACGAACGGCGTGCCGATCCGAACCGCGGTCTCGAGCTCCTGGCAGTTCATGAGAAAGCCGCCGTCGCCGTTCACCGTCACCACGTTCCGGTCCGGGTGGACCAGCTTCGCCGCAACGGCCGCGGGCACCGCAAAGCCCATCCCGGCGAGCCCGTTGGCGATCAGCACCGTGTTCGGCTCGTAGGCCGGGAACATCCGCCCGATCCAGAGCTTGTGCAGGCCGACGTCCGAGATCAGGATGTCCTCGCGGCCGAGCGCCTGGCGGATCTCCCACAGCGCACGCGGCGGCTGCACCGGGAAGGAGTCGTCATCCTTCGCCTGCTCGAAGCGGCCCAGCACCACGTCGCGCAGCTTGGTCGAGCCGCCCTGATGAGGCACGTGGCGACACTCCTCTCCCAGGCGGGTGAGCACGTTGTAGATGTCGCCCACCAGCTCCACCTCGGGGATGAAGTTGGCGTCCGTCTCCGCCGGCACCGAGTCGATGCAGATGATCTTCTTGTCGCGCTTCGGGTTCCAGTGCTCGGGTGAGTGCTCGACGAGGTCGTACCCGATGGCGAGCACCACGTCGGCGTCCCCGAACCCGGCCATCTCGTAGTCGCCCGACTGAAGGCCAACCGACCCGAGGGCCTTGTCGTCATCGGCCGGCAACAGGCCCTTCCCCATAAAGGTCTCCGCCACCGGAATCCCGGTGGAGCGCACGAACTCACGCAGCGCCGGCGCAGCCTTGGCGCGGATCACGCCGTTCCCGGCGAGCGCCACCGGCCGCACGGCTCCACGCACCAGGTCAGCGGCGCGCAGCAGCTCGCGAGCTGGCGGCTCCGGGAGGACCGTGCGCTTGCGCGGCAGCGGCGCGCCCTCCATCTCGGTGGCCATCACGTCCTCGGGCAGCTCGATGTGCGTGGCGCCGGGCTTCTCGCCCTCGGCCACCTTGAAGGCCTTGCGGACGACCTCGGGGATGATCTCCGCGTCCTGCACGCGCGCGTTCCACTTGGTGATCGGGCGCATCACCCGCGGCAGGTCGATGTACTGGTGCGACTCCTTGTGCATCCGCTCGAGGTCGCCCTGACCGGTGAGCGCCACGAGCGGAGCGCGGTCGAGGTAGGCGTCCGCCACCGCGGTGACGAGGTTGAGGGCGCCCGGTCCAAGCGTGCCGAGGCAAACGCCGGCGCGGCCGGTGAGGCGGCCCCAGACATCGGCCATGTAGGCGCCGCCCTGCTCGTGACGGACCGGGATGAACTCGATCGACGAGCGCGACAGCGAGTCGTTCAGGTCGAGCGTCTCCTCGCCCGGAATCCCGAACACGTGCTTCACGCCCTCGGCTTCCAGGCACTCCACGAAGACGTCGCTGGCTTTGCGCTTCGACACGGGCTCCTGACTGTAACGTCACGGTCGTGGCTCCCGTGGCGCGCTACGCGAAGAGCGGTGACCTGCACATCGCCTACACCGTCCAGGGCGACGGGCCCATCGATCTGGTGTGGATCCCGCCCTGGATTTCTCAGGTCGAGTACCTGTGGGCGGAGCCGTCGCTCGAGCGCGTGATGGCGCGCCTGACCGGGTTCGCGAGGGTGATCACGTTCGACCGCCGCGGCTCCGGCCTCTCGGATCCCCTCTTCGGCGCACCGACGCTCGAGGACCAGATGGACGACGTGCTGGCCGTGATGGACGCGGCGGGCTCCAAGAGCGCCGCCATTGCCGGGACGCTCGAGGGAGGGCCCATGGCCGCGCTGTTCGCGGCGACCTTCCCGGAGCGCACCGATGCGCTGGTCCTCTATGCCACATTCGCGCGGGCAACCTGGGCCGAGGGCTACGAATTCGCCTGGCCAGCCGAGATGCGCGACTCGCACATGGACGAGTGGCTCTCGCGCTGGGGCGAGGGCTGGGTGGCCGGCTCGGTGGCGCCAAGCCAGCAGAGCGACCCGAGCTTCATGGAGTGGGCGGGGCGGCTCGAGCGCCTCGCTGCAAGCCCGACGACGATCCGCCGCATCTTCGAGCTGATCGGCGATTTTGACGTTCGCGACGTGCTGCCGTCGATCCGGGTGCCCACGCTCGTGATGCACCGGACCGAAGACAGCTTCCTGAAGGTCGAGCACTCGCGCTACATCGCCTCGCATATCCCCAACGCGCGCTACGTGGAGCTCGAGGGTGGCGACAACATGTTCTCGACCGGCGATTCGGAGGCCCTCATCGACGAGATCGAGGAGTTCCTGACGGGCACCCGGCACGAGCGCGAGCCCGACCGGATGCTCGCGACCGTGATGTTCACCGACATCGTCGAGTCCACCCGCCGCGCGGCGGAGATGGGCGACCGCGGCTGGCGCTTCCTGCTGGAGCGCCACGACGCGCTCTTCCGGCAGGCGCTCGAGCGCCACCGCGGCAGGGAGGTCAAGCGCACGGGCGACGGCTTCATGGCCACCTTCGACGGCCCGGCGCGCGCCATCCGCTGCGCCGCCTCCGTGGCCGAGGCTATGGGATCGCTCGGCCTCGAGGTGCGCGCCGGACTGCACACTGGGGAGCTCGAGGTGATGGACGACGACTACGGCGGTCTCGCCGTGCACATCGCGTCGCGCGTCATGAACCTCGCCGCGCCAAACGAGGTGCTCGTGTCCGGAACGGTGAAGGACCTGGTGGTGGGGTCAGGAATCGATTTCGAGGACCGCGGTGAGCGGGAACTCCGCGGGATACCGGGCGAATGGCGCCTGTACGCCGTGAGTTAGCGGGATCGGCGACCGCTACCTTGAATGACTCAAGGGGTTACGGGACCCGTCGATATGTACGTGTGGGGTCGCGTCCCGTGCGGCCCCACCTTTCCATGCGCCGAACCCTTCTTCTGACAGCCCTGCTCGCGTCGCTGGCCGTGCCGGCCGCTGCCGACGCCGCCGTGCGCCACGTGATCCGCGGCGCCGGATTCGGCCACGGCATCGGGATGAGCCAGTACGGCGCCTACGGCTATTCGCTCGAGGGCGCCAAGTATCCGGGCATCCTCGCCCACTACTACAAGGGCACCGCCCTATCCAGCGCCCCGGAGCGCCCCGTGCGTGTGCTGCTCCAGCCGGTCGACCCGTACATCCGCGTGCGCGGCGCAACCTCGGTCGGGGGCCGGGCCATCAAGCCGAGCAGGATCTACGTGGCGAAGCGCGGCGCCGGCGGCATCGTCGTGACGACCGCAAGCGGCAAGCGCGTGGCGCGCTTCGGGTCGCTCGTGAAGTTCCGCTCGCAGGACCCGATGCGGCTGATGGGCCCCGCGCTCAACTTCGTGACGAGCGGCCTCTACCGCGGCGACATCGAGGTCCGCGTTGACGGCGGCGGGGTCACGGCCATCAACGAGATCGACATGGACAGCTACCTGCGCGGAGTGGTCGCGGGCGAGATGCCGAGCACCTGGCCGCTCGAGGCGCTCAAGGTGCAGGCCGTGGCAGCGCGCACGTACGCGCTCGCCACGCGGAAGACCTCCGGGGCCTTCGACCAGTACCCCGACACGCGCTCGCAGGTCTACCGGGGCGTGACCGGCGAGAGCGTACGCAGCGACGCCGCCGTGAGCGACACCGCCGGGCGCATCGTGACCTACAACGGCGTGCCGGCCGTGACCTACTACTTCTCCACCTCCGGCGGGCACACCGAGAACGTGGAGTTCTCGTTCGTCGGCTCGCTCTCGAAGCCGTGGCTCGTGGGAGTGCCGGACCCGTACGACACGCAGTCGCCCTACCACCGCTGGGAGGTGAGCTTCTCAGCGTCGCGACTCGACCGCGCCCTGGGGGCACCCGGGGCCTTCAAGCGCCTGAAGGTCCTTCAGCGCGGCGTGTCCCCGCGTGTCGTCCGAGCGCGGGTGGTCGGCAGCGCCGGCTCGCGCACCGTCACGGGTCCGCAGGTGCGCTCGGCACTCGGCCTCCGGGACACCTGGTTCACGCACTACCGCGTGACCAGCTCGGCTAGCAGGACGCGCTCGGCCCGTCCGGCGAGCTGGGGTCCGCGGCCCGCGCGGCGCACGCTCGCGGGCATGATGCAGCCGGCGCCGCGGAAGCGGATGCTGCGTATCGAACGGCGAGACGACGGCCGCTTCCACGGGGTCACGCGGGTGCGAACGTCACGCTCCGGTCGCTACCGCGCCGGGCTCTCGCGTGCGGGTGTCTACCGCATCCGCTACGGCGCGGTCACCGGGCCGATCGTCCGCGTGCGCTGACCGCAGCGCGTCCGCGCCTAGGCGCGCGCAGCCACCACGGCACGCACCAGCTCGACGATCTCGGCGGGTGCCTTGTCGACGGAGCCGGCATCGAACGGCGGCTGAGGGTCGTACTCGATGCCGAGTTGGATCGCCTGAGCGACCTCGGGGCCCGCGATCTTCGCGGCGAGCACGAGGCCCATGTCGATCCCGGAGGACACGCCCGCAGCCGTGACCACCTTGCCCTGCTCGACCACGCGCCGGCTGGTGGGACGCGCGCCGTAGCGCTCGAGATCCTGAATGTCGAGCCAGTGGCTGGTGGCCTCGAGTCCGTCGAGCACGCCGGCCGCCCCGAGGAGCAGCGAGCCGGTGCACACCGAGGTCGTCCACTGCGAGGTCTCATGGGCGCGCCGGATCCAGCCGACCAGGCGCTCGTCGTCGAGGAACGCGCTCGTGCCGGTGCCACCGGGCACCATCACGATCTCGGGATCCGGGAGGTCCTCGAACGCGGCATCGGCCTCGATGCCGAGCATCGCGCTGTCGGTGCGAACAACGCCCGGCTCGTGGGCCAGCCAGGTCACGCTGGCGCCGGGTAGCCGCGAGAGCACCTCGTAGGGGCCCACGGCGTCCAGGGCCGTGAAGCGGTCGTAGAGCGGAATGGCGATCCTCATGCGGCCTGCCTCCTGAATCTCGATCTGTAGTCCACTGGGCTCACTCCCACGCGGCGGCGAAACGCCCGGCGCAGGGTCTCGACGGTTCCAAAGCCCGCCTGCACGGCGATGCGCTCCACGGTCAGATCGCCCGACTCGAGCGCAATGCGGGCGCTCTCGACACGGGCCGCCTCCACGTACGCGGCCGGCGTCATGCCGGTCTCACGGCGGAAGGCGCGGGCGAAGTTGCGGTCGCTCATGCGCGTACGCCGTGCAAGGGCAGGCACTGAAAGGTCCTCCGTCAGGTGGTCGGGGATCCAGGCCTGCAGCTCTCGTAGCGGCGCGCGGTCCGCGGTTTGCGCGGCGAGCTGGGCGCTGAACTGGGCCTGGCCGCCGGGACGCTTCACGAAAAGCACAAGCCAGCGCGCGGCCGCGAGGGCGGTGTCGCGGCCGAGATCCTCCTCCACCAGCGCGAGCGCGAGGTCCATCCCAGCGGTCACGCCCGCGGAGGTGGCCACGTCGCCGTCGCGCACGAAGATCGGGTCGGGCTCGACCGTGACCTCCGGGTAGCGCTCGGCGAGGTCGGCGCATGAGGCCCAGTGGGTGGTGGCGCGGCGACCGTCGAGAAGCCCCGCGCGTGCGAGCAGGAAGGCGCCGGTGCAGACCGAGGTCACTCTCCGCGTGCGCTTGGCCGCTTCCCTCAGCCACTCGATCAGATCCTCATCCTCCTCGGCCCGGCGCGTGCCGGTTCCTCCGGCGACCATCAGGGTGTCGATCGGTTCACTGCATGCACTGAGGGGTTGGTCGGGCACCATCGTCACGGTGGATGTGCGGAGTGGTCCCGCTTCAGGCGCGGCGATCGTCACGTCGTAGCCGGGCGGATGGAGCAGCGTCGCCGCCCGGAGCACCTCGGCGGGGCCGGTCACGTCCAGGGTTTGGACGCCCTCAAAGACAGCAATGACAACACGGCGCATGCCCCCATGATCCGCTCCTCAGCTCTTGGCCGCAAGACCACTCACCGGACGATTTCTGCCATCTCCGAAGGCGGTGCCGCAGGTTTTGACTGATAGTGATTGATTTCCTGCGGCACCGACGCTTGGAGCGCCCTCAATGCTGCTGTTCGGGCACCGCCAACGCAGGCGGCGCTACGACGGCGTGAAGCGGAAGGTGACCACATCCCCGTCCTGCATCACGTACTCGCGGCCCTCCACGCGGGTCAGGGCGCGTTCGCGGGCCGCGTTGTAGCCGCCGGCTTCGACGAGGGCGTCCCAGGGCGTGACCTCGGCCGCCACGAAGCCGCGCTCCATGTCGGTGTGGATCGAGCCGGCCGCGGTGCGGGCGCGCGTGCCGCGCGGGATCGCCCAGGCGCGGCCCTCCTTGTCCTGACCGGCGGTGAAGAACTGGATCAGGTCGAGCAGGGAGAACGCCTCGCGGATCACGGTCTCGAGGCCCGACTCGCCCACGTCCATCTCCTCGCGCATCGCCGCGGCGTCCTCGTCGTCCATCTCCGAGAGCTCCGAGTCCAGCCGCGCGCTCACAGCAGTCGCGCGGGCGCCGCGCTCCTCCGCGTGCGCCACGAGCGCAGCAGGCGGTTCGAGCGGCTCTCCCTCCGCCACGTTGGCGACATAAAGAACAGGCTTCGAGGTAAGCGCCGTGAGGCGAGTGGCAGCGCCGGGAGCGTCCTGCGGCTCTGGCACGGAGCGCACACCGCGGCCCTCCCTCAATGCCTCGACAACAGCGACCAACCACCCCTCCTCGGCGATCGCCACCTTGTCTCCCGACTTCGCCTGCTTCGACACGCGCTCGAGCCGCCGCTCCGCCTGCTCGAGATCGGCGAACAGCAGCTCGGTCTCGATCGTCTCGGCATCCGCTAGCGGGTCCACGCGCCCCTCCGGGTGCACCACCTGCGCATCCTCATGCACCCGCACCACGTGCAGAATCGCGTCGGTTTCCCGGATGTTCCCCAGGAACTTGTTGCCGAGCCCCTCGCCCTCGTGCGCGCCCTTCACGAGGCCGGCGATGTCGTGGAACTGGATCGTCTCGTGCACGATCGGCCGGGCGCCGATCGTCGCCGCCACCCTGTCGAGCCGCTCGTCCGGGACGCCCACCACCGCAACGTTCGGCTCCACCGTTGTGAACGGGTAGTTGGCCGCCTGGGCGCCCGCCCGCGTGAGCGCGTTGAAGAGCGAGGACTTGCCCGCGTTCGGCATGCCGACGATGCCGATTTTCATCGCGTCATGAAGCGTGCCACGGCATCGCCGAGGGCCGCGCCCGCGACGATGTCCGAGGGGTAGTGCACGCCGAGGTAGGGCCGCGACAGCGCCATCGCCACGGCCACCGCGTAAAGCGGCGCGGCGGGCACACCGGCCGCGGACAGCGCCCGGGCGCCGGCAAAGGAGGTCGACGAATGGGCCGAGGGATAGGAGCGGCCCGACAGCACCGGCGTCAGGGCGGGCAGCTCCTCCTCGAGCACCGGCCGAGCGCGCCGAACCGTCTGCTTGACGACGGTGTTCGCCACCAGCGTGGCGAGCACGATCTTCATCGCTCGGAAGTACGCGTCGCGTCGCCGGGAGCCGCCGAGCGCAACTCCACCCAGGGCGATCACGTGCCAGAGCAGCCCGTTCTCACCCGAGCGGGCCAGGTTGATGGCGGCCGCCTCCACCGGCGGCGAATGGCCGCGCGTCCGCAGCAGGCGCAGCAGCCTGAGGTCCAGCGCAGCGAGGGCGCGCAAGAGCTAAAAGCCGACCCGATGGTCTTCGGTGTCGAGCCTGACGTAGACGACCTGCGAGAGGTCGATGTACACGTCGGAGTCCTGGGTCGTCAGCTCGAACCAGCGATCCGAGCCGGAGTCCGAGAGCGCCTTCCGGAGCCCGTCGTAGGCCGCCTGGTCCACGCGGACGGGCAGCGACTGCCCGCCCTGAAAGCCGATGTCGATGCTTCGGGGGGTGTCCGCCATCAGTGCCCCTCCGGGGGCTCGACCAGCTCGGTGAGCACCCCGCCGGTCGACTTCGGGTGCAGGAACGCCACGCGGCTGCCGCGGATGCCGATGCGGGGCTGCTCGTCGATCAGCTCGATGCCGGCAGCCCGCACGGACTCGATGGCCGACTCGATGTCGTCCGTCCCGTACGCCACGTGGTGAAGGCCGGGTCCGCTCCTCGTGAGGAACTTCCCGACCGCCGTGTCCGGAGAGAGCGGCCGCAGCAGCTCCACGTGGCTCTCGCCGACGCCGAGCAGCACCGCCTCCACGCCCTGCTCCTCCACGGTCTCGCGATGCTGGACGGGCATGCCCAGCCGTTCGCCGTAGAGGGCGATGGCTTCGTCGAGGTCGTCGACCGCCACTCCGATGTGATCAATGCGTCCGAACACGGGGTGAGCAGAATACGCACCATGGTGAATATCGAACGCCCGAACTTCGACGAACCGCGCGAGCAGGAGGGCTTTCGCGCGCAGCGCGCACGGATCAGCCGCCAGGCGGGCGCCGAGCGGCTTGGCCTGAGCCTGTGGGAGGTGCCGCCCGGCCAGGCGGCCTACCCGTACCACGCTCACCTCACCGAAGAGGAGCTCGTGGTAGTGCTGGCCGGCACGCCGAGCCTGCGCACACACGACGGCTGGCGCGAGCTCGAGCAGGGCGAGGTGGTCTCGTTCCCACGCGGAGAGGAGGGCGCCCACCAGATCGTGAACCGGACCCGAGACACCGTCCGCTTCCTCGCGTTCAGCCCGAGCGGCGAGCCCGACGTGGTCCTACAGCCCGACTCCGGCAAGATCGGCGCGTTCGAGCGCCGGCCCGACGGAGGCGGCCTGCGCGTTTGGTTCCGGAGGGAGGACGAGGCGGAGTACTACGACGGCGAGTCGGCGCCCGGCTGATCCTCCAGGCGCTCGGACGCGGCGACCGTGGCAGGCCCGGGCTCGGGCTCGAGCGGCGCGAAGCGCCCGACCGCCGGCGCCGCCGGCGCCGCGCGGTGCTCGGCCACCAGGCGCTCGATGTCCTCGCGCTCCAGGACCTCGTTCTCGAGCAGGGTGTGGGCAAGCGCCTCGAGCAGCGCGCGGTTGCCACCCACGATCTCCATGGCGCGCCGGTGCGCCAGGTCGGTGAGGTACTGCTGCTCCTCGTCGATCATGCGGCGCGTGTGGTCGGACATCGAGTAGTCGTCGGAGGGCAGCTGCTTCGAGGCCAGCTCCGTCCCCATGCCGTACTGGGTGACCATCGAGCGGCTGATCTCGTGGACCTTGTGCAGGTCGTCGGAGGCGCCGGTGGTGATCTGGCCGAAGATGATGTGCTCGCTCACGCGGCCCGCGAGCAGCACGACCATGTAGTCGAGCAGCTCCTCCCTCGACTTCAGGTAGCGGTCCTCCTCGGGCAGGTTGAGCGTGTATCCGAGCGCGCGGCCGCGCGGGATGATCGAGATGCGGTGCACCTTCTGCACCGACGGCAGCATCTCCGAGCAGAGCGCGTGGCCGGCCTCGTGGTATGCCACGACCTTCTTCTCGTGATCGGTGATCACCCGGCGCGACTGCATCCCGGCCACCACACGCTCGAGCGCGGCCTCGAAGTCGCGCGTGAGCAGGTGGTCGCGGTGCTCGCGGCCGGCGAAGATCGCGGCCTCGTTGCAGATGTTGGCGAGGTCGGCACCGGTCATGCCGCTCGTCTGACGCGCCACCACCTCGAGGTCCACGTCGTCGGCCAGCGGCTTCCCGCGCGTGTGGACGAGAAGGATGTTGCGGCGGCCCTTCAGGTCGGGCGGCGTGACGAGAATCTGGCGATCGAAGCGGCCCGGGCGCAGCAGCGCCGGGTCGAGCTTCTCGAGCAGGTTGGAGGCGGCGATCACGACGACGTTGTCGGCGCCACCGAAGCCGTCCAGCTCCACCAGGAGCTGGTTGAGCGTCTGGTCCTTCTCGCCGGAGATGTCGTTGCCGCGCGTGGCGCCCACGGCGTCGAGCTCGTCGATGAAGATGATCGCGGGAGCTGCCTTGCGTGCCTGGCGGAACAGCCGCCGGATGCGCGCGGCGCCGAGGCCGGCGAACATCTCGACGAACGAGGAGGCCGACTGGGCGAAGAAGCGCGCGTTCGACTCGTTCGCCACGGCCTTGGCGAGCAGCGTCTTGCCGGTGCCGGGAGGCCCGTGCAGCAGGATGCCCTTCGGCACCTTCGCGCCGAGCTTGCGGAAGCGCTTCGGGTCGCGCATGAACTCCACGACCTCGCGCAGCTCGTCCTTCGCCTCCTCCACACCCTCAACGTCCTGCCAGCTGATCGACTCCGACGAGGAGGGCGCGATCTCCTGCGGCTTCGTCCGCGGCATGTACTTGATCATCCAAACGATCGCTACCGCGATCAGGCCCATGAAGATGATCGGCAGCCACGTGAGCATCCAGGCCTGCATGCCGTCCCACCACGATGCGCCGCCGCCGGCCGCGGCCTCCATGTCAAGCCCGAAGCGGACTGCGTCCGTCCCGTCCGAGCGCGAGATCGTGCTCGTGGGCGCGTCCAGCTTCCAGCCGTCGGGCAGCCCCGCACCCGGCTCCTTCAGCACGGCGCGGAATGAGTCGTTGGCCGCGTCGCAGGTCGTCTGCGAGCTGTCGAGCACGGTGAGCTTGTAGGGCCCGGGCTCGAGCACGAGCCCCTCGATCGACTGGCTGCGGGCGACCTCGAAGGGGACGGTGCATGACGCCGAGCCACCGGCGGCGCTTGCAGGGGTTGCGAAGGCAGCCATGACGACCAGCAGGGCGAGCAGGGGCAGGGTGCGGAGGGTCCTCCTCATCCAGTACCCCAATCGGCCATAGGCGCCGTCGGCATGAGTCCTACAACACTCTCTCTAGCCGCGGGTTTGGCCTGAAGCTCCGTCCGGCCTTCGCCAGGTTCCGTCCCTCGACCCTCACGACGTCCGCGGTGAAGTCGTTCGCGCCCTGGACGAGCGACGATCCGACACCGTAGGCGTCGACCGGGGCGCCCACCGTCTCGAACTCCCGGATCTTCTCCGCGTTGAAGCCGCCGGACGCCACGATGTGCACTCCCTGGTGCCCTGCGGCGTCGAGTGCGTCGCGGACCTTGCCCACCAGAACGGGGTTCACGCCGGTCGGCTTGAAGTGCCCCATCTCGTGCCACAGGGCCTGGTCGACGAGGTGCTCGGAGGTGTCGAGGCGCACGCCCCAGAGGCGATCGCCGAGCGCATCCGCAACCTCGAGCGCGGTGCGCACGGAGTCGTTCTCGAAGTCCACGAGCACGGTCACATTCATCTGGTCGGCGAAGCGGTCTGCCCATGCCCGGGCGGCCGCCACGGAGTCCCCGCCGAAGGCCGCGATCAGCCCATGCGGCACCGTGCCAACGCCGCGCCCGCCCCACCACGACGCCTGGGCGTCCGTGGACACTCCGATGGCGCCGGCCACGTGCGCGGCCCAGCCGTCGCCGGTCTGGACGAGCCAGTGGTCGTGGCGCGCGGGGAAGAAGAGAATCGGCTTGCCGCCGGCTGCGTCCACCACCTCGCGGACGTTGCGCATGATGCGTGTACGTCGCGAGAGCGTGCCGAGGTAGACCGTCTCGAGGTGCGCGAACAGCGCATAGTCGCCGTCGATCTGAAGCACCGGCTCCCACGGAGAGATCTCGTCGCCCTCGTGGAGCGCGTGGACCTCGAGCTCCTCCCAGCCGTCGGAGCACAGCTTCAGGACGGCGATCGCCTCGTCGACGCCTCCCAGCACCGAGAGCTCCTTCTGGAAGACCTGAACCGTGACCGTCGGGCGGTGACCGGTCTCCATGAGCAGCTGGCGCGTGAGGTTGAAGTACGCGTCCGAGTAATGGCCATCGCGGATCTTCTCGACCGGCAGCCTGAACACCTCAGGGTCGAGGCGCGAGCGGGTGGGCGCGCTACTGGTCACCCTCGACCCGCAGGATCTCTGCGAGAGCCGCCCTGCCGACCTCGAGCTGCTCGGATGTGGGTTCGCGAGTGCCGATCACGCGCTGGATCTCAAAGCCGGGCCGGCGCATCATCCGCGTGACGCCCGAGTCGGGGTGGCGCTCGCCCCATGCGAACACCTCCACCGCCAGCGCCGCGCTGCCGAGCCCCACCGCGGCCTCGGCCGCCGGGCCACGCAGCCCCGCCCGGCGCAGCGCCACGTTGCCGACGGCGGCCGCCGTGACCATCGGCGCGACCAGATGGGAGCCGCAGCGGTCGTGCTCCTTGTTGGCGTCCGCGGCGTCCTCGCCGTCCTCGTATGCGGCGATCGATTTGTGCTCGACGCCGTGGTAGGCCGCGAGGTCCCCGCTGCGCAGCGCCAGCAATGCCGGCGCAAGGCTCACGAGCGCCACCGCGGCCTCGCGGCCCGCCGTGCGCGAGCCCGGCTTGCGCGAGCCCGCGCTGCGGATCGCGTGCCCGCCGAGCGCCGCGGCGCCCATCGCGCCGAGCGTCCTCACATCCTGCATCGGTAGCCGCGCCTCCGGCAGCGCGCGCTTGACGAGCGGAATCACGGCCATGGCCTCGGCGAGCTTCACGATCCCGCGGATCCCGGGCAGCCGCTCGGAGGCCTTGCCGCCGAGGTCCGGCTTGCGCCCGGATGCCACCTTCAGCTCGCCGTCGTTCGTGCGCACCGCGGCCGCCCAGTGCGTGGGCCCGTGGACCAGGAGGCCGTTGCGGAGCGCCATGCCGCCGAGGCGCAGCTTGTCCTCAGGAACAGGCGCAGTCATATTCCAAGGTTAGATGGTGGCCGCCGGACTCTCATACCGCGAGACGGGTCCTGCCGACGCGCCCGTGGTTCTCCTGCTGCACGGGTTCCCGGAGTCCTCGTTCATGTGGACCGACGTGATGCCGGCCGCCGCGGAAGCCGGCTGGCGCGCCGTGGCACCGGACCTCGCCGGCTATGGCGACTCGGAGCCCGATCCGCCGGGCACCTGGGAGCGCCACATCGAGTCCGTCGAGCACTTCCGCTCGGAGCTCGGGATCGAAACGTGCGTGCTCGTGGTGCACGACTGGGGTGGCCTTATCGGCATGCGCTGGGCGTGCGAGCACCCCGAGGCGGTGCGGGCGCTCGTGATCAGCTCGACCGGCTTCTTTCCGAACGGCAAGTGGCACGGCTTCGCCAAGGCGCTGCGCGAGCCCGACACCGGCGAGCAGCTGATGGCCGGCTTCGAGCGCGACGGCTTCGCCGCGGTGATGCGCGGATCGAGCACGGGAATGACCGACGAGGCGATCGATGAGTACTGGAAGGCCTACGCCGACGACACGCGCAGGCGCGGCCAACTCGAGCTGTACCGCTCGGGCGATTTCTCCAAGCTCGAGGGCTACGACCTCGCCGCCCTGGGCGTACCGACCCTGCTGCTGTGGGGCGAGGACGATGAGTTCGCGCCGGTGGCGGGCGCCCATCGCTTTCAGCGAGAGCTACCGGACACGGAGCTTGTGGTGGTGGACGGCGCGCGCCATTTCGTGTGGGAGGACGCGCCCGCCGAGAGCGCCGCGGCGCTCACGGGCTTCCTGGCCCGTGTTGGCGCCTAGCGCTGCGAGAATTCAGAGCGTGGAAGAGCAGCTCTTCGAGACCGAGGACGCGACGACCGGGCCCGACGCGGGCGACGTGGCCGGCCAGCCGCTGGCGGCACGCATGCGGCCGGCGTCGCTTGGCGAGTTCGTCGGCCAGGAGCATCTGCTCGGCCGGGGGTCGGCGCTGCGGACCGCGCTCGAGGAGGGCCGGCCGCATTCGATGATCCTGTACGGGCCACCGGGCACGGGCAAGACGACGCTCGCCCGGCTGCTCGCGGTGAATGCTCGCGCGGCGTTCGAGGAGGCCTCCGCGGTGAACGCCGGCCGAGCCGAGGTGCGGGCGGTGATCGAGCGCGCGCGGCACCGGCTCACCACGAGCGGCGAGCGCACGATCTTCTTCCTCGACGAGATCCACCGCTTCAACAAGGCGCAGCAGGACACGCTGCTGCCGGCGGTGGAGGACGGCACCGTGATCCTGGTGGGCGCCACGACGGAGAACCCCTACTTCGAGGTGAACTCGGCGCTGCTGTCGCGCTGCCGGATCTACGAGCTGCGCTCGCTCGAGGACGAGCACGTGCTCGCCCTGCTGCGCCGGGCGCTGGGCGGCGAGCGCGGCATCGCGGACGCCCCCCGGGTGGATGACGACGCCCTCGAGTTCCTCGCCGCGCGTTCGGCGGGCGATGCGCGCACGGCCCTGTCCGCGCTGGAGCTGGCCGCCGAGACGGTCGGCCAGAACGGAGCCGTGACGCTGCGAGTGGCCGAGGACGCGCTCCAGCGCAGCGCGATCCTCTACGACAAGGGCGGCGACCTCCACTACGACCTGATCTCGGCGTGGATCAAGGCCACGCGCGGATCCGATCCGGACGCCTCGCTCCTCTACCTCGCGGCGATGCTCGAGGGCGGCGAGGACCCGCGCTTCATCGCCCGCCGCATGGTCGTGCTCGCGAGCGAGGACATCGGCAACGCTGACCCTCGCGCGCTCGAGGTGGCGGTGAGCGCGGCCCATGCCGTCGAGCACGTGGGCCTGCCCGAGTGCGCGCTCAATCTCGCCCAGGCGGCGGTGTACCTCTCGCTCGCGCCCAAGTCGAACGCCTCCTACGAGGCGATCAAGCGCGCCCGCGCGTGGGTGCGCGACCACGGCACCCCCGAGCCTCCGGCGGCCCTTCGCAGCGCCGCCTACCCAGGCGCGAAGAAGCTCGGCAGGGGCCTCGACTACGACTACCCGCACTCTCACGCCGAGGGCGTCGCCGAGCAGGAGCTGATGCCCGACGAGGCCGTGGGCGAGCGCTTCCTCGAGCTCTCCGAGCACGGCGAGGAGGCCGAGCTCGCCGAGCGGCTCGAGCGCATCCGCCGCGCCCGCGGCCGCGACTGACAGAATCCCTCGCCATGGAAGCTGCGCTGCGGCCTGCCGAGGCCACCGAGCTCGAGTCCTTCAGCCCGCTCGACGGCCAGCGCCTCGGCGCTGTCCCGACGATCACGCCCGACCAGGTCCAGTCCGTGGTCGACGACGTGGCGAGCGTGCAGCCCTTCTGGGCGCAGCTGCCGCTGGGGGATCGCGCGCGCTACATGCGCCGGGCCGCTCAGGCGCTGATCGACCAGATCGACGAGCTCGCCGAGCTGCTCACGCGCGAGCAGGGCAAGGCCCGCAACGAGTCGTACGTGATGGAGCTGCTCCCCACGATCGACTCGCTCCGCTGGCTCGCGGACGCCGGGCCGGACATCCTCGCGGACGAGCGCATCCCGCTGCCGATCTTCATCAAGCAGAAGCGCGCTCGCTTCACCTACGAGCCGCTGGGAGTGGTCGGCGTGATCGCTCCCTGGAACTACCCGTGGTCGATCCCCTTCGGCGAGGTGGCGATCGCGCTGATGGCGGGCAACGGCGTGGTGCTCAAGCCGGCCTCGCTCACCCCGCTGATCGGCCAGCGCATCCAGGAGGTGTTCGAGCGCGCCGGCGTGCCCGAGGGCCTCGTGCGCACCGTGCACGGCGGCGGGGCGGTCGGCCAGGCGCTGGTCGAGTCGAGCGCTTCGAAGATCTTCTTCACGGGCTCGGTGGAGGTCGGGCGCGGCGTCGGCGTGGAGTGCGCCCAGCGAATGAAGGGCTCGGTGCTGGAGCTGGGCGGCAAGGACGCGATGGTCGTGTGCGACGACGCGAACATGGCCAATGCGATCTCCGGCTGCCTCTGGGGCGGCTTCGCGAACGCCGGGCAGACCTGCTCGGGCATCGAGCGTGTCTACGTGGTGAAGGACGTGGCCGACCGCTTCATCGAGGGCGTGGTCGAGGGCGCGAAGGCCCTGCGGGTCGGCGACCCGATGGAGTGGGAGACCGAGATCGGGCCGATGGTCTCGTCCGAGCAGCTCGAGACCGTGAAGGAGCTGGTGGAGGACGCCGTGGCGAACGGCGCGACCCTGCACTGCGGCGGCGCCGAGCCGCCCTTCTTCCGCCCGGCCGTCCTCACCGGGGTCACGCACGAGATGCGGATCATGCGCGAGGAGATCTTCGGCCCCGTCGTCCCGATCATGACCGTGGAGGACGAGGACGAGGCGATCGCGCTCGCGAACGACTCGGAGTTCGGTCTCGGCGCGTCGGTCTGGACCATGAACCGGGCAAAGGGCGAGCGCATCGCCGGGCGGCTCGAGTCCGGGATGGTCTGGGTGAACGACCACATGTTCAGCCACGGCGCCTGCTCGTGCTCATGGGGCGGCGTGAAGAACTCCGGCCTCGGCCGCTCGCACTCGAAGTTCGGCCTCTACGAATGCGTGAACATCAAGCTCGTGACCTGGGAGCCCTCGCGCACGCGCGACTTCTGGTGGCACCCATACGACGAGGCGCTCGGCAAGGCGATGCAGGCCTCGGCGCGGCTGCTCTACGGCCGCGACGCCGACAAGCCGGGCGCACTGCGCCGCGGCGCGCTGCCGCTCGCACGCGTGGGCCGCAAGACGCTGCGCGACGTGTTCAAGCGCTGACGTTGGGCAACGCGGATCTAGAGGCCCGAATGACGGGAGTTCCAGCGCTGCATTGAGCGGCGCGATGCGCAAGCTGCGGACGCCCTGCTCGAGGACGACTACGCGCTCGTGATCGTCCACCCGACTCCCGCCGTGATGCCACGTGAACGCTGGCTCGCGGTCCTCGAGGACTACGTCTCCATGCGTGCGACGGTCCTCGGCCAGGACCGCAGCGGCACCTTCGTCATCAGCGACATGTGGCGGCGAGGCGGCGACGGATGGCGCATCTGGCGTAGGCATTCGATGCCGCTCGCAGCTGGACGCATGCCGGGCGCAGCGGCGTAACCTCAGGTCCGTGACGCCTCGCGCGACGGACTGGGGCCTGGCGCTGCTGGTCGGGCTGCTGTTCGCGACCGGCGTGATGAGCCTGTTTGCCGGTCGCTCCAGCGACGCCTGGGTGTTCGCTGTCCACGGCGCCGGCGGCTTCGCGCTCGGGGGCATGCTCGTCTGGAAGGGCCGCCGTGTCCTGCGGCGGCTCGTGCGCCCATGGGACCGCCGGACCGCCGCCGGGGCGGGGGCCGCCGCCTTCGTCGCCGTCGCGTTGCTCTCGGGCTGGGCATGGTCGAGCGGCGTCCAGCTTTCGTTTGCCGGCTACAACCTGCTCAGCTGGCACTTCGCGCTCGGCACGGCGCTGGCACTCGTCGTCCTCGGCCACGCGCTGCTGCGCGGGAAGCCGCTGAGGCGCGCGGACATCGCTGGGCGACGGCAGTTCCTCAGCCTCGGAGCGGTCGCACTCGGCGGCTACGCCGCGTGGTGGATCCAGCGCCCGGTTGGTGAGCTGCTCGAGCTACGCGGCGCCCAGCGGCGCTTCACGGGCTCGTATGAGCGGAGCTCGTTCAGCGGCAACGACTTCCCCACGACCTCGTGGGTCGCCGACAAGCCGCGCGTGCTCGACTCGGACGAGTGGCGGCTCGAGGTCGTCGGCCTCGTCGACCGCCCGCTCGAGGTGCCCCTCGACGAGCTGGGTGCCGACGACGAGCTGATCGCGACGCTCGACTGCACGGGCGGGTTCTACTCGCGTCAGCGCTGGCGCGGGATCGCACTCGAGCGACTGCTCTCGCGGGCGCGTCTGCTGGGCACGGCCACGCACCTGCGTGTGGTTTCGCATACCGGATATCGCTGGGGCTTCGAGCTCGGCGAGCTTGAGGACCTCCTGCTTGCGACCCATGTGGGTGGCGAGCAGCTGTCACACGGCCATGGGGCGCCGCTGCGACTGGTCGCACGCAACCGCCGCGGCTTCCAGTGGGTGAAGTGGGTCGTGCGGATCGAGCTGCACGACGGGCCCGATCGCGGCGCGGCGGCGTCCACGGTCTGGAGCAGTTTCACCGACGAGGGCCGCGGAGCCGCGTGAGCCTCGGCCCACCGGCTTCTAGACTTTCTCCAATGCCAGCACAAGCCTACGCCGGCAAGGAATGCGTCTGCCAGCTCAGGAAGGGCATCTGCGACCAGAGCTGCGTTCAGGGGATGCTCGACATCCCCTTCTACATCGCCTGCCTGAAGCTGAGCGGGCGCCGCTGTCTCGTGATCGGGGGCGGTCACATCGGCCTCGAGAAGGTCGAGGGACTGCTCGCGTGCGAGGGCGACGTGGTGCTGATCGCGCCCCGCGCGATCGAGCCGCTGCGCGAACTGGCGGCCGAGGGCTCGATCCGCTGGGCGCGGCGGGAGTACGCGGGACCTGAGGACCTCGATGGTGTCTTCATGGTCATCGCCGCCACCGACGACACCGACGTGAACATCCAGATCTACGACGACGCGGAGCGGCGGGCCATGCTCGTGAACGTGGTGGACGTGCCGCCGCTCTGCAACTTCATCCTCCCGGCGATCATCCGCACCGGTCCGCTGGCGATCGCCATCTCGACCGCGGGGGCGTCGCCGGCACTCGCGAAGCGGATCCGGAACGAGATCGCCGAGGAGTACGGCGAGCCATACGCCCGCCTCGCGATCCTGCTGAACGAGGTGCGCGGCTGGGCGAAGGGGACGCTCCCCACCTACCAGGACCGCAAGGTCTTCTTCGAGTCGATCGTGAACGGCGAACCCGATCCGATCGAGCTGCTCCGGCGCGACGACGAGCACGCCGTGCGCGACCTGATCGCGGCGGCGCAGCGGACCCACCAGCCTGTCTGACGAGCTCACACACCTCGACGACGCCGGGAGCGCCCGGATGGTCGACGTGGGCGACAAAAAGGCCACCGACCGGCGAGCGCTGGCCCGGGCCGTGGTGCGCATGTCGCCCGAGACTGCCGCGGCGGTGGCCCGCGGCGACGCGCCGAAGGGCGACGTAGTGTCGACCGCGCGCATCGCCGGCATCCAGGCGGCCAAGCGCACCGCGGAGCTGATCCCACTGTGCCACCCGCTCGCGCTGTCCTTCGTCGACGTGCGCATCGAGGTGCAAGACGACCGGGTCGAGATCGAGACCGAGGCGCGCACCACGGGCCCCACTGGCGTGGAGATGGAGGCGCTCACGGCGGCCTCGGTCGCGGCCCTGACGGTCTACGACATGGTCAAGGGGATCGAACGCGGAGTCGAGATCACCGAGGTCGTTTTGCTCGAGAAGTCGGGCGGGCGCCACGACTGGCGCCGCGAGCCGTGAGCGGACGCGCGGCGGTGGTCACGGTGTCGAGCTCGCTCGCCCGAGGCGAGGGCGAGGACGTGTCCGGACCCGCCCTCGTGCGGCTGTGCGAGGCCGCGGGGCTCGACGTCCAGCACGAGGTCGTCTCCGACGACCGCGAGTCGATCCTCGCCGTGCTCAAGCGGCTGGCCGACCACGACGGCGTGCGCTTCATCTTCACCACGGGCGGCACCGGGCTGACCGTGGACGACGTGACCCCCGAGGCCACCCAGGCCGCTATCGACCGCGAGGCGCCCGGCTACGCCGAGGCGATCCGCGCCGACTCGCGCCAGCACACGCCGCTGGGATTGCTCACGCGCGGCATATCGGGCGTGCGCGGGCGGACGCTGATCGTGAACCTGCCGGGGAACCCGAAGGCCATCGAGCAGTCCTGGCCGATCGTGGAGCCGACGCTGGAGCACGCGGCGAAGCTGCTGGAGCGGGGGAGCTAGGGCCCCAGGCCCTTGTCGCGCAGCTCCCGCTGCGCCGACTCGGACTTCCCGAGCTTCTCCAGGCCCATCCCGCTGAGCACCGGAGGCGCCTTGGTGAACTGGACCTCCGAGTACTGGACCACCTCCACGCGGTTCCCCCACGGGTCCGTGAAGTGCAGTCCGTGTCCCGGCTCGACCTCCACGCCGGCCTCGTGGAGCGCCTGCCGCACGCGGGCCCGGTCGTCCACCACGAGCCCGAAGTGGCGATCCCGGTCGGGCGTGCCGGGCTTGCTGTGGGCGAGGGCGAGGAACTGGTCGCCCATGTCGAGGAAGGCCATGCCGGGCACTCGGCCGCGCAGCTCGAGCTCGAAGATGCGGCCGTAGAACTCGACCGCTTCGTCCACGTCGCCGACGGTCAGCGCGACGTGGTTGATGCCGACCATCCGCGCCATGGCCGAAGCATAGGCTTCCGCGCGTGGCTGCGATCGAGCTCGAAGGCCTCGAGCGGCGGTACGGCGAGCGGGTCGCGCTCGCCGGCGTGAGCGTGCGCGTGGAGGAGGGGCAGACGCTGGCAGTGCTGGGCGGCAACGGCGCGGGCAAGACCACGCTGCTGCGGGTGCTCGCCGGCCTCCTGCGGCCTAACGGCGGCAGCGCGCGGGTGCTCGGCGCAGATCTGCCCGGGGAGCGTTGGAAGCTGCCGTCGCAGGTGGGCTACCTCGGCCACGAGCCACTGCTCTACCGCGAGCTGAGCGGGCGCGAGAACCTGCGCTACCACGCGCGGCTGCACGGGGTGGCGCCTGCCCGCGTCGAGGAGCTCCTCGGCACGGTGGGAATGGAGGACCGCGCCGACGATCCCGTTAGGGACCTCTCCAAGGGCCTCGTCCAGCGCCTCGCCGCGGCGCGAGCCGTGCTGCACGAGCCGGCGCTGCTGCTGCTGGACGAGCCGCGCGCCAACCTCGACCCGGCCGCGGTCGAGCTGCTCGAACCCCTGATCGGGAGAGACTCTGGGCGCACGCGCGTGCTCGTGAGCCACGACGTGGAGGGCGCCCTGGCGGAGAGCGACCTCAGCCTCGGCCTCAAGGGCGGGCGCCCGGCGCCGGTGGGCACGGAGCTGTACCGGTGATCCGCACCGCCCGCGCGATCCTGCGCAAGGACCTGCTGATCGAGCTGCGCATGAAGGAATCGGTGCCGGCGATGGTGCTGTTCTCGATCACGGTCTACGTGCTCTTCCACTTCGGGCTCGACCGCGACTCGCTCGACGGCGAGCTCGCCTCCGGGGTCCTGTGGGTGACGATGCTGCTGGCCGCCGTGATCGGGGTGACGCGCCTGTTCGCGGCGGAGCGCGAGCAGGGCGGCATCGACGGCCTGCTGCTGGCTCCGGTGGATCGCACCTCGCTGTTCGTGGCGAAGGCCGCGGCCCTGTTCCTGTTCCTAACCGCCGTCGAGCTCGTGGCCGTGCCCGCGTTCGCGCTCCTGCTGCTCGGCCCTGGCCTCGGCGGCGCCTTTCCCGAGCTGCTGGCGATACTCGCGCTCGGCAACCTGGGCGTGGCAGCCGTGGGCGCGCTCGTGGCCGCACTTGCCGCGGAAACCCGCGCGCGCGAGCTGATCGTGCCGCTGCTCCTGCTCCCGCTGCTCGTGCCGCTCCTGATCGCCTGCGCCCAGGCCACGGAGCCGCTGATGCGCCAGGACGCCGGTCCGGAGGACCTCGGCCGCTGGCTTTCGGTCCTCACTCTTTACGATGTGGTATTCGTGCTTCTCTCCGTAGCGGTCTTCGACTTCCTGCTCGAGGACTGATGTATTCCAAGGGCCTCGCGCCGCTCGCCGCAGCCGCCGCCGTGACCATCACGACGGCGTTCGCTCTCGTGTTCTTCTACGCGCCGAACGACGCCGACCAGGGCTTCGTCCAGAAGATCTTCTACATCCACGTGCCGATGGCGATCGTCGCGCTGTGCGGGTTCGTGGCCGGAGGCATCTTCGGGATCAGGCACCTGCGCAGCGGCGACCGCTCGTGGGACATGCGCTCGTACGTGGCGATCCACCTCTCGATCATCCTCGGGCTCGCGGTTCTGATCACGGGGTCGATCTGGGCGAAGGCATCCTGGGGCCACTGGTGGCTGTGGGACGAGCCGGTGCTGGTCTCGTTCCTGGTGGTGTTCCTCCTGTACTGCGTCTACTACCCGCTGCGCTTCTCGATCGAGGACCCGGACCGCCAGGCGCGCTACTCGTCGGTCTTCGCCATCACCGCGGGGGCGTTCGTGCCGCTCAACTTCATCGCGGTCCGGCTCGCTGAGAAGTACACGCACCCGCGGGTGCTGTCCCAGACCGGCGGAAGCCTGCCGGGCGAGATGCGACTCACCTTCCTGGTGGCGCTCGTGGGCATGGCCCTGCTGTTCGTGACGCTCTGGAAGCTCGAGCTAACCGCCAAGCACGCATCGATGCAGCTGAAGAAATTGAGGAACCGTGCCCGCGTTGCCGCTTGACGAGGCTGGGAAGTACGTGGCGGGTGCTTATGTTGTGTTTGTGGCCCTGATCCTGATCTACGTGGCGATCATCGGGGCGAAGATCGCCCGCATCGAGCGCCAGATCTCAGAGCTGGTTCCTCCGGAGGACGACGAGTGACCGGCGAGCTGCTCACGCTCGGCGCCAATCACAAGACCGCGCCGCTTCCGCTGCGCGAGCGCCTCGCGCTGCCGGACGGGCGCGCGGCGCGCGTGCTCTCGGAGCTCGTGGAGCACGATGCGGTGCACGAGGCGGTGGCGATCTCCACGTGCAACCGCACCGAGCTGTATCTGGTCACGGCCGATCCGGTGGAGGCTGAGAACGCGGCCCTCGGGGTGCTCTCGCGCCAAGCGGGCCTGCGCCCGACCGAGCTGCTCGGCGCGATCTACGCGCTGCGCGGGAGCGCCGCCGTCGAGCACCTGTTCGCCGTCACGAGCGGGCTCGACTCGATGATCGTGGGCGAGGCCGAGGTCCAGGGGCAGGTGAAGCGCTCATACGAGATGGCGCTCGTGGAGGGCGTGACCGGGCCTGTCACCAACAGGCTGTTCCGCGACGCCCTCGCAACGGGCAAGCGCGTGCGCACCGAGACCGACGTGTCGCGCTCGAGCGTGTCGGTGTCCTCGGTGGCCGTGAAGCTGGCGGCCGACTTCCTCGGCGACCTGACCGAGCGGCGCGTACTCGTGATCGGCGCCGGAGAGAACGCCGAGCTCACGGCGCGCGCGCTGCGCGACCGCGGCGTGGAGGCTCTGTTCGTGGCCAACCGCCGCTACGACCGCGCCCTCGGGCTCGCCCAGCGCTACGGCGGCCGCGCGATCGCGTTCGACGACCTGCCGGGCGAGCTGGAGAGTGCCGACATCGTGGTCAGCTCAACTGGCGCGCCACACCAGATCCTCGGCCGCGACGAGCTCGAGTTCGTGGCGGCCTCGCGCATGGGCCGTCCGCTCGTGATGATCGACCTCGCCGTGCCGCGCGACATCGAGCCGAGCGTTCGCGACTGCCCCGGGATCGCGCTCTACGACATGGACGACCTTCAGACCGAGGTGGCGCGCAACCTGAGCGGCCGCCACGCGGAGGCCGACGAGGCGCTCGTGCTGGTGCGCGAGGAGGTGGGCCGCTTCGAGGCGTGGCTCGACAGCCTCGACGTCGTGCCGACGATCTCGGCCCTACGGCGCCGCGGTGACGAGATCGTGGAGCAAGTGCTGCGCGAGAACGAGTCGCGCTGGGAGTCGCTGTCCGAAGCGGATCGCGAGCGGCTCGCCACGATGGCGAGCGCCGTGGTGAGCCGGCTGCTGCACGAGCCGACCCGGCGCCTGCGCGGCGCCGCGGGCGAGGGCACCTCATACCGATACGTGCACGCCCTGCACGAGCTGTTCGGGCTCGAGGCCGCCCTTGCCCCGCACGAGGAGGCGCCCGCCGAGGTCGCCCGGCTCGACGCACGCCGCCGGCGCCGCGGCCGGTGATCCGCCTAGGCACGCGCGGAAGCGCACTGGCGCTCGCACAGGCGAAGTGGGTGGCCGAGCGACTGCCGGGCGAGGTGGAGCTGGTGCCGATCACGACCTCCGGCGATGAGCGACGGAAGAGCGGGTCCGGCGCCCGCGCGATCCGCTACGACAGGTCGCGGCCGGACCCTGACCCCACCGACAAGGCGCGCTTCGTCAAGGAGCTCGAAGATGCACTCCTCGCGGACGAGATCGACGTGGCGGTGCACTCGGCGAAGGATGTGCCTACCGACTTTCCCAGCGGCCTCCTGCTGCTTCCCGTCCCGGGCCGCGCGGATCCCCGCGATGCGCTCTGCGGGGCCGACTCGCTCGACGAGCTTCGGGAGGGAGCTGTGGTGGGCACGGCGAGCCTGCGCCGCCGTGCGCTCCTGTTGTCCGTGCGACCGGACCTCGACGTCCGTGACCTGCGAGGCAACGTCGACACCCGGCTCAGGCGCCTCGCTGACGGTGACTTCGACGCGGTGGTGCTTGCGCAGGCCGGGCTCGACCGGCTCGGGCGCGGCGAGGATGGACGGCCGCTCGACCCCGATGCCTTCGTGCCCGCCGCGGGGCAGGGCTGCCTCGCCCTGCAGATACGCGACGCCGACGACGCGGTCAACAGGGTGGTCTTCGCGTTGCCCGACATGAGCGGTGTGACCGACGACACAACGCGGGACTGCCTGATCGAAGAGCGCCACGTCGTCAGCGCGCTCCGCGCCACCTGCAACACCCCGATTGGCGTACATGCGGCCATCACGGGAGGCGAGGCGATGAAACTCACAGCCTTCATCGGGCTGCCCGACGGCTCGCGCTGGATCCGCGACGAGCTCGAGTTGCCGTTTCCCGATGCGGGAGGGCTGATCAGCTCCCATGTCGCTGAGCGGCTGCGCAGGGCGGGTGCTGACGAGCTGCTCGCCGAGGCCGAGCGCCTGGTGGCTGCCGGATAGCGTTCCCCGCGTGAGTGGCATCGTTTATCTGGTCGGGGCCGGGCCCGGCGACCCCGGCCTGATGACGCGGCGCTCGCTCGAGCTGATCGCAAGCGCCGACGCCATCCTGTACGACCGTCTGATCCCGCCGGGGGCACTCGAAGGCGCACGACCGGACGCCGACCTTCGCTACGTGGGCAAGGAGCCGGGCGCAGCGGCCCTCAGCCAGGAGGAGACGAACGACCTGCTTGTCGAGCTGGGCGTGGCCGGCAAGCGGGTGGTGCGCCTCAAGGGCGGCGACCCGTTCGTGTTCGGGCGCGGCGGCGAGGAGGCGGAGGCGCTCGCGGCGGCGGGGGTCCGGTTCGAGGTCGTGCCCGGGGTGACGGCCGGCGTGGCCGCCCCGGCGTACGCGGGAATTCCGGTCACTCACCGCGACGCCGCCTCCGCGGTTGCTTTCGTGACCGGGCATGAGGATCCCGAGAAGCCCGAGTCGGCGCTCGATTGGGATGCGCTCGCCCGCTTCCCCGGCACGCTCGTGCTCTACATGGGAATCAGGAACCTGCCGCTGATCGCCGAGCGGCTAACCGCGGCGGGCCGCGACCCTCGGGAGCCGGTGGCGGTGGTGGAGCGTGGGACGCACCCCGGACAGCGCACGCTGGTCGACACGCTGGCCGGCATCGGTGCACGCGTGGAGGCAGAGGGCGTGCGGCCCCCTGCAATCACGCTGGTCGGGCCGGTGGCCGGGCTGCGCGAGACGATCGCCTGGCTGGAGCGCCGACCGCTCCACGGCGAGGTGGTGGCCGTCACGCGCGCGCGCGCGCAGGCCAGCGGTCTCGCGGCGCGGCTGCGCGAGCTCGGCGCCGAGGTGGTCGAGACCCCGGTGATCAGGATCGAGTCGCGCCCGCTCGAGGGCGCGCTGCTCGACGCGGTAAGCGGCATCGGCGACTACGCGCTCGTCTGCCTGACGAGTCCGAACGGGGTGCGACTGCTCTTCGACGCGCTGAGCGCGACCGGCCAGGACGCCCGTGCGCTCGCCGGTGCCACGGTGGCCGCGATCGGCCCGGGCACGGCCGCCGAGCTGGAGCAGAGAGGAGTGCGCGCCGACGTTCTGCCCGAGCAGTTCGTGGCCGAGGCACTGGTGGAGGCGCTCGCGCCGATCGAGGTGGAGGGCCGACGCGTGCTGGTGGCGCGTGCCGCGCAGGCGCGCAGCCTCCTGCCGGATGCCCTGCGCGAGCGCGGCGCGCAGTTGGACGAGGTGGCGCTCTACGAGACCGTCGCCGAGCCGCTCGGCGACGCGGAGCGCGCGGCGCTCGAGCGCGCGACCTACGTGACCTTCACCTCCAGCTCCACCGTGCGCTTCCTCCTCGATGCCGGGGTGCGGCCGCCCGACGGCGCGCGCGTGGTCTCGATCGGCCCGATCACGAGCGCGACCGCCCAGGAGCACGGCCTGACCGTACACGTGGAGGCCGAGCGCCATGACGTGGATGGCCTGGTCGACGCGCTGACGGACGACGCCGCTTCGCGCAGGGTCCCCGCATGATCGTCACGCTCCTCACCGACTACGGCCGCGACGACGACTTCGTCGGGGTCTGCCACGGCGTGATCCGCACGATCCACCCGGACGCGGACATCGTGGACATCACGCACGGCATCGAGCGCTACGCCGTGCGCCAGGGCGCGCTCGTGCTGCGCAACACGCTGCCGTACATGCCAGTGGGTGTCCACGTTGCCGTCGTGGATCCCCAGGTGGGCACCGAGCGCCGGGCGATTGCGCTTCGCACCGGTGACGGGCGCATCCTCGTCGGGCCGGACAACGGCCTGCTGAGCCTCGCCTGGGAGCGCTGCGAGGGCGTCGACCAGGTGGTGGACATCACGCGCTCGCCGCACCGGCTCGAGCCCGTCTCCGCCACCTTCCACGGCCGCGACATCTTCGCCCCGGTCGGCGCCTGGCTCGCCCGCGGCGCCGAGCTGGCGGACGCGGGCGACCCGCTCGACCCAGAGACGCTCGCGCGCGTGGAGATGCCACACCCGCGCGAGGAGTTCGGCGCCGTGGTGGCGCACGCACTCGTGATCGACCACTTCGGGAACGTCGGGCTGAACGTGGATCACGACCGGCTCGCGGGCACCGGCATCACGCTCGGCGGGAAGGTGGAGGTGGACGTCCGCGGGGAGACCTACGCGGCCACGTACGCCCAGACCTTCGCCGATGTGAGCGCCGGCGAGCTGCTCGTGTACCAGGACGCCTATCGCACGCTCGCGCTGGCGATCAACCGCGGCGACGCCGCCGGGACGCTCGCCCTGAAGCCGGACGACGAGCTGCGGCTGCAGCCGCGATGATCGGCTCCCCACGGGTCCACCACCGGGTCACGGACTCCACGAACGAGCGCGCGAAGGAGCTCGCCCTCGCCGGGGCGCCGCACGGCACGCTCGTCACGGCGGACGAGCAGACGGCCGGGCGCGGGCGCCAGGGCCGCGAGTGGACGGCGCCGCCGGGCTCGGCGGTGCTGATGTCGGTGGTGCTGCGCGAGCTGGATGAGATGTTGCCCCTCGCAGCCGCAGTTGCCGTCGCGGAAGCGGTTCCCGGCGAGACATCGATCAAGTGGCCGAACGATGTCTGGATCGACGGCAAGAAGCTCGCGGGGATCCTCGTCGAGGGACGCCCGCAGGAGGGCTGGGCCGTCCTGGGCATCGGCCTGAACGTGACGACAGAGGAGTTCCCGGCCGAGCTGGCCGAGACGGCCACGTCGCTGCGGCTCGCCGGCATCGAGGAGACCGCCGAGGCCGCGCTGGCAGCGCTCCTGCGCTCGCTCGACGGATGGCTTGGCGCGCCGCCCGCGCGTGTGCTCAAGGCGTGGCGCGAGCGGGATGCGTTGAGGGGTCAGCGGGTGCGCTGGGCCGACGGGGAGGGCGTGGCCGGTGGCATCGACGACTCGGGCGCGCTGATCGTCGAGACCGCCGACGGCCGCGTGACGCTCGACGCCGGCGAGGTGCACCTGCTCCGCTAGAGCACGCCGTCCGCGATGAGCTTGCCGAGGACGACGCCGCCCGCCGCGCCGACTGCGCTCGCGGCCAGGAACGTGAACGTGAGCGCGCGGCTCATCGGGGCGAGCCCGGGTCGTCGGGCCCGCGCGGCGGCATCACGAGGCGGGTGGGCACGACCGCCGTTGGCGCGGCCACGGGCGGCTGCGCGCCCGCGGGCGAGGCCGAAGCGCGCACGGTCGCCTGGCTGAACATCACCGGCTCCGGCGCGCCCCCGCGGCGCAGCCACTCGGCGGCCCTCATCGCCGCCGGGGCAAGGAAGCCCACCGCCATGAGCCAGAAGACCACGCCGGACACGAGCCAGCCGATCGAAGTGCCGTCGTCCTGGGGCGGGTCGAGCCCCAGGTCGATGAAGTTCCAGCCGAGGGCGAGGAAGAGCACGCCCATGATCGCCGGCCAGCCGATCCGCGGGCCATCCGCCCAGTGCTCGATGGCCGCGTGGAGCGCCGTGAACACGAGCAGGGCGACGATGCCGCCGAAGAGCAGCCCGATCTGCCCGGACGAGCACTCGTTGGCGATCTCGTACGGCCCACCGCTCGCGCACGCGCCGCCGCTCTCCACCATCAGGTCCCGCATCCCGACGTAGACGGCCGTGATGGCGGCCGCCACGCCTGCCGCGGCGAGCACCGTGCCGATCCAGAGGGCGGTGAGCCGCCCTACGCCGGGCGGTTCCAATCGATCCAAACCGTGGCCGGGTTGTTCGGGTCCACCTTCACGTGCACCGCGGCCCCGACTTGGGCCTGGGCCAGCTGAACCTGCGGGATGACCTGCTTCACAGTCACGGGGTATGGCGGCAGCCCATCGGGCAGCACCGTCAGGTCCACCTCGATCATGGGCTGGAAGTTCACCATCCCGTGGCCCTGCCGGATCGCCACGACCGTGGCGGTGGCGTCCACGCCGGTCGTCACGGCGTTGGCGGCGGCCGTCTGCTGGGCCATCAACTCCTGGGCGTCGGCCATGCGCGTCTGCGCGTCCTCGAGCTGGGCGCCCATATCGTGGTTCTTGTTGATCTCGTTGCTCTGCTTCTGCAGCTCGCGGACGCTCTTGAACAGGCCCATGCTCAGCTCGCGTGGTACGCCGCGCTGAAGCGCTGCGCGACCGCCGGGTTGCCCTTCACTCGCACGTTCCAGCCGTCGAGCGCCTGCTGCCAGTTCTCGGCCGACACGCCCTTGGATGCCGCGATCTCGACCGCCTTCGACTGGTCGTACCCATGGGCGGCAAGCCCCTTGCTGACCTCGGCGAAGAGCTCGAGCGAGACGCCCGCGATCGGCTCGAAGTCCGGGCCCGACGTGGCTGCCGGCTGCTGCGCGGCAACCTGCTGTGCGGCCATCTGCTGCTGGGCAGCCATCTGCTGAGCGGCCGCCATCTGCTGCGCCTGGTCGGCCATCTGCATGCTCTGATCGACGATGCCCGGAGCCGCCTCGACGGCCTTCTTCGCATCCTTCATCTGCTTGAACATCCCCACGGGTTGCTCCTAACTGTCGCGTGCGAGTCCCCAGAACGGGGCAAAGCGACAGTAACCGCTCAGGGTGAGTAGCTCAAGCTGCGGAGCGCTCGTCGGCGTCGGGCTCTGCGTCCGAGCCGGACTCCGAGTCCGAGTCGCGCTTCGAATCGTCGACATCGTCGCTGCCGGTGGCGCGCTGAGCTTTCTCGCGCTCCCCGCTCGGCCGGCGGCGCCGTGAGCGCTTGCGGCGCGGCTTCGGCGTCTGCGCCTCGTCCCCGCCCCCGGCGTCCGCGCCGCCCTCGTCGTCAGTGTCCAACGCCTCGTTCTGCGTCACGCTGACGTCCGTCGTGCCCTCCGCCTCGCCCGCGCCCTTCTTCTTGCGCCGGCGGCCGCCGCGGCGGCGCTTGCCCTTCGGGAAGTTGCGCAGCAGCTCGCGCGCCAGCGCGCTCGGCTTGCGGGCCATCCGCATGCGCGCGCCGTCCAGCACCTGCTGAGCCTCGGGCGTGTGGGCGAGAGCCGCCGCGAGCAGCGCGGCCGACAGGCGCCGGTCCTGCTTGCGCGCGGCCTGCACCAGGCGCCGCGCGTTGCGTGCGTGCGCCGCGCCGGCCGAGTTCACGAGCAGGCCGAGCAGGCGCTTCGTCTCGGGCCAGCGCTGCACGGCGTACTCCTCGTGGACCTCGCGCGAGTACTCCGCGAGATGCCAGAGCCAGCGGGCGGCCTGCTCGCGCCGGCCGATCTGGCGCTCCGTGAGCGACTGGAGCAGGACCTTCACGCCCTCGCGGCGCTCGTCGCGCGACCATCCGCCCACGATCTCCACAGCGTCGTCGAACGCCTCCGCGTCGCGCAGGTTTCCGACCTCGCCGAGCGCACGCAGCCGCAGCTGCGTGTTGCGGTTCCGGCGCAGACAGGTGATCAGGAAGATGCGGCGCAGCTCGCCGGTCTGGTCGAAGTGCAGCATTGCCTTCGCGCGGCGCCAGTTGTTGGAGGCCACGCGCGCGCCCGCGAGCATCGCCCACGCCTGCTGCTCGCCCCAGCTCAGGTGCTCCACGGCGATGCGCCAGAGCTCGCGCTCGAACACCTGCGCGCGGCGATCCTGGTCGGCCGTGACCGGCACCACCCTGCGCTCCACGCGCAGGCGGCGGCCGCGGCCGCGCCGCACCGGGCCGACCACGATGGCGCCGCCGCGGTACACGTCGCGGTCGAGCAGCGAGTGCAGCGTGACCACTGGGTCGTCGTTCGGCGTCGCCGGGTGGACGAAGTCCACGACGATGCCGGACTCCTTGCCGGGGTTCCGGCGCGTGACGCGCCCCACGCGCTGCTGGTAGATGCGCTTCGAAGCCGTCGGCGCGAGATGCATGCACACGGTGGCGCGCGGTGAGTTCCAGCCCTCGGCGAGCAGCTGCGCGTTCACGAGCACGTCGATCTCGCCGCGCTCGTAGGCGGCCAGGATGCGGGTGAGCTCGCGCTTGGGGGTCTCGCCCGAGACGGCCTTCGCCTTCATCCCGGCCTCCTGGAAGGCCTTCGCCACGTTGTGCGCGTGCTTCACGCCGGCGGAGTACACGACGCCCGGCACGTCCTTGAAGCGGGTCTTGTAGAGGTCGGCCACCGCGAGGTTGAAGGGCGTCTGGTCGAGCAGCTCGGCCAGCTGCTCTTGGTCGAAGTCCTGGTCGACCTCGCCGCGCCGCAGCGGCACGTTCGCGATCGAGCGCACGCCCACCCCGGGCGGGATCCGCACCGAGCGCAGAGGCGCGATCACTCCGCGCCGGGCGGCCTGAGCGAGGTCGAAGCGCGACGTCTGCGTGGGGAACAGGTCCGTCACGTGGCGCGCTATCAGCGCGCCGGTCGCGGTCATCCCCACGAACACCGGGCCGAGCCACTGGCGGATCGAGCCGCTCGTCTTCTCACCGAGGGCCGTGTGGGCCTCGTCGCAGATCACGACCGTGTACGCGTCGGAGACCTTGCCCGCGTTGCGGACGAACCACTGATAGGTCTCGACCGTGACCGGGCCGCCGGCGGGCGGCTCGCCGTTGCTGTCCTTCAGGAGCGGGCCCGAGATGCGCTTCTTGTAGCCGCGGTCGCGCAGCTCACCGAGGAACTGGTCCACGAGGTTGCGCCGGTGGGTGAGGATCAGGATGCCGCCGGTGCGCGACGCCTCCACGAAGCCGAGCGCCGCGACCGTCTTGCCTGCGCCGGTGGCGTGCTCGAACCAGAAGCGGCGAGCCGCACCGGAGTCCTCCTCCTGGGCGTCGGCGGCTGCCTCCTCCTCGGCCTCCTCGGCCGGGTCCCAGTCGAGCGGCTCCTCGTCGGGCAGCTCGTCGCCCTCGATCTCGACCTCGCCTGAGTGCAGCTCCTCGGAGGCGGACTTGCCGTTGCCGTTGCCGGGACGGCCGATCAGGAGCTCGGACTCGAGCGCGATCAGCGTGCCGGAGAGGGCGTCCACCTGGTGTGCGGAGAGCGTGGTGCCGTCCACGAGGTGCGGCTCGTCCTCCGCGAGCAGTCGCTCGAGGCCGAGGATCAGCGAATAGTCGCGCCGCCATTCGACGGAGGGCTCGCTGCGGCCCTCGTCGATCTCCTTCAGCGCAGCGTTGAGCGCTACTCGGCGGGCCCCATCCTCCGCGAGCGCGGTGGCGGGATCCTCTCCCTCGAGTACGAAAGGTTCACGCGCGAATTCTTCGGCGCGCTTCAGTTCATCGCCGGACACCGGCGAGGCTTCGGCCACGGAGCTTCTTTCAGCCACGGTAAAGGCGGTTCTCAGTAAGGGGAAGAGGCGTGCCGAGCTGCTCGTTCAGGAGTCAGCGGGGTACGCCCGTAGTGCGCCGTTGCCGCTCTAATGAGTCCCGCGCGGCAACGGGCCAGGTCCTTGAGGGGACGCTTGGCGTAACACTATTGAAGCACACGGACGAGGAAACGACCCCACCCGCCCGCCGCCCGCCCTCTGCCATCCTTCGCGGCGTGCGCCGGTTCGCTCCGCTACTCGTGCTCATTGCGCTCGCCGGATGCAGCTCCGACAGCGGTCCAGCGACCGCGAACTTCTACAAGGGCGGGCGCGATGCCTTCGAGGCGCGCATCCAGAAGGAGCGCGGCACCCCCATCGTGGTGAACAAGTGGGCGTCGTGGTGCGGTCCGTGTCGCCTCGAGTTCCCGTTCTTCAGGGATCAGGCGAAGAAGCGCAAGGGAGAGGTCGCCTTCATCGGCGTGAACTCAAACGACAGCCGCTCGGATGCCCAGGAGTTCCTGAAGGAGGAGCCGGTCCCCTACCGCCATTTCGACGACCCGAGGCTCGAGATCGCGGCTGCCTTCAATGCGGTCCAGGCCTTCCCCAGCACGGCGTTCTACGACTCCAAGGGCGAGCTCGCGTTCGTGCATCAGGGCGGGTACGCCAGCGAGGGCGACCTGGCGGAGGACATCGAGCGTTACGCCCGCTGACGGTGGAGGTCCGCGAGGCACGCACGGAGTCCGAGCTGACGGCGGCGCTGGCGCTGCGGGAACGCATCTTCTGCGGGGAGCAGGGCGTGTCGTTCGAGGCTGATCAGGACGGACGCGATCCCGAGGCCACGCACATCGTGGCCGTTGACGAGGGGGTCGTTGTCGGCACCTGCAGGCTGCTGTTCCGGGGCCACGTGGCGCGCCTTGGCCGGCTCGCGGTCGAGCAGGACCGCCGCGGCGACGGCATCGCCGTCGAGATCCTCGCCGAGGCGGACCGGATCGCCTCGGACGCCGGCTCGGAGTCGATCGCGCTGCACGCGCAGACGTACGCTCTCGGGCTGTACGAGCGCGCCGGATACGAGACGTACGGACCGACCTTCGTGGAGGAGGGCATCGAGCACGTGGCCATGGAGAAGCGCCTTGCCTGAATTACGCATCGACCCCCTCACCGGCCTGCGCGTGATCGTGGCCGGCGAGCGTGGCTCGCGGCCGGGGGCCTTCCTCGACGTCGCACCCCGCGAGCCGATCGATCCCGAGAGCGATCCGTTCGCGGCCGGACACGAGGACCGGACGCCGCCCGAGGTCTATGCGCTCCGGGAGAACGGCGACTGGAAGGTGAGGGTCGTGCCGAACCTGTACCCGGCGCTCTCCGGAGACGGCGACGGGGCGGGCACCGATCCGCTCGCCTCCGGGCGCGGCGAGCCTGACCTGTTCGCCAGCCGCCCGGCCACCGGCGCCCATGAGGTCGTCATCAACGCGCCCGACCCGGTGACCTCACTAGCCGAGCTCGAGCCCGGTCAGGTGGACACGGCGATGTCGGTGTGGCGCGAGCGCATGCGTGCGCACGACGGCGCCTCCTACGTCCACGTGATCGTGAACGAGGGCAAGGAGGCGGGCGCCTCGCTCCCGCACACGCACGCGCAGCTGTATGCGCTGCCGTTCGTGCCCGCCGCCGTGGCGCGCGAGCGCGAGCGCTTCACCGCGTACTCGGACCGGACCCAGGGCCGCAACCTGCTCGAGGACCTCGTGCAGGAGGAGGTGCGCCGCCGCGAGCGCGTCGTCGCGATCGACGACGAGGGCGTGGCGCTCTGCCCGTTCGCCGCGCGCGTGCCGTTCCACCTGATGCTCGCCCCCCGGACACCGGTCGCGCGCTTCTCCGACGACGGCCCGCTCGGCGGGCGTCTGCTCCACCAGGTGCTCAACCGGCTGCGCGCCACGCTCGGCACGCTGCCGCCGCTGAACATGTGGGTGCGCACGGCGCCACGCGACGCGGCGAGCTTCTGCTGGCGCATCGAGATCATGCCCCGGCTGGCCCAGCTCGCCGGCCTCGAGATCGGCACAGGCGTGCACCTGAACGTGCTTGCGCCCGAGGACGCGGCTCAGCGGCTGCGCGACGTGAACGTGTAGCTTCCCCGCGCCCGTGCCGCCAACTCCGAGACAGGTCCCGATGTTCGCCGCCGAGGCTCCGCAGGAGCCGCTGCCATACGGCCGCTGGGCCGAGGCGCTCGGCGAGCAGTTCGCAGCGGCGGCGGAGACCGCGATCGGCGACATCAGCTGGTTTCCGGACCGCACCTGGGCCGGCCGCACCTACGTGCCCGCCACGGCGCCGGCGGAGGGCGGCGGCGAGATCTTCGGCTACGTCTCCTATACGCGCGAGCACGAGGGCGCCCAGGCCACGGACTTCAACGCCGCGGCCGACTTCACCGAGGAGACCGCGGACGAGAACCCGGACTGGACGCTCGACCTCTCCGACAACGAGATCGGGGTCTGGCGCGGAACCGAGGGGCGGCGCGGGGTGATCACGCTCGTCTGGGGCGTGGCGCTGGTGGCGAACGGAGTGGCCGCCACCGCGGAGCTCGGCCCGACGACGACGGACCAGTGCACGCTCGTGGACGACCGCTTCACGCTCGTGTCGCTCGACGCCTACACGGGCGACTACGTCGAGGTGGCGCTCTACGGAGCGCGCGGCGCCGAGCTGGCGCGCGAATCCCTCTACGAAGACGAATAGCTGCGCACCGGGCAACGCCCGGTGCTTGCCGAACGACCGAGTAACTTCCCTGCAATGGAGACGGTTCGCGGAGAGCGCTGCGTGCTGCTCAAGTTCGGTGAGCTTGCGCTCAAGGGGCGCAACCGGCCCCTGTTCGTGAATGCGCTCGAGCGCAACCTGCGCCGGCTCACGTCAGACCTCGGCCCGCTCGAGGTGCGCCATCGCGGCGGCGTGCTGATCGTGACCGGCGACATGCCGGAGGACGCTCTCGTGGAACGCTGCGGCGCGCTGCCGGGCGTGAGCGTGGTCCAGCCGGCCCTGCGCTGCGAGCGCGACGCCGCTGCGGGCGCAGATGCGGCGGTGGCGCTGCTGCAGGGCCGCCCCGGCCGCACCTTCGCGATCCGCTCGACGCGGCGCGACAAGCGCTTCCCGCTGCGCTCCATGGACCTCTCCCGGGTGATCGGCGACGCGGTCCGCGTGCGGCTCGACCTGGACGTGGACCTCTCGAATCCGGACCTCGTGGTGCACGTGGAGGTGGACTCCAAGGAGCTGCTCGTGTCCGCTGACCGCCTGCGCGGCGCCGGCGGCCTCCCGGTGGGATCGAGCGGACGTGCGCTCGTGCTGCTCTCGGGAGGACTCGACTCGCCGGTGGCGGCCTACCGGATGATGAAGCGTGGGCTGCACTGCGACTTCGTGCACTTCAGCGGGCGGCCGTTCACCGGCCCCGAATCGGTCTACAAGGCCTACGCGCTTGCCGGGCGGCTCGACCGCTTCCAGGGCGACTCGCGCCTGTTCGTGGTCTCGTTCGGAGCAGCCCAGCGCCGGCTCGCCAGCGCCGGGGCCGGGCGGCTCCAGGTGCTGTCGCAGCGCCGGTTGATGGTGAAGGTGGCGTCCGAGCTCGGCCGGCGCGAGGGCGCCGAGGCGCTCGTGACGGGCGACTCGCTCGGACAGGTGGCGTCGCAGACGCTGCCGAACCTCGCGCTCGTGGAGGACGCGGCGGAGCTGCCGCTGCTGCGCCCGCTGGTGGACCGCGACAAGTCCGAGATCGTGGAGATCGCGAAGCAGCTCGGCACCTACGAGATCTCGATCCTCCCCGACGAGGACTGCTGCCAGCTCTTCTCGTCCAAGCTCGCCGTGACTCGCGGCCAGACCGACGACCTGCGCCGCATCGAGCGCACCGCGGACATCGAGGACATGGTGGACGGCCTCGTGGAGTCCGCCGAGCTCCACCACCCCCGCCTCGAGCGCGACCAGGCCCTCGCACCCGCCTGAGCCCCGCACTATCGTCTGGCGGGCGAGCCCCGATAGCTCAGCCGGATAGAGCGACTCCCTCCTAAGGAGTAGGCCGCAGGTTCGAATCCTGCTCGGGGCGTCCGGAATTGCAGGGACTTTGCGTTTCACGCCTACTGCTGGAGCTCTCTGGAGGTGATCGCTGCTCGAAGCGCTTCCTATGGAGGCAGGGGATCCCCGACTGAAGCCGTTCCCCCGGCGCCAGTGATCGCATAAGGTTGGCACCGGCCAACCGGGAGGTCGTGATGGATCCGCAGACGGTAGACGCTGTTGAGTTCCGAGACGGACAACGGCAGCAGTGGGCGAAGGGCGCCAAGGGTTGGCGCAAACGGTCGGATTTCATCGACGCCGCGACCGCTCCCGTCAGCAAGCGCATAGTGGAGCTGGCGCGCGTCGAGCCCGGGAGCCGCGTGCTCGACGTGGCCGCGGGCTACGGCGAGCCGTCACTCACTGCAGCGGCTGTGGCCGGAGCGGAGGGCAAGGTCGTGGCCACCGACATCTCTCCCGAGATGCTGCTCTACGGCCGTGAGCGCGCAGCGGCGGCCGGCCTCGAGAACGTCGAGTTCGTGGAGTCCGAGGCGGCCAGCCTCGACTTCCCGGCCGAGAGCTTCGATGCGGCGCTGTCCCGCTTCGGGATCATCTTCGAGCCAGAGGCTGAAGCCACGGCTGGCCGGGTGCGAGGCTTCCTCGTCCCGGGTTCGAGGATGGTGATCAGTTCGTGGGGGCCGCCGGAGCGCGTGCCGTTCATCGCGGTTCCGATGGGCACGGCGATGCGCACTCTCGGCGTCGAGCCGCCCCCGCCCGGAACGCCCGGCCCGCTGTCGCGCCCGACGCCGGAGGCCCTTGGCGGACTGCTCGAGGGCGGTGGCTTCTCCGATGTCGAGGTCGAGGAGATTGATGTCAGCTTCGAGTGGGAGTCCGCCGCCGAGTTCGTCGCCATGGTCAAGGACACGGTTCCGCCCCTCGTCGCCATGATCGAGAAGAACGCGCGGGATAACCCGGATGCGGCGTGGAACGCGATCCTTGAGGCGGTCGAGGGGAGGGCCTCGGACGACGGCAAGGTCAAGTTCTCGAACCTGGTGCTGCTGGCGGTAGGGCGGGCATAGACCATCGCGGGCTAAGGGAGCTCCCGCTTCCTTAGCCTCGACACTCGACTCGGACACGAGCGCCTTCTGCGCATCGAGCGCGTGCGTCGGCACAACCCGCTGGTGCGCGCGCTGGTCGGGCCGGCCGAATGGTTGGTGCGACGCGTTCTATGCTCGCGTGGCCTGCAATCGGCGCCAGGCGATAACGCCGACGGGCCGCTCCCCATCTGATCGCTTACGGCCACAGAGCGGTCGCGGAGCGACATGGTCATCGCGCTCAGCGTCAGCTGGCCTCGCAGAAGTACGAAACGGGTACACACGGCCGGCCACTCCGGGGGGAGCGCGGCCACGCTCCCCCTCCGGAATGGTCGCGCTTGCAGCGATCCCTTGGCCGCCCGTACCCACGTATGCCCTCCCGTTCCGCCGCTCGGTGCCCTCCTAAGAAGTACCGCTTCTCGTCGAGCGAAGCCGCGCTCTGGCCGTGGCGGTCACCGTCCTGCCCCCTCCTGCGCCGACGCCGGCCGCAAGGACGTGGCGGCCAAGATTGCTGTTGCGTCTAGCGAGGCGTGCGGGTGTTGACACCCACCGGGTTCGGCGTGCGGCGCTTGACCTGGTCGAAGTTGTAGAACGTGCCCTGTCCCTTCCCAGCCTTGCCGAAGCCGATGCCGGCCTGCTGGAGCCGCGAGACGGCCGTCTCGATCCTGGTGAACGAGTACCTCATGAACGCGCGATCGTTGCCGAGCTTGCCGCGAAGACGCTCAACCGCTCTGCGCAGCGGCGTCCATCTCCCGGGCCAGCTTCTCCAGCCCGAGGCGCATGCGGCCCTTGACGGTCCCGGCGGGCAGCGACAGCCTGTCAGCAATCTCGGGGTAGGTCATGTGGCCGAAGAAGGCCAGCACGATCACCTCGACCTGGGCTTCGGGTAGACGTGCAAGATAGGCGCGCAGCGCATGGGACTCGGTGGTGGCGATCACCTGTGCCGGTACCGAGGGCGCTGGATCGGCTAGGTCGCCCCTCGCCTCGGCGAGCGGTGGGCGGGTGGCCTCGCGGCGGACCGAATCGATCGCCCGGTGCCTGGCGATCAGCAGGATCCAGCCACAGAACGATCCTGACGACCGGAAGCGTATCCGGTTGCGCCACAGGTACAGGAAGGCCTCTTGGACGACATCCTCGGCCCGCCCGGGATCGCGACATACGGCGAGCGCGGTCCGAAACGCGCGGGTCGCGTAACGGTCGTAGAGGAGTCCGAACGCCACAGTCTCGCCCCCTTGGACGCGACGCATCAAACGAATGTCGCTCTCGCTGACCAGCGCTCGCGCGGCTTGAACCATCAGGGACAGCTCATACCCGCGCACTAGGCCGACAACCAATTTGGTTAGGCCGACGCTACAGCGAGAACGCGATGGCGATCGTCCAGTACGCGCTCACGCTCGAGCACCTCGAGACCGACTTCTACAACGCGGTGATCGACGCAGGGGTCATCGAGGACAAGGCGCTCGCCGAGACGGCAAAGATGATCCGCGACAACGAGCAGGAGCATGTGGACGCGCTGACCGGCACGGTCGAGCAGCTCGGCGGCAAGCCCATGCGGCCGAAGACGAACTTCGACGCGGTCCTCGAGGGCGAGGGTCGAGATTCCTAGCTGAACACGGCGCAGACCGGGGCAGGCAAACGACAGGCCGAAGCCAGCGGCACCGGCCTCGCTCCTGTTGGGAGTCCTCCAATGAGTCCAACCAGCAAGCTCGACGACCGGTGCCTGCGACCGGCGTTACCCGGGCGGCGTTTGCTCAAGCGAATCGGTGCACTCAAACCCGCCGAACGGGGGGAGGGGCGACACCGCATGACCAGCGCAACCGCACACCGCGGGGTGGATCGGCTTGTAGGGAACGTTGAAACTTCCGACCCCAACGAACCCCGATGAGCACCGGCCCGGTCATGGATCCGGCCACGCTGGAGGAGCTGCGGCGGCTGGCGCGTGCGCGGCCACGGTCGGGGCGTCCGTCGGTCGCTAAGGCGAGTGGCGATCAGGACGCTGGACCGATTGGCCAGGGAGCCGCGCCGCCAGCCGATGCCAGCGATGCCGGAGGGCTCGAACTCCGCCGTAGCACGGCCCTTCAAGAAACGCCCGCGAACCTGACGGTCGCCGACAGGCACCCCGAGGTTCCCGGCGCCCCGGACGAAGCATCCGCTCTAAAGCGGCTGGAGTTGGACCAGCGTGATTGCGCGGTCGGCGCTCGGGTTGACTTCGGTCTGCAATCCGACGACGCGCCGTCCCGTCGCTTGCTCGATTGTCGAGCGGCACTCGTTGGCCGCGCGTCCGATGAGCACTTGTCGCGCTTCATTGACCAGTTCCTCTTGCCCGTCGTGGACAAGCGTTCTCTCGAGTGTCGTGAGCATGTCCTGCACGACGACCGCTATGTGGTCAGGCGTGCTGTACGCCTTCACCTTCGTGGGACCTTTTCCACAGCTCTGCTTCAGCGCCCCTGTTACGGCGTTGCAGATCGCCATTGCAGCCGGGCCGTCGGTGGCGCCAGGCACCGGTCCGCGTTGCCGTTCCCTGTCCGCGGGAAACGCCGCGCCGTCGGCGGTCGGGCCTCCACCAGGGATGCCGCCCTCCGACTTTCTTGTCCTCGCTGCAAGTCGTCTGCCAGACGCCATACGGACACCTTCCTATGACTCGGCCGGGGCAAGGTCGCATCCGAGTGGACCGGACGGCTCCATAAGCGACGCGAGGTCCAACACAGCCGGTACAATAGCGCGCAATAGCCATTGCCGCAATAGCCATTGCTGCAATAGCCATTGCTGCAATGGCCATTGCCGTAATAGCAGTTGCCTTCTTCTCAATCGCTGCGACCGAACGGAGCCATGGCCGAAGACGAATTCCTTAACGCTCTAACCACGCTTGAGGACGCCCTCGCCGACAACGGCAGGCGTGCAAGCCTGATTAAGAAGCGCATCACCCGGCTCCGCCGCGCGCGCTCAAAAGGTGCGTCGTACACCGAGCTCGTCTCCGGCGATGACAGTCCGCTCATCGTCCAGCTGCTCACCGAAAGCTCAGCGGCGCTCGACAGTAGCGGCGCGAATGTGCGCCGCGCGGAGGCGCAGGCGCTATACGCCGAGGGCATGACGATGGAACAGATCGCGGACCGCTTCGGTGTCACACGGCAACGTGTCTCGGCGCTCCTACGCAAGGCCCGGGAATGACCCAGCCGGCGCGCCTGCCACCTGACCCCGGCCCCGAGCACGACTGGGTACGCGCTGCATTCGGCGACCCGTCCCGCACGAACCGCTTATGTGGCAGGCGACGGTAGTGAAGGCAGAGCAGAATCTGCCGAAGCTGCGCGTGCAGGCGTACGCCTGAGTGAACCGCCCGTGATCCGGTACTGGTCGTGGCCACAAAGCGGTCGCAGAGCGACATGCTCATCGCGCTCGGCGTCAGCAACCTTCGTCAGGGTACGAAATGGGTACACACGACCGGCGAACCGCGGAGCAGCGCAGGCACTCTGGCGCCTGCGGAAGGGCCGCGCTTGCAGCGACTATTGGGCCGTCCGCACCCGCGCTTGCCCTTCCGTTCCGCCCCTTCGCCGTCCTCCTAAGGAGTAGGCCGCAGGTTCGAATCCTGCTCGGGGCGCCTAGGGAAGTTGCAGGCGGCGATGCCGAAGGCGGAGCAGAACGTGCCGCAGCTGCGCGTCCTCATGAGCGATTAGATGGTCGACCGCAGCATTGCGCGAGACGCGCAGGATCCATGCCGCGAAGGGAACCTCTGGCTCATACGTCTGGATCGTGGTCATCAGCTTTCCGAAGACGCTCTGGGTGATGTCCCTGGAGTCGTCCAGGCTGCGAACGATGCTGTTCACGTGATCGCAGACATCGTCAGCGAATCGGACGTAGAGGAAGTGAAGTGCGTCTGTGTCGCCTTCCTTGGCGCGCGCCACGGCGAGGGTGACGAGTTCCGGATGCTGCACGAGGGTCGGCTGACCCATGACTCCCTCCTCTGCTGATGGACGTCCGCCTCGGCGGCTGCCCCGTTGATTGAGTGGAGGCCAACTTGCAGGCAGGCGGTTGCGGGGGGGTAACAAGGCGGTTAAAGGGGCCGTTGGCTCCCCGGACGGGAGGCAAAGCTAGGGTCCAGCAATGCCCTTCGAGCGCCTGGATACGAGGATCGGCGGCGTCGGCCTGATCCAGCCGAAGCAATTTGGCGACGCGCGCGGCTTCGTCGTCGAGACCTATCGCCGCAGCGAGTTCGCGGAGCTCGGCATCAGCGAGGAGATGGTCCAGGACAACCACTCGCGCTCGAAGCATGGGGTCGTGCGCGGGATGCATTTCCAGGTCGGCGAGGGAGCGTCCAAGCTCGTGCGCTGCGGGCGCGGGACGATCGTGGACGTGGTCGTGGACCTGCGCCGGGGATCGCCCACGTTCGGGGAGTGGGAGGCCTTCGAGCTGAGCGACGAGAACGGTCGCATCGTCTACTGCCCGATCGGATTCGCGCACGGTTTCTGCGTCGTCAGCGACCTCGCTGACGTGTTCTACAAGCAGTCGAACTACTACTCGGACGAGCGTGAGCGCGGCATCAGGTACGACGATCCCGAGGTGGGGATCGAGTGGCCGCTGGCGACGGAGGAGCTGATCCCGTCAGAGCGCGACGCGGGCGCGCCGACGCTCGCGGACGTGGCCGCCGAGCTGCCGTTCGAGTACCGCGCGTCGTAGCGGCCGTGATCTTCGCGGGCGCAGTCCTCGATCGCGCGCCGCTCGAGCGCAAGCGGCCCGAGTGGCTCGCCGAGCAGCGTGCCGATCCGAGGGCACGAGCGATCCTGATGTCGGAGCGCGGGATCTGGATCGACGGCTCGCGCCTGCTGCTCGGGCCACCCACACGCGATGCGGTGTTCCTGGGACTCGCCGACGGGACACCGCTGTTCGCGGACGACGTGAGCGAGGCCGAGCCGGCGGAGGGGCGGCCCGCCGGGCTGCGCGAGGCCGCCACCGAGCTCCCCGCCGAGGAGGTGGCGCTCGCCGGGTACGCCGGCTCGCTGCTCGCCTGGCACCGGCGGCACCGCTTCTGCGCCAACTGCGGCACGCCGACCGAGCAGCGCGACGGCGGCCACGAGCGCCACTGCCCCGCCTGCGACGCGCATCACTTCCCGCGCACCGACCCGGTGGTGATCGTCCGCGTGACCGACGCCGAGGACCGGCTGCTGCTCGGCCGCCAGGCGCGCTGGCCGGACGGACGCTTCTCGCTCCTGGCGGGCTACGTGGAGCCCGGCGAGACGCTGGAGGAGGCCGTTCGCCGCGAGGTGCTCGAGGAGTCGGGGGTGGTGCTCGGCGAGGTCGCATACCTGGCGTCGCAACCGTGGCCATTCCCGAGCTCGCTCATGCTCGGATTCAGGGCGCTCGCCAGGGCTGGCGCGAACCCCGCGCCGGGTGACGGCGAGCTCGCGGAGGTGCGTTGGTTCGAGCGCGCGGAGGTGGAGCGGGCCGCTCGGGGTGAAGGCGAGCTCGCGCTGTCACCTCCGTATTCGATCGCCCGCCGGCTGATCGACGCCTGGCTGGAGGGCGCCTAGCGGTCGGGGCGCTCGGGGTACACGTCGTCGATCGTCGAGAGCGGCGTGTAGGGCGCCGGGTCGCTCGCCGCCGAGATCGCCTCCGCGCCCCCGGCCAGCCGATCGAGCACGCTGACCACGCCGGCCACCTCGAGTCCGTCCTCGCGCACCCGCTCGATCGCCTTGACGGTGGATCCGCCGGTGGTCACCACGTCCTCCACCACGAGACAGCGCTCGCCGGGTTCGAGCTCAGGGCCCTCGATCCAGCGCTGGAGCCCGTGCTCCTTGCGGTCCTTCCGGACGAAGAAGGCCTTCACGGGCGCCCCGCCGGCCAGGGCGGCGCATGCCACGGGGTCCGCACCCATCGTCATGCCGCCGACGGCGGTGGCTCCCACACGCTCCGCTTCGGCGGCCACCAGCTCGCCGAGCGCGCTGAAGCCGTCGGGGAGCAGGATCGCGCGCTTCGCGTCCACGTAGTACTGGGCCTTCAGCCCACTTGTGAGGGTCACCTCGCCGATCACCAGGGCGTGCTCGCGCAGTTCGGCGACCAGCCTGTCGCGGGCGGTGTCACTCATATGTGCAAATTCACGCTGGAAAAGTCAGGTTTCCGCAGGCAGCAGCCGATAGTAGTGCGCGATGGGCTCCTTTGTCCGCCTCGTGGCCATCCTCACCTCTGGCATCGTGCTGCTCGGCTTCGCGTTCTTCGCGGTCGACGAGATGGAGCGCGGGTCGCAGACCCAGCAGAACCTGATCGACCGGGAGACCAAGGGCGCGCAGTACGACCCGGCGCCGATTGCGCCCACGCCCGGCCAGGAGGCTGGGCGCGAGCGGGTCAACGGCACGTTCCACGAACTCGTGGACGACGCCAATGACGTCCTCCTTGGCCCATTCACCGGCATCGTGGATTCGGACGAACGCTGGGTCACCCACGGGGTGCCGGCTTTGCTGGCGCTGCTCCTGTACGGCCTCTGCCTCGGAATGCTCGCGAACATGCTGCCGAAAGAGCGCGAGACCCATGGCGATTGGCGCACGGCCTAGCGTCATCTGAGCCTCGTCGTGCGCATTCGCTAGGGTGCGGCCCACGCAACTTCCCCTGCCCGGGGTTGTTGCTGAAATAGCAAGTCAAGCGCCGAGTCTGGACGTCCACCCGGGCGGCCAGAGCGGGGGAACCAATTGGGTGGCAGCCGTGCCACCCCGGGGCGAATCGCGGACCCGACTTCCGCATAGCGCATCTTCCAGCGCGAGCCCGTCAGCTAACCCCGTAGGCCCGAAAGGAAGGGGACATGGATGACGAACGCCCACCGGGATCTCGCCACGCCTGAGCTCTGGACCCGTTCGCTCGAACGGTCACGCACGAGGCGTGCACTGCTGCCGAAGGCTCGGCGCGAGAACAACCGCAGGAAGCACCTGTCGGCCGCGCTGGCCACGGCTGTTGTCGCCGGGCCCAGCGCTCCCATCGCGGCTGCCCAGGTTTCAGGCGACGTGAGCGCGGCGGTCGCCGCGGAATCACCCGCCAACAGGGCGATCGAAATCCGCGAGGGCGGGCTGCCGCTGCGTGTTGGCAGCCAAGGCGACCTCGTCGCCCACGTGCAGACGAAGCTCGGGGTGGCGTCCGACGGTGTCTTCGGACCGCAGACGGATGCCGCGGTTCGCAAGTACCAGCTGGCGGCCGGCCTCGATGTGGACGGCATCGTGGGCCTCAACACGTGGTCCTCGCTGTTCACGCAGGCGGGCGCCAGCGGTGCCTCACTCGGCGGGTCGAACGTCTCGCCGCAGGTCAAGCGGGAGGTCGAGCAGCGGCTCCAGCAGGCCGGCACCGAGCTGGCCGTACAGAACGTGAACGCCGCGCCGCCCTCCGCGACGACGCCCACCAGCCAGCCAAACACCACGGTGCCGACGACGCAGGCCCCGGCCGGCGGCTCGTGCAGCTCGGCGACGATCTCGGCTCCCGTCAAGGGCACCGTCACGTCACCGTACGGGCCGCGCGGCGGACGCAACCACGACGGCATGGACATCGCCGCGCCCACGGGCACGCCGGTCCACGCGGCCGCCTGCGGCACGGTCAGCATGGCCGGCCAGCAGAGCGGCTACGGCAACATCGTGTGCGTCACCCACACGAGCCAGTTCTCGACGTGTTACGCGCATCTATCGCGCTTCGGCGTCTCGAACGGGGCGCAGGTTCAGCAGGGTCAGGTGATCGGCTACGTGGGCTGCACTGGCAGCTGCACCGGACCGCACCTGCACTTCGAGACCCGTGTGAACGGGCAGGCGCAGAACCCGACCACCTACCTGTCGGGCGGCTCGACGATCCCGGGCAAGCGGGCCACCGTGGCCGGCACGAGCAGCACCAGCACCGGCACGACCGCCTCGACGGCCACCGCCACGGCCCAGCCGGCTTCCGGCGAGACCCTGGAGGCGGCGCAGCCGGCTTCCGGCGCAACCCTGGAGGCCGCGCCGACCGCCGAGGGCGAGGCGCAGGCGGCCGCACCCGCCGAGGTCATGACGACCGAGGCGACCACGACAGAGGCCGCGCCGAGCGGAACCGTCTCGACCGAGGTCGCAGCACCAGCCGAGGTCGCGGCGCCGGCCGAGGCCGCGCCGAGCGGAACCGTCACGACCGAGGTCGCGGCACCAGCCGAGGTCGCGCCCGCCGAGCCGGTCGCGGTCGAGACGCAGGTGGCGGCACCGGCCGAGGTGGCGCCCGAGCCGGTCGCGGCCGAGACCACGGTCGCAGCGCCGGCCGAGGTCGCACCAGAGCCGGTCGCCGCGGAGGCACAGGTGGCGGCGCCGGCCGAGGTGGCGCCCGAGCCGGTCGCCGTGGAGGCACAGGTGGCGGCACCCGCCGAGGTCGCACCAGAGCCCGTCACCGCCGAGGCGACCGCACCCGCTGCGGATGCCGGCGCGGTCGAGGCTCAGGTCGACGTGGCCGCTACTGCCGCCGTGCAGTAGGGCGCGCTCGCGCAAAGTGGCCGCCGGCCCGGTGGGTCGGCGGAGCCAAGGGGGAACCGTGGAGACCCCGCTCACCCGAGCGGGGTCTTCGCGTTCTACTCGTAGGTGTAGATCGGGTCGCCAATGTCGATCCAGTTGAAGATCGACAGGGCGCTCGGGATCGGCACGCGCAGGCAGCCGTGACTCGCGGGATAGTTCGGCACCGACGCGTATCCGTGGATCGCGTACCCGCCGATGAAGTACGACGAGTGCACCATGCCCTTTGCGTTCGTGCCGTAGTCCTGCCGGTAGAAGCGGTAGCTGCCGAACACGGTCGGCGTGACCGGCGAGCCGGACGACGTGTGGTAGACGCGGTAGGGCTTCCCGCGGTCCGCGAGCACCAGCACCTGCCGCGACCAGTCGAACTCCACATGCTTACCGTGGGTCCCCGAGGTCGGGTAGCGCAGCTTGTAGGCGCCATCGCCGCGCATCACCATCGCGTAGACGGAGCCGGCCGCGAAGCCGTCTCGGCCCATCCCGTTCGTCTTGCGGAAGGCATTGACCGCGTTGGCGGTGAGTGAGTCGAAGTAGCCGGTGACGGGCGTGGCGAAGCCGAGCTTGGCGAGGCCGCGCTGGAGCAGCGTGACCTTGGTGCCGCGCGCTCCCTGGCCGGCGCTCCAGCTGACCACCTGGATCGTCTCGTCGCGGGTCCGGAAGGACTGCTGCGCGTCGCTCGCCCTGTGCTTGACCACGAGCCGCACCGGTCCAGCGTTCCCGACCTTGAAGCGGAACTCGTAGCGCCCGCGACGTCCGACCTTGCGCCGCACCTGCTTGCTCGCCTTCCCGCGCCGGATCGCGTACAGCGTGAGCACCTCGCCGCGCACGAACGGCTTCACGACCCCGCGGACCACGACCTCCTGAGACGGCGCGAAGTAGCGCGCCTTCTTGGTGGCGAGGCCACCCTCTACCGAGAGCGTGGCCTTTCCGGCTGCCGGCTCGGGCGGCGGCGGGACCGGCGTAGTCGGCGTGGTGGGCGTCTGCGCGTACGCCGTCGGCGCCAGAGCCAGCATGACAAGCGGGATCGGGAGAAGGTGACGGATGCTCATATGCCGCTCACTATGCCATGGCCGGCCGCTGTCGCTGTGCTCTTGGCACAAGCGTGCAGGCAGCCAGCATCAGCGGCCCGAGCACCAGCGAGATCCCGGGATCCTCGATCGTGACCCCGAACGCGATCGCGTTGTTCAGCGCGTGGAGCGCGATCACGGGATAGAGCGAGCCCGTTCGCTCGTACACGAGGCAGAACATGAAGCCGAGCGCCGCCAGCGGTGGCACGATCAGGAGTCCCTCGGCACTCGAGAAGTCCCAGTGGATCGCGCCGAACAGCAGGCCATCGATCAGCGCCGCCACGAGGATCGTGTAGCGGCTCCGCAGGGCGCGGTAGAAGAAGCCGCGGAAGAAGAACTCCTCGGCGACCGGCGCTACGCAGATCACCATGAAGCCGGCGGCGATCTGGCCCAGGGTGCCCTCGTCCGCGCCGAGATCCTGTGCCACGGTCTGCTCGGCGTCCGGCTGCACGATGGCGGTGTAGAGCGCGGCCAACATGTAGAACGAGAACAGGCCCAGCGCCGCCCACCCGACCGTCGGCCAGAAGCGCGACGGGCGCAGGCCGAACTGCCCTGCCCGCGGCTTTCCGGCGAAGGACGCGAACAGCACGGCGGTGCCGATGAAGATCACGCCCTGGAGGAACGTGGCCACCACGGTGAAGGTCGGGTCCTCGTCGCCAGACGAGGCACCGGTGACCACCGCGACGATGCCCACCACCACGAGCGTCGCGATCAGGGCCACCAGAAATCCGACCCCGGCGTACCACGGAGGCCAGCGCGGGCCCGCGCCCTCCGGCAGCTCGGGGGGCTCCGGCGGGGGTGGCGTGGGATCGATCCAGGCTTGCTCCACGGCAAGTCAGACTAGGGCGGGAAGCTCCCGAAGCGAGGAGATGGCCTCCACGTCCGCCGGCGCCTCGCCCTCCCGCTGCAGGAGAATCGCGCGTATTCCGGCCGCTCGTGCGCCCTCCACGTCGTTGTCGACCTTGTCGCCCACGTGGAGCGCCTCCTCAGGCTCCACACCCGCGATCCCAAGCGCGCGCTCGAACACCCGCGGATTCGGCTTGGGCGCCCCCACCTCGGCTGAGGTGACCACATCGTCCACCAGGTCCATGATCCCCGCCGGCGCGAGCCAGTCCGGCAGCGAACAGTCCCAGTTGCTCGCGATCACCACGGTCAGGCCGTGCTCGCGCAGTTCGGCGAGCGCGGGCAGCACGTCCGGGTAGGGCACGAACTCGAGCGCACCGAGCATCGCGCGGCGCGCGGTTGCGTGGTCGAGGTCCGGCAGCTCGAGCGCCCTCCGCATCTCCTCCGCACAGCGGTCGCGCAGGCGCTCCAGGCGCTCGCGGTCGGATCCCTCGAGGTGGTGATCGAGGTAGTACGCGATCTCGGCCATGAAGCCCGCGGCCGCGCGCTCCTCGCTCACCTCGAAGCCGACCTCGCGCAGCAGCCGCTGAAGGCGCGGCGCCGGAGGCTGGAGCTCGACCAGCGTGCCGAGCGCGTCGAGCAGGACCGCCCTCACCCCGACGGTCATGAGATCCAGTGCCAGCTCGCGTACTGCGCCGTGAAGAGGCCGAGACCCACGGCGAACGCGGCCGCCACGAGATCGGTGTTGCGGCGCTCGTCACAGACGATCGCGAGCCACATGAAGAGTGGGAACAGGACCGCCACGAAGCGCGGCAGGGACATGAGCGGCTGGGGGGTCACTGGGAATGTGAGCGGCAGGAGCAGGGACGCCCCCACCCACGCTCCGTATGCCCGCGGAAGGCGGCGCCACACGCCCACGCAGGCGACGACCGCGAAGATCAGCGTGGCGAACAGCATCACGTTGATCGCGGCTATCCGGAACGGATCGCCGGCGGCCACCTCGAAGTACACGGGAGAGCGTGAGCCCGATGCGAGCTGACGGACGCCGTCCACGGCTGCCACAAAGCCGTCCCAGGCGCCGGCGAGCGGCACGGCGAGCTCGCGCGACCACGCCTCCTGGACGTCGAGGAAGCGCAGGGCATCGCCCTCCACGACCCCGAGCCACGCCGCGTACGCCGCGATCCCGAGCGGACCGAGCAAGAGCCACGCGGCGTCACGCGGCCGTCGCGGGCGCGAGCTCCACCAGAGCATCGCCAGCGGTATGAGAAGCAGCAGGCCCGCGCTGCGAGTGGCGGACGCCAGGCCGGCGCATGCTCCGGCCCACGCCCAGCTGCCGCTGCGTGCCGCATAGAACGCCCCGACGGCCAGCAGCAGGAAGAGGCTCTCCGAATAGGGCGCGCCGAAGTACACGGCGGCGGGGAACACCGCGAGCAGGAGAAGCGTGGGGCGCGCGAGCCTCCGCCCCAGCTCCAGCTCGGTGAGGCGGTGGAGCAGCACGAGCGCTCCTAGGAACGCGGCGAGCGACAGCGCGTAGGCCGCCAGGAGCAGAGCGCCCGGCGACGCCCCGAACGGCGTGGCGAGCGCTCGCACCAAGAGCGGGTAGAGCGGGAAGAAGGCTGCACGGGGAGCGCTGTCGCCGTAGCCGGAGTCCGCGATCCGCAGGTACCAGACCGAGTCCCAGCGAGCGAGCGGCGCCAGCAGCGGGTCGGCGAGCGTGTGCGTGAGCGCAGGATCGTCGAACTTCGCGGCGTTCTCACGCGCGAGGCCGCCGCTCGCAGGACCGAAGGAGAGGGCGGCGAAGATCGCCACGAGGAGCACCGCAGCGCGGGTCGACACGGCCACGCGCAGGGCGGCGCGAAACGCCTCGGAGTCGCGCGCGGCCGCGATTGCGCGTGCGCGCGCGGGGGTAGCCTCATACGCCATGCCGGACGCTCATTTGTACACAGCTGCAACCAACGGCGACTGGATCGACGCCGGGATCGCGCTCGCCGTGGCCATTGTGATCGCCCAGGTCGTGGATCACCTGATTGCCAAGCGCGGCGCGAGCGTCAGCAAGATGGTCACGAGGGGCGAGCTCTCCCCCGCGGCCCAGACGCGGCTGCGCCTCGTCCGGCGGCTGACATACGCGGTGATCCTCGTAATCGGCATCGCGATCGCGGCGTCGAACTTCGACGAGGTCTCGAGCATCGCCAGGGGCATCCTCGCCTCCACCGCGGTGCTCGGCCTGGTGGTCGGCTTCGCGGCCCGCCAGACGCTCGCCAACGGCATCGCGGGGATCCTGCTCGCGATCACGCAGCCGATCCGGATCGGCGACCTCGTCACGTTCGAGGAGCAGACCGGGGTCGTGGAGGACGTGAAGCTCACCTACACCTACATCCGCCTCGACGACGGCCGCCGCTTCATCGTGCCCAACGAGCGCCTCGCCCAGAGTTCGGTCGTGAACCACACCATCCTCGACCCGCGCGTTCAGGTGGAGGTGTCGGTCTGGCTGCCGCTCGACGCCGACCTCGACAAGGCGATGGAACTGATCCGGAACGAGGAGGAGGGCGTAGAGGTGTCAGTGGCCGAGGTCGACAAGGAGGGCGTGCGGCTCAGCGCCACGACCTGGGCCTCGGGGCCCGCGGAGCGCAGCAAGACCGCCGCCGAGCTGCGGCTTCGCTGGCTCGGCCGCCTGCGGGAGCACGCACTATCCTCAACCGAGGCCTGAGCGTGGTTCGCCGCCGAACTCTGAGATGACCAACCGTCAGCGAAAGTTGAAGAGAAGAAGGCGCCACACCGGGCGCAGCTCGGTGCTGCTCGGCATCGCCGTCCTCGCCACGGTGAGCATCATCGCGGTGCTGTCGGCCGTCGGCTACGTGCTTGCGATCGCCGCGAGCGCGCCCGACCTCTCCGAGCTGAAGCCGGCCGACAAGGGCCAGCTTTCCGCGGTCTACGCGGTCGACGGCACGCGTCTCGGCTTCATCCAGTCGGACGTGCTGCGCCGCGTCGTGCCCTGGCGCGACATCCCGGTGAACCTGCGCCGCGCGACCGTCGCCATCGAGGACGAGCGCTTCTACAAGCACGGCGGCGTGGACCTCAACGCCATCGTGCGCGCCGGGATCAAGAACCTCGAATCTGGCAAGACCGTGCAGGGCGGTTCGACGATCACCCAGCAGCTCGTGCGTGCGCTGTACATCAAGGATCCGAAGCGCGACTTCGCCCGCAAGATCCGCGAGGCCAAGCTGGCCTCCGAGCTCGAGGACGAGCACTCGAAGACCTGGATCCTCCACAACTACCTGAACTCGGTCCCGTACGGCACCGTTGGCGGCCGGACCGCGATCGGCGTGGAGGCCGCCGCGGTCACGTTCTTCGACAAGCACGCGAAGAACCTCGACCTCGCCGAGTCGGCGATGATCGCCGGCCTGCCGCAGGCGCCGTCGCAGTACAACCCGTTCCGCAACGAGCAGGCTGCGATCCATCGGCGCAACGAGGTGATCAGGCAGATGGCCTCGAACCGCTTCATCACGCAGGAGGAGGCGGCCGAGGCGATTCAGCAGCCGGTGAGGCTGAAGCGCGGCACGCGCTACGTCACGCGCCGCGAGCCCTACATGTTCGACTTCGTGCAGGAGCAGCTGATCGAGCGCTACGGCTTCGGAGTGGTCCGTCGCGGCGGCCTGCGGATCCACACCACGATCAACCCCAAGGTGCAGGACGTTGCGCGCCAGGCGATCGCGGGCCAGCTCTATGACCCGAACGACCCCTCGGCCGCGATCGTCACTATCGACCCGTCGAACGGCTACATCCGCGCCATGGCGTCCAGCACGAAGTACCAGGACCGCACCTTCAACCTCGCTGCGCAGGGACACCGCCAGCCCGGCTCGGCGTTCAAGACGATGGTGCTCACGGCAGCAATCCGCGCGGGCATCGACCCGAATCGCACCACGTACGTCTCGAAGCCCCTGACGATCGACGACCCGGAGCTTGGGATCTACGACTGGGAGGTTCAGACCTACAGCCACTCGTACAACGGCACGATGACCCTCAAGAGCGCCACGCTCGCCTCGGACAACACGGTCTATGCGCAGCTGATTCTCGACGTCGGCCCGAAGAAGGTCTGCGAGACGGCGCACCTCCTGGGCGTGACCAGTCACCTCGACTGCTACGCGGCCGAGGGGCTGGGTGGACTCACGAGGGGAGTGACGCCACTCGAGATGGCGAATGCATACGCCACGCTCGCGGCGGGCGGCATCCGCAACAAGCCGATCGCGATCAAGCGAGTGGTGTTCCCGGACGGGAAGTCCGAGGACCTCGGCAAGCCGAGGCGCAAGCGTGTGCTCACCGACGGCCAGGCCTACGCGGTCACCGAGATCCTCGAGGCGAACGTGCTCGGGGGAACGGGCACCGCCGCCCAGATCGGCTGCCCGACGGCCGGCAAGACGGGCACCACCGACAGCTTCAACGACGCCTGGTTCGTGGGCTACACGCCGCACCTCTCGACCGCCGTGTGGGTGGGCTATCCCGACGCGCAGGTGTCGATGGAGGCCACGCGCATCGGCTCGGTGGCCGGAGGCACCTGGCCGGCGATGATCTGGCACGACTTCATGTCGACGGCGCACGGCGACAACTGCGACGACTTCCCGCAGCCCAGCGAGCCGGCCGAGTTCTCGCCGTTCTTCGGCAAGTACGCGAACACCGGCTCGGCGAACACGGGCGAGTACTACGGGCCGGGCGGGACCACGACCACGCCCGACCAGAAGTACGACCCGCGCTTCTACGAGGACGCGCCGCTCGACGCGCCGGAGACCGAGACGCCGCCCACTCCAGAGACCCCCGAGACACCCGCTCCGGACAATGGAAATGGAAACGGGAATGGGAACGGCAACGGGAACGGGAACGGCGGCGATGGCACAGCCGCACCCGGCTGATCCCGTCTCGTGGCCGAGCTCGACCTGATCGCGGCTATCGAGGCCACCCTCAGCGATCGCAGCGGCAGGCTCGTGCGCTGGACGGGCGACGACGCGGCCGTCACGCGAGCACGCGCCTTCGCCGTGACGTCCATCGACACGCTCGTCGACGGGGTGCACTTCGAGCGCGGCACGCACAGCGCGCGCGACATCGGCTGGAAGGCGCTCGCAACCGCGCTCTCGGACCTGGCGGCGATGGGAGCCGAGGCGGGCGAGGCGTACGTGTCGGTGGTGCTGCCGGAGGGCTTCGTGGATGCGCTCGAACTCATCGAGGGGATGGAGGAGCTCGCCGCCGCGTGTGGCGCCACGATCGCGGGCGGCGACGTGGTGCGCGGCCCTGTGCTCGTGCTGACCGTGGCGGTGGTGGGCTGGGCGGACCGGGAGAAGGATCTGGTGGGCCGCGACGGCGCGAGCCCGGGCGACCTCGTGGGCGTGACCGGTGACCTGGGCGGCTCGGAGGCGGGCCGGCGGGTGCTCGCTGCCGGCAGCACGGTGCCGGATGACCTGGTGGCCCGGCACCTGCGGCCGCAACCGCGGCTCGAGAGCGGGACCGCGCTGGCGCGTGCCGGAGCGAGCGCGATGATCGACCTGAGCGACGGGCTCGCCACCGACGCCCGCCATGTGGCGGAACGGAGCGGCGTGGCGATCGTGGTGCGGCTCGGCGACGTGCCCCGTGCCCCGGGCGTGAGCGCCGAGGAGGCCGTGACGGGCGGCGACGACTACGAGCTGCTCGTGACCGTTCCGGAGGCCCGCCGCGAGGCCGCCGAGGCGGCCGCGCCGCTCACGTGGATCGGCGACGTGTCAGCCGGTAGCGGTCTTGTCCTTCTCGGCCCGGACGGCCCCGTCTCGGGGCTGAGTGGGTACGAGCACGCCTGAGCGCAGCATCGCCTCGGCGACCGCGCGCACATCGACCACGTACCCACTCTTGCGGACGGTGTGCGTGAGCGCAGCGTCCCTTCCCCTGCCAACCATCCGTACCTCCCTATCCACGACCCGTATCGGCACGCCGGGCGGTTCTCGCCCCACGCGGAACGCGAAAACCGGACATCCGGCCAGTCAGCGCCGGAGTGCCGACTGAGTACCGCCGAGCGAGCCCGGCCCGGCGTACGAGCCCGGACCGTAGACCGCAGGTCCCTGCGGACCCTGCTCACCCTCGTCCTCGTCCGGCAGGCGCCACGCCACCTCGGCCGTGCCGCATGCGGCAGCCAGCATCAGGCAGCCGATCAGGGCGAGCACCATCCCGACGCTGTGGCCAGTGACCAGCATGAGCAGGTACCAGGCGCCGTGGAGCGGGTCCAGGTTGAGGGCGAACATGTAGTAGATCGCGACGACGACGGCGGGCGCGAGGCCCAATCCGATCAGGACCGCTCGCAGTCGGCGTGGCGGCGCCGGCCGCGTGACCACGGTGAGCATCCAGAGGTGAGCCGCCGGTACCACGAGCAGCCCGGCGAACGGGTTCACGATCCAGAGCAGCACCGAGCCGGCGGCGATCGCGAGCGCGAGCGCCACGCCGGCCCCCGGCTCCACCGGTTCGCGCAGCTCCGGGTCGGGCCTGACCGCGAGCCAGCGTGCGAGAAAGAACGCAAGCACCATGGCCGCGGCCACACCGGCCAGCACCCCGAGCGCGGCACCGTCCAGGGGAAGCACCCTCGGCGCGACGGGTGCCGGCGGCGGCGCCGGTGTGGCCCCCACGAGCGCGAGGAACTGCGCGAGCGCGATTGCGGCGAGAAACGGGGCCACCCAGGCGGCCACCCAGCGCAGCCAGCGCAGCACGTCCACCTGCCGCCGCCGCGCGCGTGCGAACGCGTCAACCGAGGCCACGAGCACCGGGAGCAGGAGCGCCCCGGCGAGCAGCGAGATCACCCAGCCGGGAAGCACCTGGCTCACGGCCTGGACATAGCTCTCGGGGCCGTGCTCCGGGCGCCGGCCCTCGTCCAGCGCGGTGAGCGTCCGCAGCGTTGCGCGCCCGAGCATGCCGAGGCGGTCCTCGTCGATCGCCTCGACGGGGCCGTCGCCATCGGGCGGCAGCTCCCCGCTGCCGGAGATCCGGACGGCGTCGTAGCCCTTCTCGAGCAACACTCCCTGCGACCCGATGCCGATCGGGAACGACAGCCGGGCGAACTGGCCGAGCGCGCCGCTGCCGCCAGCCGAGTCGCCAACCTCCTGCCGGATCGAGTTGGCCACCGTCCGCTGCAACCCGATGCCGGCGCGGCGCGAGTCGTTCGACCACGCCTGAAGCAGCGGGCCGCTGCTCGACTGCGCGCCTAGGTCGGAGATCACGACCACGGCGTCCACGGACTCCGGCGGCGGAAGGGCAGCCACCAGCTCTCTGGCGCCCACCTCGCCGAGGTTCGACCCGTCCACCGACGCGAGGACGAGCGTCTTCTGCGACGGGCGTCCCTGGTACACGCGCGCCAGCTGCATCAGTGCCGCTGTGTCGGCAGCGCTGCCGGGCGCGTCCGGGATGCTGCCCGCGTCGCGCGCGGCAACGATCAGGATCACGCGGCGCGAGCTCCCCGCGCGCTGCCCGATCACATTCACGAGATCGTGCCCCGCGTGCCTGAAGCGCTGCAGCTCGGGCTGCCCAGCTCGCCCGCCGCTGAACCCGCGCGCGGCGAACGCGTCCGCCACGAGATCCGCGGTCGCGAGGTCCCCGCGCGTGCCCGCCCGGCGGTCCGGGGAGTCGGTCGCGATGCGGGTCGCCAGCTGGGCCGCCTGGGCGCCGTCGAAGAGCACGTCCGCGGCCAAACCCTGGGGCAATGCCCTCGGTCTGCTCTCGAACGAGAACATGGCCAAGACGATCGCCAGCAGGGCCGGCACGAACGCCGCCCGGTATACACGCGGCTCTATCACTCGCCTCAACCTACAATTCTCAAGGTTGAGCACAACGGCCCCGCGCATACTGCTGGTCGACGACGAGCTTTCGGTACAGAAGCTGCTGGCCTATCCGCTTCGTAAGGAGGGCTACGACGTCATTCCCGCCCTCGACGGGCGTGAGGCGCTCGAGCGCCTGCGGGACAACAACTTCGACCTGGTGGTGCTCGACGTGATGCTGCCGCGGATGGACGGCTTCGACGTCTGCCGCGCGATCCGGTCCCGCAGCACGGTGCCGATCATCATGCTCACCGCCAAGACCGAGGAGACCGACAAGGTCCTCGGCCTGGAGCTGGGCGCCGACGACTACATCACGAAGCCGTTCTCGGTCCGTGAGTTCCGCAGCCGCGTCAAGGCCGTTCTGCGACGCGCCGCGCTCGCGCAGCCGGAGGCCCAGCTCGAGGAGCCAATCGAGGCCGGTGAGCTCTCGATCGACTTCGAGAAGCGCTCGGTGGTGGTGCGCGACGAGTCCGTGCGCCTGACCTACGTCGAGTTCGAGATCCTCGCCGCGCTCGCGCGCGCCCCCGGTCGCGTGTTCAGCCGGACGATGCTGCTCGAGCGCGTGTGGGGCGACGCCGCCTACCGCGATCCGCGCACGATCGACGTGCACATCCGCCACCTGCGCGAGAAGCTCGAGCAGGAGTCGAAGACGCCCGAGCTGATCCTGACCGTGCGCGGCGTCGGCTACCGCTTCACGGACTCATGAGCCGGCTGCGGTCGCTGCGCCAGAAGATCGCGTTCATCTTCTTCGTGATCACGGCGCTGGCGTTCTCCGCGATCTGGTTCGTCGTGGTGCCTCAGCTGGAGGAGAACCTCAAGGAGCGGCGGCTCTCGAGCCTGCAGGATGAAGCAAGGGACGCGCGGGCCGCGCTGGAGGCGCCGCTCCAGGGCGGCACCTCGCCGTCCCGCAGGAACTTCACGGTGCGCATCCGCCAGGCGGCGGCCGCGACCGACGCGCAGGTGACGGTGCAGGACTGGCAGCGCCGCTGGAGCCCCGAGCGCAATCCGGGCTTCTATCCCGTGGACGACAGCAAGACATCGGCGCTGGTCCCGTTCGACGAGCAGCTCGCCCGGCGCGCGCTCATCTTGCACCGCAGGCAGGTCGGGTATGGCACCTCGCCTCGCGGCGAGGAGCTCGGGATGGTGGCTCAGCCCCTAACCAGCACCAGCAAGCTGCCGCGGGTGGCGTTCTACTCGCGCGACTTCGACGACGTGCGCGAGACCGTGGCCTTCGTGCGCGACCGCGTGCTCCTGGCCGCGAGCGCGGCGCTCCTGATCGCATTGTTCGGCGGATACCTCGTGGCCGCGCGGCTGGCGCGGCGCGTGGGAGGCCTCGAGAGGGCCGCCCGCCATGTGGCTCGCGGGCGCTTCATGGAGCCGCTCCCCGTCACCTCGAAAGACGAGCTCGGTCAGCTCACGGAGACCTTCAACGAGATGCAGCAGCAGCTGCTCAGGGTCGACGTGGCGCGCAAGGAGTTCATCGCGACCGCCTCGCACGAGCTGCGCACGCCGATCTTCTCGCTCGGCGGGTTCGTGGAGCTGCTCCAGGACGAGGAGCTCGACGACGAGACCCGCCGTGAGTTCCTCGACACGATGAGCGAGCAGGTGGAGCGCCTCCAGAAGCTGTCCGTGAACTTGCTCGACCTGTCGCGGCTCGACTCCGGATCCGTGGAGCTTCAGACCGAGCCCGTGGACCTCGCGGAGCTCACCCGCTCGGTGGCTGGCGAGTTCCACCCGTTGCTCGAGGAGCACCGGACCGACCTTCGTCTCGAGGTCCCGGAGGAGGGACCGAACGCCTCCTGCGACCGCGAGCGGGTGGCCCAGATCATGCGCATCCTGCTCGACAACGCCCTCCGGCACACACCGGAGGGCACGGACGTGACCGTGAGCGCGCACCGGTACAACGGCGCCGCCGAGCTCACGGTGGCCGACTCGGGACCCGGCCTCCCGGCCGGCGCGCGCTCGAAGGTGTTCGAGCGCTTCTACACGGGCGACGCCGCCCGCGGCGCGGGCCTCGGGCTCGCCATCGCGCGCGAGCTGGCCGAGCGCATGGACGGGCGGCTCCTGCTCCGCACCGAGGGCGGCACGGCGTTCACGCTCGAACTGCCGTCGGACGGTTCGACCCCGTGAGGAAGGCATCACTGCGCGCGGCGGCGCTGGCCGCTGCGGTGCTGCTCCTCGCGGCGGGCTGCGAGTCCGACGACGGCGGCGGGGACAAGTCAGCCGGCCCCGGCAAGGTCACCACCACCCGGGTGCAGGTGGTCGAGGGGCTGGGCCGCGAGGGCGGCTTCGACCCCGCCCAGATCTACGACCGGCTCTCGCCCGGTGTCGTCACGATCCTCTCCATCTTCAACGGAGGCGCGAGCCTGCTGGATGACGGCGGCGAGGGCGGCCAGGGTTCCGGCTTCGTGCTCGACGGCGACGGCTACATCGCCACGAACGCGCATGTGGTGACCACCGACGGGGCCGACGGCACCGAGCAGGCGGACCAGGTCTACATCGAGTTCCTCGACGGCAACCGCGTACCGGCGGAGATCGTGGGTCACGACCCAAACGCCGACGTGGCGCTCCTCAAGGTCGACCCGGACGGCCTCGCGCTCACGCCGCTCGACCTGGGCGAGTCGCACACGATCTCCGTCGGGGAGCCCGTGGCTGCGATCGGCAGCCCCTTCGGGGAGCGCCAGTCGCTCTCGATCGGGGTGATCTCGGCGCTCGACCGCACGATCCAGTCGCTCACCAAGTTCGAGATCGGCGACGCCATCCAGACGGACGCGGCGATCAACCCGGGCAACTCGGGCGGCCCGCTGCTCGACGCGCAGGGGCGAGTGATCGGCATCAACGCGCAGATCAAGTCGCAGTCGGGCGGAGGCGAGGGCGTGGGGTTCGCCATTCCGGTGGACGCCGTGCGCCGCTCGCTGAGTGAGCTGCGCGACAAGGGGCGCGTGGACTACGGCTACCTGGGCGTCGAGACGCTCACGATCTGGCCACAGCTCGCCGAGCGCATCGACGTGGAGGTGGATACCGGAGCGCTCGTGCAGACCATCGTGGACGGGAGCCCGGCCGAGGACTCCGACCTCGAGGCCGGCGACGAGGACATCACCTTCCAGGGCCAGGACAACATCGCCGTCGGCGGCGACCTGATCGTGGCCGTGGACGGCAAGGAGCTCACGCGCGAACACGACCTCGCGGACGAGATCAGCGGCCGGGGCGTTGGCGAGAAGGTCGAGCTGACGGTGCTGCGCGACGGCGAACGGCGCTCCATCAGCGTGGAATTGGGCCGCCGCCCCGCCGGCTCCGGCCCCTAGTGCGGGGTTTCGCGCGTTTCCGGGTAACCTGCCGAAAGTGGTGGAGGTCCCCCAGGTGAGTGACAGCAGAGACGTCTCGCTGACCATCCCCGCGAGGCCGGATTATCTCGTCCTCGCCCGGCTGGCGCTCTCGGCCGTGTGCCGTCTCACGCCCCTCTCCCCCGAGGAGGTCGCCGATCTCAAGCTCGCTATCACCGAGGCGGCGAACGATTACGTGGACGAATCCCGGGGCCTCGAGGACGAGAGCCGGCTCAGCTTCTCGTTCCACCTGGGCGACGACGCCCTCATGATGGATCTCGACGGCACGGCCGGCCCGGTGGCGGCCTCCGAGCAGGAGCTGAGCCGCGCCATCATCGAGGCGACCGTCGACAAGGCCGAGTTCGGGGACGGCCGCACTCGCCTTGTGAAGTACCTCAGCGAGACTGGATAGTCTGCCGCGCGTGCTGACGCCGGTTCCGGTAGGCCATAAGAGCCTCGCCGACTACACCCACCTGGTCGGAAGGCCTCTCGTAGAGGAGATTCGCGAGCTTGCGAAGGGCCTCGAGGGCCTTCGCGTCCTCCACCTGTCCGCCACCGCGTTCGGCGGCGGCGTCTCGGAGATCCTCTACACGCTGATCCCCCTCATGAACGACGTTGGCATCCAGGCCGATTGGCAGGTGATGCTCGGGCGCGAGGAGTTCTACAACGCGACCAAGCGTCTCCACAACGCGCTCCAGGGAAATCCGGATTCGCTCTCGGACGAGGAATGGGAGGTCTTCGAGCGCTACAACGAGATGAACGCGAAGGAGATCGAGGGCGGGTGGGACGTGATCATCGTCCACGACCCGCAGCCGGCCGCGATCCGCGGGCACGTGCCCGAGAAGGCGAAGACGTGGGTCTGGCGCTGCCACATCGACCTCTCCACGCCAAACCCTGATGCGATCGAGCACCTGGTGCCGTACGTGCGCGATTACGACGCATCCGTGTGGCACCTCCAGCAGTACGTGCCGGCCGCGCTCGACGGTGCGTCGGGCGGAGTGGTGATCTGCCCACCGGCAATCGACCCGCTGTCGCCGAAGAACATGGCGCTCTCGCCCGAGGACGCCGCCTTCGTCTGCGACCAGTTCGGCATCGATGTCGACCGCCCGCTGATGTGCCAGGTCTCGCGCTTCGATCCCTGGAAGGACCCGATGGGCGTGATCGACGCGTACCGCGAGGTCACGAAGGAGATGCCCGAGGTACAGCTCGCGCTCGTGGGCTCGATGGCCACGGACGACCCGGAGGGCTGGGAGTTCTTCAACTCCACGATGGCCTACGCGGACGGGGACCCGGACATCCACATCCTCAACAACCTGAACCAGGTCGGCGCGATCGAGGTGAACGCGTTCCAGTCGCAGGCCGACGTCGTGATCCAGAAGTCCACGCGCGAGGGCTTTGGCCTGACGGTGTCGGAGGCTCTCTGGAAGGGACGGCCGTTCATCGGCGGCGACGTGGGCGGCATCCCGCTCCAGGTGCAGGACGGCGAGACGGGCTACCTCGTGTCCTCACCCGAGGAGTGCGCCGCGCGCTCGCTGCAGATCCTGCGTGAGCCCGACCTCGGCAAGCGGCTCGGCCGCGCGGGCAAGGAGCACGTCCGCACCCATTTCCTGACGCCGCGCCTGCTCCGCGACTGGCTGAGGCTCTTCCGAGACCACAGATGAAGCCCGAGACCCCCCTTGTCCTCGTCTCGAACCGCGGCCCGGCCACGTTCGAGGGAGGCGAGGCGAAGCGCAGCGGCGGCGGGCTCGTGACCGCGCTCAAGGGTCTCGTGCACCACCGCGACGCGGTATGGGTGGCGTCGGCGATGACCAGCGAGGACGTGGAGGTCGCCAAGCAGCACGGTGATCGCTCGTTCCCGGTCGAGCTGGACGACGACACGTTCCGGGTGCGGCTCGTGGCGAGCGACCCCGAGGCGTACGACCGCTTCTACAACGTCGTGGCGAACCCGATGCTGTGGTTCATCCAGCACTACCTCTGGGACCTCTCGAACGCGCCGGACGTCCGCCGCCACGAGGTGGAGGCCTATGAGCAGGGCTACTGCGTGGTGAACGCAGACCTGGCGCGCGCGGTCCTCGACGAGATCGAGGGCGAGGAGGAGGCCGTCGTGATGCTCCACGACTACCACCTCTACCTCGCCCCGAAGTTCATCCGGCGCGAGCGCCCGGACCTGTTCCTCCACCACTTCGTGCACATCCCGTGGACCCAGCCCGACGCGTGGCGGGTGCTCCCCGCGGACATGCGCGAGGACATCTACGAAGGCATCCTCTCGAACGACATCATCGCCTTCCACACGCGCTCCTACCAGCGCAACTTCATGCTCTGCTGCCGGGAGCTGTTCGACCTGGAGGTGGACGAGGAGGCCGGCATCGTGAGGTTCGACGGGCGCGATGTGTGGGTGCGCGCCTATCCGCTCCCGATCTCCGCCGAGACCTTCCAGAAGACCGCCCAGCGCCCGGCCGTGCACGAGTACGAGCGCGAGATCCTGCGGCGCCGGCGCGAGCATCTGATCCTGCGCGTGGACCGGGCCGACCTCTCGAAGAACGTGCTGCGCGGCTTCACGGCCTTCGACCTGTTCCTCGAGCAGCACCCGGAGTTCCTCGAGCAGGTCACGTTCATCGCGCACCTGATTCCCTCGCGCCAGGACGTGACCGAGTACGCGGAGTACCTGGAGCGGATCGAGGCGCTCGTGGCGGTGGTGAACCACCGGCACGGGACCACGGACTGGATGCCGATCGAGCTGCGGCTGCGCGAGAACCTCGAGGAGGCGATCGCGGCGTACAAGCACTACGACCTCCTGATGGTGAACGCGATGTTCGACGGGATGAACCTGATCGCCAAGGAGGGGCCGCTCGTGAACGAGCGCAACGGCGTGTCGCTCCTGAGCGAAAACACGGGCGCGCACGAGGAGCTGGCGGAGTTCGCACTGTCCGTGAACCCATTCGACGTCCAGGAGCAGGCCGACGCGATCCACCGCGCCCTCACGATGTCCGCCGAGGAGCGCTCCTGGCGAGCGCAGGGCCAGAAGCGGATTGTCACCGCGCGCCACCCGGGCGACTGGGTTGACGACCAGCTCGCGGACATCGAGCGCAAGCGCCACGCTAGGACCCCGGGTCCGGCGTGAACTCGCCGGTGGGCGGCGGCGGCGCCGCGGCGCCCGGCTCCGGCGCGGCGACCGGCTCCGGCACGCTCCGCTCCGGCGCCGCCGGCTGACCAGCCTGGCCCGTTTGCGGTGAAGAACCTCCTCTCCGCGGACCTTTCGTCACTTTGCCGCGCATATCGCGGATAACTGACGGCGGACCCCGTCTCGGACCCCTTTTCACTGCCCGCCGTTCACGCGGCCGGGGCAGAACCAGGCGCGGGATGTCACGCAGGCGTGGGAGCTGTTGCATGTCGGGCGCAGGCGATCGGGCCGGGGACGGCCGCGGCGCCGGCGGCATCGGTGCGTCCCGCCCGCCGGTCGCGATCAGCGCCGCCGCACCCGCCAGGGCCGCCAGTCCGCCCACGTTCCCCCACCGCACCCTTCGCCGCCCCATGCCCGTGAAGGCGCTCCCCCGCTGGGGTTCGCCCCTCTTTCGCTATCGTGGCCCACCGATGTCCGGCTTCTACGACCTCATGCTGCTGCTCGACCCGACCGCTCCCGAGGAGCGGCGCACGGCCGCGATCTCCGATGCCGAGTCGATGATCAATTCAGGCGGCGAGCTCGTCTCCAGCTACGACTGGGGCCAGCGGCGCATGGCGTATGAGATCGACCACAGGCCCGAGGCGGACTACCGGCTCTACCAGTTCAACGGGGACAACGCGCTCCTCGAGCGACTGAACCAGCGCCTCCGCATCACCGACGCGGTCCTCCGCTTCCGCATCATCAAGGTGAAGCCCGGCCAGCCGACCCCGCCGCCGCCGGACCAGCAGGCACCGCGTCGCCGCGACGACCGCGAGCCACAGGACACCAAGGTGGCCGCCCGCGCGGCTGCTGACGCGCCCGCGGTGGACGAGGCGATGGCCGACGCTCCTCCGGTCGACGCTCCTCCGGGCGACGGGACTTCGGTCGCCGTGGCCGAGGCGCCGCCGATCGAGACACCAGCCGTCGAGGCGCCCCCTGCGGAGGCACCGCCCGGTGAGGCGCCTCCGTCCGAGTCGCCGGTCGAAGAGCCGCCGCCCGCTGACGCACCGCCGGCCGACGCACCGCCCGCTGAAGAGCCCGAGTAGCGGCTCAGGTCCGCGCGCGCACGTTGGCATCGAGCTGGATGCCGACCAGGAACGCGTTCGCGATCAGCTACCCACGCAACGCCTCAGTCAAATAACCCGCACTTTTGGCGAACTTCCTGGGAATCCGCACCCGACGCCTCCGAGTGCGTATGTACTCTCGATCGACCGCACACGGCGTAGGAGGAGTTCAGCTTCATGGCAAGCACCAACATCAATAGGGTCGTTCTCACTGGGAACCTGACCCGCGACCCGGAGCTCCGGAACCTTCCGAGCGGCATGGCTGTCTGCAGCCTGCGGATCGCGAGCAACACGCGGCGCAAGGACCAGTCCAGCGGCGAATGGGTCGACAAGCCCAACTACTTCGACGTCACCGTTTGGGGCGCTCAGGGCGAGAACTGCGCCCAGTACCTCTCCAAGGGACGCCCGGTCGCGATCGATGGGCGGCTCGAGTGGCGCGAGTGGCAGGACAAGGAAACCGGCAAGAACCGGCAGTCAATAGATATAATCGCCGATTCCGTCCAGTTCCTCGGCTCCCGTGAGGGTGGCGAGAACGGCGGCCGCTTCACGCCACAGAGCGATGTCCCCGCGGACACAGCGGACTTCGCACAGGCGCCGGCAGCCGCAGGGGGCTCGGACGACGACATTCCCTTCTGACCCCGGAGTAGCGAGTACGCAGGAGTACAAGTGGCGAAGCAGCGTGGTGGAACACCAACGAGGGACCGCAAGCGCGGCCCCCGCGGCAAGGCCGGCCTCGGTAGCGGGCGGTTCAAGCCGTGCCCGTTCTGCCGGGAGAAGATCGACATCGTCGATTACAAGGACCTCTCCGCGCTGCGCCGGGCGATCAGTGACAAGGGAAAGATTCGCTCCTCGCGCGTGACAGGCGCTTGCCGCCGTCACCAGTCCCAGCTCGCGACCGCGGTCAAGCGTGCGCGCGAGGTGGGGCTCCTGCCGTACGTCGCAGACAGGTAAGCGACGGACCATGGCTCAGGCAATCCTCCTAAAGGACGTGGACAAGCTCGGGGAGAGCGGCGACGTGATCGACGTCTCGCCGGGCTACCTGCGCAACTTCCTCGTGCCCCGCAAGCTGGCACAGCCGGCCACGCCGGCTTCCATTGCGGACTCCGAGCGGCGCCGTGAGGCCGCGGAGAGGGCAGTCGCCGACGCGGCTGCCAAGGCCGAGGAGACGGCGGCGCTGCTGCGCAAGACCGTGTTGACGATCTCGCACCAGGCGGGTGACGACGGCCGGCTGTTCGGCTCGGTCACCTCGCAGGAGATCGTCGACGCGATCCGCCAGGCACGCGGCGTGCGGCTCGACAAGCGCCGCGTCCAGCTGGAGGAGCCGATCAGGACAACGGGCACGCACATGGTCTCCGTCGAAGTCTCCGACGGTGTGACGGCCGACATCAAGACGATCGTCACCCCAATCGCCTAGAGGCCAGGCCACGTGGCCGTAGCCGTCCCGCCAGAGGCAGCGGCCGGCGTCCCGCCCCACAACGAGGAGGCCGAGGCATCGGTCCTCGGAGCCATCCTGCTCACCGAGCAGGCGCTCGACGGCGTGCTGCTCGAGGTGGGGCTGCGCGCGCACGACTTCTACCGGCCACGCCACCAGGTGATCTTCCAGGCGATGATCCGCCTGAAGGAGAAGGCGGCGCCGGAGGCCGTCGACGCCCTCACGGTCTCGGAGGACCTCCGCCGCTCTGGGGACCTCGAGAAGGCGGGCGGCGAGGGGTACCTGCACGCGCTGCCGACGGTCGTTCCCGCCGTGGGCGCGGTGCTCGACTACGCGCGCATCGTTAAGGAGCACTCGCTCCTGCGAAGCATCCTCTCCGCCACGCGCGAGATCCAGGACGACGTGGCGGCGCACCGTGGAGAGGCACGCGAGCTGATCGAACGCGCCGAGGCCGTGCTGTTCAAGATCGGCCACGATGGCGGCACCTCGGAGATGCGGTCGCTCGAGGCGATCCTGCACGACGAGATCGACAAGCTCGAGGAGCTCTCGAAGTCCGACGTCGGGCTAACGGGGACGCCGTCCGGCTTCGCGGACCTCGACGCGCTCACCGGCGGATTCCAGCCCGGCAACCTGATCGTGCTCGCCGCTCGACCCTCGATGGGAAAGAGCGCGGCGGCCACGAACATCGCGGAGTACGCAGCAGTGGAGGCGGGCGTCCCGGTGGCGCTGTTCTCGCTCGAGATGTCCGAGACCGAGCTCGCGCACCGCTTCCTGGCATCGCAGGCGCGCGTGTCGAGCGACGACCTGCGCAAGGGCCGCGTGCGCGCGGAGAAGTGGCCGAAGGTGCTGAAGGCGGTCGAGAAGCTCGCGCGGGCGCCGATCTTCGTGGACGACTCGAGCGACATGAGCGTGCTCGAGCTGCGCGCTAAGTCGCGCCGCCTGGCGGCCCGCCACGGCCTCGGTCTGGTCGTCGTGGACTACCTCCAGCTGATGCGGCCCGAGGGCCGGGCCGAGAGCAGCCGCGTCGAGCAGATCGGCCAGATCAGCCGCGGACTCAAGATCCTTGCGCGCGAGCTCGAGGTGCCTGTGATAGCCGTTTCGCAGCTCTCGCGCGCGGTGGAGGCCCGCAACCCTCCCCGGCCGATGCTCTCGGACCTTCGTGAGTCGGGCAGCATCGAGCAGGATGCGGACCTCGTCATCTTCATCTACCGCGACGAGTACTACAACAGGGAATCCGAGCGGCTCGGTGAGGCGGACTTCATGATCGCCAAGCACCGCAACGGGCCGATCGGCGATATCGCGCTGACGTTCCTGCCGAAGTATCCGAAGTTCGCGAACCTCTATCGAGACCGCGGCGCAGAGCCCATGCCTCCGCAGGACGCCGCCGTCTAGCGGCGTACCGGCCTACACTCGCTCTCGCCATGCCAGGAGTCGTAATTGTCGGCGCCCAGTGGGGCGACGAGGGGAAGGGAAAGGTCGTGGACCTGCTCGCCGAGCAGGCCGACCTCGTGATCCGCTTTCAGGGCGGCAACAACGCCGGTCACACGATCGTTCGTGAGGGCGAGACCTTCAAGTTCCACCTGATCCCGTCGGGGATCCTCTACCCCGGCAAGCTCTGCGCGATCGGCAACGGCGTGGTGGTGGACCCGGTGGTGCTGAGCGCGGAGATCGACGAGCTGCGTCGCCGGCGGATCGACCTGAGCGGCCTGCGCGTCTCAGCCAACGCTCACCTGATCATGCCGTACCACAAGCTGCTCGACCAGGAGGGTGAGGCGAAGCTCGGCAAGCTTCAGATCGGCACCACGCGGCGCGGCATCGGGCCCTGCTATGCCGACAAGGCTGCTCGGCTCGGAATCCGCATGCAGGACCTGCTCGACGAGAACATCCTGCGCAAGAAGATCTACGCCGCGATGGACCCCAAGCGTCTGATGCTGCGCCCGTACGCGAAGCTCCCCGAGCTCGACCTGCACACGATGACCGAGGAGTACCGCACCCACGGGCACCGGCTCGAGCCCTTCATAGCGGACACGCCGCCGATCGCGTGGCGCGTCCTCGACGAGGGTGGCCTGGTTGTCTTCGAGGGTGCCCAGGGCGCCCTGCTCGACATCGACCACGGCACGTATCCGTTCGTGACCTCGTCGAACACGGTCGCCGGCGCGGCCGGACCGGGCGCGGGAGTCGGGCCCGGCTCACTCGACGACGTCTGGGGCATCGCCAAGGCCTACACCACGCGCGTGGGCGCAGGGCCGTTTCCCACGGAGCTCGACGACCCGCTCGGCGCGCAGCTGCGCGAGGCCGGCGGCGAGTTCGGCACCACCACGGGTCGCGCTCGGCGCACCGGCTGGCTCGACCTGGTCGCCCTGCGTTACGCCAAGCGCATCAATGGGCTCACGGGTCTCGTGGTCACGAAGCTCGACGTGCTCACAGGCATCGACCCTCTCCACGTCGGCGTGCGCTACCTCGGCCCAGAGGGCGCGCGGTTCGACGACTTCCCCTACCACCAGTCGATCGTCCACAGGGTCCATGGCGACTACATCGAGCTGCCCGGCTGGCATGAGGACATCCGCGCATGCCGCTCGATCGATGATCTGCCGGCCAACGCCCAGGCCTACCTGGAGTACATCTCGGACTTCCTAGGCGTGCCGATCGTGATGGTGGGCGTGGGACCGGGCCGAGAGCAGATGATCTGGACCGGAGCCGCCGAGCACGTGCGTCGTGCGGCAGCCTGAGGGTTTTTCGGCAGCCGAACTACAGCATCAAAGGGTGGCGGGTCGCGGGTGAGTCATCTGAGTGGCGCTATCCGCAACCGAGATGACACACCTGGCTCGAGCCTGCCTTCGGTGCTGTCTTTTAGGGCTACGCCCTGACCACGTGGGTGGAGCAGACCATGTCGTGGAGCGCCCGGTTCTCGTCATCCCACAACGGCCAGAGGTAGTTCAGGAGATACGGGATGATCGGGATGATCGATGACGCTATCCCCACCGCCAGGCCCTTGACCGCTATCTCGCGCAGGGCGGCCCAGCCGAAGCTCATGGGCTCGCCGGTGTCGCGGACCACGCGGATGCCGAGCATCTGCTTGCCCCAGGTCTGGCCATTGTTCACGCCGTCGCGTGCCATCAGGACCGGGGCGTAGGCGAACGCCACGACCAGGTAGGCGAGCACTCCGAGGATCCCCGTGACGACCGCGCCGGTGTCGCTGCCGGTAGCGACCGCCACCACGATGATCGTGAGGATCACAACCGGAACGAGCAGGATCAGCCAATCGATGAGAGTCGCGCCGAAGCGGCTGCCCCAGCCCGCCAGCGGCTGCCCACTCCAGCCCGAGTGCTGTGCGATCGGCTGCTGCCAGCCACCCGGCGGCACCGGCCCGCCGTAGGTAGGCGGGCCCTCGGGACCGGGCGGGGGCGGCGGAGCGACCGGCGCCTGGGGCGCGCCGGGGGGCTGCGGAGCCGCAGGTGGGCCGCCTGGGGCCTGTGGACCTGTGGGGGCCTGCGGTCCACTCGGCGGCGGACCGCCAGGTGCCTGCGGGCCTCCGGGCGGCGGCGGCGGTTCCGCGCCACTCGGCTCGTGGTCCGGCGGCTGATCGGGTGAGTGGGGGCTCTCCATGGCCGGAATCAAACCAGTTCAGTCCGATGACATGCCACCGAAGGAGAACCAGCAGCCCGAACGGGTTCACGGGGAGGGTGGCTCGAGCACGACCTGCTCGCCGCGCCAGAGGAAGCGCAGCGCGAGCGCGAGCGCCCCCAGCATCGCCATCACCGCCAGCGTGATCTGCACGCTCAGCAACCCCTCGCGGGTCCAGTACACATCCTCGAGCTCGAGCAGCAGCGCCGACTCGTCCAGCGTCAGTCCCATCCCCACTCCGAACGGCACCGCGAGCCAGGGCTCGAGCTGGTCGCCCCGGGTGAGGATCGCCGCGGCGCCCGCCGCGAAGGCGACCACGATGCCGGGGACGAAGTGGTGAATGTGCCTGCGCCCCACCCGGAGGTTGCGGAACGGGCCTACCGACGGCCTCCTCCGGAGCGCGTACGTAATCGACCGTATGAGGATGAAGGTGGCGGCGAACGAGGTGAGCAGGTTGAACATCGCGTTCTCGCGCGTCGACACCTCGCGGTAACCGACCCGCGCGACGCGTGCGGCCTCTGCGACGGCCTCCTCGGCGGCAAGCAGCGGGTGATCGGTATCCCGCAGGGCCGGCGCGGACCCGCGCCTCCACGCCCTTCTCACCTCGCCGATGATCACGGCGGCCAGCGCGCCCGTGGCGAGCGCGCCGAGCGCGAGCGTGCCGCGGCCGGGCGCGAGCGGCCGACGCCGCCTCACGAGACCACGCGGGCGGGCACGCCCATCACGAGGGCGCCCGCCGGCACATCGCGCGTGACCACCGCGCCCGCGGCGACAAACGCGTCCTCGCCGATCTCCACCCCCGGAAGCAGCACGGCCGCAGCACCGATCCGGCAGCCACGCCTCAAGGTCGCACCGCGCAGCTCCAAATCCGCCGGTCGCCGGCCCGCCGTGGGGTCATTGGTGAGCATCACCCCCGGAGCGAGGAACACGTCGTCCTCCACTACCGACCACGCCGTCACGTACGCACCCGTCTGCATGCGCACGCGGACTCCGATCTGCACGTCGTTCTCGACGGAGGCGCCGCGACCCACCACCGACTCGTCTCCGATCGTCGTGCGCTCGCGCACGTGAGCCTGGTCGGCCACCACGCAGCGCTCGCCGATCGAGGCACCGGCCACCACCACCGCGCCGGCTCCCACCGTCGATCCCGCACCGATGGTCGTGGCGGCCGAAGCGTCAGGCGTCGCGGCCGCCGAGCGCGTCCCGAGCGCCACCGGCTTGCCGACCACGCAACCGTCCTGGAGCCGGCTGCCCTCACCGATGCGAACACCGGCATGCAGCACGACATGCCCGCCAAGCTCCACGCTGTCGGGCAGCTCCACGCCATCCCCCACCAGCAGCCCCGGCGCCCGCTCCGATGGCGTCAACTCAGCGGCCGGCAAGGTGCGAGCTCTCCGTGAGCGATGTCTGGAGCTGCTCCAGCACGCGCACCACGCGCAGGCCGGACTCGGCGCCCGAGCGCGGCTCCCTGCCGTCCCGGATGCACTCGATGAAGTGCGCGCACTCGATCCGCAGCGGCTCCTCGTTCGAGATCCGTGGCGAGGACACGTCCCCGGAGCGCGCGATGTACTCGCCGTATGACGAGTAGTCCTCGTCGAAGCCCTTGTCGTACACGGTGAGCTTGCGCTCCAGCTCCATGTCGTCGAACGTGGCCATCCGCCGCGAGCCGACCACCGTGAAGCGGCGCTCCTTGTGAGGGTCGAGCCACGACAGGTGCATGTGCGCCACGAGCCCGGAGTGAAATCGCATCAGCGCGAAGACCACGTCCTCCACGCCGGGCTTCACGTAGCTCTCGCCCACGGCATCGCACTGGAACGGCTCCTCGCCCGCGAGCCGAAGGATCACCGACACGTCGTGGGCCCCGAGCGACCAGAGCGCGTTCTCGTCCTGGCGGTGCTTTCCGAGGTTCAGCCGGTTCGAGTAGACGTAGTGGACGTCGCCGAGCTCGCCGGAGCTCACGAGCTCGCTGAGCTTCTCGACGCCCGGGTGGTACTCGAGCAGGTGTCCGACCATCAGGATGCGGTCGCTGGCGTGCGCCGCCTCCAGTACGGCCTCGGCCTCGGCAGCCGAGCGGCCCATCGGCTTCTCGACAAAGCAGTGCTTGCCGGCGGCGAGCACCCGGGTTGCGAGCTCGGCGTGCGTCGGGACGGGAGTGGCCACCACCACGGCGTCGAGGGAATCGTCGGAGAGGAGGTCGTCGAGCGAGGCGGTGGTGTGTGCCGACGGGAACGCCGCGCCCCAGCGCTCGAGCGCCTCCTCCGAGGCGTCGCAGAGCCAGGTGAGCTCGGCGTCGGGAAGCCTGTCGAAGTTGCGTGCGAGGTTCGGCCCCCAGTAGCCGAGGCCGACGACCCCGACGCTCGTCACAGGCGCACGAGGTTCGATGCCTCGATGCCGCGCGTGACTCCGCGGAAGTCGACCACGAGCGGCGCCTCGCGGACCACGCGCTCGAGGTCGAGCCCCGGATGGGCGGTCACGATCACGGCGCAGTCCACATCCTCAGGCCACTCGGAGCTCAGCCCGTGCTCGGTCAGCTCCGGGATGAAGTCGTCGTGGTAGACGAGCTCCGCGCCCTGCTCCCGCAGCAGCCGCATGATCCGCAGCGCCGGCGACTCACGAAGGTCGCCCACACCGGGCTTGTACGACACGCCGAAGATCCCGATGCGCGACCCGCGCACCGCCTTCGAGTGGTCGTTCAGCGCCCGCGCGATCCGCTCGACGCAGAAGTACGGCATGCGCTGGTTCACCTCACCCGCCAGCTCGATGAACTCCGTCTGCATGTCGAACTCGCGCGCCCGCCAGGCGAGGTAGAAGGGATCCACGGGCAGGCAGTGACCGCCCATGCCCGGCCCCGGTTTGAACGACATGAACCCGTAGGGCTTGGTGGCCGCGGCATCGATGACCTCCCAGATGTCGATGCCCATGCGGTCGCACAGAATCGCCAGCTCGTTCACGAGGGCGATGTTCACCGAGCGGAAGACGTTCTCGAGCAGCTTGGTGAGCTCCGCCGCCTCGGGTGTCGAGACCTCCACGATCTCGTCGCAGACCTCGCCGTACAGCTCCACGGCACGGCGGCGGCACTCGTCGGTGAGGCCGCCCACCACCTTTGGGGTGTTGCGCATCGTGTAATCGGTGCGCCCGGGATCGATGCGCTCGGGCGAGAACGCCGCGAAGAAGTCGCGCCCCGCGGCGAGGCCCGACTCCTCGAGCAGCGGCACGAACTGATCGCGTGTCGTGCCCGGATAGGTGGTGGACTCGAGCACCACCAGCTGACCCGCCTGGAGCACGCCCCGCAAGGCGGTGCCGGTGGCGATCAGCGGCTGGAGGTCGGGCTCGCGATTGCGAGTGAGCGGGGTCGGCACGGCGACGATGATCGCGTCGACCTTCGCCAGGTCGGCGTAGCGCGAGGTCGGGTGGAAGCGCTCAGAGATCGAGGCGAGTGCCTCGTCCGGCACGTCCTCCACGTGCGAGCGGCCGGCCGCGAGCGCATCCACCACGCGCGTGTCCGTATCCACGCCGACCACGTCGTGACCCGCCTCGCAGAACGAAATCGCGAGCGGGAGGCCGACGTAGCCGAGGCCAACTATTCCGATCTTCATAGGCGCTGAGTGTAGGCGTCGAGCACCTCGCAAACGCGCTCGGCAGCGTGCCCGCCACCGTACAGCTCGGGTCGGTCCTCAGGCGGGCGGCGCTCCAGCGCCGCGAGTGCCGCGGCGGGATCGAGGTCCACCAGCGTGTTCCAGCCGGCCTCGACGGTCTCGACCCATTCCGTGGTGTCGCGCAGGGTCACGCACGGGACACCCAGGAGGTACGCCTCCTTCTGGACCCCGCCCGAGTCGGTGAGCACCGCGCGCGCGTGCCGGGCGAGCTTCATGAAGTCGAGGTAGCCAAGCGGCGGCACGACCTTGATCCCGTCGAGCCGGTCCATCAGCCCGGCGGCCGTCAGCCGTTCGCGCGTGCGCGGGTGCAGCGGCAGCACCACCGGCGCGGGCAGCGCCTCGAGCAGGGCCACAAGCGCCTCGAGCCGCTCCGGGCGGTCGACGTTCCCCGCGCGGTGCGCGGTCACCACGAGGTAGGAGCCCTCCTCGAGCCCGAGCTGGTCAAGGACCTGAGAGCGCTCCTCCGCGATGTCGCGGAAGGCGAGCGACACGTCCGCCATCACGTCCCCCACCAGGTGAGATTCGCCGCGGACGGCCTCGCGCTCCAGGTTCACCATCGCGGTCTCGGTCGAGCACAGCAGGAGCTCGCTCGCGTGGTCGGTCAGGACCCGATTCAACTCCTCGGGCATGGAGCGGTCGAAGGAGCGCATCCCCGCCTCCACGTGTCCGGTCGGGATCCCCGCCTGCGACGCGGCGAGCGCGCCCGCGAGGGTGGAGTTGGTGTCGCCGTAGACGAGCACCAGGGACGGGCTCAGCTCGGCCAGCACCGGTTCGAGCGCGGCGAGGATGCGGGCCGTCTGGGCGGTGTTCGTGCCACCGCCGGCGTCGAGCTCGCGGTCGGGTGCGGGCACGCTCAGCTCGTCGAAGAACACGCGCGAGAGCTCGTCGTCGTAGTGCTGGCCCGTGTGCACGATCAGCTCGTCCGCCCGCTCCCTGAGCAGCCGCGACACGGCCGCCGCCTTGACGAACTGCGGGCGGTTCCCGACTACAGTGACGATCCGCATGGCAAGGAAGCTAATCGCAGGCGCAGTCGGCGCCGTGAAAATCGTGACCGGTGGGGCGAAGCACGTGGCCTGGTACGTCTCGCACCAGATCGACCGGCGCTCGCGCTAGCTCGCCGCGAGCTCCTCCGCGATACGGGCCCGGAGCGCATCGCGCGTCTCCCGTGTGCGCTCACCCTCCGGAAGCTCGATGTCCTCCACCGCGGCCACCGACTGCGCCTCCCGAAGCGTCGACGCGAGGAACGCCTCGCTCGCCTCACGCACGTCGTCCATGGTGCACGGGCGCTCGGTGACCTGGGCGACCTTCAGCACGCGATCACGTGTGATCGAGGCCAGGATGTGCTCGCTGAGCGGCGGCGTGTTGAGCGTGCCGGCCGGGTCGACCCAGAAGAAGGTGGAGGTGGGCGCCTCGAGCACGCGCCCGTGCGGCGTCACTAGGAGGGCCTCGTCGAAGCCGCGTTCGCGCGCCAGCCGCCCGCAGAGCATGTTCGCCCCGTACGAGAGCGACTTGATGCCGTCGAGGACGCGCGTGGGCGCGTATTCGACAACGCCCAGCCGCACCCGCTCCGGCGTGGGCGGCAGCGGCTCGGTGAGCAGGAGCCGGTGGCCGCCGCGGGTGAGCACGATGCGCAGGCAGCCGTCGAACTGCGCGCCGCCACGCTGGTCGAGCAGCTCCGGAATCTCGCTCTCCAGCTCGCCTCGCGGCACATTGTCCAGGCGAAGGTTCGCCGCCGAACGCTCGATCCGGTCGAGATGGTCGGTGAGCGCGAACGGCTTCCCGTCGTAGACGCGGATGACCTCGAAGACGCCGTCCCCGCGGAGCAGGCCGTCGTCGGTGGCCGGAATCGTCGCCTCGTGCGACAGCGTGAAGCTGCCGTCGACGCATGCGAGCTCGACCGTGGTGGTGGGCGCAGCGACCTCGTTGGACATGGCCGCCTATCTTGGCAGGCTCATGAGCGGGGAGCGGTTCGAGCACGGTGTGGCGGTCTGGTCGTCGGAGAGCTGGCTCCACCGCGCGACCGCCTGGGTCGACGAGCGGCTCGCGGATGCCGGGCTCGACCGCATGGGCGAGCCCGAGGAGCGCAGCATGCGTCCCTGGGCGGCGGTCTTCCGCGTTCCCGTGTCGGGCGGGCCGGTCTGGCTCAAGGCAACGGGCCCGGCGGCGAGGTTCGAGGTGGGCCTGTACGGGCTCCTACAGGACATCGCCCCCGACAGGGTGCTGACCCCGCTCGGCGTGTCCATGGAGCGAGCCTGGGTGCTACTGCCGGACGGCGGCCCGTCCTTCGGGGACCGCCTCGAGGGCCCGACCCTGGTCGCCGCTCTCGGCGACGCCCTGCCCGCGTACGCCCGCCTCCAGCGCGACCTCATCCCGCATTCTCAGGAGCTGCTGGAACTTGGGGTCAGCGACATGCGCCCCGAGGTCATGCCGTCGCGCTTCGAGGAGGCGGTGGACGCCGTGCGGGCGTATGTCGAGCGCCGCGGAGACGAGTCGGAGCGAGCCCGCCTGGCCGAGGTGGTCGGCATGCGCGAGACCGTCGCGGCGTGGTGCGACCGGCTCAGCGGCAGCGTCGTTCAGCCGAGCTTGGACCACAACGACCTACACGCCTGGAACATCCTCGGCGAGCCGAGCGACCCTCGCTTCTACGACTGGGGCGACGGCGTCCTCGCACATCCCTTCGCCAGCATGCTCGCGCTCGGCTGGGTGCCCATGAGCGACTCGACCCGTGCGCGGCTCCGCGACGGCTACCTCGGCCCGTTCGGCGACCTCGCCCCGCACGCCGAGCTCGTCGAGCTGCTCGAGCTCGCTTGCCGTGTGGGGAAGATCGCGCGAGCGCTCACCTGGCACCGTTCGGTGAGCGCGTACAGCCCCGACGAGGTCGACGAGAGGTGGCTCTCGGGCCCGAGCGAGTCGCTCTTCTCGCTGCTCGAGGACTCCTGGCTCGGGCGGGCTTGATCAGACCCGGGCGACTATGGGCCGTGAAGGAATCGAACCTTCAACCTTGAGATTAAGAGTCTCCTGCTCTGCCAATTGAGCTAACGGCCCGGGCAGGTGATCTTAGTCAGTGGCACCTGTTCTGACTGCCTCCAGCGCCTCTTCGCGCGAGGAGTGGATTGGAAAGACGCGGTCGAGTCCAGTGATCTCGAAGATCTTCGTGATGTTCTCGTCGGTGCACACGAGGGCGAGCGAGCCGCCGGCCGGCCGCAGGCGCTTTACGCCGCCCACCAGCACGCCCAGCGTGGTGGAATCGATGAACGTCGCCTTGGACAGGTCGACCACGATCTGCTTCTTGCCGGACTCGATCAGCTCGACCATCCGCTCCTTGAACTCCGGGGCGGTGTAGAGGTCGACCTCGCCGCCGAGCTCGATCACATGGGTCGAGTCGTCTACGGCTTCGTCTTCGATGTGAAAGTTCATGGGTGGGTAGCGTACGTTAGCCGCTCGGCGGTTGTTGGTCCGGTGGCTTCTTCAGCTCCTCGGCCTGCTGCTTGACCTGCTTACGCTGGTCCTTCGGCGCGAGGTCCACGGCCTTCTTGGCAGCCAGGTCGGCCGTCCGGGTGTCGCCGGCAGCAGCCGCGTAGGACACAAGCCGGAGGTAGGAGGCCACGTCGTTCGAGTCCTGCGCGAGGATCGCACCCGCCTTCTGGAGCTCCTTGGGCTTGTTGAGGGCAGTCGGGGCGTAGATCTGGAGCGCGACGCTCGCGGCCTCCGGGCTCGGATTGCCCTTCGCCGCGGCCAGGTAGCGCTGCCAATACACCCCCGACTTACGCAGCTCGTCCTTGGCATCGTCCGGGAATCCGATCGTGCCGCTCTCGCGCTGGCTCGTGGCGAGCGAGTAGTAATCGCGAACCAGGGTCTGGAGCACCGCGGCGTTCTGCGGATTCGCGGCGAGCCGCTCCTCCTGCTTGTCGACTCGGTCCTCGAGCGCGCTGTCCGTGCTCCCGCCTCCGCCAGTGCCCTTGAAGGCGTCGATCAGGCCACCGGAGACGCTGCCTCCGATTCCGAACAGCACAAGGCCGCCGCCCATCAGCAGCGCAAGGAAGAGATACGTGACTTGCACCGCCCGGCGGCGGCGCCCTCTCAGGTCGAACAGCATGCGCGGCGTAGGCTAGCTACAGGCCCTCTGTGGCGGGCTCGTCGCCGACCTGGTGCACGGGAGCGCCGAATCGAGCCGCCAGCAGGATGCTCAGCTCGTAGAGGGCGTAGAGCGGTATCGACTCGAGGATCAGCGTGAGCGGGTCGAGCGTCGGCAGGAGCGACGCCAGGACGACGATGCCCACGATCGCGTAGCGGCGACTGCGGCGCAGCTTCTCGGCGCTCGTGAGCCCGAGCTTGCACGCCGCCAGCACGCCAACCGGGATCTGGAAGCCCAGCCCCATGGCGAGTAGCAGCAGGGTCACGAACGAGTAGTAGTCGCGCGCGCGGACCTGGGTGTTGAACTGATCGGCGTTGAAGTTGAGCAGGAACTGGAGCGCCGGGGTGAGGACCACGAAGTAGCAGAAGACCACACCGAGGATGAACAGGACCGGAACCATCATGAGCATCGGCGTGGCAACGCGGCGCTCCTGCGGGCTGAAGGCCGGCAGGACGAACGCGTAGATCTGGTAGAGGATCACCGGCAGCGCGATCAGCAAGGCGAAGTACGCCGCCTGTGTGAGCGTCGTGTAGAAGGCCTCGGCCGGGCCCAGCGTGATCGGCTCGATCTGCTTGCCCTTTGGCCCGTCCGGCAGTGGGGCGTTCATGATGTCCAGCACCAGCTCGTTCTGCCAGGCGGTGAGGCCCCAGGCCACCACGAAGGCGAGGGCGCTGACGATCAGCCTGCTGCGCAGCTCGTCGAGATGGTCGACGACCGAGAGCCGGTCCTCGTGAGAGATCGGCCGAATCCGCCGCACGCGCTACGCGGCTCCTGCGGCTAGGACTTCTGCTCGCTGGCCGGCGGGACCGTCGTCGGCTCGGCCGTGACGGTCGCAGGCTCGGGCTTGACGGTCGTCTGCTCGTGCTCCTCGACGTGAGAGGCCTCGGGCAGCTCGTCCTTGTCCTTGCCGGTCACCGAGTCCTTGAACTCGCGCATGCCACGACCCAGAGAACGGCCCAGGTCCGGCAGCCGCTTCGGGCCGAACACGATCAGCACGATGACTAGGACGACGATGATCTCTAGGGGCCCTGGAGTCCACATGGGTAACGCCAATGGTAGCTGGGGTGCCTGCGTCCGGCAGGATGAGTTGCGAGGATGCGCCCGGTGATCAGCTCCGTTCTGTCAGACGGCACGATCCGCCGCCTCGTGGAGGAGGAGCGGATCAAGATCCGTCCCTGGGATCCCACGATGGTCCAGCCGGCCAGTGTGGACCTGCGGCTCGGCACGTCGTTCCGGGTCTTCCACAACCACCGGCTGCCCGCGATCGATCTCGCCGAGCCCCCCACCGGGGTCACCGAGCACGTGCAGATCGAGGACACCGCCTCGTTCGTGATCCACCCAGGCGAGTTCGTGCTGGGCAGCACCGTCGAATGGGTGGAGCTGCCGGACGACATCGTGGCCCGGATCGAGGGCAAGTCGAGCCTCGGCCGCCTGGGTCTGATCGTGCACGCCACAGCGGGGTTCGTCGACCCCGGCTTCAGCGGCACGCTGACGCTTGAGATCACCAACCTCACGCGCGTGCCGATCATCCTCTGGCCCGGCAAGCCGATCGCCCAGCTGTCCTTCATGGCACTTGATCAGGCGGCCGAGCGGCCCTACGGCCACCCGGACCTCGGAAGCCACTACCACGGCCAGCTCCAGGCCACGGAATCCCGCTACGAGGGTGGCCCGGCGGACGCCTCAGGCGCAAAGCCGGAAACAGCGTGAATTTATTTTCAAGTTCGTCCTCGCACTTCCGATACAGGGAGCAGAGGATGAGAGAGATGGAGAGCAACGGCGAACAGACCCATTTCACCAAGCGCGTCACGCTTCCGAGCGGGAAGACGATCGAGGTCGTTTACTTCGCCGACGACGTGCAGAACGCCGGGCCTCAGACGCCGGCGCCTACCCCTGCTGAGCCGGTTCAGGATCTCCACATCTGCTCCGAGTGCGACTCGGAGCTCGTCTATCCCGTCCGGTGGGAAGAGGCCGGGCCGGAGAACTGGAGCGTGCTGCTTCACTGCCCGAACTGCGAGGTCTTCCGCGAGGGTGTGTTCACCCAGGACAACGTCGAGCTGTTCGACGAGGAGCTCGACCGCGGTGCCGATGCCCTGGCCCGCGACTACAAGCGCCTCATGCGCGCCAACATGGCTGGCGAGATCGAGCGCTTCACGGGCGCCCTTGCGGCCGGCGCGATCCTGCCCGAAGACTTCTAGGCCCCAGGCCTCCATCAGGCCGGCCGCGCGACGGCGATCCCTACGCGTAGCGCTCGACGACGCCGTCCGCCACGAGCTGGAGCGCGTGCGTGCGCCGCTCGGAGAGCTTGAGACCGTCCAACGCCTGCTTTGCCGCGGTCACGTGCGCGAGTGCCTGTCCGCGGGCGTCTTCGAGGGCGCCCGTGGCGGCGATTCGATCGCACACCGCCTCCGCCTCCTGCAGAGTGGTCACCGAGCCCGGCAGCTCCGGATCCTGGCGCCGGGCGAGGATCAGCGGCAGCGTCACGGTGCCGTCGAGAAGGTCCGCCCCGCGCGGCTTTCCGGTGCGCTCGGCCGGCCCGGACACGTCGAGCACGTCGTCCAGCATCTGGAACGCCACTCCGAGGCGCTCGCCGAACTGCCCGAGCGCCGGGGCAAGGTCGGGGCGACCTCCGAATAGCGCTCCCAGCCGGCACGAGGCCTCGAACAGGCTGGCGGTCTTGAGGCGGCAGCGCTCCAGGTAGCGCTCTGGCGCCACGTTCTCGTCCCAGGCGTCGGCGCGTTGCATCAGCTCCCCGCGCGCCAGCGCGGAGGAGGCCGTCGAGAGCGCGCGGACCGCGTCCTCGCTGCCGGTGGCCGCGAGCTCGGCGAAGGCGCGCGAGAAGAGGAGGTCGCCCGTGGCCGTGGCCGCCGAGCGGCCGGCCGCGGCGAAGACCGTGGGGCGGCCGCGGCGCAGCTCGGCCGCGTCGAGCACGTCGTCATGGACGAGTGTGGCCATGTGGAGCAGCTCCACGGCCGCGCCGGCGGACACCAGTCGCTCGTCCTCGCCGTCGCCGCAGAGGAAGACCAGCACGGGGCGCAGGCGCTTCCCGCCCGCTGCGAGCGTGCCGGCCGCGTGCACCCCGAGGGCAGCGCCGTGGGTCTCCGCCACCTCCGCCAGGCGCCCCTCGGTGCGCTCCAGCAGGCGCGCCAGCGACGGACCGCCCGCCGAGAGCACCGCTCCGAGCTGCGCCTGCGCGGTGTTCACCGCCGCGTCCCGACGTGTATGGCGATGATCCCTCCCGCCGTGAGCACCCAGCGCACGTCATCCAGACCCGCCGCCGCCATGCGCGCGGCCAGCTCCTCTGGGCCAGGGAAGCGGCGCACGCTGCTCGGGAGGTAGGTATAGGCGTCAGGGTCGCCCGCGAAGCGGCCCAGCGCCGGCACCACGGTGTCGAACCAACCCTTGAAGAACCACGACAGCGGCGGCTTCTGCGGCGTGGTGATCTCGAGCACCACCACGCGGCCCCCGGGCTTGGCCACACGGGCCATCTCGGCGAGCCCCCGGTCGAGGTCGCCGAAGTTGCGCGCCCCGAAGCCCACGGTGACCGCGTCGAAGGCCCCGTCCGGGTGGTCGAGCGCGAGCGCGTCGCCCTCCTCGAAGACCAGGCCAGGCGCCTTCTGGCGTGCGATCTCGAGCATCGCGGGCGCGAAGTCGAGGCCCGTGACCTCAGCTCCCCGACGCGCGAGTTCGACCGCGAGGTCACCCGTGCCCGTGGCCACGTCGAGCGCGCGCGAGCCCGGCCCCACCTGCGCGAGGTCCACCGCCCGCTCGCGCCAGCGGTGGTGCATCCCGGCCGTCATGACCGAGTTCATGCGGTCGTAGACGCGGGCGATCCTGTCGAACATCGCCCTGACCTGGGTGTCGGGCAGCGTGCCCGACTCGGGGGTCCCCCCGCTCATGGGTCCACGGTCACTCGCCCCTGAGCGAGGCGACGTACTGGACGAGCTGGTCGAACTGGTCCGGGTGCTCCTGCTGAAGTTGCTGGTAGGGCGGCATTGGAGGCGTCGGGTTCACGAGCGTCCGCGCGATCGCGTCCTTGCCGAGCCGCGAGCCGACGTCGGTGAGGTTCGGCCCCAGCGTGTTGCCGTTCTCGCCGACCTTGTGGCAGCCGAGGCAGCCCGACGAGGCCATGACCTCCTGTCCCTTCTCGAGTCCCGGCGGGGCGGCCTGGTCGATCTCCGTCGGCGACCCCGCGAGGGCTCCGAGGATGGTCAGGTAGGCCATCGCGGCGATGGTGGCGATGCCGGCCGTCATGGCGATCGGCCGCCGAAGCGGGTTGCGCTCCGGGTTGCGGTCGATGAACGGCAGCAGGAGCAGCAGGACGAGGCAGACCGTCGGGATACCGATCGTCGCCAGGAACACCAGCTCCGGCGGCTTCACCACGCGCAGGAGCTCGAACAGGAAAAAGAAGTACCACTCGGGCCGCGGCGTGTACGTGGTGGTCGTCGGGTCCGCCTTCGGGCCCAGTTCGGCCCCGAACAGGATCGACATCGCGATGATCACCGCGAGGACGACGCACGCCATGAACGAGTCCTTGGCGAGCGCGTAGGGGAAGAACGGCTTGCCCTGGTTCTTCAGGATCGAGTACTCGCGGAGGTACTGCTCCTTCTCGCGCTTGTCCACGCCTAGACCTCTTCCTTCAGGAGGTCCTTCTTCTCGGCCTTGAGCCAAGGGGGCGCGGTCGTGCCGAGCTTCGTCACCAGGTAGAGGTGGGCGCCGATCAGCGCGGCGATGAGGATGGGCACGGCGAGCATGTGAAGCGAGTAGAAGCGCGAGATCGTCGTCGGGCCGAACTCGGAGCCCACGCGCAGGAAGTCGGCGAGGTAGGGGCCGACGATCGGCCCGGAGGAGTTCAGATTCACCGCAACGACGGTCGCCCAGAAGGAGCGCTGGTCGAACGGCAGCAAATAGCCCGTGAGGCCCATCAGCAGCGTGAGCACGAGCAGCACGACGCCGATCACCCAGTTCAGCTCGCGCGGGTACTTGTACGCGCCGAAGAAGAACACCCGCCCCATGTGGAGGAAGATCAGGATGATCATCACCGTCGAGCCCCACTTGTGCATCCCGCGGACGAACTCGCCGAGGAAGACCTCGTTCGTGATGCGCGACGCCGACTCGTAGGCGCGCGTCGGGTCCGGCTCGTAGTACATCGCCAGGAAGACGCCCGTGACCGCCTGCGAGAGGAAGGCGAACATCGTCGCGGTGCCGAGCGTGTAGTACCAGTTGGTTCCCTTCGGGACCTTGCGGTAGAGGAAGAAGCGCAGGAACGGGCTGAGGCCCGTGCGCTCGTCGAGCCAGCCAACGGCGCTCGCGGTGCCCTCGACCGCCTGCTCCTTGGGCGTCGGCTTCGTGGCCGGGCCGCCGTTCTTGCCGTTCTTGCCGTTCTTGCCGTTGCGGCCGCCCTCCCCAGGCCGGGCGGGGCTGCGCCGAAGTGACTTGGGCAGCGGGGGGGTCACGTGGTCGGCCTCGACGGGTAGAGGTACTGCCAGAGGCCGTCGAGGTGGTTCGACGGATCGCGCGGCGCGAAGCGCTCGAGCTCCGAGTTCAGCGAGAAGCGGTCACCGACCTCCACGCGCCCGGACTGGGACACGCGGGTGTAGAAGCGGTCGAGCGGGCGCACCGGCGGGCCGCCCTCGACGTCGCCCTGGAAGCCGTACACGCCGCCGTGACACGGGCAGACGAACTTCTGCGAGGCCTGGATGTAGCGCACCGGGCAGCCCAGATGGGCGCAGCGGGTGGAGATCACGACGTAGGGCTGCCGATCCTGTCCCTCGATCACCTTGTCCTGGCCATCGTTGAACTTGCGGACGTAGACCGTCGTCTTGCCGGCGTCCCCGATCTCGGGATCGATGTTCATCACGCGCGGGACGTAGCTCTCGTCGTTGAAGTCCTCCTCGGGGCCCACGTCCTGCCAGCGCGTGGGGTTCGTGTCCTCGAAGATCGGGCCGAGCGCGAAGCCGAGACCGGGCAGAAGAAAGGCCATCGTCGCGACGCCGCCAGCAGCCAGCGCGGTGCCCTCCATGAGGCGACGGCGGGTGACCGTCTCGCCCTCGAATGCGCCAGCGATCCAGCGACCCTCGGTGTAGCGGGATTCCTTGTCGAACTTCTTAGGTGAGTCGGCCACGGTTGAGCTACGGATTCTGTCGCCCAGCGATCGGTAATGCCAACATGGTTACGGAGCGCACGAGCGGGTTCCGGACCGGGCGGACGCGGGAGCCTATCGCGGCGGGGCTGGCGGCGACAGCCCCACGAGGGCGTCCGAACTCGACTCCCAGAGCGCCTCGGCGTCCGCCGGGCGGCCCTCCGCCTGAGCCTGAGCCGACGCGGAGATCAGATCCGACAGCACGGCCACGGCCTCGAGGTCCTCGCTTTCCGCCAGACGCGCCAATCCGAGCGCGTACAGGGCATCGCCGGCGAGCAGCCGCAGGTCGTCGTCCATGCCTGTGAACGCCCGCGGCTCGCCGTAGTGCATCAGGTAGCCCTCGTAGACGGCCTCGAGGACGAAGCCGCGCACGCCGTCGGTTTCCTTGAAGCGGCCGGGGCCAGGTTCCGTCACCGCGTATGGCGCGAGCGCCGGGTCGGCGGCCTCGATTAGGGCGTGGAGCTCCGTCATTGCGTGGATTGTGGCTCTTTCGTGACCCTCAGAGCTCGCGAAGAACGGAGCGCGCAGCGCTAAGCGTCCGCTCCACCTGCTCGTCGCCGTGCGCGAGCGACGGGAACCAGGCCTCGAACTGGGACGGCGGGAGGTAGATACCTTGATCCAGCATCCCGCGGCAGAAGGCCGCATGCAGCTCGAGGTCGCACCCCTTGGCCTCGTCGTAGTTGCGCGGCGGACGAGCGGAGAAGAACAGCGTCAGCAGTCCCGTGGTCCAGGCAACGCTCGCGGCAACCCCGGCCTCCCGTACCACCTCCTCAATGCCCTCGGCGAGTGCCCGGGACAAGCGATCGAGCTCGGCGTAGGCAACCCCGTCGAGGAGGCGCAACGTCGCCAGCCCAGCCGCCGTCGCTAGCGGATTTCCCGACAGCGTTCCGGCCTGGTACACGTCCCCGGCGGGCGCGATCCGCTCCATCAGCTCGCGGCGTCCCGCATACGCCGCCGCCGGCAGGCCGCCGCCGATGATCTTCCCGAGCACGGTCAGGTCGGGCATCACGCCCTCCCGCTCCTGCGCTCCGCCGCGGGCGACGCGGAAGCCCGTGATCACCTCGTCGAAGATCAGCAGCGCTCCCGTCCGGTCCGCGTAGTCGCGCAGGCGCCGGAGGAAGTACGCGTCCGGAGGAACGAGGCCCATGTTGGCGGGATAGGGCTCGCAGATGACCGCGGCCGCCTCGAGCTCCGGGAGCGGCTCGTTCCAGGGCACCACCACGGTGTCGGCCGCCTGCGCCGCGGTCACGCCAGGGCTTGCCGGAATCCCCTGCGTGGCCAGCCCGGAGCCCGATTCGGCGAGCAGCCCGTCCACGTGGCCGTGGTAGGCACCCGCGAACTTCACGATCGTGTCGCGTTCCGTGACCGCGCGTGCGAGCCGGATCGCGCTCATGGACGCCTCGGTGCCCGAGGAGGTCATGCGGACCATCTCCGCGGACGGCACGCGCTCGACGACCTCGGCCGCCAGATCGGTCTCGGCCTCCGTGGGCGCCCCGAAGCTGGTGCCGGCTGCGGCGGCCCCAGTCACGGCCTCCACGACGTCCGCGCGAGCGTGCCCCGCGATAAGAGGCCCCCAGGACATGACCCAGTCGACGTAGGTGTTGCCGTCCACGTCGACCAGCTCGGCGCCCGCGCCGCGCTCGACGAAGATCGGGTCGCGCCCGATCGAGCGCATCGCGCGGACGGGGGAGTTCACGCCGCCCGGGAGAAGCTGGACTGCCCGCGCGTAGGCGGCGGCCGAGCGGCGCTCAGCCGCTACGCGTGCTCCGCTTCCCACCGCTTGTGCTCGTCCGTGAAGTAGCGCAGGCGTACCTTCTTGAACTCGGTCGAGGAGTAGAGCGTGCGGCGCTCATCGATACCGGTGTCCTCGGCGATCGAGTCGAGGATCGCGTCGCACTCCTCCTTGGAGCGCCCATGGGCCATCGTGAAGACCGAGTAGGGCCAGTCGGCGTAGGTGGGCCGCTGGTAGCAGTGCGAGATGCCTCGGAAGGACGCCATCCGCGGGCCCAGCTCGATGATGCGCTCCTCGGGCACCTTCCACACGCCCATGCCGTTCGCCGAGAACCCGGCGCGGCGGTGGAAGAGGATCGCCGCCACGCGCCGCAGCGCGCGGCGCTCACGCATCGACTCGAGGTGCTCGAAGAGCTTCTCCTGGGAAACGCCGAGTTCCGCCGCGGGGGCCGCAAACGGCTCGGAGACGACCTCCATCGGCCCCTGCGTGGCGCGGATCACCGCGTAGTCGAGCTCCGAGAGCTCGATCGCCTCGGGCTCCCGGTAGTCGACCGCCTCAGCCGCCGCTGCGAGCACCTCGGTGCCCTGCTCCATCTCGAGATCCATCCGGATCTTGAAGAGCCGCAGCGTCGGGAGCTGGCGCACCGACTCCGCGCCCGTGAGGCGCGCGAGCAGGTCGAGCGTGCCCTCGAGGCCCAGCCGCGAATCCGGCTCGGTCGCGATCGTGAACCAGAGGTTGAAGTCGTGGTCGCGCAGGTAGTTGTGCGAGACGCCGGGGTGCGAGTTGATGACCTTGGCGGCGCGCCAGGGGTTCTCGGGATCCACCTTCGCCGCCACCAGCATCGAGCTGTAGCCGAGCACGCGCGTGTCGAAGATCGGCGTGATCTCGCGGATGATGCGCTCGTCCAGCAGCCGCTTGGTTCGGGTCAGAACCTCCGGCTCCGGCACGCCCGCCAGCTCCGCGACGTGCGCGTAGGGCCGCGATGCGATCGGAAAGCTGCCCTGGAGCAGGTTGAGAAGCTTGCGGTCGAGCTCGTCAAGGGGGACCGCAGACCCGTCCTTTCGGCTCCGAACCTTTGCTATCGGCTGAGCCATCGGGCCACATCCTTCGCGTGGTAGGTGATCACGACGTCGGCGCCGGCACGGCGGATCGCGGTGAGCGTCTCGAGCACCGCCGCCTCCTCGTCGAGGTAGCCGGCCGCCGCAGCGGCCTTCAGCATCGCGTACTCGCCGCTCACGTTGTACCCCGCCACGGGCACGCGCGTGGCGTCCTTCACGCGGCGGATCACATCGAGGTAGGGCAGCGCCGGCTTGACCATCACCATGTCGGCGCCCTCCTCCACGTCGAGGAGCGCCTCGCGCACCGCCTCGTCGGCGTTGGCCGGGTCCATCTGGTAGCTGCGGCGATCGCCGAATGACGGCGCCGAGCCGGCGGCCTCGCGAAACGGGCCGTAGAACGCCGAGGCGAACTTCGCCGAGTAGGCCACGATCGGCAGGTCCTTGTGCCCCTCGGCGTCAAGCTGCGAGCGCAGCGCGCCGACGCGGCCGTCCATCATGTCGCTCGGCGCAACGGCGTCGGCGCCCGCCCGGGCGTGCGAGATCGCGGTCTTCGCCAGCAGCTCGAGACTCAGGTCGTTGTCCACCGTTCCGTCCTCGAGCACGACCCCGCAGTGGCCGTGCGATGTGTAGCCGCACAGGCACACGTCGGTGATCACGACGAGCTCGGGGTGCGCCTCCTTGAGCGCACGCACGGCGAGCTGCACGACCCCCTCGTCGTCGTACGCGCCGGAGCCCTGCTCATCCTTTTCCGCCGGGACACCGAACAGGAGGACCGCCGGAATTCCCAGGGCCTGCGCCTCGCCGGCATCCTCCACCGCGTGGGAGATCGACATTCGCTCGATTCCTGGCATCGCCTCCACGGGCGTGCGCCCCTCGCCGAGCTGAACGAACATCGGGTAGACGAGGTCCGCCGGCGAGAGCCGCGTCTCGCGAACGAGGTCACGCAGGACGCCCGTCTTGCGCAGGCGCCGCAGTCGTGTCGCCGGGAAGGCCATTCGACAGTTCAGTCTAGGTGGACGACGCGAAACGGCCGAGAGCCAGCCTGCCCAGTGCGCCGAAAGCCAGTGTGAGCCCCGCCAGGTGCAGCAGCGGGCCGCCGATGTCTCCGGCGTCGTTCAGGGCGGCGTCGAGGGCGTCGAGCGTGGGCTTGAAGGGGAACGCCGCGGATATCGCGCGGATCACGTCGTAGAGCGCCGGGGCCACGGCGCCCGAGGGCACCAGCGCGAGGAATGCGAGCGGCAGGCACAGCATGAACGCGAGCAGCGAGGCCGCTCGCACGTCGCGTGTGAGCGCCCCGATCGCGAGCCCGAGCGCGGCGAACGCGAGCGCCCCCACCGCCAGGGCGGCGAGCCAGAGCGGGAAGCGTCCCCAGTCGAGCTCCACGAACAGCCCGAGCCCCGCCATCATCAGCAGGCAGACGGAGACGGAGCAGACGGCCGCGAGTCCCGCCTTCTCGACGAGCAGGCCGGTCTTCGACACCAGCCCTCTCACCAGCCGCGAGAAGGCGTTCTCCTCGCGCTCCAGCGCCAGCGTTCCGGCCGCCAGCAGCAGCGTGATGAACATCAGCGAAACCGCCACCGCCAGCGCCACCGCGAATGAGCTGAGCGACGTGTTGCCGCCGTCGAGCGCCGTGGCCTTCACGCGAATGGGCTCGCCCACCACGGCGAGGACCTCGTCCGAGAACGAGAGGTTCTCGCGCGCCAGCTTGCCGAAGGCGATCACGCGCTCCAGCTCGGCGCGCTCGGGGGAGCCGGCCGGGAGCTCGGCCTTGGATTGGGCCAGGATGCGCTCGGCGCGCTCGAGGCCGAGCACGTCGAACGACTGCCCGAGGAACGAGTACTCGCCGCCCGTGCTGATCAAGTCGAGCAGCTTGAGCGCCTCCTTGGCGACCCGCTTCGTGAGCGCGGCGTTTGCCGACTGCACCTGCGCCTTGATCGTGTTCTCCACGAATTGGCGCTTGGCCGGGTCCTCGGCGTTGTAGTAGACCTCGACGGTTCCGGGCTCGAGCGACGACTGGATGTTCGTCGCGAGATCGCTGGGGATGACGAGCGCTCCCAGCACCTCGCCGTCCTTGACCTTCTGGATCGCCTCCTTCCTGCTGTCCACGCGCACCGGATCGATCGCGTCGAACAGGCGCTGACCCTCGGAGGCGAGGTCGATCCGGTCGCCGCCCAGCTCCACCACCGCGGATTGGCCCTCGAGGCCGTTGTAGAACGCCACCTCCGGCTTGTCGGGCCCACGCGACAGGGCGAAGCCGATCAGCACCGCGATCACGATCGGGTACAGCACCAGCAGCGCCACCAGGAGCGGCGAGCGGCGCAGGATGCGGAGGTCCTTGAGGAGCAGCCAGCGCATCAGTGGCCGCGCCCGTGGAGGAACTCGACGAACGCCTCCTCGAAGTCGAGCCCGGTGGTACCCACCTCGCGCTCGAGCGCCTGCGGCTCGCCGTCGAAGAGCAGCTCCCCGTCCGCGAGCACGATCAGCTGGTTGGCGTAGCGGTCGGCCTCCTGGATGTTGTGCGTCGCGTATATGACCGCCGTGCCCTCGCCCGCGAGGCGCAGGATGAACTCCCACAGCCGCGCCCGCTGGCGCGGGTCGAGCGCGGCGCTCGGCTCGTCGAGGAGCAGCACGTCGGGCTCGGCCAGCAGGCCGATGGCGATGTTCACGCGCTGCTTGTTGCCGCCCGAGAGCGTGCCCACCTGATCCCTGGCGCGCTCGCCAAGATCGCTGAGCTCGAGCATGCGCTCGACGGTGGCTCCGGGGTCCGGGCAGCGCTCCAGCCGTGCGAACAGCGAGAGGTTCTCCTCGACCGTGAGCTTGTTGTAGACGGCCGCCTGCTGCGGCACCCAGCCGATGCCCGCGGGAGCCACGGTGATCGAGCCCTCGTCCGGGCGCTGGATGCCGGCGAGGATCGAGAGCAGCGTCGTCTTGCCGGCCCCATTCGGGCCGATAATCGCCACGAGCTCGCCCGGTCTCGCCGACAGCGAGACGCCCCGCAGTGCCACCCGATCGCCGTAGCGCTTGACCAGGCCCTCGGCCGCGAGGGTGACGGTCGTTGTCTCCACCGCGCGCAGATTGGCAGAATCGCAACTGGTGAAGCTCCTATTCGTCGGCGACGTGGTGGGTGGCATCGGCCGGCGAACGCTCGCCGCGCTGCTGCCGGGAATCCGCGACGCCCACCAGCCCGACTTTGTGATCGTGAATGGCGAGAACTCCGCCGGCGGCGTGGGCATCACCGAGAAGACCGCCCGCGAGCTGTTCGAGATGGGTGCAGACGCGATCACGCTCGGCAACCATGCGTACCGCCACCGCGAGGTCTACGAGTACCTCGACCGCGAGGAGCGCGTCGTGCGCCCCGCGAACTATCCGAAGGGCAGCCCGGGCCGCGGCCTGACCGTGGTCGAGAGCGATGGCATGCGCCTCGGTGTCGTGAACCTGTCGGGCCTCCTGTACCTCGACGCGGTCCGCTCGCCGTTCGCGGAGGCAGATGCCGCACTCGCCGAGCTGCGCGACCGAGCGGACGCCGTGCTCGTGGACATGCACGCCGAGGCCACCAGCGAGAAGGTGGCGATGGGATGGCACCTCGACGGGCGCGTGACCGCCTGCGTGGGCACACACACGCACGTGCCGACCGCTGATGGGCGGGTACTGCCCGGCGGCACCGCCTACATCACGGACGTCGGCATGACCGGCGCGCGGAACGGCGTGATCGGGGTGAAGCGCGAGCAGGCACTCGAGCGCTTCATCAAGCTCACCAACGTGCGCTTCGAGACCGCCGACGAGGAGCCCTGGCTGAACGCCGTGCTAGTGGAGGCGGACGGCGACGGGCGCGCGAGGTCGATCGAACAGCTGCTCCTGCCCGCGCGGCTGTAGTTCGCGAACCGCGAGGACCAGGGCGACCAGAAGCACCACGTTGCGGGCGGCCACGAGCGCCAGCGCCAGCGGCTCGCGCTCGACCACGGCGATGTAATGAGCGGGGAACTCGACCAGCGTTAGAACCGCGGCGAGCGCCACGGCGGCGGCGAGCGCGTAGCGACCCCAAGCAAAGGCGAGCGCCCCAAGCGGCAACGCCCAGATCACAAACTGCGGCGAGAGCACCTTGCCGAGCACGGCGAAGCCGAGCGCGCCCGCCAGGCTCGCCACCACAAGCCCACGCGGCGTGCGGCCCACGCGCGCCGCAAGCAGCGCGACGAGACCGATCAGGAGAACGCCAAACACGGCTTCCAGCACGCCGCTCGCGTCATGCCGCACCCCGTTGGAGCGGTGGCTGAAGATGCTCACGGTTTCGCCGGCGCCGACGGCGTCCAGCCCGAGCAGCACCATCGCCGGCGTGCTCTCGAGCTGCACGGGACGGTCCAGGTGGTAGCGGACCGCGTCCGTGGTGCCGCCGGGCGAGACGGCGAACGCGGTTAGGCCGATGACGGCGACCGTGACCACGAACGCCAGCGCGCCCTGCCACGCGTCCCGGCGGCGGCCGCGGGCAACGAGCCAGACCAGAGCCACCGGGACGGCCACGAGCGGGAACAGCTTCGTCATCGTGCCAAGGCCGAGCACCGCTAGCCCGGCGCGTGGCCGATCGAGGCAGAGCAGAGCGAGCCCGCCGAGCAGGAGCGCCACGGGGAAAAGGTCGAAGCGGGTGCGCAGGATCGAGCCGAACAGAAGCGGCATCAGGGCGGCCGCGAGCATCGCGCGGCGAGGGTCGCCGCCGGTTGCGCGCGCAAGGACGCCGCAGAGCAGCACAACGGCGGCGCCCGCCGCCAGCGTCCAGAGCGCGAATGTCCAGCGGTACACCTCCTCGCCGGTGCCGAGCAGGCCCGGCAGCTCGATCAGGGGCACCGCGAGGGGCGGGTACTCGAAGGGGACGTCCCGGTAGGGCAGCGCGCCGTCCACCAGCGGCGCGGCAGCACTGCGATACACGCGCAGGTCGCTCAGGCGGTCGTCCGCCCACGGCGCCACCCACAGCGTCAGGGCCCAACCGGCGGTGAGCAGAAGCAGCGCGGCGAGCACATCCCGCCGCGGCAGCGAACGCATCACGCGAACACGGGCTCGCGCTCGGCCTGGCCCTCGACAGCCGGCTCGCGCAGCACACTCCGGTGGGCCGCGAACAGGGCCACGAGCACGAACGGCACGAACCAGACGACGTAGAGGTAGAACCAGTGGGTGGCCGCGAGCTGGATCGCGATCAAAACTCCAGCGCCAAGCGCCGCGGTCTGGCGCAGGTCGATTCGCCGGGGCACGAGCGCCACGAGCAGCGCGAGCCCGCCCGCCGCCACCTTCAGCACGGTTTGCAGCCAGTCGAGCGAGTGGACCTGCCCCCAGATGCTGAACGGAGACGGACGGCTCGCCTGGTATCCGATCGTCCGGTCGTAGAGCTCGCGCAGCCCGCCGTCCGGCACGAAGGGAGCGACCATTGCGACGAGGATAAGGATGAGCGCGGCCCCGAACACGAGCGGCTCACGCCGTGCGAACAGCGGCGCGAGGCCGAGCGTCACGAACTTCGCGGCGCAGGCGAGGCCGACCGCGATCCCCGTCCACAGCCCGGCCGCGTAGTCGCGCGCGACGGTCGCCGCGAGCAGTGCGGCCACGCAGCCGAGCGCCACCAGCGAATCGTTCGCGTTCGACTCGAGTGCGAACGCGGTGTACGGGTACGCCGCCCAGCCGTACGCGAGTGCCACGCCGAGCGCGTTGCCGTCAGTGCCGCGACGTAGGCGGCGCCCCAGCAGGAACAGGCCGGCCATCACCAACAGGTCGAAGCTGATCGCCGCGCCGTGGGCCGCAGGCAAATCGTCCCAGCGTCCGCTCCAGGGGAGGGCCTGCTCGAACGGCACGTAGAGCAGGTAGTTCACGGGCCCGTAGGTGTCGCCGCGCTGGACATCGGTGGAGAAGCCCTCGCCGTAGAGCTGGTCGCCGTCCACGATCCGGTCCGCGCCCACCACCCCGGCGTAGCCCACGTCGATCACGTTCGAGTCAGCCACGTTCAATCCCACCCGGAACGCGGTCAAGAACACGAGCCCGACCACCAGCAGCGTGAGCGACGCGTGAGGCACCAGCGGGCCGGCACTGCGCCGCGGGCGGAACCCGGCGAGCAGGACGCGCGCGAGCAGGTACAGGAGCACGGGGTAGACCAGGGGCGTCGATACCCCGATCTCGCCTCGGTTGAAGAACACGTGCGACACGCCAAAGCCGAGCAGCACGAGCAGGTCGAGGTGCAGCAGCCGCAGCGGACGGCGCACGTCGATGAACGGCGCCAGGAACAGGACGCACAGCGGGAGCCACACGTACGGCGCGTTCAGCTTCCGCCCGAAAGCGCCGGGGTAGCCGCGCGCCATCGTCCACGCCACCTGGTCACCCGACCACTGCTCGAGGATGGCCCCGCTGCGGTCGTCCAGCTGCACCTGCACCACCTCGCGACGGTCGCGGAAGAAGCTCACCTGCCAGCGGCCGATCCCCTTCGTGTAGGCCGTCGGGTCGAGCGGTCCGTCCTCGCGCGCCTCACGGACCTTCTCGGCGCGGGCCGCGATCCGTTCGACCTCGCGCGCGCTGTGCTGGAAGAAGCGCGGCGGCGTGGTCTCCGAGGGCGGCCGTTCGGGATCGGCGGCGTACGCGCTGGGGGCGCCCGCAGCGGCCAGCGCCGCGACGGCGAGCAGCGCCGCGCCGAGGCTCAATCTCGGGAGAGCTCGATGCGGAAGCTCCACATCTTGTTCCCGATGAAGTTGAGCGGAGTGGCGGCAACGATCGAGATCGCCTGGGCGGGCAGCTCGGCCACCCCGACGACGCTCACGAGCAGCTCGAGCACGGCGGCGGCAAAGATGAACGCCGCCACGCTGACGGTGAAGAAGCGAGCGGCCTGGAAGCCGGCGCGGCCGCTGCGGGCCCGGAATGTCCAGTGACGGTTCCACCAGAAGTTGTTCAGGACGGCGACGGCGAAGGCGGCGGTGGCCGCCACCAGGTGATGGGCGTCGAGGAGCTCGACGCACGCCGCGAACACGGACAGGTTCACGACGTAGCCGGACGCGCCGACAGCGCAGAACTTCATCAGCTGCATCCAGTTGTGCGGCTTGCGCAGTCCCGCGCGCACCCGCAGATGTGCGGCGTGGGGGGGTTCGGCGATGGCGGTTCTCGCCTCCTCGGTCACGCGGCCAAAGGTACACCGAAGTGTTCGAGCACCAGCGGCGTCACGTCGCCGAGCGACCAGTGCTCGCGTTCCGGCACGTCGAGTCCGCAGAGGAGCAGGACGCCCTCGGAGTCATCGCGATGGAGGGAGCCGTGGCTGCCGCCGCCCACGTGGTGCGCTCCGCCCCAGTCCACGAACTCGAATCCAAGCTCCGCGGACACGAGCACGTCACCCGAATGTGGACACGCGAGGGCCGACCAGAGCCGCCCGAGGGCATCCGGATAGGTGTCGCTCTCGAGCCTCCCCGCCCCGGTGCTCAGCTCGAGGGCCGCCTCCTCGCCCCGCAGGGTCCAGCGCCGGCCGCGCGCGTCGGTCAGGTCGCCGTCGGGGCGGAAGCGCAGCTCCCCGCGGCCCGAGTGCACGACGGCCTCGCCATCCTCGCGGGTGACCACGAGGTCCACTCCTTCCACCCCGCTCAGCGTGTGGACGGCGCGGCGAACGAGTTGCTTGCGCCGCTTCTCGTCGAGCGCGTAGACCATCGCGGAGCGCGCCGACGGGCACGCGGCGAGCTCGGCCTCGGTCGGAGCCACGTCGCCGGGGGTGAGCACGCGGGCGTCCTCGAACACCTCTGCGAGGTTGATCGCGTGCTCGACCGCGGTCTGTGAGTGGTCCGACATCACGATCACCGCGTGCTGGTCGAGAAAGGCCTCGACGCCGCCCGCCACGTGCATGATCCGCTCGAGAGCGCGGTCCGCCTCGGCTATCGACCGCACCTGTCCGTCGGGACCGACCTTGTGGGAGTAGGTGTCGTTGTCGGGGAGCGAGAACAGCAGGAAGTCGAAGAGGTCGTGCTCCACGAGGTACGCGCCGACACAGCCCGTATGGCGGTCGCGCTGGCCCGGCAACCCGAGGGTCGAGGTGCAGCCCGTGTTGCGCGAGTCGAACAGGTCTGCGTAGAACAGCTCGCGCGCCCCGTAGACCGGGTGGCGGAACTGGGCCGCCTCTGCGATCCGCCGGTAGACGCTGCCGCCGGACGGGTCGTGGCGCGTCCGGCCGCGGTAGATCAGGTAGGTCGTGCAGGCCGTACGGAGGCCGGCGTCGTCCAGGTGCTCGAACACCGTCTTGTGGGCGCGGCTCAGGTGCGCGAGATTCATGTTGTAGACCGTGTCGTAGAGGGAGCGCACGATCCCGAACGCGCGCGTGGCCGCGAGCGAGGAGCCGTACTCCACGTAGCGCTCCTCGCCGCGGTGGAACCAGTTCATGGACGGGATGTGATGCTCGCCCGGCCCGCACCCGGTCGCGATCGCCGCCGAGGCCACGGGCGTGACCGAGGGGAAGGTCGAGATGCAGTCGCGCACGTAGGTGCCGCCGTCGAGCAGCGCGGCAAGCGCCGGCGCCTGGCCCTCGGCCACCGCCTGGTCGAGCATGTCGGGCTTCAGCGAGTCGATGACCGCGAGGACGAGCTTCTTCGGCACTACCGAAGGATCCTCAGGCCCGCGTACTTCTCACCCTCACGGCGCCGACCGCCGAGCAGCAGCAGCACGAAGCCCGGGATTGCGAGGAAGGCCAACGGCGGCACGAAGACCGCGATTGCGGCCAGGATCAGCGCGGCCGCATCCGCGTACACCGTGACGAGTGCAGCCTGCTCGGGGGCGAGCCGCGCGCGCACCCTCTCGACCAGGCCGCCGATCGCAAACCATCCGAGGGCGGCGCACAGCGGCCCGAACACGAGCCCGATCCAAGCCTGGTGGCCGTTGTCGAGGAGCACGCCCGCGAACACGAGCGCGCCGAGCGCCAGGGCGATCACGCCCGCGAAGATCTCCGCGGGCCCACGGCCGATCCGGCCCCCGATGTCCGGAGAGGCGCGGTTCGCCGCCGAACGTTCGACGAGGAAGCCAACGACGCCGAGCGCGAGCACCCCCGCGAGGAACGCCGGCGACTCGAGGAAGCTGAGATCGGTGCCGTCGAAGTCGATCCCGATGTCGCCTCGGGCGAGACCTCCGGCAAGGAGCGGCGGCAGGTAGGGCCGCACGCCGGTGGCGGAGGCGAGGCCGGTGCCGGTGCCGATGTCGAGGAAGAGGCTCATGGGCGTACGAGAGGGTCGGTACCCTGCGCGGCGTGAGGTTACCCCCGTGCCCGGGACCCACGTGAGCACCTCTCGGGACATCGAGCGCTACGCCGCCCTGTTCGCGTCGCGCACCAAGGTCATGAAGTCCTCGGCCATGCGCGACCTGATGGCCGTGACCGCCCGTCCCGAGGTGATCTCGCTTGCCGGCGGGCTCCCCGACACGAGCACGTTCCCGCCGGACACGTTCGCCGCGGTGGCGCAGCGCATCGCCCGCGAGTCGTGCGCGAAGGCACTCCAATACGGGCCCACCGAGGGACTCGACGGGACGAAGGCCTGCATCGCCGAGGTGATGGCCGCCGAGGGCATGGCGGTGGACCACGAGGACCTGATCGTCACGACCGGCGGCCAGCAGGTGATCGACCTCGTCACGAAGACGCTGATCGACCCGGGCGACGTGGTGATCGCCGAGGGACCCACCTATCCCGGCGCGGTGCCCGTCTTCTCGTCCTACCAGGCGGATGTGGTGCAGGTGGACATGGACTCCGACGGAATGCGCGTCGACCTGCTCGAGGAGACGCTCGACAGGCTGGAGCGCGACGGCCGCCGCCCAAAGTTCATCTACACGGTGCCGAGCTTTCAGAACCCGGCCGGCGTGACGATGTCGCAGGCTCGACGGCGACGGCTCGTGGAGGTGGCGCACGAGCGGGAGCTGCTCGTGCTGGAGGACAACCCGTACGGCCTGCTGCGCTACGAGGGCGAGGCACCCACCCCGCTGCTATCGCTCGACGGCGGCGTGTACGTGATGTACCTCGGCACCTTCTCGAAGATCCTGTCGCCCGGGATCCGGCTCGGCTGGGTCGTGGCACCGCCGCCGGTGCTCGAGAAGATCAACCTCGGCAAGCAGGCCGCCGACCTCTGTACCTCGACGCTCTCACAGCTGATGGTGCAGGCCTACTTCGAGGAGAGCCACTGGCGCGACTACGTCGAGTCGCTCACGGAGATCTACCGCGCGCGCCGCGACACGATGCTCGACGCGCTCGCCGAGCACTTCCCCCGCCAGGCCGAATGGACGCGCCCCGCCGGCGGGCTGTTCATCTGGGCCACCCTTCCGGATTTCATCGACACCACGGACCTGCTCGCCCGCGCGCTGCGCGACAACGTGGCGTTCGTTCCGGGCGAGGCGGCGTACCTGGACGGGCGCGGCCGCAACGCGATGCGGCTCAACTTCTCCGGGTCGGACGAGGACTCGATCCGCGAGGGCATCCGCCGGATCGGCGAGGTGGTCACCGAGCAGGTGGAGCTGTACGGCACGCTCACGGGCGAGCGGCCGGCGGTGCGCGTGGAGGAGCCGGCGCCGGCGGACGACAACGTGCTGCGCCTGCCCGAGCGCGCCGAGCGTGAGCGGAGGGCGAAGGGCTCGTGAGCCGCGTCGCGGTCCTCAAGGGTGGGCGCTCGCTCGAACGCCAGGTGTCGCTGCGCTCCGGCGCGAGAAGCGAGGACGCGCTTGCCCGCCTCGGCCACGAGGTCGTCGCGATCGACGTGGATGCCGACCTGATCCAGCGGCTGCGTGACGCCGCCCCGGACCTCGCCTTCATCGCCATGCACGGACGCGACGGCGAGGATGGGACGGTCCAGGAGCTGCTCGAAATCCTCGACATTCCGTACACCGGGTCGCGCGTGGTCGCGTGCATTCGCGCCACCGACAAGGTGCTCGCGAAGCACCTGATGCTCGAGGCCGGGATTCCCACGCCAGAGTTCTTCGCGTTCAGCGAGACAGCCTTCCGCGAGCTCGGCGCTGCCGACGCGCTGCCGGCGATCGAGGAGCGGCTCGACTTCCCGATCGTCGTGAAGCCGTCGAGCGGAGGGTCCGCGCTCGGGATCAAGTTCGCGCGCAGCGCCGCCGACGTTCCGGCCGCCCTGATTGCCGCCTTCTCGTACGACTCGCGCGTGCTCCTCGAACGCTACGTCGACGGGCGCGACCTCGCGGTGTCGATTCTCGACGGAGAGGCACTGCCCGTGGTGGAGGCGGTGCCACGCGACGAGGAGTTCTACGACTTCGAGGCGCGCTACGAGATCGGCCGCACGGACTTCATCTGCCCGGCGGACCTGCCGCCGGATGTCACCGCGCGGGCCCACGAGCTGGCGCTCCAGACCTACAAGCTGCTGGGGTGCGAGGCCCTCGCCCGGGTCGATCTGATGCTCGACCGCGAAGGCGAGCTCACGGTGCTCGAGGTGAACCTGATTCCCGGACTCACGGAGACGAGCCTGCTGCCTCAGGCTGCCGAGGCCGCCGGGATCAGCTTCGACGAGCTGGTCGGGCGGATCGTCGACCTGGCGGCGGCTCGAGCCGCCGCCTACTGATCTTCTTCTTCCTCGCCGTCCTCGCCGGCCGCGAAGTCCTCAGGCGTGACGTTGTCGAGGAAGTCCTTGAACTTCTCGACGACCTCCTCGGTGTCCTCCACCTCGTGTTCGAACTCGATGGCGGACTCGGAGATCACGTCCTCGGCGGCGAAGATCGGCGCACCGGTGCGGACGGCTAGCGCGAGGGCGTCGGATGGACGCGAGTCGATCGGGATCTCACGCCCGTTGAGCTGGAGGGTGACCTCCGCGTAGAAGGTGTTCTCGCGCAACTCGGTCACGGCGACGCGGGTGCAGTTCACCTCGAGCTCGGAGAGCATTTCGCTGATCAGGTCGTGCGTCATCGGGCGCGGCGTGTTGGCCCCCTGGAGCTTCATCAGGATGGCCGCCGCCTCGGGGTGGCCTATCCAAATCGGGAGGAACTTGTTGCCGTCGCGGGTCTTCAGAAGCACGATCGGCTGCTTGCCGACCATGTCGAAGCTGACGCCGTAGATCACCATCTCCTGCATCGGTCTTCGACAGTCTAGAGCCGGAGGGAAGGGGCGACGCCGCGGGTCCAGACCGACAATCGCAGTGGGCGATCCTGGACTCGAACCAGGGACCTCGTCCTTATCAGAGACGCGCTCTAACCGGCTGAGCTAATCGCCCGCGACGAGCGATTGTAGCGGCGCTCCGTGCGTGCTTCCGGCCAGCGTCAGACCGCGCGCAGGTGGGCCCGCGAGAGGATCCGCTCGGCGAGCTCGACGGCATCGCCGGGTGTGTCGAAGTCGACCTCCACGCGGCAGCCGTCGCCGCGTGGCCGGACCCTCACCGGCCGGCCGAAGGCCGTGGTCAGGGTGTCCTCCGCCGCTGCGAGCGCCTCGGCCAGGTCGGGATGGACCTCGCGGGTGAATCGCTTCTGCTCAGGTTCAGGCTGACCCTCAGCCTCGCGTGCGTGCCGCTCCGTTTCGCGGACCGACCAGCCGCCGTCGCGGGCGTCGAGGGCGAGACGTCTCCGGGTCGCGTGGTCCTTGCAGAGCAGGATCGCCCGCCCGTGGCCCTCGGTCAGGACCTCGCGCTCGATCAGTTCGAGGGCCTCCTCGGGAAGCTCGAGCAGCCGGACGAGATTCGAGATCGCCACGCGGCTGCGGCCCACCCGGCGGCCAACCTCCTGCTTCGTCAGCCCGAGGTCGTCCACGAGCATCGCGCACGCCCGGGCTTCCTCGACCGGGTTGAGGTCCACGCGCGCCATGTTCTCGGCAAGCGCGAGGTCGAGCCGCTCCCAGTCGTCGGTGTCACGCACGAGCGCGGGGATCGTCTCGAGCTCCACCATCTGCGCCGCCCGCAGCCGGCGCTCTCCGGCGATGAGCTCGAAGCTGCCGCCGGCGAGTGGCCGCACCACGATCGGCTGGAGCACGCCGCGCGTCCTGATCGACTCGGCGAGCTCGGCGAGCCGTGCCTGGTCGAACGTCCGGCGCGGCTGGCGCGCGTTCGGCTGGATCAGGTCGGGCGGGATCTCGCGAAGCCCGTCTTCGACCTTGCCGCCGCGCGGCAGGATCGCCGCCAGCCCTCGGCCCATCCCGCGCTGCTGCGCCTCAGCCACGAGCTGCGACCTCCTTGGCCAGCTTCAGGTACGCGGCGCTGCCGGCGCTCTGGGGCGCGTGCCGTAGCACCGGAAGCCCGAAGCTCGGCGCCTCACTGAGCCGGACGTTGCGGGGGACCACCGTGTCGAACACGAGCGAGGGGAAGTGCTCGCGGACCTCACGCTCGACGTCGCGCGCGAGCCGCGTGCGCCCGTCGTGCATCGTGAGGATCATCCCGAGGACCGTGAGCCGCGGGTTCATCTCGCGCTGGATCAGCGAGAGCGTGTCGAGCAGCTGGGCGAGACCCTCGAGCGCGAAGTACTCGGTCTGCACCGGCACGATCACGTGGTCGGCCGCGACCAGGGCGTTCACCGTGATCGGTCCGAGCGATGGCGGGCAGTCGAGCAGCGTGAACAGGTAGCGGTCACGGACGCTGCCGAGCCGGTCGCGCAGGATCGTCTCCGATCCGGAGATGCGAGGCAGCTCGACGTTGGCGCCGGCGAGGTCCGGCGTGGACGGCACGATGTCGAGCCCGTCGATGCCGCTCGGGAGAGCCGCGGCGCTGAGGGTGAGGTCCCCGCTGAGACAGTCGTAGACGCTGGGGCCGCCGTCCTTCGGCAGTCCAAGTGCAACCGTCGCGTTGCACTGCGGGTCGAGATCGACCAGGAGCGTGGGGTAGCCGGCGTCAGCGATGCTGGCGCCGAGATTGACCGCGGTGGTGGTCTTGCCCACCCCGCCCTTCTGATTTGCGACTGCGAGAACGGTGCCCATCAAGGCTGAAAGTACGGTCCGGTCCGGTCGGAAAGGCGTTCGGGGGCGAACGGGTGGTTCCTTTTTGCGCGTTGAGCTGTGGCGCGCCGCTCCGCCGGTCGCCGCCCAGTGGCCAGTCAGCCCCGCAGCGGGAACCAGAGCGCAGCGGGGCGGGCGGGGCGCCTCTCAGCCCAGCGGGCGCTTGCGCGCCATCCCTGGCCTGCGCGGGAAGCCGGGCGGCGTGGGCGAAATCTTGCGCATCACATGCAGATGGCGGTTCTCGGAGGATGGGAACGGCTTGACGGGCAGCACGTCCTCCACCGCCATGCCGAGCTGCGCCGCCGCGGCGGCGCCTGAGGCCTCCTCCTCGGCGTCCCGGGCGCCCTTCCACGCCACCAGAACCCCGCCCTCCCGCAGCAGGGGCGCGGCGTACTCGGCCAGCAGCGCGAGCGGCCCCACGGCCCGTGCCGTGACCGCATCGTAGGCCTCCCGGCCCCCGCCAAGCGCCGCGGGCACGCCGCCCAGCTCCTCCGCGCGCGTGGTTATGGAGCGCGCATTGGACACATCGCCCGCCTGGATCAACCTGTCCAGCACCGCTGTCTTTCGCCCCGCCGACTCCACGAGGTCAACCTGTGCTCGAGGCAAAGCCACGGCCAGCGCCAGTCCGGGAAAGCCTGCACCTGCGCCTATATCCGCAATGCGGCGTGCCGTCGCCAGCTCCGGGACCTCGACCCCACTCAGTGCGTCCGCGACGTGGACCTCGACTGCTGCTTCAGGGTCGGCGATGGTGGTGTGAGGGTCTGGCTCGACGGCCAGAGCCTCCAGAATGCGCTCGATCTGAGCCCCCGCAGCCGCTCCGAGGCGGTGGCGGGTGACTAGCTCGGAAAGCGTTTCACGAGAAACGCTCAACCGGACTCACAACCAGCCGCCGGTCGGGCTCGTCTCCCTCGCTGTGCGTCTCCACGTCGCCGCGCTCGCTCAGGTACGTGTGCACGACCTTGCGCTCCATGGCGCGCATCGGCTCGAGCTCGACGGGCCGTTCGTACTCGAGAGCCTCCGCGGCCGCGCGATCCGCCATGCGGTGCAACGCGGCCGCCCGGCGCTCGCGGTAGCCGGCGGCGTCCACGATCACCTGCTTGCGGTCCTCGGAGCCTCGGAAGGCGGCGCGGAACACCAGGTGCTGAATGGCGTCGATGGTCGAGCCGTGCTTGCCGATCAGCAGTCCCAGGTCGTCGCCGTTCACCGTGGCGCGGATCTCGTCGTCGCTCTCGTCGATGTCGACGGTCGCCCTCAGGCCCAGCGCGTGGACCACGCGGCCCACGATCGCCCGCACCCGCTCCGCCGGCTCCTCCGGGATCTCGTCGGCCACGGCCCGCCAGGCCTCGGCGTTCACCTCCGCACGTACGCGCGTGGGCTGATCCGGATCGGCGTCCTCCGCCACGTCGAAGCTGACGCAGTCGGCCGTCAGGCCGGGGAAACGTGCCTCGAGCGTCTTCATCGCGGCCCACTTCGCCTCGCCCAGGCTGTCGCCCTCCGCCTCGGCGACAAGCTCCTCGGGCCTCGGCTCCTCACTCACGGACATCGTGGTCCGCGCCTCAGCGCCGGCGCCCCGAGCGCTTCTTCTTCTTGCGCGGAGAGCCCGGCGGCGCCTTGGTCGGGCCGCCGTTCCCGTCGCCTGACGCCTGGGCCTTGCCCTTTGCCTTCGCAGCGGGCTTCGCCTTGGGGCCCGACCCGCCGTCGGTGAGGGCCGCGGCCGTCGCAGGCTTCCCGCGCGCAGGTTTGTCCTCTGGAACCGCGTCCCGCGGGTCGAGCGGCTCCGGCTTCGGATAGAGCTTCTTGACGAGCAGCTGCTGCCCGATGGTCCAGACGTTCGTCGTGATCCAGTAGACGATCAGTCCAGCCGGGAAGTTCACGATGAAGATCACGAAGACGAACGGCAGCGCGAACATGATCCGGCGCTGGGTGGGATCGGCGCTGATGGCCGTGACGGCGCTCGCGGCAAGCTGCGTTCCGACGTAGAGCACGATCACCACGCCGAGCAGGACCGGGTCGGTGATGTTCTCCGCGAGGTTGTCGATCGCGAGGAAGCTGGGGTTGTCGGCGATGTCCTCCTGGAACGAGTCCGACTGCAGCAGCGAGAACAGCGCGATGAAGAACGGGATCTGGAGAAGCAGCGGGAAACAGGAGCTCAGCGGGTTGACCTTCTCCCGCTGGTAGAAGGCCATCACCTCCTGGTTCATGCGCTGCTTGTCGTCCTTGTAGCGCTCCTGGATCTGCTTGATCGCGGGCTGCAGCGTCTGCAGCCGCTGCATGGACTTCACGCCCTTGAACGTGAGCGGCAGGATGAACAGCCGCACCGTGAAGGTCATCAGGATGATCGCGATGCCCCAGCTGCCGGTGAGCGTGTCGCTCGAGTCAATCAGGTCATGCCAGAACTCCAGGATCCACTGGCAGGCGTCGACGAGCGGCTGTAGGACGTTTGCGATGTACATGGCCTAGGGCTGCGCGTGGGGCGGTGCGCGGAACAGCTTCTGGTCCTCCACGAAGTCCACGCCGCCGTGACTCCAGGGGTTGCAGCGAAGCAACCGCCAGGCGGCCAGCACGACACCTCGCAGCACACCGTAGCGGCGGACCGCCTGAACGGCGTACTCAGAACAGCTCGGATGGTACTTGCAGCGCGCGGGAATCGCGGGTGAGATGGCGCGCTGGTAAAAGCGCACCGGCGCCGTGGCAATCGTCCGTACCGCGCTCATGCGGGCGGCTCCTCGCCGACCGCCAGGCCGGCCTCGGCCAGCACCGTGCGCAGGGCCTCCTCGATGGCCTGCTCGCCACCGTCGCGAGCGAGCTCTCCGGCCGCGGGACGGGCGACGATCACGAAGTCGTGCCCCTCTCGCAACCCATCGGAGTTCGCCCAGAAAGCCTCTCTCAGCAGGCGCTTCATGCGAGTGCGCTCGACCGCGCCGCCGAGCTTGCGGCCCACCGAGACCCCCAGGCGAGGCTCGGCTTCATCATCGGCCGAGCGCGGAAACGCATAGACGACGAGGTGACGACTCGCATGCGAGCGTCCCTCGCGATAGACACGCTCGAATTCACCGCTGCGGGATAGCCGGCGGCGCTTTCGACGCGCACGGTCGGCCATCGGTTAGGGGGTGAGCCGCTTGCGGCCCTTGTCGCGGCGGCGCTTCAGAAGAGCGCGGCCGGCGCGGGTGCTCATGCGCGCACGGAAGCCGTGGGTACGGGCGCGCTTGCGCTTCTTGGGCTGATAGGTGCGCTTCATGGGTTGGCGAGCCAGGGTACAAGATCGGCGCTCCACCGCCTGTGCAGTTCCTGTCGACAACTGGTTCGGTCGAGCGCGCGACGCTTTTCTCGCGTTTTGCGGAGCCGCCCCCGGACGCTCGACTCGGAGCGATTGGGGCCGGTGTACACTCGCCTCGCCGAGGGCGGCGGGGGCGTCGTTTTCCCCGCCCGGGCTCATCTCCCCGCCCGTCCTTCCTCCGTTAGTCCTACGACCTAGACCCTTCAGGAGGGTCGCGACAGCCCGTGCCGCCACAGCCCGACGAGATCTGGGACGACATCCGCGACGAGCTCCGCAGGGAGACTCCCGACTTCAAGTTCCACATCTGGATCGACCCCCTGGAGCTGGCCGGCGTGCACGGTCGTACGGTCTACGTGAGGGCACCCGAGCACATCCGAATGTCGGTCGCAGAGCGCTATCTGCCGCTGCTGCGGCGCGCCGCGGTGGCTCGATTCGACGCGCACGCGACCGTCGAGGTCGTCGGCGCCGAGTGGGAGGCCCCGACCGATGGGGGCGGAAGCGGACGCGACGGAGGAGGCCGGTCGCGTCCGCCGGCAAATGGAGACGGTGGCGGCCACCACCGCAACCCGCTGAATCCGAAATACACGTTCGACCAGTTCGTGATCGGCTCGGGCAACCGCTTCGCTCACGCCGCGGCCCTTGCCGTCGGCGAGCTCCCAGCCCACTCCTACAACCCGCTCTTCCTTCACGGCTCCCCGGGCATCGGCAAGACGCACCTGCTGCACGCGATCGGCAACTACGTGGAGAGGTTCGGCTCGGGTCTGAGGGTCCACTACGCCACCATCGAGGAGTTCACGAGCGAGTTCGTGGAAGCCGTGCGGGTGAAGAGCACGGCGGACTTCAAGCAGCGCTATCGCGGCGCGGACGTCGTCCTCATCGACGACGTCCAGTTCCTCGCCGGGCGGACGCGTACGCGCGAGGAGTTCTTCCACACGTTCAACGCGCTGCTCGACGCCGGGCGCCAGCTCGTGATGACCTCCGACTGCGCCCCCGAGGACATCCCGGGGCTCGAGGACCGTCTCACCGAGCGCTTCCGCTCAGGACTCGTGGTCGAGGTCGACACCCCGGACGTGGAGGTCCGGCGAGCGATCCTCGCCAAGCGTGCACGCGTCGACGAGCTCGACGTGCCACCGGAGGTGATCGCCGAAATCGCCGACCGTGTGACCACCAGCGTGCGTGCGCTCGAGGGGGCGCTGATTCGCGTGGTGGCCTACGCATCGCTGAAGGACGAGCCGGCCACACCGGCGCTCGTGCGCCATGTGCTGCGCAGGCTCGGTGAGGACGCGGCCACGGATGCGTGCGGCATCGGGGAGATCCTCGACGCCGCAGCTCAGGAGTTCGGGGTCGAACGAGCGGCCCTTCTGGCACGCGACCGACGTCCGCCCGTCGCCGCCGCCCGTCAGGTCGCGATGTACCTCGCCCGGGAGCTCACCGAGCACAGCCTTCCGGAGATCGGGCGCGGCATCGGCGGGCGCAATCACACCACCGTCCTTCACGCCGTGAACCGCATCAGCGCCGCCATCCGTACCGACGACTCGATGCGCGGAGCGGTTGACAACCTGCGCCGCCGGCTGGGGCGGCCCTCGTCCTGACCGGTGTGAATGGAAGAATCAACAGCTTCCGCACAGGGGCGATCGCGCTCCCCGAGCCGCATCGCTCCGGAAATCAACTTCTCAACACCCACCAATCACCTCTATCTGAGATAGGCAGCATCTTTTGAAGCTCACCGTTTCCCGTGAAACGTTCCTCGCTCGACTGGGCGTCGCCGTGCGCGGCGCGTCCACGCGTGGTCCCGTTCCCTCTCTCGCCGGCGTCCTCCTCCGCGTGGATGACGGCAAGGCCGAGCTCCAGGCCACCGATATGGAGCTTGGCGTTCGCGTGGCCCTCGAGACCACGGAGTCGTCCCCGGGCCAGGCGGTCGTCCCCGGCCGACTTCTGCTCGATGTCGTTCGCTCGTTGCCGAAGGACGACCTGACGCTGGAATACCGCAGCGCGGAGCAGGACGTGGAGGTGATGTCCGGTCCGGCGAAGTTCCACCTGCGCACGCTGCCGACCGAGGACTTCCCGAAGCTGCCCGAGCCGCCGGCCGACGGCAGCATCACGGTGCCCGCCGCGGCCTTCGTCGACACGATCGCCCGTGTGGCCCGCGCCGCCTCGCGGGACGAGACGCGCCCCCACCTCACCGGCGTCCTCGTGACCGCCAGCGGCAACGACCTGCGCATGGTTGCCACGGACTCGTACAGGCTCGGCGTCAAGGAGACCAAGCTCGAATCGGAGCTGAGCGGGGCGCTCGAGGCGAACGTGCCCGCTCGGACGCTCCAGGAGCTGGGCCGGATCGCGTCGGCCGGCGGGGCCGAGACGATCGCCGTGGCCGCGCTCGAGAATCAGGTCGTGTTCACCGTCGACGACATCGTGCTGTCCTCGCGGCTCGTCGAGGGCCGCTTCCCGAACTACCAGCAGCTGCTCCCCGAGGCGTACGAGCACGAGCTGCGGATCAGCCGCGACGAGCTGCTGGAGGTCGTGCGTCGCGTCGGCCTGCTCGCGCAGAAGAATGCGCCGCTGCGGTTGCGCTTCTCGGAGGGAACGCTCGACGTGTCAGCTCAGACCCCGGACGTGGGAGAGGCCAGCGAGTCGCTGCCGGTGCCCTTTGCGGGCGAGGCACTCGAGATCGGCTTCAACCCCGAGTTCTTCCGCGAGGGCCTCGAGAGTGCGGAGTCGGAGGAGCTGCTCCTCAAGCTGATCAGCCCGTTGCGACCGGGTTTGATCCAGTCCGGGGACGAGGACGCCGGCTTCCGTTACCTCGTGATGCCGATACGCCTCAACGTGTAGGACGGCATGCTCGTCACCCGCATCGGGCTGCGCGACTTCCGCAACTACGAGTCGGCGGAGGTCGAGTTGAGCGAGGGCCTCACCGTGGTGGCCGGCCCGAACGGAGCCGGCAAGACCAACCTGCTCGAGGCGCTCTACTTTGGCTGCACCGCCCGTTCGCCGCGCACCTCGAACGAGCGGGAACTCGTGCGCCGCGGCGGCGAGGGCGTGGCGCGTGTGGTCCTCGATCTGGTCGGAGAGGACGGGGAGCACCGCATCGAAGTCGGCTTCCAGCCCGGCGAGGCGAAGCACATGCGCGTGGACGACAGCCCTGTTGACAGCCTGTCGGCCGTGGCCGCGCGACCGCTCGCGAGCGTGTTCCTGCCGGAGCGGCTCGAGCTCGTCAAGGGCGCGCCCGCCGCCCGCCGCGCCCACCTCGACCAGGTCATCGCCGCACTCTGGCCGAGCCGCGCGGAGACGCGCAGCTCCTACTCGCGCGCGCTCGCGCAGCGCAACGCGCTCGTCGCCCGCATCCGGGCCGGCGCGGCGAGCCCTGCCGCACTGGATGCCTGGGACGCCGAGCTGGCTCGCCACGGGATTCGGCTCATGCAGGACCGCGCCGAGGCGATCGACGGCCTGCGGCCGCTCTTCAGCGACCTCGCGGCGAGCCTGGGCCTGCCCGGTGAGGCGGAGCTGCGCTACCGGCCGCGCTCGGCAGCCGGCGACGCGGACGGCCTTGCCGCCGAGCTTGCCGAGCGCCGCCAGGCCGACCTCGCGCGCGGCTTCACCGCGCACGGCCCGCACCGCGACGAGCTTCAGCTCCTGCTCGGCTCCGCCTCGCTGCGCGCCTATGGGTCGCAGGGTCAGCAGCGGGCCGCTCTGCTCGCGCTGCTGTTCGCAGAACGGGCCCTCCTGGCCGAGCGCCGCGCGCGCCTGCCGCTGATGTTGCTCGACGATGTGATGTCAGAGCTCGACGCCGAGCGCCGCGAGCTGCTGGCCGGCCTGCTCCGATCAGGAGGGCAGGCGGTGGTCACGACCACCGAGCCCGAGCACGTCCCCGGGACGACCCTGGCCACGGGCGGGCTGATACGCGTGGAGGGCGGCGCCGTGAGGCCTGAAACGCGGGAGCTGGCCGCGTGAGGCGGCTCGCCCCGCGGGCGCTGTCGGTGGCCCTGGAGGGCGTGGTGCGCGGCGCTCAGCCGACCACTCTGCTCGCGCGGGTGCAGGCCGTCTGGGCCGAGGTCGCGGGTCCCGGCCTGGCGGACGCGGCGACACCCATATCGGAGCGCGACGGGGTGGTCACGGTGGCCTGCGAGTCGGCGGTCTGGGCACAGGAGCTCGAGCTTCTCGGCCCCGATTTGCTTACCCGTTTCGGGGATGCGCTGGCCGGTGAATCGGGCCCTCGGCGACGGGTTCGGTGAAGAAGTTGCGCTTCGTGGTCGGTTCGGGCCCGAACCAGTAGCGCGACGGCACTTATTTGTTGCGATTTGCGGGGATTTTGTAACCCACGCAACCGTCCGGGAGTGGGGGTAGCCTGCTAGTATCTAGAGCGGTCTTATGTACCGCCCCGACCCGGCCTGAGAGGGGCCCGAGTCGGGGCTTTTCGTGGTAATCAGCGGGCGCCACCCGTGCTCGCAGAGGCGGGCGCCGGAGCGCCTGCGGAGTTGGGCGCCACACACGCGCCCAGGAGATGGAAGGAACAACTTGGCGGAGCAGCCCGAGAAGAAGGACGGCCCGAAGAAGAACGGGTCATATGACGCCCAGGACATCACCGTTCTGGAGGGCCTCGAGGCCGTCCGCAAGCGCCCGGGCATGTACATCGGCTCCACCGGTCAGCGCGGCCTCCACCACCTGATCTACGAGGTGATGGACAACTCCGTCGACGAGGCGCTCGCCGGCGAGGCCACCGAGGTCGAGATCGCCATCCATCCCGACAACAGCGTCACGGTCACCGACAACGGCCGCGGCATCCCCGTGGACATCATGGCCAAGGAGAAGAAGCCCGCCGCCGAGGTCGTCCTGACGGTGCTTCACGCCGGCGGCAAGTTCGGCGACGGCGGCGGCTACAAGGTGTCGGGCGGCCTCCACGGCGTCGGCGTCTCTGTGGTGAACGCGCTGTCCGAGTGGCTGCACCTCACGATCTGGCGCGACGGATTCGAGCACACGCAGTCCTACGAGCGCGGAGCCCCGATGGGCGCGCTCGAGAAGGGCGAGAAGACCGACCGCCTCGGCACCAGCATCACCTTCCTGCCGGACCTCGAGATCTTCGAGACGATCGACTACGACCGCGTGACGCTCGAGCAGCGCTTCCGCGAGATGGCCTTCCTCACGAAGGGCCTCAAGATCGGCTTCCGCGACGAGCGCGGCGCCGAGCGCTTCGAGACGACCTTCCAGTACGAGGGCGGCATCCGCGACTTCGTCCATTACCTGCACAGCCAGGGCACGCGCGAGCCGCTCCACCAGAAGGTCGTGTACCTGGAGGACTCGAGCGACATCGGCGAGGTCGAGGTCGCGATGCAGTGGAACAACTCCTACCAGGAGACGCTGCTCTCGTTCGCGAACAACATCAACACCCACGAGGGCGGCACACACCTGTCCGGCTTCCGCTCCGCGCTCACACGCACGGTCAACGCGTACGCGCGCCAGGTCGGCGAGCTGAAGGAGAAGGACCCGAATCTCCAGGGCGAGGACGTGCGCGAGGGCCTCACCGCGATCATCTCGGTGAAGATCCAGGACCCGCAGTTCGAGGGCCAGACCAAGACCAAGCTCGGCAACCCGCCGGTCGAGGGCTTCGTGCAGGCCGCCGTGAACAAGGGGCTCGCCGAGTTCCTCGAGGAGAACCCCACCGAGGCGCGCCAGGCGATCCGCAAGGCGGTCGACGCCGCTCGCGCGCGTGACGCCGCCCGCAAGGCGCGGGACCTCACGCGGCGCAAGTCGGCGCTCGAGAACTCCACGTTGCCCGGCAAGCTGGCCGACTGCTCGGTGCGCGATCCCGCGCTGGCCGAGATCTTCATCGTCGAGGGTGACTCCGCCGGCGGCTCCGCGAAGCAGGGCCGCGACCGCAACACGCAGGCGATCCTGCCGCTGCGCGGGAAGATCATCAACGTCGAGAAGAACCGCATCGACAAGGTGCTCTCGAACAAGGAGATCCAGGCGCTGATCACCGCGATTGGCACCGGGATCCGCGAGGAGTTCGACATCGCGAACGCCCGCTACCACAAGGTGATCGTGATGACGGATGCCGACGTGGACGGCGCGCACATCCGCACGCTCGTCCTCACCTTCCTCTACCGCGAGATGGCGGAGCTGATCGACGCCGGCTACGTGTACATCGCGAAGCCGCCGCTCTACAAGATCAAGTCCGGCAAGCAGGACGTCTACATCGAGAAGGAGTCCGAGCTCGAGGAGGTCCTGCTGCGGGACAAGCTCGAGAAGCTGGAGGTCACGGACCGAGACGGCAACGCGTTCAGCCTCACGCACGCCCGCTGGCAGAAGTATGGCCGCCTCCTCAAGCAGTACGAGGGCTGGGCCGCCGCCCTGCGGGCCGAGTGGGGGCACGACCCGATCACGTTCCTCGAGGAGTCGTCGCTGCTCGACGAGGGCGCGAGCGACCCGGAGGCCGTGATCGCGCTGCTGAAGGCCGCCGACCCCGACGGCGAGGCCTACGAGACGTCGCTCATCGAGGAGACCGACACCGAGGTCATCGCGATGTTCATCGAGCGCAAGACCGGCACGGCCAAGACCTACCGGCTGGCGCGCGCCCTGTTCGAGACCAACGAGTACCGCGGCTTCGTGAAGATCCACAAGGAGCTCCAGGAGCTCGCCGGCGCGCCGCCCTTCCACGTCGTGCTCGGCAAGAAGGACAACGACGCGCTGTCGTTCGAGGAGTTGCGCACGAAGGTGCTCGAGATCTGCCGCGACGGCGTGCCGCTCCAGCGCTTCAAGGGCCTCGGCGAGATGAACGCCGACCAGCTCTTCGACACCACGATGGATCCGGAGGCCCGGACGCTTCAGCAGGTAACGATCGACGACGCCAGCGCAGCGGACCAGATCTTCTCGATGCTGATGGGAGACGCCGTCGAGCCAAGGCGTGAGTTCATCGAGAACCACGCACGCGAAGTCACGAACCTGGACGTGTAGACATGAGCATTGATCAGTTGACAGGCGGGAACATCGAGCCGCGCGGGCTCGAGGAGGAGATGCGCTCCTCCTACCTCGACTACGCCATGAGCGTGATCGTGGGCCGCGCGCTGCCGGACGTGCGCGACGGGCTCAAGCCCGTCCACCGCCGCATCCTCTACTCGATGTACGACTCCGGGCTCCAGCCCGGGCGTCCGCACCGCAAGTGCGCGAACGTCGTCGGCGGCGTGATGGGTAACTACCACCCGCACGGCGACTCGGCGATCTACGACGCGCTGGTCCGGCTCGGCCAGGACTTCGCGATGCGCTATCCGCTGATCGACCCGCAGGGCAACTTCGGATCGATCGACAACGACTCGCCGGCCGCCATGCGGTACACCGAGGCGCGCCTGTCGCGGCTCGCCACGGAGATGCTCCGCGACATCGACGCAGACACCGTCGAGTTCGGCCCGAACTACGACGAGTCGCGCCAGGAGCCACTCGTCCTACCGTCGCGCTTCCCGAACCTGCTCGTGAACGGCTCGTCCGGGATCGCGGTCGGGATGGCAACCAACATCCCGCCGCACAACCTGCGCGAGACGATCGACGCGGTGGTGGCGTTCATCGACAACACCTCGATCGACGTGTCGGGGCTGATGAAGCACATCAAGGGGCCCGACTTCCCGACCGGCGGCATCATCGTCGGGCACGGCGGGATCCGCGACGCGTACGAGACCGGCCGCGGCCGCGTAGTGATTCGCGGCAGGGCACACATCGAGCCGATGGAGCGCGGCAAGGAGCGCATCATCGTCACGGAGATGCCGTTCCAGGTCTACAAGGGCGACGGCCGCGGTGACGGCAGCGGCCTGATGCAGAAGATCGTCGAGCAGGTCCAGAACGGCCGGCTCAAGGAGATCGCGGACCTCCGTGACGAGTCCGACAAGTCAGGCATCCGGCTGGTGATCGAGCTCAAGCGCGCCGAGAACCCGAAGATCGTCCTCAACAAGCTCTACAAGCACACGCAGCTGCAGACGACCTTCGGCGTCAACATGGTGGCGCTCGTCGACGGCGTGCCGCGCACGCTCGGGCTGCTGCCGATCGTCAAGAACTACGTCGACCACCAGCGCGACATCATCGTGCGGCGAACGAAGTACGAGCTGCGCGAGAAGGAGGCGCGGCTCCACATCCTCGAGGGCCTGCTCGTCGCAATCGAGAACATCGACGAGGTCATCGAGCTGATCCGCGGCTCGCAGGATCCGGACACGGCCCGCGACGGCCTGATCGAGCGCTTCGAGCTTACGCGCATCCAGGCCCAGGCGATCCTCGACCTGCGCCTCCAGCGCCTCACCGCACTCCAGACGAACGAGATCAAGACCGAGCACGCCGACGTGGTCGAGCGCATCAAGTGGCTGCGCGACATCCTCGGCGACGAGGCCAAGGTGATGGCCCTGATCAGGGAGGAGCTGCTCGAGATCAAGGATCGCTACGGCGACGAGCGCCGTACGCAGATCACGCACTCCGAGGACGAGATCGACATTGAGGACCTGATCGCCGACCAGCAGATGGTCATTGCGATCACGCGCTCCGGCTACATCAAGACGCTGCCGCTCGCCACCTACCGGCAGCAGAAGCGCGGCGGCATCGGCGTCACCGGGATGGACATGAAGGACGAGGACTACATCGAGCATCTCTTTGTCAGCTCGACGCACGACTACCTGCTGTTCTTCACCAACCGCGGCAAGGTCTATCGCCAGAAGGTCTACGAGCTGCCGGAGGCCTCGCGCACGGCGAAGGGCCGGGCACTCGTGAACCTGCTGCCGATGCGCGAGGGCGAGCGCGTCCAGGCCGTCCAGGCCACGCGTGACTTCAAGGAGGGCAAGTACCTCGTCTTCGCCACGCGCAAGGGCCAGATCAAGAAGACCGAGTTCCTCGCCTACAACACGCCGATCAAGGCGGACGGCATCATCGCGATCAACATCCGCGACGACGACGAGCTCGTGCAGGTGCGCCGGACCAGCGGAGACGACGACATCATCATGGTGTCGCGCTCCGGGCAGGCGGCGCGCTTCAACGAGGACCAGGTGCGGCCGATGGGCCGCGACACCGCCGGTGTGAAGGGCATGAACGTCTCGCGCGGCGACAACCGCGTGCTCGCCATGGACGTGGTGCGGCCGGACATGGAGCTGCTCGTCGTGACCGAGAACGGCTACGGCAAGCGCACTGCGATCGAGGAGTATCCGGTCAAGGGCCGCGGCTCGATGGGCGTCAAGACCATCGGACTCACCGAGAAGAAGGGCGGAGTGGCCGGCGCGCTGATGGTGCGCGACCACCACGACCTCGTCTTCATCTCGCAGAGCGGAATGGTCCAGCGCACCTCCGTGAAGGGGATTTCGAAGCAGGGCCGCCCCGCCCAGGGCGTCCGAGTGATGAACCTCCGCGAGGACGACACCGTGAGCGCGGTCGCGCTCGTCATGGAGAGCGCCGCCGACACCTCGGCCGAGGTGCAGGAGGAGCTCAACGAGCTCGAGACGGCCGACGTGGAGGTCGTCGAGGTGGGCGAGCCCGACGCCGAGGATCTGGTCGAGCCGGACGAGGCCGACTCAGACGACGAGTAGCTCTCGTGCGTCGCCGGACGGCGGCGTTGAGGGGTAGGGTCAGGCAGTGCGCGTCTCGCAGGCTTTTGCTGCAGCCGGAATCCAGGCACCACCCGCCGAAGGAGCGTTCCGGCTGACGTGCGACGAGTGCGACACAGAGCAGCGGCTGCCTGCCATGCACGTGTCCGAGCTTGGAGGCGTGACCATCTACGCCTGCCGCTCCTGTGGTCGAAGTCTCGTCGGAGTCAAGTCGTTCAAGGACGACGCCGAGGCGCGGGAGGCCAGCGGGTATCACCTGAAATCCAACGTGGTCGGCAGCAAGGTTGACGTGATCGTCGATTTCGGCCCCGGACCGCGTCCGGTTCTCCTGTCCGCAACACCCGCCTTTTTCGACTAGAGCAGGCGCTCAGAAAGCAGAAGGGGCGCCCCGCACATTGGGACGCCCCTTCCGTAGTTCTGCTGGACGTGATCGGCGGCTCTACTGCGACCGGAGGGACCATTCCCGGTCAGATATCGCCGACGGTGTCACGGTTGGACTCCGCTGTACTGATCGGTTCGCCGCCACCGGCGGCTCCCCAACGACGGGCCCAGCTCCGGTCGTCTAGCGGCCGGACACCTCCAGGGTCCCAAGAATTCTGTCAGTCAAGTTCGGACCACCTCCTTTCCCTGGTCCGGTTATTGAAGCAGACCGGGAAGTCGGCGCGAACCGCAACTATGGAGTCGTGGTGGTGCCGGAGTCGGACGACTCGAGCTCCTCGACACGAGTCTCGAGATCGTCCACCCGGCCCTCGAGGTCGTCCACTCGCCCGCTGAGCTTGTCGGCGGCGCTGCGGCTCTTGTCCGCGTCGTCCTCGACGGCCTTCAGCCGCCCGTCGAGCTTCGAGAGGTCATCCGAGGTCGGCAGATCGTCGACGCGCGATTCGAGGTCGTCGATGCGCGAGTTGAGCTGCCGCTGAACCTTGCCGAGCTCGCCGGCGGCCTGCTCCTGTGCGCCGCTGTCGTCCTTGTTGGCCTCGATCAGAGCGATCACCCCGAGCGCCGTTGCGGCCACGGCCCAGATGCCGGCCACGGCGAGCCAGCGCCTGAGACTGCGAATGTCCGCCAGCGTCGCTGGCCGCTCGTCCTCGACGTAGGGCGCCACGTCGCCGGCTCGTGGGGGCGGTGGAGCCCCCGGAGGCGTTTCGTGCACTACGCGGCCACCACCAGGTACTGCTCCCAGGCCGCGGGAATCGTGGGCGTGGCCACGTGGATGAAGATCGTCGGGTTGGGCGCCTTTGGCCTGCGGGCGGGGACCATGTTGGCCTGTCGCGGCAGCCGGTCGCCCTTGCGGCGGTTGCAGGGAGCGCAGCAGGTGACGATGTTCTCCCAGGTGGAGTCGCCGCCCTTGGAACGCGGGATCACGTGGTCGACCGTGAGGTTGCCGCGCTCGTGGCCGCAGTACTGACACGTCCAGCGGTCGCGCGCGAACACCGCACGGCGGGTGATCTTGCGGCGATGCGCATCGCGCGGGATGCGCACGTACGTGAGCAGCCGGATCACGACGGGGCGGGGCAGCGTCAGGTTCTCCGCGTGCAGCGCCCAGTCCCCCTTCTCGAGCACCTCGGCGCGGTTCTTGAGGATCAGAACGGCGGCGCGCCGAACGGTGCAGACGTTGATCGGCTCGTACGACGCGTTGAGGACCAGCACCCGGCCGGGGGTCGAACTGCGCTGCTCAGGCCGGCCGGCCCTGGGCAGCGCGAGGCGAGGGCCTGGTTCGAAGTCACCTGGCTCGGTCGTGTACGACACGTGCGCCCGTACTGCCACGGTCCGGTCAGTCTAGCCAGAGGGGCCGCCCGTAAGAGCCGAGCACGCGCAGCTCGTCGACGTGCCCGGCGAGAGCGTCGAGCGCCTCGCTGACCGGCGGCGCGCTGGCGGCTCCCTCGAGATCCGCGAGGAACATGTAGTGCCCGAGCCCCGTCCGGCGGGGCCGCGACTCGATGCGGGTGAGGTTCACCCCGCGGCTCGACAGCTCCGAGAGCAGGTCCACGAGCCACCCCGGCGACTCGTCGCCGCCGCCCCAGAAGACCACCGAGGTCTTGGCGTCGGCGCCCGGCCCGCCCACCGCATCCGCGCGAGTGAGCCACACGAAGCGCGTGACGTTGTCCGGATGGTCCTCCACGTTCTCGGCCACCACGTGGCAGTCGTAGAGCTCGGCCGCAAGTCGCGAGCCGAGCGCGAGGGTGAGGCTGTCGGCCGACTCACAGACCGACTGCACGGCATCCGCGGTGGAGGGAGCGCTCACATGCTCGGCGTTCGGGAGGCGCTCACGGAGAAAGCGCGCGCACTGCGCGGTGGCCTGGGGATGAGAGACGACGCGCGTGACGCTCGACAGCGACAGGTCCGACGCCGCGATCGCGCAGTGATGGATCGGGTGGACCACCTCGGCGGCGATGCGCACGTCATGCGCGTCGAGCACCAGCGTGTCGAGAGTCACCCCCACGCTGCCCTCGAGCGCGTTCTCGATCGGGACGATCGCCGTGTCGACCGTGCCGTCCTGGACGGCCATCACGGCGTCGTAGATCGTCGGGTAGGGGATCTCCTCGCTGTCCGGCGGAGCGGATGCGCGCAGCGCCTCCTCGCTGTGGGTCCCCGCGGGACCGAGGTACGCGACGCGCATCAGGCGCCCGCGGGCGTGCCTGCCATCGCCTCGTCGACCGCCTGCTGCTCCTCCGGTGAGAGCTCGTACTCGGGGTTGCCCTCGCGCACCTGCTTCACGTAGAGGCGGGCCTGGTCGCGGTGGAGGATCGAGGAGATGACCACGCCGGTACGGCGCTCGTCGAGCAGTGCCACGGTGCTCGACTGCTGGCCCGAGAGCTCGTTCATGGCGTCGTAGCGCACGACGGCGGTGTGCGTGATCGAGCCGTCCACACGTCGCTCGGTGGCCGCCACGCGGCCCTCGAGGCCGGCGGCCACCTCCTCCACCCAGTCCCGCAGCTGGACGAACGCCTCCTGAAGCGAGGCGGCATGGGCGGCGAGGTCGGTCTCCTGCCCGCCGAGGATCGTGCGCTGCGCGGCGCGCAGCCGGCGCAGCTTCAGCGCGAGCACGATCACCCACAGAAGCGCCACCGCGGCGACTCCCGCGGCCGCGAGCGCGACGATGCCCTGGGTGGAGTTGAGGTCGTCCACGGGCGCCAGGGTACTGCTCGTGCCCTGCCGCGCCGAAGGCGCGGGATCGGGTAGCCGCGCTCAGCGCGTGAAGATGACCGTGAAGTCGGCCTCGTTGTTGTCCGTGACCTCCTCGCCGGGCACCGGCTTCACCCTCACGGCGATCGGCACGTTCTGCCCGGTGGGGGGCTGCCTGGTGAGTGGGATCGTCACAGGCTTCTGCTCGCCGGCGGCGATCTCGGGGATCGTCTCCTCCGCCTTGATGGCGTCGCCGCCCTGGCCGACGGTCACCTGCACGACCACATCGGTCTCGGTGCCGTCGCCCTGGTTCATCACCTGTATGTCGAAGGCGATGTCAGAGGTCAGCGGCACGGTCGCCGAGCCGCCCGGCGTGAGCGCAACCCCGCCAAGCGATGTCGAGACGAGCCCGTTTCCGTGCAGTCCAGGTGTGGCGCTGCCGCCATCGGTCCCCCGAATCCCGGCTATCTGGTCGGCCACGAAGTCAGGGTCCACCCATTGGATGTCCTCGAGGAATTGGAGCGAGGGGATCGAGGGCAGGGGCGCATCGACGTTCTCCTTGTCGAGCGTCTCCTCGAGCAGCGGCTGGTAGCGAGCCGTGAGAAGGACGTCACTCGCAAGGAAGACCCGCATCATGTCCGCGATCGTCGCGGTGCTGTTGCGCTCCTCCTCGTCGGCCAGCGCGCCCGGCAGCTGTTCCGCGACCTTGGCGAGACCGTCCCGACGGAGGTCGAGCGCCTCCACGAAGTAGTCGTTGGCCTCCGAGAGCTCGTCCGGCACGTCGAGGTCACGTGCTCGGTCCGACAGCGTTGCCGAGTCGCTGCGCAGCGCATTCGCCTGGTTCTGGCGATTGACCGTCTGGTCAGTGTCGCTGGGCGCGCTCAGGATGTCGAAGAGCTGGCGGCTCTCTGCCTGGGAGAGCTTCGTGAGCTCGTTCGCGCCGCGGACGTAGTCCTCCATCGCCCGCTCCTTGCGCGCGTCAAGGCAGCCACGGAACACGAATACGAGCAGGATCAGCAGCAACAGGCCACCGCCGATGGCTATCGTCCGTCGCACCATCAGCGTCTGGCGGTCCGTTGAAGGACCGCGCGGTGGCCGGCGGCCGGGACCGCGTACGGGCTCGTCCGGTTCGTCGAGGAAGGACAGGGAATCGCTCCTAGCGCTGGGGGCGCCTCTGGCGCTTCGGTCGGTGAGAGTATGCACGGGGGGCAGGACGCGCTCTCCAGAACCCGAACACGAAACTGGGATGAGACGTTCCGAGACAGGCTTCACGGATGAGCAGCGCACTCTGCCGCTGGGCGGTTCGGACCCTACACAAAGGCTCGCGGACGGCGCTCCGGCCCGGCTCATCCTTGGGCGCTACCGCCTGGAGCGGCGTCTTGGGGCGGGCGGATTCGGGGTTGTCTGGCTCGCCTGGGACGAGAAGCTCGAGCGCGAGGTGGCCGTCAAGGCGATTCCGCGTGACGGCGGGGCTGGAGAGCGCGTGGAAAGGGAGGCGCGAGCCGCTGCCAGGCTGAATCACCCCGGCATTGTGGCCATATACGAGCTGGCTTCGGACGAGCACGACGTGTACCTCGTGTCCGAGCTCGTTCGGGGGCGAACCCTCGCGGAGCTGGTGCACGCGGGCGCGATCGCCGACCGCGACGTGGCCCGCATCGGTATCGCGCTCTGCGAGGCGCTCGAGCACGCGCATGCGCGCGGCGTGATCCACCGCGACGTGAAGCCCCAGAACGTGATGGTGCTCGCCGAGCCCGCCGCCGGAGCGGGATTCGCCAAGCTCGCGGACTTCGGCGTGGCGCATGTAACGAGCGGCGACCCGCTCACGCGCACCGGCGACATCGTCGGCACCCTCGCGTACATGGCGCCGGAGCAGGCCGAGGGCTCGCGCGTGACGCCCGCCTGCGACGTCTACTCGCTTGCGCTCACGCTCTACGAGGCCTGGACCGGCACCAACCCCGTGCGCGCGGGCGGCCCGGCCGCCACGGCGCGGCGGCTGGGCAGGCCGCTGCCGTCGCTCGCCGCGCTGCGCCGCGACCTGCCGCTCGAGCTATGCGACGCCGTGGACGAGGCGCTTGACATCGATCCTGCCCGTCGGCCCGCGCCCTCGCGGCTGCGCGCCGAGCTGCGGGCCGCGGAATCCGAGCTCACCGACGAGGGCGGCCTGGTCGAGCCGGCCACGCTGAGGCGTGTGGGGCTGGCGAGCGTGTCGCGCCGCCGCCTCTTGCCGTGGCGCCGCTCTCGCGCCGGAGTGCTGGACCCGCACGCCGGCGCCCTGGATGGCGCTCGCCCGCCGGCAAGGCTCCTCGAGCGCGCCGGCGCGGGCCTCGCGGCGGGCGGACTCGTGCTCGCCGCCCTGGAGGGCCTCGGTCCGGATCCCTCCTTCTCGGTGCTGGCCGCTGCCGCGATCGCGGCCGTCGCCACCGCGGTGCTTCCGCGCATCGGCTGGCTGCTCGCGGTGATAGGCATGTGCGCCTGGCTCGTCTCACCGGAGGCCGACCGCCAGGGCACGGCGCTGGTGCTGTTGGCTGCGGCGGCCCCTGTTCCCTTCCTGCTCCCGCGCGCTGGCTTGCTCTGGTCGGTGCCCGTGCTGGCGCCTCTGCTCGGAACGATCGCGCTCGCCCCGGCTTTCGTCGGAATCGCGGCGCTTGCCCCCACGCCCGCGCGCCGCGCGGGCCTCGCGGCGGCCGGCTTCTGGTGGCTCGTGCTCGGCGAGGCGCTCACCGGCAGGGCCCTGCTGTTCGGCTCCCCGGACGGGACGCTGCCGCGCGGCGACTGGGAGGGCTCGATATCCGCAGCCGCCGCGGACGCTCTTCAGCCACTGGCCACCACACCTGCGCTGGCGCCCATGCTGGCCTGGGTGGTGGTGGCTATTGCCCTTGCGATCGTGGTGCGCGGACGTTGGCTTGCGGTCGACATCGCCGGTGCGGCGCTGTGCGCCGCAGCCCTGATCGCAGCTCATCTTGCGCTGGGCGATGCACTCGCCGCGGACCTGGCGTTGGACCACGCGCGCGGCGCCGTGGCGGGGAGCATCGGGGCGTCGCTGCTGGTGCTTGTGATCTCCCACACGACCTCCGCCCACGAGCCGTGGCGTACGCCGCGTGTGACGACGGCTTAGGACTACTCTGCGGGGCGAGATGAGCATGTTGCGCAACCTGGAGGCGAAGCTCGGCGGGCTCGTGGAGGGCGCGTTCGGCCGTGCCTTCAAGACGAGCGTTCAGCCCGTGGAGCTGGCCCACAAGCTGGCCAAGGAGATGGAGGACAATCAGATGGCCTCCGTCTCGCGCGTGTACGTGCCGAACCACTACCGCGTGTTCCTGTCCGAGAAGGACCGCGAGCAGTTCGCAAGCTACGAGCCGGCGCTCCGCAAGGAGCTCTCCGACTATCTGCTGGAGCATGCCCGGCAGGAGCAGTTTGCGCTCTCCACGCGGCCGCAGGTCGAGTTCCACACGGACGAGCGGCTCGACCTCGGGGAGTTCGGGATCCAGGCTCAGCTCCTGGCCGCGCCGGAGGACGAGGAGGCACCCGACTCGCCGGCCACGCCTCCACCTTCAGCCGGGGACTTCGGCCACACGATGGTCTATTCGCCCGACCGTGAGGTGCGCAAGCTCGATCCGGCGCTCGACCGCCGCCAGGCGCTGCTCGTGGGAGAGGGTCGCCGCAACGTGCTGAGCGGCAGCCACGTGGTGGTCGGCCGCAGCCGCGAGGCGGACATAGTCCTCGCGGACCCGAACGTCTCGCGGCGCCACGCCGAGCTTCGCCGCGACGAGAGTGGCTGGCAGGTGATGGACCTCGGCTCGACCAACGGCATCAAGGTCAATGGCCAGCGCGTGAACCAGGCCGGGCTGAGTCCGGGCGACCGGATCACCATCGGTGTGACGGACCTGACCTTCGAGCTCGACTAGACCATGGACGAACCGCTCGCGGTCGCTCTCAAGTTCGGCTTCCTTGCCGTCCTCTATCTCTTCCTCCTGTGGGTGGTGCGCAGCGCCATGCGCGACCTCGCTCGCTACGAGGGCACGCCGGCTGCTGCCGAACCGGTTGATCTCCCGGGGCCGAGGCGCCGCGAGCGCAGCGGCCCCGACCTACGCTCCGGTGTGAGCCCGCAGCTCCATGTGGTGGCGGCCATGGGGCACGAGCCCGGCACGACCTTCGACGTCGGCGAGGGTGCGACCTTCGGCCGCTCGGACAACGCGGACATCCGCGTGGACGACGCGTTCGCCTCGTCTGCCCACGCACGCATCTTCCCGCGCGCCGAGTTCATGTACCTGGAGGACATGGGCTCCACGAACGGGACCTACCTGAACGGGCGCCAGGTAAAGACGGCCGAGCGGCTCAAGATGGCGGACACGATCCGCATCGGCGACAGCGAATACCGCTACGAGGAGTAGTTCGGTAGCCGTGGCCCTCCGAATCATCGAGCAGGCCGGCCGCACGGACGTCGGCCGCCAGCGCAGCGCAAACGAGGACTCGCTCGTCGTCGATCCGCCTCTGTTCGCGGTGGCGGACGGGATGGGCGGGGCGAAGGCGGGTGAGGTGGCTTCGGCCGTGGCCGCCGAGGCAGTGGAGGGCGCGACCGAGTCGGGCGAGCCGGTGGAGGCGCAGCTCGCGAGCATCGTGCGCCAGGCCAACCGGCGCATCTACGACCTAGCGGTGGCCGACGAGTCGCGCCGCGGCATGGGCACGACGCTCACGCTGGCCAAGGTGCACGGCGACGAGGTGAGCCTCGCGCACGTGGGCGACAGTCGCGCCTACCGCCTGCGCGGCGGCGAGCTCGAGCAGCTCACGCGCGACCACTCGCTGGTCGCGGAGCTGGAGCGCAGCGGCCAGATCACGCCGGAGGCGGCGGAGCACCATCCGCAGCGGTCGATCATCACGCGGGCGCTGGGGCCGGAGCCCGACGTGGAGGTGGACACCTACACGCTCGCGGGTCGCGAGGGTGACCTCTTCCTGATCTGCTCGGACGGGCTCACGTCGATGATCTCGGACGGCGAGGTGGGGTCGATCCTGCGCTCGGCCGGCTCGCTCGAGGAGGCCGCGGACGAGCTCGTGCGCGCGGCGAACCAGAGCGGCGGCAAGGACAACATCACCGTGATCCTGTTCCGCCTCGGTGAGGGCGAGGCGGTGGAGGTCGAAACTCCCGCCACGCCCGCGCCGGCCGACGAGGACACGATCGTGGGCGGGATCAGCGCCGCGGACGTCGCCGCGGCGGCGCCGAGGGAGGACGAGCCGCTCACCGCGCTCGGCGACGCACCCGCGGACGCAACGGTCGTGCGCCCGGCGGCACCCCGCGGGGCGGAGCCGGCTCCGGCGCATGTCCCCACGCCCCGCCGCCACCGACGCGGCCGCCGTCTGGCCGGGGCGGCTGTGGCGCTGCTGCTCGTGGCCGCGGTGATCGGCGGCTTCTACCTACTCAGCCGTCAGGTTTATTTCATCGGGACGAACGACGCCGGTCTCGTCACGGTCTACAAGGGCGTGCCGTACGAGCTGCCGCTCGGAATCAACCTGTACGAGGAGGAGTACGCGAGCGGCATGCCCGCGCGCGCGATCCCCGCCGCGCGGCGCAAGCGGGTGCTCGACCACGAGTGGCGCAGCCGCGACGACGCGGTCGACCTCGTGCGCGCGCTCGAGCGCGGCCGGCTCGATGCCGGAGCGGGCAACTGATGTCGGCGCGCACGCGCGAGCTCTTCGGCCTGATACCCGTCTCCCTGCTGGTGGCGGCCGGCTTCGCAGCGGTGATCGCCACGCGCACCGAGAACGTGTCCGACGCGACCCTCACCTACGGCGCGTTCTTTCTCGGCCTGTGCGTGCTGGCGCACCTCTTCATCCGGGCCCGGCTGCCGGACGCCGACCCGTACATGTTCCCGCTCGCAGCCGCGCTCGCCGGGATCGGACTGGTGCTGATCTACCGGATCGACGCCGAGCTGGCGCGCGAGCAGGCGCAGTGGTTCGTGGTGGGCCTCGCGTTCTTCTGCATCACAATCGTCCTGGTCGAGGACCACCACGTGCTCGAGCGCTACCGCTACCTGATCGCGGCGGGGAGCATCGGGCTGCTCCTCATTCCACGCCTGCCCGGCATCGGGGCGCAGGTGAACGGGGCGTACCTGGCCATCAAGGTCGGCTCGATTCAGTTCCAGCCCGCCGAGTTCGCGAAGCTCGGGATCATCATCTTCCTCGCGAGCTACCTGCGCGAGACGGGCGACATCCTTGTGCGCCCGCGGTTGAGGCCGCTGCCCTACCAGCGCCAGATTCTGCTCTGGGGGATCCCCGTGGTCCTCACCCTGCTGGCGATCGCCGTCTTCGACCTCGGCCCCGCGGGGTCGGTGCTCCTGGCGGTGTTCATGCTCTCGTTCGCGGCCGTGCTGCGCGACAGGCCCTCGCCGAAGCACTTCGGGCCGCTGCTGCTCGTGTGGGGCCTCGCGATGCTGATGCTGATCCTGATCCGGGACCTCGGCAGCTCGGTCATGTTCTTCGGCGGCTTTCTCGCGCTGCTGTACGTGGCCACCGGCCGTCTGTCCCTGATCGGAGTGGGGTCGACGATGTTCTTCGGCGGCGCCTTCTTCCTCTCGCAGAACATCGCCCACGTGCAGGAGCGCGTGGACACCTGGCTCGACCCGTTCAAGCAGGGCGTGGTCAACAAGGAGGGCTACCAGCTCGCCCAGTCTCTGTTCGCGCAGGCCGACGGAGGCCTGTTCGGGCAGGGCTTCGGCCAGGCGCTGCTCGACTTACCAGGCGGCGCGTCGATCCTGCCCGCGGCTCACACCGACCTGATCTACGCCGTGCTCGTGAACGAGGCGGGCCTGTTCGGGGCGGCCGGCCTGATCGGCGCGTACCTGCTGTTCGTCTACCGCGGCCTGCGCACGGCGCTCTCGGCCGCCGACGGCTTTTCGAAGCTGCTCGCCACCGGGCTGACGGCGGTGCTGGCGATCCAGGTATTCGTGATCGTAGGCGGTGTCACGCGCGTGATCCCGCTCACCGGCGTGACGCTTCCGTTCGTGTCGTATGGCGGCAGCTCGATCGTCGCGAACATGGTGCTGCTGGCGCTGCTCCTGATCGTGTCGGACCACGCGCGCTCCGAGGCGCGGCGGCGCGGAGGGCTCGTGTGAACCGCCAGATCGTCCAGCTGTTCGGGCTCTTCACAGTGCTGTTCGCCGTGCTCGTGATCTTCACCTCGCGCTGGACGGTGTTCGAGGCGCAGTCGCTGGCGGACAACCCCGACAACAGGCGCCCGCTGATCGAGGAGCAGAAGATCCCGCGCGGGCTGATCCTCGCGTCCGACAACAAGACCGTGCTCGCGCGCAGCCGCGGCGAGGGCCGCGGCGAGAACCGCATCTACACGCGCACCTACCCGCAGGGCGGCACCTTCGGCCACCCCGTCGGCTTCTCGTACATAACGAACGGCCGCCGCGGGATCGAGCTGTACCGGAACGACGAGCTGACCGGCGAGGAGGACGAGTTCGCCTCGATCCTGTCGGGCCTCGAGAGCAATGACCGCGAGGGCAACGACGTGGTCACGAACCTCGACCCCGCGGGCACCCAGGCGGCCGTGGCGGGCCTCGCAGGGCAGAAGGGCGCCGTGGTGGCGCTCGAGCCGCAGACCGGCAAGGTGCGCGTGATGGTCTCGATCCCGGAGTACGACCCGAACCTGATCCCATCTCAGTTCGGCCGCATCAACAATGACCCCAACAAGTCGTTCCTGAACCGCACGACGCAGGAGCTCTACCAGCCAGGCTCCACCTTCAAGGTGGTCACAGCCACCGCGGCGCTCGACACCGGCAAGGTCACGCCGGACACGGTGATCGACGGCTCCTCGCCGAGGACGATCAGCGGCGCCCCGCTCGAGAACTCGGGCGGAGAGGACTTCGGCCCGATCTCGTTCACCGACGCCCTCACCAACTCGGTGAACACCGTCTTCGCCCAGGTGGGCGAGCGCGTGGGCGCCGGCACGCTCGTGGAGTACATGAAGCGATTCGGCTTCTTCGAGGACCCGCAGCTCGACTATCCCGGCTTCCAGATGATCCCGAGCGGGGTCCGGCGGAACGGCGTGGATTATGTGGAGGAGGGCTTCGACGTGGGGCGCGTGGCGATCGGGCAGGGCGGCTCAGAGGGCGCGCTCGACACGACACCGATGCAGATGGCGCTAGTGGCCGCGGCGGTGGCAAACAAGGGCCGCCTGATGAAGCCGCGCCTAGTGGACCGGATCGTCCAGAAGGATGGGCGCGTGAAGGAGAAGATCGAGCCCGACCTCCAGGCCGAGGTGATGAAGCCCGAGACCGCCGAGCAGCTCACGGCAATGATGGCCCGAGTGGTCGAGGAGGGCACCGGCACGGCCGGCGCGCTCGCCGGCATCCGCGTGGCGGGCAAGACGGGCACCGCCGAGGTGGGCGCCAACCGCGAGTTCACGCAGCCCTGGTTCATCGCCTTCGCGCCGGTGGACGACCCGCGCATGGCGATCGCCGTGACCGTGGAGCGCACCACGGGTCAGGGCGGCACGGTGGCGGCTCCGATCGCGAAGTCGGTGCTCGAGGCGCTGCTCGGCGGAGGCGCCGGATGACGGAGGTGGCGGGCAACACGCTCGTCGACGGCCGCTATCGGATTCTGCGTCGCATCGGCTCCGGCGGCATGGCGGACGTGTACTGCGCGGAGGACAGCCACCTCGGCCGCCAGGTCGCGATCAAGGTCCTGCACCGGCGCTTCGCGCAGGACCAGGAGTTCGTGGAGCGCTTCCGCCGCGAGGCGAAGTCGGCCGCCGGCCTCAACCATCCGAACGTGGTGGGTGTCTTCGACCGCGGCGAGCACGAGGGCACCTACTACATCGCGATGGAGTACCTCACGGGCCGCACGCTCAAGGACATCGTGACCGCGGAGGCGCCCCTGCCCCAGGAGCGCGTGATCGACATCGGCACGCAGATCCTCGAGGCGGCGGGGTTCGCTCATCGTCACGGCGTGATCCACCGGGACTTCAAGCCGCACAACGTGATCGTCGACGACCTCGGCCACGCCAAGGTCACCGACTTCGGGATCGCGCGCGCTGGCGCGTCGGAGATGACGGAGACGGGCTCGATCATGGGCACCGCGCAGTACCTGTCGCCGGAGCAGGCGCAGGGCCACGCCGTCACGGCCGCGTCCGACATCTACTCGATCGGCGTGATGCTGTACGAGATGCTTGCGGGCCGGTTGCCGTTCGAGGGCGACAGTGCCGTGGCCGTGGCGCTCAAGCACCTGTCGGAGCAGCCGCCGCCGATCTCGCAGTGGCGCCCGGACGTTCACCCCGCGCTCGAGGCGGTTGTGATGGCGGCGCTCGCGAAGGACCCGGCGCAGCGCTGGCAGTCCGCGGAGGACCTCGCGGTTGCGCTCGAGGCCGCCCGCGCTCAGATCGAGTCCGGCAACAACGGCCAGGACACCGCCGCGTTCGCGCCGATCCCGATGCCCGTCGGCGACGCCACCGCGGCCACGCAGGTCGCGGATGCCTCGGAGCCATTCCTCGCACCGGTTGCGGCCCCGCCCAGGGAGCGCAGGGAGCGGCGCTGGCCGTGGTACGTGATAGGCCTTCTGACGCTGGCCCTCGTCGCGGCGCTCCTGTACGTGATCCTGAGCGGCACGCTCAGCGCGGAGAAGAAGGACGTGCCGCGCGTCACGGGCAAGCAGCTCGTGGCCGCACGTGCCGTATTGGAGCGCGACGGCTTCGAGGTGAACACCGAGCGCGTGCGCAGCGCCCAGCCCTTCGACCAGGTGGTCGACCAGGATCCGAATCCCGGCGAGCAGGCCGACGAGGGCTCGACCGTGACGCTCGAGGTGTCGCGCGGACCCGGCGAGGTGCTTGTGCCCGCGGTCGCGGGCCTGCCTCAGCGGCAGGCGATCGAGGAGCTCGAGGACAAGGGCCTCGAGGTCACGATCGACCGCGAGCCCTCGGCCAAGGTGAAGGAGGACCTGGCGATCCGCACCCTGCCGCGCGAGGCCACCAAGGTCACGAGGGGCACCCGTGTGCGCCTGTTCGTGAGTTCAGGGCCGGAGCAGGTCACGGTGCCGGACGTGACCGGCCTCTCGCGCGACTCGGCGGAGGCCCGGCTGCGCGACGAGGGTCTCGGCGTGTCTGTCGTGGAGCAGGAGTCCGACGAGCCCGAGGACGACGTGATCTCCCAGGACCCGGCCGGCGGTACCGAGCTCGCAAAGGGCGAGACCGTCACGATCACGGTCTCGACGGGACGCCCGCAGGTGGACGTGCCGGACGTGATCGGGCTGAGCGAACGCAGCGCGAACTCCCGGCTCAGGTCGGCCGGCCTCGAGCCGGTCACCCAGGAGCGCACCGTCACCGACCCGACCCAGGACGGTGTGGTCGTGGAGCAGCGGCCGGGGTCGGGCACGCAGGTGGACAAGGGCCGCGAGGTCGTGATCGTGATCGGTGTGCTCGAGGAGCCGCCCCAGGAGCCTCCACCCACGGAACCGGAGCTTCCGTGAGGGTCGCGGTCCTGGCCGGCGGCCGCTCGAGCGAGCACGACATCTCCCTCTCCTCTGCGGAGTCCGTGCGCGAGGGCCTCGCCGAGGGCGGGCACGAGCCGCTCGACGTCCGCATCGACCGCGAGGGCCACTGGACCCACGACGGCGAGGCGGTTGCGCTCGAGCCCTCCGGCGGGCTGCTCGGCGCCGACGTGGCGTTCCCCGTGCTCCACGGCCCCTTCGGCGAGGACGGCACCGTGCAGGGCCTCCTCGAACTGCTCGACGTCCCCTACGTGGGCGCGGGCGTGATGGCCTCCGCGGTGGCGATGGACAAGGCGGTCTTCAAGGAGCTGATGACTGCGCACGGCATCCCGCAGGTGGACCACGTGGCGATCCGCGAAGGCGGCAAGGTCACGCTCCAGCCGCCGGTGTTCGTGAAGCCCGCGCGCCTGGGCTCGTCGGTGGGGATCGGCAAGGCCTGGTCCGAGTCAGATCTGGACGGCGCGCTGGCGGCCGCGTTCAAGCACGACCCGCTCGTGCTGGTGGAGCGCTTCTCGGACGGCCTCGAGGTGGAGTGCTCGGTGCTCGGCCACCGCGACCCGATCGCCTCGCAGCCCGGCGAGATCGTCCTCACGGACAGCGACTGGTACGACTACGAGGCGAAGTACGAGCCGGGCGGCATGGACCTGGTGGTGCCGGCTCGCGTGCCGGACGCGGTGCTGGAGGAGGTCCGCCGGCTCGCCGTCGAGGTGTTCAAGATCATCGACTGCTCGGGGATGGCCAGGGTCGACTTCTTTGTGGAGGGCGACAGGGTGCTCGTGAACGAGCTGAACACGATTCCCGGCTTCACGTCCACCAGCGTGTACGCGAAGCTCTTCGACGCGAGCGGGATCCCGTACGTCGAGCTGCTCGAGCGGCTGCTCGCGATCGCGCTGGAGCGCTACGAGGAGGACCGCCGCTACCGGCACTAGCCGGGGGCGTCCTACTTGAGCAGGCTCAGCTCCAGGATCTCGGCCCTGTTCTGCTCGGGCAGCTCCGTGATCCAGAGCAGGTAGTTGCGGAACTTGCGCCCCTTGGTCTTCAAGCGGAAGGTGTGGTCCTCCTTGACGTTCTCGACGGGACTCACCTCGACCCAACCGTTGATCGACGCCGGCACCGTCTCCGAGGCGTAGACCCGGGCCTTGAAGTCCGGCGTGCCGGTGGTGAGGGCGAGCCCGCGTGCCGCGATCTGGTTGCCGGCATCCACGTAGATGCCCACGCCGGGCTTGTTGTTGTTGCCCGCGAAGCCGCCCTCGTAGCGCTCGGTGTTCCAGTTGCTTCCGCGGACGCCGTCGATCGCGTAGCGCGTGGCGTCCTCCGACTCGTGCCCGTCCCCGGCCGGGTCGTAGTCGTGCGCGGCATCGCCCGCAAGCCGTACCTCGCTGAGCTCGGCGGGCTTCTTCACGACCGTGCCGCCCGTGCCCTTCTCGGTCCGCTGCGCGAGGAAGATCGCCGTGACCGCCAGCAGGGCCAGCACGAAGATCGTCAGCGCGAGCGCCCGCTTCGGCCGCCGCAGCCGGATCGGCGCGAAGTCCGCCGTGTCGCCGGACAGCGACTGGAGCACTGTGGTGGCCTCACCGGTGGTCTGCCCGCTGCGCGCCGCCTCGATCGCCAGCACCTCCTCGAGGTCATGCACCATCTCGTTCACCGTGGCGTAGCGGTTCTGCGTCTCCTTCGCGGTCGAGCGCTCCACCACGGCGGCCAGCGCCGAGGAGATCTCCGGACGGCGGCGCTGGGCATCCGGGAGCGGATCGCGCACGTGCTTCATCGCCACCGCCACCTGGGTGTCCGCCTGGAACGGCGTCTCGCCGGTGAGCATCTCGTAGAGCACGATCCCGAGCGAGTAGATGTCGGACTGGCCGGTGACCTCGCGGCCGAGCGCCTGCTCTGGCGACACGTAGTCCGTCGTGCCGAGCACGCGCCCGGTGGCGGTGAGGCCCTGCGCCTCGAGCGAGCGGGCGATGCCGAAGTCGGTGACCTTGGCGCGGCCGTCGCGGTCGATCAGGACGTTCTGCGGCTTCACGTCGCGGTGGACGAGCTTGTTCTCGTGGGCGCATTCGAGTGCACGGCCGATCTCGATCGCGTAGGCCACGGCCTCGGCCACGGGGAGGCGCCCGAGACGGCGGATGCGCTCCTTCAGCGTCTCGCCCTCCACGTACTCGAAGACGATGTACGGATTGCCGTCGTCCTCGCCCGCGTCGATCACGGTCACCACGTGCGGGTGGTTGAGCTGCGCGACCGCCCGCGCCTCGCGCCGGAAGCGCTCGAGCTGGTCGGGGTCGTTCGAGATGTCGCGGTGCATCAGCTTGATCGCGACCCAGCGCTCGAGCGTGGGATCGAACGCCCGGTAGACGCTCGACATCCCTCCGGACCCGATCTTTTCCTCGAGCCGGTAGCGCTCACTGATCAGCGTGCCGATCACCGTCATCTATTTTCCGCTCTCCGGTGGCTGTACGCCTTCGCTACTACACAGATCCTGCCTGTTCCGCCTCCTGGGCGGCGGAGCCGCGCCTGCGACGGCTCATGGTGGAGTTCGGCGAAGGGCTCGAGATCACCTACGTGATGGGCGGTCTCGCCCGCGAGTTCGAGGAGGACCTCTCCGCGCTCGTCATCACATGGCTCGATGCGGCTGCGGAGTCCGGGATGCCGTTCGACCCGCGCGTTTGGCACGGGGACGGCGTTCGCTCCACCTATCCGGCCTGCATCGCGTTCAGGGCGGCTGCCGAGCAGGGGCCGGACGTGGCGGCGCGCTACCTGCGCGTCCTGCGCGAGGGCTTCATGTGTCACGGGCGCAAGCTCGACGGACCCGAGGCGCTCGTGGCCGAGGCGCGCCGCGCCGGTCTCGACTCGCAGCGATTCCGGATCGACCTCGAGTCGAACGCCATCCTCGAGGCCTTCGCTGCCGACCTGGAGGAGACGCGCACCATTCCGGACGCCGCCCGCGTGGCCGGCCTGGCCGCCGAGGGCAGTCACGGCTCGAACGTCGAGCGGCTGGCGTTCCCGGCGCTGCGGCTGGTTTCGGCCGTGGACGGCGCCGAGGAGCACTGGGTTGGCGGGGATCACTCCTACGAAGAGTGGCGGGCGGCGGCGATGGCCGCCGGCTCGACTCCCCTCGACGGCCCAGATCCCGACGTGGCGGCAGCGCTGCAGCGGTTCGGGAGCATGGCCACCGCGGAGCTCGAGGCCGTGTGCGACCTGCCCGGTCCCCGCGCCGGGGCGGAGGTCTGGCGTCTCGCGAGCGAATGGCGTGCGCGGCGCGTGCCCGTGCTCAACTCCGAGCTGTGGGAGCCGGCCTAGCGCGGGTCGATCCATAGGCGGTCGAACGACGCTCGCGCGGCGGCCGGGCCGCTCACGCGCAGCGCCGCGCGCGGCCCGCTCGTCCAGCGTGGCGGTGGCTGCTCCGGGGCGAGGCGGCGCCAGCCGGGCCCCGTGCGGACCGCCATGCGGATACTGCGGCCCACGGTCAGGCGCAGCTCCACGGGTCGCCGGCGGGCGGCGCGCGCCCCGCCGAGCCGCGTGACGCGGCCGTCGTCGGCGCGCCAGGCCAGCGCGCGGCCGCCGCGCAGCTCCACGCCGATGGCGTTGTCGGCGGACGCCATCACCGCGAGTCCGGGCCGCGCACCGCCGCGAGCGCTCGTCACCACTGCGCGTGCGCTGAACGCGCTCGTGCCGGCCTGCCAGGCAAGCACCCCGCTGCCCAGGCGCAGCTCTCCGCGGACGATCCGCGCCGGCGGTCGCGGACCAACGGGCCACTGCCAGCCCTGGCCGAGGCCCCCACTTTCGAAGTCGAGGTGAGCCGGGGCAGCGTTTGCCGCGCGGTTGGTCGCTGGCCCGACGGCCGGCCACCCCTGCGCGTCGAACCGGAGCGGTGCAATCAGGAACTGCCGGTTTGCCGGGTCGCCGCGCGCGTAGGCGTGGTAGGCCAGCAGCAGGCCGCCGCCGGGCGCACCCGCCACGCCCACGTGCCCGGGGCAGCGAAAGGCGGCGCTGTCCTCGAGAAAGGGGCCGGGACGCTTCTCCCATGGCCCTAGGAGCGAGCGCGAGCGCGCCACGCCGGTCACGTAGTTGCAGTTTCGCCCGCAGCAGTGACCCGCGGAGTAGACGAGGTAGAACATCCCGTCGTGGCGCAGCAGCGCCGGGCCCTCCACGAGGCTGCGCTCCCACGGGGCGTCCGCGCGGAACAGCTCGCGCGGCACCCCGGCGAGCGCGAGCCCGCCCGGTGCGAGCGGAGCGGCGAGGATCGGCGTTGGCCCTCCGCGGCTGTTGCCGTCCTGCTTCCAGACGAGCCAGTCCGCCCCGTGCTCGTCCGTTACGGGGAGGGGGTCGATCTCGCCGATTCGGCTGCACAGCAGCGGCCCCTCGTCCCGGTAGGGCCCGCGCAGGCGCGCAGAGCTGGCCACCGCCAGGCAGCGCCTGCCGTCGCGGCCGAGGGCCGCGTAGTAGACGAACGCGCGTCCGGAGCGCCGCACGAACTCGGGCGCCCAGAAGTCGTCCGCCGCCCAGCTAGGCCGCCGCTCGAGCACGGCGCCCACCTGGCGCCAGTCCTGCGTATCGCCGGAGCGCAGCACCGGGAACGCGGGCAGCCAGCTTCCGGATGTCGCTGTCGCGTACCAGCCGCTGCCGGCGCGCAGGATCGACGGGTCGGGATGGTCGCCCGGGATCACCGGATTTGCGGACGCGGACGCGGGCACAGCGCTCGACGCGAGCACCGCCGCGACGACCGCGAGCAGGCCCCAGTTACGACGCCGGAGTGAAGCCCTCGCCGCGACGGCCGATCAGGCCCTGGTTCGGGAGCTCGACCACGCCGGTGGCGGTGGTGGTCTGGCCGATCAGAGCGGAGCCGGGGTGATGACGGCCGAGCAGCTCGAGCGCCGCCTCCGTGTCGTCCGGCGGGACGACCACGCAGAAGCCGCAGCCCATGTTGAAGACCTCGTACAGCTCGGCGTCCTCGACGCCACCGCGCTCCGCGATGTGCACGAACACCGGCGGCACCGGGAGCGGAGCGTCGATCCGGTAGCCGGCGTCCGCCTCGAGGCGCAGCAGGTTCAGGAAGCCATCTCCCGTGATGTGCGCCAGGCCGCGCACGTCAACTTCCGAGGCGAGCAGCTCGCGGATCGCCTTCACGTAGAGCACCGTCGGCTCGAGCAGCATGTCGCCCACCGTCCCGTCCCCGATCTCCTCGTCGAGGTCGGTGAGGACGCTGCGGGCGAGGCTCAGACCGTTCGAGTGGATACCGCTCGACGGAATCCCGATCAGTGCGTCGCCCGGCTCGACTCGGCCGCCCGTGACGATCGAATCCAGCTCCACGAGCCCGACGCAGAAGCCCACGAGGTCGAAGCCACGCGGCGACGGATGGCCGCGCACCACGTCGGGCAGCACCGCCAGCTCGCCGCCGGGAATCTCCACGCCGGCCTGCTCCGCGCCCGCTCGCAGCCCGATCCCGATCTGCTCGAGCACCTCCGGGTTGGCCTCCTCGACGGCGATGTAGTCGAGCAGCGCGATCGGATCGGCGCCGACGCAGATCACGTCGTTCGCGTTCATCCCGAACAGGTCGATGCCGATCGTGTCGTAGCGTCCGAGCTGCTCGCAGACGATCACCTTCGAGCCGACGCTGTCGCAGGACAGCGCGAGGCCACGCTCGTCGTCGAGCCTCAGGACATTCGCGTAGTGCCCGCTCGCCAGGGCGGCGCGGGACGGGCGTCCGGTGCGGATTCCGGACAGAACCTCCACGAGCGCGGCGACGGCGTTCCCCGACAGCAGCTGGTCCACGCCGGCGCGCGCGTATGCCCCTTCGGCCACGGGCCCCATTCAAGCGGAACACGCGGCGTCAGGCGCCGTGGGCGCGCGGGCTCAGGCGGCGCGCCGCAGGGCGAGAGCCACGGCATCGTCCGAGATTCCGTCGGCCCAGCCGGTCACGTCCTCGTGCACCCCGCGCACGAGCTCCTGCGCCGCGTGGGAGCCCGCCAATCCCGACACGAGCTGGGACAGCCGCTCGGTTCCGTACATCACGCCCTCGCGGCGCGCCTCGATCAGACCGTCCGTATGGGCGAAGATGAGATCCCCCCGCTCGAGATGCAGCTCGCTCTCCGAGTAGCCGTGGCGCTCGAGCACGCCGAGCGGGAGCCCGTGGCTATCGAGCGGGCAGACGGTGCCGGCCCTCACGTGCAGCGGCGGCAGATGCCCGGCGTTGCAGTAGCGGAGCGACTCGCGCGAGAGGAGGCCGAGGAACGCGGTCACGAACGTGTCGCGCGGCAGGCGGCCGAGCAGCATGGCGTTCGCCTGCTCGAGCACCTCTGCCGGTGACATGGTGTCCCAGCTGCGGGCCTCCACGAAGAAGCGCACCATCGCGCTGAGGGCAGCGGTCTCCACGCCCTTGCCGGCAACGTCGCCCACGAGCACGGCCACGGCCTCCCCGTGTCCGACGGGCCAGGCCCCGTACACGTCGCCGCCCGTCGGCTCGTTTGCCGCTGGTGCGTACAGCAGGCCGGTCTCGTAGCCCGGCACCTCGGGAAGCGACTCGGGCACGAACCCGAGCGTGAGTGCGCGGGCGATGCGCCGCTCGCGCTCGTAGTCGACCGCGTTGGCGATCGCGCCCGCGGAGGTGCGGGCCAGCTTCACGAGCATGTCGAGGTCGTCCGGGCCGAAGCCCTCCGGGTCCTCGTGTCCAACCGTGAGCACGCCGTACAGGCGCGGGCCGAGCTCGATGGGAACGTGCATCACGGAGCCGAGCGGCGCCGCGTCGGCGTCGCGGTGGAGCACGGGTTTGCGGGCACGCGCGATCTCGCCGAAGTTCCCGCTGTCCAGCGAGACGAGCCGCGACGCGAGCTCATCTGAGAAGTTCACCCGCGCGGCCGTGCGCAGCTCCCCGGCGCGGGTGTTGAGGCGCGTGAGCAGGGCGTGCGTGCCGCCCGTGATCGCGGCCGCGTGCTCGACCACTCGCTTGTAGACCTCGTTCGGGTCGAGCGAGGCCGACACCGCCTCGGCCGCGCGCTTCAGGCGCAGCTCGTCGCGGGCGCGGCGGCCCTCAGTCTCGAGCAGGCTCGTGCGTTCGAGCGCCATCGCCGCGAGGTCGGCCAGGGCCTCGACGGTCGGCAGCTCCGCTCTTCCGAGCGGGCGCGTCTCGTCGAGTGAGGCCACCACGAGCGCGCCCAGCGGCCGGCCGATCTCGCCCCGTACCGGGCACACGATCACCGACGCCGCGCGATAGCCCTCCCACACGCGCTGCGCGTGCGCCTCGCCCAGCTCAGCGCTGATCGCCTCCCTCAGTTCGGGTGCGGCCTGCCAGGCGTCCACGCGCGGAAGGAGAAGCGAGCGCGTGCGCACCAGGCGGCTGAGCGATGCCTCGATCGCCACGCGCAGGTCGTCGTCGGCGAACCAGCCGATTGGCTCCTCGGCGCTGTCGTCGGACTGAGCCGTGACGAACGCGACGGCGGACACGGGCAGCACCGCGCGCACATGCGTGACCAGCCGGGAGAGCGTGCGCTCGCGCCACGGAGCGGGGGGCGCGGATGCAGAAGGGGTTGGGAGGCTTGCGGGGTGAATGGCCATCGTGAACTCCCCCGCAGAGCCACCATACGGGCGTTCCCCCGTATTCGCCAGAGCTCAGGCAGGCTCGGCGCTTCGGCGGCGGTTGCGCACGATCAGCCAGACCACGCCGATCACGATCGTGGCGGCGACCGCGTAGTCGACATAGTGGAGGCTGTCCTTCCAGTTCTCCCAGTTGTCGCCCGCCTCCCTGCCGATGAAGGTGAGCATCAGCACCCAGGGGATGCAGCCGAGCAGCGTGAAGACACTGAAGCGCCAGAACGGCATGCGCGCCACACCGGCCGGCAGCGAGATGAACGTGCGGATGATCGGAAGCATCCGGGAGAAGAAGACGGTGGCGTCGCCGTGCTTCTCGAACCAGCGGTCCGCCCACTCGATATGGGACTTCTTGATGCCGACCTTGCGGCCGTGCTTCTCCAGGATGTCCACGCGCCCGGCGCGCCCGACCCAGTAGGCAAGCCAAGAACCGACGAGGTTCGCTACCGAACCAACGGCCGTGGCGGCGAGAAGGCTGTATTCGCCGCGCGAGACGTTGAAACCGGCAAAGAGCATCGTTGCCTCGCTGGGCACGGGGATGCAGGCGCTCTCGAGCAGCATGAGGATGAAGACGCCGGGAAGGCCCATCGCATCCACAACGTCGACGGCCACCTGCACGATCGGATCCGTGATGGAGGCGATCATGGGGCGAAGTAGGGTAGCGAGCCTTGATCCCCCAATTTGCCAGCAGTCTCGAGCCCTATCACGAGCGCCTCAGCGAGGCGATCGACCGCGTTGCCCGGAGTGGGCGCTACATCCTCGGCCCGGAGGTTGAGGCGTTCGAGGAGGAGTTCGCGCGCTACCTCGGCGTGCGCCACTGCGTCGGCGTTGCCAACGGCACCGACGCTCTGACGATCGCGCTGCGCACGCTCGGTGTCGGCCCGGATGACGAGGTGGTGATGCCGTCGTTCACGTTCTACGCGACGGCCGAGGCGGCGCTCGTGCTCGGCGCGCGGCCGGTGTTCTGCGACATCGACCTCGACACCTTCTGCGTGACGGCCGAGACCGTCAGGGCGGCGCTCACCCCGCGCACGAAGGCGATCGTGCCGGTGGACCTGTTCGGAAACGTCGCGCCGATCCCGGCGTTGCGTGAGTTCGGCGTGCCGGTGGTGGAGGACGCGGCGCAGGCCGCGGGCGCCGCACTCGGCGGGACCCGCGCGGGCACACTCGGCGACATCGCCACCTTCTCGTTCTTTCCCTCGAAGAACCTGCCCTGCCTGGGCGACGGTGGCGCGATCGCCACGGACGACGACGAGCTCGCCGAGCGTGCACGGATCCTGCGCTTCCACGGCTCGAAGGACAAGGTCACGTTCACCGACGTGGGCTACAACTCGCGGCTCGACGAGCTTCAGGCGGCCGCGCTGCGGGTGCTGCTGCCGGAGCTCGATGGGTGGACCGAGCGGCGCCGCGCCGTGGCAGCGACCTACGAGCGCCTCGGTATGGGCGAGCACGCCGTGCTGCCGCGGGCCACCGACGGAGCCGAGCACGCGTACCACCTCTACGTCGCGCGCTCCGAGCGCGAGCTGCCGGTTGGCCGCGGCTACTACCGCACGCCGGTTCACCGGCAGCCGGCGGTGGCCTCCGGCGCGGAGCTGCCGGCCACGGAGGAGGCCGCTCGCACGAACTACGCACTGCCGATGGGAACGGACCTCACGGAGGACCAGGTCCGCGAGGTCGTCGAAGAATGCGCGTCTGGATCGACCTGACGAACAGCCCCCACGTGCTCGTGATGCGGCCGCTGATCGAGGCGATGAGGTCGGACGGACACGAGGTGGAGGTCACGGCGCGCGACTTCGCCCAGACGCTGGAGCTGTGCGAGCGCTTCGGCATCGACCGCACGGCGATAGGGCGCCACCGCGGCGGGCGGCTCGCCTCCAAGGGCCTGGGTCTCGCGTCGCGCAGCGGCGCCCTGGTGCGCTGGGCGCGGGGGCGGCGGTTCGACGTGGCGATCGGGCACGGCTCGAACGACGTGAGCGTGGCGGCCGCGCTGCTGCGCATCCCGGCGGCCACGGCGTTCGACTACGAGTTCGCCGCGCAGCAGCATCACGTGAACTGCCGGCTCTGCCGCGTGGTCATGGTGCCGGAGCTGATCCCGCCCGAGCGGCTGGCGCACTACGGCGCGAAGGCGCGCAAGCTGCGCCGCTACGAGGGGTTGAAGGAGGAGTACTACCTCGCGGACTTCGAGCCGGACGAGGCGGTGCTGGGGGAGCTCGGGCTCTCGCGTGAGCGGCCGCTCGTGGTGGTGCGGACCCCTCCCGACGTGTCGCTCTACCACCGCTTCGAGAACCCGCTGTTCCCCACGGTTCTGGAGCGGCTCGCGCAGGGGGATGCCCAGGTGGTGGTGCTGCCTCGAACGAGCGAGCAACGCGTGGAGGTGCGCCGTCTGGGCGCGTTCGTCGTGCCCGAGCACGCGGTGGATGCCCAGAGTCTCGTCGCGTACGCCGATCTGGTGATCTCGGCCGGCGGCACGATGAACCGCGAGGCCGTGGCGCTCGGCACGCCGGTGTACACGACGTTCGAGGGCCGGCTTGGCGCTGTGGACGAGGCGCTGCTTCAAGACGGCCGCCTTCGACGGCTCACGAGCGCCGAAGATGTGCGCGTGGGGAGGCGCCCAGAGCATGCGGCGTTGCGGATCCGCCGAGACCCGCGCGAACTCGTCACACTCCTGCTTTCCGCCGCAGACCGATGAGAGCCCTGACCACCTCCGTGAACGCCCGCCGCCTGGGACAGGTCGGCGTCGACGCCTGCCTGCTCGGTCTCGCCTACTACCTCGCGTACGTGCTGCGCTTCGACTCCGGGATCCCGCAGCGGTACGAGAACCTGCTCTGGGACACGATCGCGCTCACGGTCGCGATGAAGCTCGTGATCTTCGCGATGTTCGGGCTCTACTCGAAGCTCTGGCGCTTCGTCGACCAGAAGGACTTCGAGTCGATCCTCAAGGCCGTCGTCGTATCGACGGTCGGGCTGATCGTGGTCCTGTTCCTGTTCTCGATCGGCAAGCACGACCCGCCGCGTGGCGTGCTCGCACTCGACTTCCTGCTCTCGCTCGTGTTCGTGAGCGGCGCGCGCTTCGCGGTGCGCGCGATCGTGGAGCGTCCCGCGCGCGGCGCGATCCTGGAGCGTGCGGCGCACGAGGTGCTGATCGTCGGCGCCGGCAACGGCGGCCAGCAGGTGGCATTCGAGCTGCGCCGCAATCCCGGCCTGCGCAGCGCTCCCGTCGGGTTCGTGGACGACGACCCGCGCAAGCAGGGCATGCGCATCGCGGGAATCAAGGTGCTCGGGGAAACCGCCGACCTGACCCGCGTGCTCGACGGGGTACAGCCCGACGAGGTCATCATCGCCATCCCGTCGGCGCCGGGCACGCTGCGTCAGCACGTGGTCACCGCGTGCCGCGAGCGCAGCATCCCGGTGCGCACGCTCCCCACGACCTTCGAGCTGCTCACCGGCAGCGTGAACCTGATGCGCCAGGTGCGCGAGGTGCGCGTGGAGGACGTCCTCGGGCGCGAGCCGGTCCGCGTGGAGATCGATCGGGTTGGCGCGTACCTCCGCGGCCGCACCGTGCTCGTGACGGGCGCGGGAGGCTCGATCGGCGCGGAGCTGTCTCGTCAGATCGCTCGAGTCGGCGCCAAGCGACTCGTGCTGGTGGAGAACTCCGAGAACGCGTTGTTCGAGGTTCGCCGCGAGCTCGAGGAGGAGCGCCACTTCGCGCGCGCCACCCCGGTGCTCGCCGACTGCAAGGACGCCACGCGCATGCGTGAGGTGTTCGCGGAATACGAGCCGTCGGTGGTGTTCCACGCGGCCGCCTACAAGCACGTGCCGCTCATGGAGGAGAACCCGGTCGAGGCCGTGCGCAACAACGCCGTTGCCACCCGCATCGTCGCCGCCGCGGCGGGGGAGGCTGGCGCGGAGCGCTTCGTGCTCGTGTCGACCGACAAGGCGGTGAGCCCCGCCACGGTCATGGGCGCGTCGAAGGCACTCGCGGAGTGGGCCGTCGAGGCTGCGCAGAACCGCTGGAAGGGCACGCGCTACTCCTCGGTGCGGTTCGGGAACGTGCTGGGCTCGTCGGGATCGGTGGTGCCGATCTTCCGTCGCCAGATCGCGCAGGGCGGCCCGGTCACGGTCACCGACGAGAAGATGACGCGCTACTTCATGACGATCCCGGAGGCGGTTCAGCTGATCATCCGCTCGGGTGAGCTGTCCACCGGCGGCGAGGTGTTCGTTCTCGAGATGGGCGACCCGGTGAAGATCATCGACCTCGCGCGCAACATGATCCGCCTGGCCGGGCTCGAGCCGGAGGTGGACATCGGCGTGGAGATCGTGGGGCGCCGGCCGGGCGAGAAGATCCACGAGGAGCTCTTCAACCCCGGCGAGCGCCCGGAGCCCACCCCCGCGGAGAAGATCGTCTGCGCGGTGCAGCCGCCGCTCGAGCCCGAGTGGGTGGAGGGAGCATTCACCCGCATCGAGGAGCTCGTGTACTCCGGCGATGCCGCCGCGTTGGCGGGCGCGGTCGCAGAGCTGTCGGTCGAGCGCGCGCTCACGGTCCAGGGCGGCTAAGGTCCGGCTCTTGCCGTAGCGGCCCCAACGAGGGCCGCCCCCCGCTCTACAGTTCGACTCTTGCCGGAAATCGTCCAAGAAATCGGCTCCTACGCCGGGCTTGCCGCCGTGGCCGGGCTCGCCGTTCTCTCAGTCCTCTACTTCTCGCAGGCGCGGGACGTAAAGCGCCTTCGCGAGTGGGCCGGCCGCGCTCCCGAGCGCGCCGCCGGGCCCGGCGAGACACCCACGGTGGTGCCGGGCCGCGTCGAGGCGCAGCCGCAGCAGGCCAAGCCCGCACAGGCGGCACAGCCGGCCCAACAGGGCCAGCCCGCTAAACAGGCCCAGCCGGCCGCGAAGCCGGGAGCCCCGGCGGTGGCCGCGGCGGCGGGTGCCGGAGCCGCCACGGCCACGCAGGCGAAGCCCGCACAGGCAGGGGGGAATGCGGGCGCTGCGGCTGCGGGAGCCCCCGCCGCGGCAGGCGCACAGGCCCCAGCCGCCGCGCCCCAGGCGCCGACCAGCCCAGGGGCGAAGCCAGACGACTCGAAGGACCCGGCGAAGCCAGGCACCGAGGAAGGCGACGCAGCCGCCGGCGGGGCACCGGACGCACCCTCGAAGCCCGGGACCGCCGCCAAGCCCGATGGCGCGGACGGCTCCGACGCCGAGCTCGAGGAAGCCGCCGCCGCCTCAGCGCCCAAGGTAGGCGCCACGCAGGCGTCCGCCGCTTCGCCCGCCAAGCCCGCTTCTCCCGCCAAGCCCGCGGCCCCCGCCGTCCCCGCTGGTCCCGGCGGACCTGCCACGCCCGCGGGCGGCCGCCCGGCAGGTGCGCCGCCGGTCCCGCCCGCACGGAGCGGCCAGCGGGCACCCGTGCGCCCGATGCTCCCGGCGCGCCCGATGCCGCAGCAGACCGCAATCATCCCGCCACCGCGCCGGGATCCCTGGTATCGCCGCCTGCTGGCCAACCCGCGCTATCTGGTACTGCTCGTGGCCGGCGTCCTGATCATCGGAGGAGCCGCCGTGTACGGCCTCAACCAGGCGTCGGACGACGGCGGTGGAACTCCCGCGAGCGATCGCCCGACCGGTGACGCCGGCGCTGACGCCGACCAGGGCGGGGAGGACCAGGGCGACGGCAACAACAACAGGCCTGCGGTGGTGCCGGGCAACGTCACCGTCGCGGTGCTGAACGGCACCACGGTTCCTGGCCTCGCGAAGCAGGTGGGCGACGAGGTCGAGTCACACGGCTTCCGGCTCGGCACCGTGGCGAACACCGCCGACCAGGAGCAGCAGCGAGCCGAGTCGGTCGTGCTCTTCGCCCCGGGCCACGTGCGCGAAGCACGTGCAGTGAACAAGCGCCTCGGCATAGGCCAGCGTGAGCCGATCGACGCCGCGAGCCAGGAGCTGGCGGGCGACGCCACGGTGGTCGTAATCGCCGGCGCAGACCTGTCTCAGTAGCCGACGCGGGCCCGGGTGGGGTCGCTTCGTTGCTCTATGCGCCCCGCGGAGACCCCACCTGGCCTCGGGCCGCCCTTCAGTGCAGCCGTTCGGCGGCGGTCGCGGCCTCGCGGGCTTTCTCTGCCAGGTGCGGCACGCCCAGCCGCTCGCTCTCCAGAGCGGCCTCCTCGAGCAGCTCACCTGCGCGCTCGTCGTCGTGGCCGAGCAGGACCTGGCCTGCGAGCAGCCGAGCGCGGGTGGCCTCCAGCGGACGGTCGAGCTCTCGCCATGCCTGCTCCGCCTCGGCGAGCAGCGCGGCGCCGGCGGCCGGGTCCGCGTCGGACACGCCGAGGGCCTCGAGCGCAGCTGCGCGGCCGAGCGGGTAGTGCAGGCGCTCGGCCATCTGCGACGCCATCGCCGCGGCCTCGGCAGAGGCCTGGCGGCGATGCGCCAGCGCCAGGATCACCGCGCGGGCCCCGGTGGCCTGGATCGACTGGGCGATCAGACCGGCTCGCTCGCATACCTCGATCGCCTGGTCGAGCGCGGCGGTGGCGCCATCGAGGTCGCCCTGGTCGCGCAGCGCGATCGCCAGCCCGAACAGCGCCTGGAACGCGATCTCTGACCAGCCCACCTGCTCCGCGAGCTCATGGGCGCGGTGGAACAGGACGGTGGCCTCCCCGATGCGTCCCTCGCGCCAGCGCAGCAGCCCGCGCAGCGCGTACGGCAGGCACAGCTTGCCCACGAGCCCCTCGCGCTCGGCCAGCGCGGCGCTCGCCTCCGTGGACTCCTCCACCCGGTCCCAGTCCGCCGCATAGGCCGAGAGCTGGGCGAGCCAGGCGTGCAGCTCCACCTGCGCCGGCAGCATGCCCACCTGTTCGGCGAGCGCCAGCGCCTCCTCGTACGCGGCGCGCGCCCCGCCCACGTCGGCCTCCGAGATCTCGAGCTGGCGCCCGAGTGCCGACAGCGCCAGGATCGTCTCGCCGTCGTCCGAGCCGCGCGCCAGCTCCACCGCTCGCTCGAGGTTCTCGCGCGCCTTCTGCGTGTCGCCGATGCGCCCGAACACGCGGCCGAAGATCCCGTGCGCGCGGCTGGCGGCGCGGGTCTCGTCGAGCCGCTCGGCCAGTCGCAGCGCCTTCTCCGACGCGTAGATGGCGAGCATGTTGTCGCCGGTGTGGAGGTAGAGCCAGGCGGCCTCCTCGTAGAGCCGCACGAGCTCGATGCGCGGCGGTCCATCCTTCAGCAGGTTGATGCCCTTCTGGTAGTGCTCGATCGCGGTCTTGCGCTCGCCCTTGTGAGAGAGCGCGGAGCCGATGCGCCGATGAAGGTCGGCCACTCGCTCGAGGTCCTCCTGGCCTCGGTGCCAGTCGAGGCAGTCGGACCACACGCCGATCGCCTCGTCCACGCGACCCAGTCGCAGCGACACGTCGCCGAGCTTCTCGCCGATCCGCACGACGTCGGCCCGCTCGTCCTGGGGAGCGATCGTGCGCGCGTGCCGGTAGTGCGCAGCCGCCTCGCGGTTCGCGTACAGCAGCGCCGCGGCATCGCCGGCCTCCTCGAGGAAGTGGAGCGCGCGGCTGCGCATGTTCTCGAGCTCCTGTGGCGGGACCCCGCTCTCGCGGCCGAGCGCCGCCGCTCGTCCGTAGTGCTCGGCGAGCAACGCGACGCTCTCGTCGCTGCGATCGCCGGCCCGCGCCTCGAGGAAGGTCCCGACCTCGAAGTGCTTCCGCGAGCGCACAGCCTTGGGCAGCATTCCGTATGCCACGTCACGGATCAGCACGTGCTTGAAGGCGAGCTCGCGCCCACCGCCCGTAGGGCCGTCGGTGGAGGGAGCGAGGATGTCCTTCTCCTGGAGCGACATGAGCGCGCGGTCGAGGTCGCGGCCCTCCGAGGTGGCGAGCGTGGCCAGTGCGCCCTCGGGGAACGTCCGGCCGACCACCGACGCCTGCTGCACCAGTCGGCGCTCGAAAGCGTCCAGCGAGTCGAGTCGCGCGGCGAGCACCGCCTGCACCGTGTCCGGCAGCTCGGCGGCCTCGATGCTGCCCTCCTCGGTGATCCGGCGGGCCATCTCCTCGGCGAACAGCGGGTTGCCGCCGGAGCGCTCGGCCACCGCCGGCACCACCTCCTCGCCCTCGGGGAGAAGCGCGCGAACCAGCGCGCGGCTGTGCTCGTCGCTGAGCGGGTCGAGAAAGAGCTGGGTCGCGGAGCGGCGGCCGCCGCCCCAGCCGCCACGGCGGTCGAGCAATTCGTCGCGCGCGAGGCAGACGAGCATCAGCGGCGCGCGCACCCACTGCGCGAGGTGCTCGATCGCGTCGAGCAGGCCGTCGTCGGCCCAATGGATGTCCTCGAAGGCGATCACGAATGGATGTCTGTTGGCGATCGCCTCGATGCCGCCGCGCAGCGCCGCGAGGAACGACTCGCGCAGTCGCTCGGGGTCGTCCTCGTCCGGCACCAGCTCGAGCGGCACGTCCACGCCGAGCAGCCGGCCAATCAGTGCCGCCTCGCCGGTCCGAGGTCTTGCCGATGCCGCCCATCAGCTCGCCCACGTACGAGCGCAGCTTGCCCCATGCCTCCTCCGAGGAGTCCGACTCGACGATCCCGCACTCCTCGCGCAGCACCTCGCCGAGCGCCCAGAACACGATGCCGCTCCCGTAGGGAAGGCAGCGGCCGGTGCGGACGGTCGGCTTGGAGGGATGCCGTGATAGCCGCGCCTCGAACTCGCGCAGCAGGCGCGACTTCCCGACGCCCGCCTCGCCGACGACCGTCACGAGGTGGGAGGTACCGTCGCGGATGACGCGCTCGTAGAGGCTGTCGAGTGTGGTCAGCTCCTGCTGGCGGCCCACGAGCGCGGACTCTCGCGCGGGCGACACGCGCCGCACGGAATGCTCGGCGATCAGCCCGACCGCCTCCCAGGCCGGCACCGGCTCGGCCTTGCCCTTCAGGGTGAGCGGTACGAGCTCCTCGTAGCTCACCGCGGCGTCGGTGGAGCGCATCGTCCGCTCGCCCACCGTCACGCTTCCCGGCCGTGCGGCGCTCTGGAGCCGCGAGGCCACGTTCACCGTGTCGCCGACCACCGTGTACGTCTCGCCCACCGCGCCCGCGAGCACCTCGCCGGTGTTCACGCCCACGCGCAGCTCGAAGTCCACGCCCTCGGGCAGCCCGGCGTTGATCTCCGCCATCGCGTTCTGCATCCCGAGGCCCGCCCGGACGGCGCGCTCCGCGTCGTCCTCGTGGGCAATGGGAGCGCCGAAGAGAGCCATGACGTTGTCGCCGATGTACTTGTCGACCGTTCCGCCATAGCGCTCGACCTCACGTCCGAGCCGCAGCAGCGCTCGGTTTACCTGCGACTTCACCTGCTCGGGGTCCATGCCCTCGGCGAAGGCGGTGTAGCCGGACAGATCCGCGAACAGCACGGTCACCTGGCGGCGTTCGTCGAGCGGGGGCGCGGGCGCTGCCACGGGCGCAGCTCGCGTGCCGTCGAGCGCGGCACCGCAGTTCATGCAGAAGCGGGCTCCGTCCGGCGCCGGCGTGCCGCAGGTCCCGCAGCGCCGTTCGAGCGCCTCCCCGCAGTTCATGCAGAAGCGCGCGCCAGCCGGGTTCTCGGTGCCACAGGCCGCGCAATTCATGCGGTTGAGCCTAAGGCACCATCCCCGAGTCGCGGTAGGCCTGGGCGACCTCCGCCAGAAGACCTTCGTCCACGAGCGTGACGTCGCGGCCATCCACCTCGAGCAGCGCGCCGGGATGGGGCGGATACCAGAAGGCGCGCAGCTTGCGATCGAGGTCGTCACCGGGGCGCACGCGGCGGAGCCGCTCGAACTCGTCGGCATCCACGTAGCGCCCGGGCCCCTGCGGCGAGCGCGGCAGCTCCTCCCCGGCCATCGCGAGCCCCATCACCCTCTGGAACAGGCCGAACAGCCGCTCCTGGCTCTCGAGGTCGAGCGAGAAGGCCGTGGCCGAGTCAGGGTCGATCGGGAAGCGCTCCACCTCCACGAGGTCGCCGGTGTCGAAGCTCTCGTCCACGAAGTGGCAGGACACGCCCCAGTCGCGCATCCCGTCGAGGATCGCCACGTTGTAGCCGCCGAGCCCGCGCAGGTCGGGGAGCGGCGCGGGGTGGAAGTTGAGACAGCCGATCCGGCCGAGCGTCACGAGCGGCTCGCGGATCAGCTTCCAGAACAGGAACGAGATCACCACGTCCACGTCCTGGGGCGGCTCCGCGTACAACTCCTCGTCGCTCACCACGGGCAGGCCGTGGCGCTCGGCCACCAGGTCCACGCGCTGCTCCTCACGCGTGAAGCGGTCCGGCTCGGAGGCCACCACTGCCGCCACCTCCACGCCCTCGGACACCAGCCAGTCGAGCGCCCGCGCCGCCGAGCGCTTGCACTTCGCCATGAAGATCGCCCTCACGCCAGCACCTGCTCGTAGACCGCGGTGGTTTGCCCGGCGATGCGGTCCCAGGAGTACGGCCCCCTCGCGGCTTCGGCGGCCCGCTCCTCCAGCCGCCGGCGCTCCTCGGGATCCGCGATCAGACCGCTGATGGCCGCCGCCAGCGCGTCGTGGTCTCCGGGCGGCACGAGCACTCCCGCGCCGTGGTCGGCCACGAGCTCGCGGAAGCCGCCGGTGTCGGTCATGACCATCGCCTTGCCGAACGCGAGCCCCGCGAACAGCACACCCGACACGTCCACGTTGCGGTGGGGGAGAACGAGGACGTCGGCGCGCCGGAAGAACGCCGGCAGTTCCGCGTCGCTCACGTAGCGCTCCACGAAGCGCACCCTGCCGGCCGGAGCGAGCCGCCGCAGGCGCTCCATTGACACGCCCAGCGGGCGCCCCACCACCCACAGCTCCGCGTCCTCCACCTGCTGGAAGGCCTCCAGCAGCACGTCCACGCCCTTGTAGGGCCTCACCACGCCGAAATAGAGCACCACCGGCCGCTCTACCTCTGCGAACTCGTCGGGAAGCGGGCGCTCCTCCGCCTGCGTCGTGAGGTGCTCGAATGCGCCGTGCGGGATCACGTGAACGTTGTCGCCACCGCCGAGCAGCTCGGCACCGTGTCTCGTGTGGACGATCACGGCGTCCATTCTGCTCGCCAGGCGCAGGTCCACGGCCTCGTGGCGGATCACGTTGTGCATCGTGAGCACTCGCGGCCGCGCGGCGGGCAGGAGGTGCGCGTCGATGCGCTCGATCGGGAGCCACTGGAAGTGGCGCACGTCCGCCGCCTCCGCGTGGCGGCGGTAGCGGAGCATGTCGGGCACGTGCTCCGCCAGCTTCACGGCGCGGCGGCGGCGGGGCGCACGGTCGCCCAGGCGGGTGGCCAGCCGGTAGAAGGACTCGCTCACGGTGTAGCCGAGCGGCACGGGCGGCGGCCCGTGCACGAAGCGCGAGGTGACCAGCTCCACGTCCACGCCACGGCGAGCCAGCGCGGCGGCCAGCGCGTGGTCGTAGGGGATCACGTCTGCGGACGGGTCGATCAGGTGCACTCGCACGCTGGGCATTCTCTAGGGTCCGGCCTCGGATGACCCGGCCCCTGGTCCGGGCGGTGTTCGTGGTCCTGGTGGTCGCGACCGTAGCCGCCTTCTTCACGACGCAGCAGTTGAAGGGCGAGTTCCCGCTCGTGATTCGCTTTGCCACGAAGCCGGCGCACTTCTCACCGAACGGCGACGGCTACCGCGACACGAGCGAGATCGGCTTCGATCTCTCGGAGCCGGCGAGCGTCACGTTCCAGGTGGTGGACTCGGAGGGCAGCGAGGTGCGCCGCATCGTGAACGAGCGGCGGCTGGCGGGCGACGCGAAGCACCGGTTCCGCTGGGACGGGCGTGACGACGATGGAAAGCTCGTGCCCGACGGGACCTACCGGATGCGCGTCGTGCGGCGCGACGAGAGCCGGGTGATCGATTCCGCGAAGGAGATCAGCGTGGACCGCAAGCCTCCGCAGGTCACGCTGCTGTCGGCGAGCCCGTCCGTGGTGACCACCGGCCTGCCGGGCGAGACGCCCAGCGTCCAACTGCGCTATCGCGGGCCGAAGAACAAGGCGCCCGTGGTCCGCGTCTTTCGCACAGACGACGGCCCGCCCCACATCGTGAGGCGCTTCCGCGGCGGCCCCAACCGCGGCGCCGTCTGGGACGGCCAGGTGAGTTCCGGCCCGGAGCGCACCGCCCCGGCGCCGGAGGGTGACTACGCCTTCACGGTCGCCGTGCGAGACCGTGCCGGGAACGAGACGGAGGCCCCGCGCCCGGTCCCGCGAGCCGCCGTGGCCCGTCCCGGAACCGGCGTGTCGGTGCGCCGCTTCACCCTGCGCGGCCCGCTCTCGGCCGTCACGGCAGGCGGCTACGCCCACCTCGAGGTCGGACCGGTGGACCGCAGCTTCGACTGGGTCGTGTCGCGGCTCGGCGATCCCAAGGCCGTGCTCCACGGTGGCCGTGTGGCCGGCCGCTTCCGCATCCATATCCCGAGCAAGACGAGGACCGGCGTGTACATGGTGCGCGTCCGGGCTGGCGATACCCAAGTCGGGGCTCGCGCCCCTCGGGGCACAGGCGAGCGCGCCGTCTGGCCGCTCGCCGTGGCGGGCCTCCCGCCCCGCGGCGCCCGCAGCCACGCACGCCCGCTCGTGGTGCTGCCGGCCCTGACATGGCAGGGGCTCAACCGCGTGGACGACGATGCCGACGGCTTCGGAGACCGCCTGCCGTTCTCGCGAGCCGTCCGGGTCGATCGCCCGTTCGCCGGCGGCGGCCTGCCCAAGCGTTTCGCGGCCGAGGTCTCGCCGCTGCTGCGCTGGCTCGACCGCGAGCGGCTGGCGTACGACCTCACCACCGACGTCGCGCTGGCCCGCCGCGAGGGCCCCGCGCTCGGGAACGCCCCGGGCGTGGCGTTTGCGGGCAGCGAGCTCTGGGTGCCCGAGCAGCTGATGGAGCGCCTGCGCGACTACGTGGCGGACGGCGGACGCGTGGCGATGTTCGGGGCGGACTCGTTTCGGCGCACGATCGACCTGCGCGGAAACACGGCCTCCAAACCGTCGAGGCCCCGGCGCGCGAACGCGTTCGGCGAGGAGACCGAGCTGCTGCACACGAGCAAGGCGCCGCTCACGGTGTTCGAGGACGGGCTGGGGCTGTTCGAGGGGATGTCGAGCTTCGTGGGCGAGTTCACCGTGTTCGAGGTCTCCCACGACCTTCCGCGCGGCGGCCGCCGGATCACGGCCGCCGGCCGCGACGCCGGCCAGCCTGCGTTTCTCGCGCTCGGCCTCGGCGGTGGGATCGTGCTGCGGGCCGGAACGCCGCAGTGGGCCCGCGAGCTGGAGGAGGCGGCCCTCAGCCTCGAGCTACCGCTAGTGACAAAGCGCATCTGGCGCATGCTCTCTGCCGGCGGAAGCACCTGACCCGTCTGCCATCCTGCGCGCCGTGACCCGACGACGCCTGCTGCTGGGAGGCGGGCTTGTCGTGATCGTCCTCGCGGTCGCGATCGGTCTGTACGTCCGCAGCCAAGATGACCCGGTAGAGAAGCGCGGCTCCGCCACGGAGGAGTTCGTGACCACCGAGGAGCCGGAGCAGAAGCCGCCTCCTAAGAAGGACGACCCACGCCCGTGGCCGACCTACGGCTTCGACAACGAGCGCTCGCACGTCTCCCCCTACAGGCACCGGCCGCCCTACAAGCGCCTCTGGTCCATCGACGCCCACGACAGTGTCGAGTTTCCGGCATCGGTCGGCTACGGGCGCGTCTACGTGGCCCAGCAAAAGGGTCTCTTCTTCGCGCTGAATGCCGAAACCGGACGCGTCTCCTGGCGCAAGAGCTTTGGCCGCTGTGCCGCCGCAGCACCGACGATCGGCAAGGGGCTCGTGTACCAGGCCTACATGCACCGCGTGGTCTGCGCCCAGGGGCAGTCGGGGGCGGATGGGTTCGTCATCGCATGGGATGCCCAGACTGGACGCGAGCGCTGGCGCTACGAGGGCGCGCCGTTCGAGTCCTCCCCGCTGCTTCACGGCAACCGGCTCTTCGTCGGCTCGTGGGATCACGGCGTGCACGCGATCAACGCGAAGACCGGTAAGCGCATCTGGCGCTTCGAGGCCGACAACGAGGTGAACACCTCCGCGGCCTACTGGCACAGGCGCATCTTCATCGCCTCGGACAGCGGCACGCTCTACTCGCTCAACGCCAAGACCGGCAAGCTGATCTGGACCGGGCAGCAGAGGGCGCACGAGTTCTTCTATGCAACCCCGACGCTGGCCTACGGCCGCGTGTACATCGGCAGCACCGACGGCACGATGTACGTGTACGGCGCCAAGAGCGGGAAGCTGCTCTGGGCGCGGCCGCTGGGCAGCTACATCTACGGCGCGGCGGCGGTGTACAAGCGCAAGGTGTTCGTCGGCACCTACGACGGCAAGTTCTACGCCCTCGACGCAGCCACCGGTGACGTGCGCTGGCAGATCGACGCTCACGGTGCGGTGCACGCGGCGCCGACGGTGATGAGCGGACTCGTCTACTACGCGGTCTGCTCGAGCTGCGGGTCCGAGGCGCAGCGGTCGGTCGCGCGCGGCCCGGACGCAACGTACGCGGTGCGAGCGCGCGACGGCAAGCAGGTGTGGAGCTTCCCCGCCGGCAAGTACGCGAACCCGGTGGTGGCTGACAAGGAGCGCATGTACCTCACCGGACGCGCGGGGCAGTACGCGTTCGCCAAGCCCGGCTCGGACGTCGTCAAGAAGTACCTCAAGCAGCAGCGCCGTCGAGAAAAGCGCCAAGAGTCTCAGTGACGGTGCGCAGCACGTCGAGGGAGGCGAGCGGGTCGCCCTCGACCTGAAGGGAGTGGTCGAGCCCCGGCAGCTCGAGCACCTGGAGCAGCGGGTTGTCGGGCAGCTCGCCCTCGCCCCAGCTTGGGTCGGCGGGGCTGCCCACCAGCAGGGCGGGTGAGCGAGCGGCAGCGAGGCCGGCCGCGATGTCGGGCCGGGTGAGGAGCGGAGTGAGCCATACGGCCGGCCCGTCCACCATCGGCGCCGCCACGCTGCCGAGCGACTTGCCGACCACCACCGTCAGCTCGGCGCTCGTGGCCGCGAGCGCGCGCTGCGCCTGACCGCGCATCCACTCGAAGGGGTCCTTGCCGTCCGGTGCGCGTTCGTCCACCTCGACCACCGACCAGCCGCGCGCCTGCGCCGCCTCGCGCGCGAACCACAGGAGCGGCGCCTGGCTGAAGTAGCGCACGCCGGGCAGCAGCACGGCGCAGCGGTTCGGGTCACCCTCGTGCTGGAGCACGGAGCGACCCTAACGCGAGCAGCGCCGCGACGATCGCGCCCGTCATGGGCCACACGAGGTAGTAGTTGTTGAAGGTGCGGCCGATGAACATCAGCCACAGAATCGAGATCGCGAACGCCGCCGCCCCGACCCACAGCTCGTGCGCGCGCCTCTGCACCAGCACGAGCCAGACGGTGAGCGGCACCCACGTGAGCAGGGCCAGCAGCGCGAACGGGTAGCTGCCGTCGCGGTCCTCGATGATGCCGAGCCGAACCAGGATCGCCGATAGGCCGTAGCCGACGATCTTGTAGGTGCCGGCTCCGTACCTGACGGTGTCGTCGTAGAAGGCCGCCGGGTCGGCCACGAGGAAGGGCAGGATGCCCGCGGCGAGCACGCCGCCGAACACGAGGCCCGACCGCTTCCACTCATCGCGCGGGACCATGAGGATGAGGAACGGCAGCGCGACGATCGCGAACTGCTTCAGCAGGATTGCCCCGGCGAGTGCCGCAGCGGCCCAGGCGAAGCGCCGCCGCGTGACGAGGGCGAAGGCCAGCACCAGGAGCAGCAGGCTCGGGGCGTCGTTCTGCCCGAACCACGCGGAGCGCACGGCGATGGGGTTGCAGACCAGGGCAGCGCCCAGCACGAGCCGCCATTCGATCGGACCGCGGAACAGGAGCGCCGCGGGCAGCAGCGCCAGCGTAGCGAGCAGCACGAGCAGCCGGTAGTCGTCGAAGGGCTTGGGGAGCACCTGCCACACCGCGGCTGTGAGCACCGCGCCGGGGAAGTAGGCGAAGTGCTCGAGCGCCACCTCTCGGTCGCGCACGCGCTCGGAGACGCTGCCGTCGCGGGTGTAGAAGCGCTCCAGCCCCGAGTCGCGGTAGTCGTGGCCGTAGGGATTATCGAGATGAAGCACCAGGTCGCCGCCGAGTTCGGCCTGGTAGGTCGAGTCGTTCGTGAAGAACCACGGCGCGGTGGAGTCGCGCAGGCCGAGCTGGAGCAGGGTGGACGGCGCCGCGAGCAGAAGACCCACCACCAGGACGAGTGCAATGCCGGTCCAGCGCGGAAGCGCGGGCGGGCGCCGCGCCAGCAGGTACACCGCGAATGCGCCGCAGAGGAGCGCGGCCGCGAAGGCCGCCGCGCGCGCGATGCCCACGTCCCACTCCTCGCCGGCCGCTCGCACCAGTGGCGCGAGCGGACCCTGCGGGTCGACGCTCGGCGGGCGGAAGTGCCAGGGGTCCGACCCGAGCTCGGGGAGCGTGATCGCCACCAGGGCGAACAGCACCCCCGTGAGCGCCCACGCCGCGCGCTGGCTCACGCCGGAGCCTTCGCAGGTTGAACGCAGTAGGCCGCCGCGATCCCGATCACAAGCCAGGTGAGCGGGTCCTCGAGGAAGCCGCTGTAGAAGAGCGCGTGCACGAACAGGCCGATGAAGGCGACCCCCAGCGCCAACCCCAGCGGCTCGTCCACTCGCCGAACCTGCAGGATCAGCCACGCCCCACCCACGAGCAGCAACACATAGAGCACCAGGCCGATTACGCCCAGCTCGGCGAACACGGTGAGCGGCGTGGTGTGCGACACGAAGTTCGGGGTCGGCCGCTGGCTACCGGCCAGCCGCCGGCTGGCACGCGGCTGGCCTCCGATCCCCACACCCACCAGCGGGTGCTTCTCGATCACACGCACGGCATCCTCCACCCGGTTGGTCCGGTCGCTTGTGATCCTGTTCAAGGACTCCCCACTCGCCACCTGCACGGCCAGGTAGCCGCAGCCCACGAGCGCGGCCGCCAGCGCGAGCAGGGCCACGGCGTGGCGCACGCGCCGGTCGCCTGTGGCCACCGCGAGTACGACCGTGATCACGAGCAGCGCGACCATGCTCGACTGGGAGTACGAGAACAGCAGCCCGGCCCACATCACGGCCACCAGGCCGATCAGCGGCCATGGATGCCAGCGCCGCGTGGCGAGCAGCGTGAGGGCCACGCCGAGTCCGAGCACCACGTGGCGGCCGTAGAGGCTTGGGTCGCCGAACAGGGAGGTCACCCGGAAGTAGTCCGTGTTCGCGTTCGACGCGGCCAGGTTTGGCGCGTAGAAGAACAGCTCGTGTGTGGCGGCCTGCCAGAGCCCGACCGCGGCGAACAGCGTGGCGAGTGCGATCGCGGCGGTGGCCAGGCCGCGCGGCGCCCAGGGCGGGAAGCTCGCGCGCGCCACGGTGGCCAGCAGCGCCACGAACGGAAGGGTGAAGAACAGCAGCAGGTTCGTGCCCGCCTCCAGGTCGTCCGCCCACAGCAGTGAGCAGCACGCGAAGGCGAAGAAGGCCGCGGCGGGCAGAGCCACCTTGATCGGCAGGGGGCGCAGCTCGCGGCCGCGCAGGGCATGCCACGCCAGCGCAGCCGCCGCAGCCGCGAGCACGAAGTAGAGGGGAAGCAGCCTGCCGAGCCGGCCGTCGTCCGCGATCTCCACGAGCAGGGTGCTCGAGCTGTCGAACGAAAGCGGTGGCCGCAGCGGCGCCGCCACAAGCACGGCGATCGGCACGATCCCCGGTCGCTTCACGAACAGCGCGGTCGCGGCACCGAGCGCCGCGAGGGCGAGCGCCACGGCGGCCACGCCCGAGGCGCCGCTCAGCCGGTCGAGCGGACCGCCTCCAAGCGCCCATGCGAGCCCGAGCTCGGCGGCGCCCAGCACCACCAGGCCGGCGAGCAGTGGCAGCCGCCCGCGCCCGAGCAGGACGAGCACCGACCCGAGCGCGCCACCCAGAGCGGCCAGTTGGGCGGTGTCAGCGTGCTCCATGGCGTGCGCGGGACGTTATTGGGCAAGCCCGCGGTTGTGTGCCTCCGCCGCTTCGCGGATGCCCTCGCCCCGGCCCGGCCGCAGTTCCTGCCGGGCGTGCAGCAGGTAGCGGCGCGGGTCCCGGCCCGGCAGCAGCGCGGCGGCGGCGGCGCGGACGAGGTATGCCCAGACCCAGCACAGCTTCCACACGAGGCGCGTGAGGCCCATCCCGTGCTTTCGGAAGTAGAGGTCGCGATTGCGGTGGAACTCCACGATCCGGCGCCGCATCGCGGCCGCGTCCGTGCCCAGCTGGTCGTGGTGGACCGCCTGCGCGTCGGGCACGAACAGGATGCGCCAGCCGGCGTCGTGCAGGCGGCGGCAGAAGTCGGTCTCGTCCGAGTAGACGAAGAAGTCGCCGTCGAGCCAGCCCACCTGCTCCGCCGCCTCGCGCCGCACCAGCATTGCGCTCGACTGCACCCAGCCCACCTCGCGCACCCGGTGACCCTTGCTCTGCACCGCCACGCGCTCGTGGCTGAACACCGCGGCGGCCAGCGCCCAGGGGATGTCGGGGAGCCGCCAGGCACAGGCGGTGGTCTCGCCCTCGCTCGTGAGCAGCTGCGCGCCGGCAGCCGCCGCACCGGGGTCGGCCTCGAGTGCGTCGAGCAGCGCTCGCGCCGCGCCGTCACGGAGCTCCGAGTCCTCGTTCAGGAGCAGGCAGAGGCGGCCGCGCGCCTCCTGGAGCAGACGCGAGTCGTTGTCCGCCTTGCCCTCGCGACGCTCGAGCGCGAACAGGCGCACATCCGGATGGAGCTCGCGCACCGCCTCCGCGGAGCCGTCCTCGGACGCGTTGTCGAGCACGAGCAGCTCGTGCTCCACGCCCTCCGGGTGCGTGCGCTTGATGGCGGCGAGACAGTCGAGCAGGTAGTCCCGCCCGCCTGTGTTCACGACGCAGTAGGACAGCTCGGTCAACCCGCCGCGTCCTCGAGCACCGCGAGCGCACGCCCCGCCAGCTCGTCACGCCCGAACTCGCGCTCGGCGAGCGCCCTCGCGTTGCGGCCCATGCGGGCGGCGTCCTCCGGGTGGTCGCGCAGCCAGGCGAGCTTCTCGGCGAGGTCGCGCCCGTCGCCGGCGCGAACGTACAGCCCGGCCTCGTTCTGCTCCACCAGCTCGCGCATCCAGCCGTCCATGTTCACGATCGCGGGGCGACCCGCGGCGAAGGTGTCGAAGAGCTTGTTGGGCGAGTTCGTGGCCAGCACGGGCACCTCCTTGAAGAGCGTGAGGCAGGCGGCCGATTCCGCCGCGAGCCGCGCCACCTCCGCCTTGTCGCCGCGCCGGAACTCGACGTTGGGAGGCGCAGCGCGCTCCAGCTCGGCGCGGCGCTTGCCGTCGCCCATGAGCACGAAGCGGACGTCGGGGAGGAGTCGGGCGGCCTCGACGGCGGAGGTCAGGTCGTTCGCCTCTCCCATGGCTCCGAAGTACGAGACGAGGAAGGGTCCGCCGGATGCACTTGGATCGAACAGGTCAAGGTCCGCGGAGTTCGGCACCAACTCGGTCTTGTCCTGCGGAAGCGCCGCGCGGATACCGGGCGATAAGGCGATCAGGCGTGTGCTCCGGGAGTACACGAAGCGCTCGAGAGCGCGCGCCAGCCGCCGCGCGAGCGGGTTGCGTAGCGCTCCCATCTGGATCGGCGCCTCCGGCCAGAGGTCGCGAACCTCGAACACGAGCGGCGCCCTCCAGCGCGCGGCTGCCACGAGCGCGGGCAGCGCCATCGTTAGTGGCGGCGAGGTGGCGTAGATCACGTCGGGCCGCGGACCGCGCAGGGCGGCGATCGTGGCGCCGAGCGCGAACCTGGCGAAGGCGAGCATGCGGCGAACGTTCGAGAACCCCGTGGCGCGCATGTAGTCGGAATAGGCGCCACGCACGCCCACGACCTCGATCCCGTCCTCGGTCCGGGCGCCGTCCCCGGCGGTTACCATGCGCACCCCGTGTCCGGCCTCCACGAAGCGGCGCGCGAACTCGTACGAGCGCGTGCCTCCGCCTCCCGCGCGGGTGATGAAGAACTGATGCAGGTAGAGAATGCGCATTTGGGCAAGCACCGGGCGACGCCCGGTGCGCCGCCATTCCTTTCCGGTGCGGCCGAACGGTAACCAGCGTTGACCCGCGCACTCGACGTGGTGCTCGCAGCGGCGCTCCTGGTGGTCACGGCGCCGCTGCTCGCCCTGGCCGCGCTGGCCATCAGGCTGGAGAGCCGCGGGCCCGTGTTCTACCGCCAGCTTCGGGTCGGCCGGGACGGCAAGCCGTTCGAGCTCCGGAAGCTCCGGACGATGGTTCCGGGGGCCGAATCGATGGGTGCTGGCATCTACGTGGTCGAGGGCGACCCGCGCATCACGCGCACCGGCCGCCTGCTGCGCCGCCTCTCGCTGGACGAGCTGCCCAACCTCGTGAACGTGCTCCGCGGAGAGATGTCAATCGTCGGCCCGCGACCGACCGTGCAGGAGCAGGTGGACCGCTACACGGACCGCCAGCGACGCCGCCTCGAGGTGAGGCCGGGGATCACCGGATGGGCCCAGATCAACGGCCGGACGTCGCTGCCGTGGCCGGAGCGGATCGAGCTGGACGTGTGGTACGTGGAGCACCGCTCGCTGCGGCTCGACCTGCGCATACTCGCCCGGACCGCGCGGATGCTGGCGACGGGGCATGGGTTGTACTCGGAGGACCTCAAGCAGGGGTGGTGACGGCGGTCCCTCTCTTCGATGCCCGTCGTTCGCTCAGCGCACCCGCAGCGATCGGATCGTGGAGGCGCCTCGATCGGTGTCGAGATCAGCCTTAGCCACCGCGTAGTACCGGTACGCCGCACGAAAAGCCGGCACGAACGAGGTCTCGAAGCGCCCGCGGCGGGTGCGCGCCGACCGCGTGCCGACCTTGCGCCAGTGCCCCCGGATCCGCTGCTGGAACACCACGCTCACCGTGCGCTTGCGCGGTGCCACCGTGCCCGCCACCACCACCCGGCGCCCGCGCACGCCGCGCTTCGGGGGACGGTTGAAGGCCAGCACCGGCCGCAGGTTCAGGAGCAGCCGGCCCGAGGCTGACCCGCGGACCTCCGCGCTCCCCGGGTAGCGCACTCGTACGTACATCCGCTTCGCGGGCTTGAGGTCGGTCAGGAAGCCGCCGTCGCTGCCGGTCGTGACCCGGCGCGCGGTGCGCCAGACGTTCTCGCTGTTCACCTGCACCTCCACGGCCTGTCCAGCCAGCGCGGCGCCGTCGGGTCCCACGAGCGCCCCGCTCACGGGCACGATCTCGCCGTAGTCCACGCGCTGGTCTGCCAGCGCGGCCGTGACTCGCGCGGTGAAGGCTGGGAACGCGACTCCCGACTCGACCAGGGCGCGGATGTCGTCGAGCTGGGTATAGAGAGCGTCGCCCGGACACGCCGTCCTGCCCGTGTCGCGATGCCCGCTCACCCGCTGGAGCGTGGCCCTGCTGCCCGCGGCGTAGCGGCTCTCGGACCCGCCCGCGCTCGTGAGCGTGACCGGTCCGGATAGCGGCTGGCCGTGCACCCCGAGCTTCCAGCGGATGTACGTGGCCGTGGCGGCCAGCGACTCCTGGCTGGCGCCGACCGACGTGTAATCGCCGATGTTCGCGATCCCCGCCGTCTGCGAGTTGAACCCCTGCGCATGCGCGCCGATCACGGCCTGGTCGAGCCCGCCGGCGCGGCCCTCGTAGAGCGTGCCGTACTTGTCGACGAGAGCGTTGTAGCCGATGTCGTTCCAGCCGTTCGAGTTGCGGTGGTAGCGGCAGATGGCCAGCACGATCTGCGGCGCCTCCTCCGGCGTGTAGTCGTTGAGCGAGACCGTGTGATGCACCTGCACCGCCTTGACCGTCCCGTAGCTCGGCGCCTGGCGCGGCACGCAGCTCGACGCGCCCCAGTCCTCGCGCGAGACGTACGGGAACGGGGTTGGCGTGTCCTGGGCGGAGTGGACCTTCGTGCGGCGCTTGCCCACCGACACGAAGTGCAGCCTGAGTCCCGGCACCCGCCTGTCGAGGCGGTACTGGACCGTGCGCGCTCGCCCGACCCACACCGGGTCCGAGCCGCCGCGGCCGTGCACGCCGAGGTGCTGCCAGCGCCCCCAGCCGCCTGGCCGGAGCACTCGCAGCTCCACGTCTGGTGTCGCCCGGCCGCGCCAGTGCAGCCCGACGAGGTTGAACGCGCGTGGCGCGGACACCCTCGCGCTTGCCGCGTCGGGCGCCGCCCGCTCAAAGTCGGCGGGTTTCGCTGCGAGAGCGGGAGAGACGAGGGCCAGGGCGCACAGGAGCACCGCTGCTGAGGCGAGCAGCTTCACTACAACCCCAACACGGTCGCAGGCGGCCTGTTGCGCTCCCGCAAGAAATGCTGCAAATCGCAGCTTTGCAGGAAGAATTGCCTACGGAATTGGCTCTGGGCCCTGCGAGCGGTGCTCGTCGCGGAACGCCTGCAGCGCGTCGAACGTCTTGTCGTTCACGTCGTTGCAGAGAAGCAGCTCGCCCGTGCCGTTTGGCTCCGGGTCCGCGTCCCAGGCGGTGGCGGCGACGGCGTACGGCATGTTCTTCCGCGGCACGAGGACCATCTGGTACGAGTCGTCGTTGACGAGCGCCGTGATGTCGGCCCGCTGCTTCTCGGGCAGCGACGGCTTGACCCAGATGATCACGCGGCCGTGCTCCAGGTTGTGCACGAGCTGCTCGTCCTGAGGTGCCTGGCCGTAGACGCCGTCGTCGGCCGGGATCTCGTAGTGGCGGCCGGTGCTCGGGGGATTGGTGTTGTACTTCACCTTGGTGCTGAGATCCGTCGTGTGGTCTCGGGCAGTGCCCTTCTTCGTCTGAAGCTCACAGCCGGCGGCCTTCGCCGCGGGACCGACCTCGAACACCGTCTGTTCGGGGAAGCTGCCACCGTCCGGGAATACGTTTCCGGCGTTGCCGGCCCCGCTGGTGGCGTCGTCACCGCCGGTGAGGAGCAGGATCGCGACCACCACGACGGCGATCGCGAGCACCGACGCGGCGCCGTAGCCGACCATCTTCTTGCGCTGCTCGGCGGCGCGCGCCTGCTGCTCGCGCTGCTCGCGCTCGCGGCGCAGCGTCTCCTTCTGTTCTCTGCGGTGAGACACGGACGCGAAGCGTAGTGAAGGGGCTACTCAGATCGCCGGCGCGTCGAGGACGCGCCGCGGCGAGTCCCGGCGGCCGTCCGCCGCCGCGCGCCGGTCTTCGGAGCCGGCTTGAAGCAGCGCTCGATGAATTCGACGATCTCGTTGGTGAGCCGCTCCGGCGTGAGCCGCAGCTCGAGGATCGACGATGCCTGCATCAGCCGCGCGTTCGGCAGCTCGCGCACGAGCATGTCCGAGTCCGAGAAGGGGTGGATCGGGTCGCGATAGTGACCGATCACGAGCGTCTCCTGGGTCATCTTCGTCCGCTCCGCGCGCGGCGGCGCGACGCGGCCGTAGAAGAGCCCCTGGAGCACGGATGCCGAAGGCTTCGGATCCTGCGCCACCCAGTCGAGCATCATGTCGCCGAGCAGCCAGCTCCCACGCGGCACGAGCCGGGCCCCGCGGCCCATCAGCCGCGCCAGCGGAGCCCCGAACGTGAGGCCCACGAGCAGCGGCGTGAAGGCGATGGCGCAGCCGAGCAGCGCGTTGTCGAGCACGGGCATCTCGATGAGCATGCCCTTCACGCGCTCGGGCGCGGCGGCGGCGGCCTCGAGCGTCACGTTGGCGCCAAGCGAGGTGCCGCCGACCACGGCCTGCTTCACACCAGCGTGGTCGAGCAGCGCGATCGCCTGACGGCCGAAGGTGAGCATGCCGTAGTTCCACATCTCCGGCGGGCGGTCGGATTCGCCGTGGCCGAGGAGGTCGAGGCAGAACACCCGGTAGCCGCGGTCCGCGAGCGTCTCGGCCAGAGGACTGTGCATCTTGCGCGAGAACAGAAGGCCCGGCAGCAGGACCACGACTCGCGCGCCGCTGCCGTACTCGTCGTACACGAGGCGATGGCCCTCGAACTCGAAATCCTTGGTCACCATTCCTGGCCACAATAGTGGCGGTAGCATCGGTCGCGCAGCACAGGAGAGAGACGCGAACCGGGAGGTAGTCGGATGGGCGCGAGCGTGCACGTCGAGGTCACCGTCAACGGTGAGAAGCGGGAGGCTGACGTGGAGGCGCGGCTGCTGCTGGTGCACTGGTTGCGCGACGAGCTCGGGCTCACGGGGACGCACGTGGGCTGCGACACCACCAACTGCGGCGCCTGCACCGTTCACATGAACGGCGAGGCGGTGAAGAGCTGCACCCTGCTCACCGCGCAGGCCGACGGCGCCGAGATCACGACGATCGAGGGCCTCTCGAATGGCCAGGGCGAACTGCACCCGATGCAGGCCGCCTTCTGGGAGAAGCACGGCCTCCAGTGCGGCTTCTGCACTCCCGGCATGATCATGGCCGCCGCCGATCTTCTGGCACGCAATCCCAACCCGTCCGACGAGGAGATCCGGCACGGGCTGGAGGGCAACCTCTGCCGCTGCACCGGCTACCACAACATCGTCGAAGCGGTCAAAACCGCGGCCGGAACGGGGGTGTCGGCATGACGACGCACGTCGGCACACCGATGAAGCGCAAGGAGGACCCCCGGATGATCACGGGCCGGGGCAACTACACGGAGGACATCAACCTCCCCGGCATGCTGCACCTCGTGGTGGTGCGCTCCCCGGAGGCGCACGCCACGATCACGTCGATCGACACGTCAGCCGCGAAGGAGCGCAGCGGCGTGGTGGCCGTGCTCACCGGCGAGGACATGGCCGACGACTTCGCCGGCCCGCTCCCCATGGTCTGGGTGCCGCCGGGCGTGGAGATCAAGACGCCGGAACACTGGCCGCTCAAGCGCGGTGAGGTGAAGCACGTGGGCGATCCCGTGGCCGTGGTCGTGGCCACGAGCAGGCACGCCGCGGTGGACGCCGCCGAGGACGTGATCGTGGAGTACGACCCGAAGCCCGCCGTGGTGGACCCGGAGGCGGCGCTCGAGGATGGCGCGCCGCTCGTCTGGGAGGAGTTCGGCACGAACAAGACGCACGAGTGGGCGGTGGGAGGTGGCGACATCGACGCCGGCCTCGCCGACGCCGAGGTCACGGTGGAGCACCGCTTCGTGAACCACCGCACCTCCGGTGCGCCGATCGAGCCGCGCTGCTCGGTCGCGGAGGCGCGCGGCGACGACCTCACGCTGTGGTCGACCACCCAGATCCCGCACATCGCACGCTTCGTCTTCTCGGGCATGCTCGGCATCGCCGAGGACAAGCTGCGCGTGGTGGCCCCGGATGTGGGCGGCGGCTTCGGGGCGAAGCTCCAGACCTACGGCGAGGAGGCGCTCGTCCTGGCGCTCTCGAAGCGGCTCGGCAGGCCCGTGAAGTGGGTCGAGACGCGCTCCGAGCACATGACCACGAGCCACCACGGGCGCGACCAGATCAACTACGTGAAGCTCGGCGCGAAGCGCGACGGCACGCTCACGGCATGCCAGCTCAGGGTTATCGCCGACCTCGGCGCGTACCAGCAGCTCCTGACCCCGTTCATCCCGGAGCTGGGGTTTCCCGTGGCGGGTGGCTGTTACCGGATCCCGAACATCGACCTGAACTTCACCGGCGTGTTCACGAACAAGATGGCCACGGACGCGATCCGCGGCGCGGGGCGGCCGGAGATGACCTACTGGATCGAGCTGATGATGGACCGCCTCGCCGACGAGCTCGGCATGGACCGGCTCGAGCTGCGGCGTAAGAACTTCATCCCCAAGGAGGAGTTCCCGTTCGAGACGGCGCTCGGGATCGTCTACGACTCGGGCGACTACCACGGCACGCTCGACAAGCTGCTCCAGAACTTCGACCTCCCCGCGTTCCGCGAGGAGCAGGCGAGCCTGCGCGAGAAGGGGGTTCACCGCGGCGTGGGCTTTTCGACATGGGTCGAGGTGTGCGGTCTGGCGCCCTCCCGGGCGGTCGGCCCGCAGGGTGTGGGCCTTCAGGCCGCCTTCTGGGAGTCCGCCAATGTGCGCGTCACGCCCACGGGGTCGGCGATCGTCTACACCGGCACGTCCCCGCACGGCCAGGGGCTCGACACGAGCTTCGCCCAGATCGCGGGCGACATCCTCGGGATCGACCCGCAGAACGTGGATGTGCTCCACGGGGACACCGACCAGGGCACCTGGGGCTGGGACACCTACGGCTCGCGCTCGCTGGCGGTGGGCGGCGAGGCGATCGTGCGCGCGGCCCAGAAGGTGCAGGACAAGGCAAAGCGCATCTGCGCGGCGCTCCTGGAGGCCGCTCCGGAGGACATCGAGGTGACGGGCGGCAAGTACCAGGTGCGGGGCTCGCCGGACAAGTCGATGACCATGGCCGAGATCTCCGGCGCGGCGCACATACCGCCTAACGAGCTGCCGGCCGACATCGAGCCCGGCCTCGAGGAGAGCTCTTTCTACGACCCGGAGAACTTCGTGTTCCCGTTCGGTGCGCACGCGTGCGTGGTGGATGTGGACGCGGAGACCGGCAAGGTGAAGGTCGTGCGCTATGTGGCCGTGGACGATTGTGGCCCGGCGATCAACCCGATGCTGATCGACGGCCAGGTGCACGGCGGGATCGTGCACGCGATCGGGCAGGCGCTGTACGAGCAGGTGGTCTACGACGAGGACGGCCAGCTCGTGACGGGCACGTTCGTGGACTATGCGCTGCCGACGGCGGCGGAGGTGCCGTCGTTTGAGACCGACCGCACCGAGACGCCGTCGCCGGTGAACACGCTCGGCGTGAAGGGCATCGGCGAGGCGGGCACGATCGCCGCCACGCCGGCGGTGGCGGCAGCCGTGCTCGACGCGATCAAGCCGCTCGGCGTGACCGAGCTCGACATGCCGATGACCCCGATGCGGGTCTGGCAGGCGATCCAGGCCGTTGGCGGGAACGGGGCTGGGCCGCGCGCTACCGAGCAGGGGCGCTCGCTGGACGAGCACGGAGACGGGAGCGCAGGCAGCGGGCCCACGAGTCCGGACGAAGGAGGTGCCGCATGATCACCGCCCCGTTCGATTACGAGGCCCCGGAGTCCCTGGAGGAAGCCGTTCGCATGCTGCACGAGAACGGCGAGGACGCGAAGCTGCTCGCGGGCGGCCATTCGTTGCTCCCTTTGATGAAGGTTCGGCTGGCCACGCCGACCGTGCTGGTCGACCTCAGGAAGGTCCCCGGCCTGCACGGCATCCAGCAGGGCAACGGCGGCTGGCGCATCGGTCCGATGACACGCCATGCCGATCTCCAGGACACGCCGGAGCTCGGCGTGGTGTCGCGCGCGGCGTCGCAGATCGCGGACCAGCAGGTGCGCAACCGCGGCACGATCGGAGGCTCGCTCGCGCATGGCGATCCGGCCTCCGACCTCCCGACGGTGCTGCTCGCGCTCGACGGCGAGGTGACCGCGCGCGGGCCGAACGGCGAGCGCACGATCGCCGCGGCCGACCTGTTCCAGGACTACCTGACCACGTCGCTCGCGCATGACGAGGTGATCACCGAGGTCCGGCTGCCCGCGCTCGAGGGGTACGGCGTCGGCTACCAGAAGTTCACGCGCCGCGCCGAGGATTGGGCGATGGTCGGGGTATGCGCGCTCGTGAGCCGGGCGCCGGACGGCACGTGCGACGACGTGCGCATCGGGCTCACTCACATGGGCGCCACGGCGCTGCGGGCAACGGCCGCGGAGGACGCGCTGCGCGGCGGCCAGCTCGACGACGCCGCGATCGCTGCCGCTGCCGAGCAGGCCGCGGAGGGCACCGAGCCTCCGGGGGACCTGAACGCGACGCCCGACTACAAGCGCCACCTCGCACGCGTTCTCACGCGCAGGGCGCTCGAGGAGGCTGTCAGCGTCTGAGCCTCGACAGCCCCGCAGCCGTGCAGGAGGCTCTGGCCGGCGAGCGCTATCTCGCCGACCGGGGCCTCTCCACTGCCGTCTACCTTGCAGCCACCCTCGAACAGCCGCTGCTGCTCGAGGGAGAGGCCGGCGTGGGCAAGACCGAGGTGGCGAAGGCGCTCGCCGGTGTGGTCGGAGCGCGTCTGATCAGGCTCCAGTGCCACGAGGGCATCGACCTGCATCACGCCCTCTACGACTGGGACTACCCGCGCCAGCTCCTTCACCTGCGTGCGGGAGCGGATGAGCCGCTCTACTCGGAGCGCTTCCTGCTGCGCCGCCCCCTGCTCGAGGCTCTCGAGGCCACCGAGCCGGTTGTGCTCCTGATCGACGAGATCGATCGGGCCGACGACGAGTTCGAGGCGTTCCTGCTCGAGTTCCTGTCCGACTTCCAGGTCTCGATCCCCGAGCTTGGGACGATCACGGCGGAGCGGCGCCCACTCGTGGTGGTCACCTCGAACCGCACGCGCGAGCTGCATGACGCGCTGAAGCGCCGCTGCCTCTACCACTGGATCGACTACCCCACGCCCGAGCGCGAGGCGGAGATCGTGCGTGCCCGGCTCCCCGGCGTGCCGGACGAGATCGCGGAGAGGGTGTGCGGTGCGGTGGCGCGCCTGCGCGGCGAGGAGCTCTACAAGCTGCCCGGGGTGGGCGAGACGATCGCGTGGGCGCAGGCCCTGCTCGCGCTCGAGGACGCCGACCTCGACGAGACCCTCGGAGTGGTGCTGAAGGTGCGCGAGGACATCGAGCGGACTCGCGAGCGTGGGGTGCTGCACGGTGCCTGAGCGCGAACGCTCACGGCCGCCTCGGCGTGCGCCTGACCGGGCGGCTGGCCCTGCTCGCCGCTGCGATGCGTGCCGGGGGTGCTCGGGTGGGCATCGACGAGCTGCTCGGCGCTCATCGCGCGCTCGCAGCCGTCGATCCGGCCGACCGCGCCGCCGCCTACTTCGCGCTGCGTGCCACGTTGTGCTCACGTCGTGACGACTTCGCGGCATTCGACGCTGCCTTCGCCGAGTTGTTCGCCGCGCCGGAGGCGGAGCGACCCGAGCCGCCGGAGCTGCTCGACGACGTGGCCTCGCTCGTGCTGCCGCGGGTGGCGGTGCCGGGCAGGGAGGTCGGGCTGCCGGCCGACGCGGACGTCGACGTGGTGCCAGCAGCCTGGTCGGACACCGAGCTCCTCCGGGATAAGGACTTCGCCGACTACACCGACGCCGAGCGCCGCCTCGCAAGGCGCCTGATCCGCCGGATCGCCGGGACGGCCCCGAGCCGCCCCAGCCGGCGCACCCGTCCCTCGCGCCGACGCGGCGCTCCGCCCCACGCCGCGCGCCCCGATCTGCGACGCACCATCCGCTCGTCGCTTCGCACCGGCGGGGATCCATTCGAGCGCCACTGGCGCGAGCCGGCCGCGCGCCCGCGCCCGCTCGTGCTCGTGTGCGACGTGTCGGGCTCGATGGAGCCCTACGCGCGCATGCTGCTCCAGTACATGCAGGCGTGCGTGGCCGCACGCCGGCGCGTGGAGGCCTTCGTGTTCGGGACGAGGCTCACCCGCGTGACGGCTGAGCTCGCGGGCCGCGACCCAGACCGCGCTCTCGACCGAGCGGCCGCAGCCGCCGGCGACTGGTCGGGCGGCACGCGTATAGGCGAGGCGCTGGCGACGCTCAACCGCGAGCACGGACGCCGCCTCGGCAGGGGCGCGATCGTGGTGCTGCTCTCTGACGGATGGGACCGCGGAGATCCCGAGCAGCTCGCGGGCGAGATGGCCCGGCTGCAGCGCTGCGCGCACCAGCTCGTCTGGTTGAACCCGCTCAAGGCTCACCCCGAGTACGAGCCGCTTACCCTTGGGATGCAGGCCGCTCTGCCGCACGTCGATCATTTCCTCGCCGGAAACTCACTTGCATCGCTGGCGGAGTTGGCGGAGCTGATGGAAGGTGGATTCACATGAAGGATGTGCTCGAGGACGTGCAGGCGTGGGTTGACCGCGGGGAGCGGGTGGCAATCGCCACGGTGGTCGGCGTGAAGCGCTCGGCGCCGCGCGCGCCCGGGGCGAAGATGGCCGTGAACGACAGTGGAGACGTGTCGGGAGCCGTCTCGGGCGGATGCGTGGAGGGCGCCGTGGTGGAGGCCGCAGGCGAGGTTCTGCGCGGTTCCGGACCCAAGCTCCTGCACTTCGGAATCGCCGACAGCGAGGCGTGGGATGTTGGACTTCCGTGCGGGGGGGAAATAGATGTCTTTGTGGAGGAGTACCTGAGTTGAGCTTGCAGTCTGAGTTCGCCCGCATAGCGGCCACGGACGGCCGTGCAGCACTCGTGACCGTGATCTCCGGATCGGATCTCGGTGCGAAGCTCCTGGTGCGCGCCGACGGCACCAGCGAGGGTGGCCTCGGGAGCGACGAGCTCGACCGCGAGGGCCGCTCGGCCGCCGAGGAACTGCTCTGGGCGGAGCGCTCTGAGACGCGCGAGTTCGGCGAGACCTCGCTGTTCGTGGACGTGGTGGCGCCGGCGCCGCGGCTCGTGGTGTTCGGCGCCGTGGACTACGCCGCGGCGCTCTGTCGGCTGGCCCGGGCGGCGGGCTGGCGGCCCTACGTGTGCGACCCGCGCTCGCAATTCGCCACGCCCGAGCGCTTCCCGGACGCCGACGAGGTGATCGTGGCCTGGCCGGAGGGCGCCTTCGCGCGGCTCGGTGGGATCGACCGCGCCACCTACATCGCCGTTTTGACGCATGACCCCAAGCTGGACGACGCCGCGCTCTCGATCGCCCTCCAGTCCGAGGCCGCGTACGTGGGCGCGATGGGCAGCCGGCGCGCGCAGGCGCAGCGCCGCGAGCGGCTGCTCGCGGCCGGGCTCGACGAGGAGCTGCTCGAGCGCGTGGCGGCGCCGATCGGACTGGATCTCGGCGCGGTGAGCCCGGAGGAGACGGCCCTCTCGATCATGTCCGAGGTGGTGGCGGTCAGAAACGGCCGCGAGGGCGGCCGCCTCTCGCACTCCGCCGGCCGCATCCACGAGGTGGGGGCGTGAATGTGCCCAGCCGCGCCGAAGGCGCGGGATCGGGTATCGGCGGGCTCGTGCTCGCCGCGGGCGCCGGCACGCGCTTCGGCGGCCGCAAGCAGCTCGCGGAGCTCGACGGCAGGCCGCTGCTCGAGCACGCGGTCCAGGCGATGACCTCCGCGTCGGTGGGACGGGTGGTGGTCGTGCTCGGCGCGCTCGTGGAGGAGGTCACCGCAACGGTCGACCTCCACGGTGCGGAGCCGTGCACGTGCGAGCGCTGGGACGAGGGCCAGGCCGCCTCGCTCGCCTGCGGGCTGGCCGAGCTTGCGGACTGCGAGGCCGTGGTGGTCACGCTCGGGGACCAGCCACGAATGTCGCCCCACGCGATCAGGCGGGTGATCAACGCACGCGACGGCGAGGCCGCGGCGGTCCGTGCCACCTACTTTGGCGCTCCCGGCCACCCCGTGCTTCTCGAGCGCGAGCTGTTCGAGTCGTTCCGGAACGTGAGCGGTGACCACGGCGCCCGCAACCTCCTGCTGAGCGTGCAGGTCCGCGACGTTCCGTGCGACGACATCGGCGGCGGCGAGGACGTGGACACTCCCGCCGAGCTCGACGCCCTCCGGGCCGGCGGCCCGGTCACGGCCGCCCCGGCGCGGTGAAGCTCGAGCAGGCGTTTGAGGTCCGCGCACCGCTGGAGCGGGTGTGGGAGACGCTCATCGACGTGGAACGCGTGGCGCCCTGCCTGCCGGGCGCCGAGGTCACCGAGGCGGGCGAGGACGGGACCTATCGGGGCACGTTCAGCGTCCGGCTCGGCCCGACGACCGCTGCCTACCGCGGCGAGCTGAAGATCGAGGAGCTCGACGAGGCCGCCCACCGGGTGACGATGCGCGCGAACGGGCAGGACAAGCGCGGCCAGGGATCGGCCAAGGCCACGATCGTGAGCACGATGGTGGCCGAGGGGGACGTGACCCAGGTCGAGGTCGAGACGGACTTCACCATCACGGGACGACTGGCGCGCTTCGGGCGCGGCGGGATGATCCAGGACATCTCGAACCGTCTGATGAAGGAGTTCGCCGACTGCCTCCAGCAGCGGATCGAGGCGCCGCCCGCCGCGGAGCCGGGCATCGTCGACGCGGTTATGGCGGCCACTCCGGAGGGCGCGGCCGCGGCCCCGCCCGCGGCCGGAGACAGCCAGTCGGCCACCACCACCCAGCCCATCGGCGGCTTCTCGCTGTTCTTCCGGGCGCTACTCGACCGGCTGCGCCGGGTCTTCAGCCGCGGCTGAGTCCAGCGCCCCTCGCAGCCACCTGGGCAGCTCCCGCAGGAAGCCCGGATCGATCGTGTGCGGCATCGGCGATTCGCGGTACAGCACGTCCGCACCTGCGTCCACGAGCCGGTCGCGCGCGTCTCTGCCGAACTCCACCGAGATCACGGGGTCGTGCGTGCCGTGCCCGATCGCCACGGGCAGGCCGGCGGCCTTGCCGAGGTCGAGCTCGAAGCCCTCGACCTCGGGGATGAAGCCGCTGAGAGCCATGATCGCTGCCGGGCGGGGGCGGCCGGCACCGAGCCCGAGCGCGTAGGACATCACCGAGCCCTGGGAGAAGCCGCCGAGCACCGTGCGCTCTGGCGCGATGCCGTGCTCGGCGAGAAGGCCATCGAGCCAGTTCGCCACCTGTGGGTAGGTGGCGTGGAAGGTCTCGCGATCGGGGTAGCCCACCCGAGCCACGGCGTACCAGTGGGCGCCGCCGGGCGGCAGCGACAGCGGCCCGCGCGCCGTGGCGCCGAGCAGGCGCCGCTCGGGATCGAGCATGTCGAGCAGGGGAAACAGGTCGTGCTCGTCCGCGCCGCGCCCGTGGAAGAGGACCAGCGCCCCTTCAGGGTCGCCTGCAGGGGCCCGATATAATGATTGCATCAGCAATCACTCTACAGCAGCGCTCCTGAACGAAGAGGAGCTGGCCGCGTGGCGCGGGATGCTGCGGGCGCACGCCGAGCTCACCCGGGCGCTCGACGCCCAGCTCGCGCGTGAGCACAACCTTCCGCTGTCCTCATACGAGGTACTGCTCTTCCTCGCGGATGCGCCCGACGGCCGGATGCGCATGTCGGAGCTGGCCGAGTCGGTGCTGCTGAGCCGCAGCGGCCTCACGCGCCTGGTCGACCGCCTCGAGCGCGACGGCCTGCTGAAGCGCGAGCGCTGCGAGAGCGACGCCCGCGGTCTGTTCGCGGAGATCACCCCCGAGGGCCGGCGGCTCTTCGATGCGGCGCGGCGCACGCACCTCGACGGCGTGCGCGCCCTCTTCCTCGACCGCTTCTCGCGGGACGAGCTGCGCGCGCTCGGCGGGCTCTGGCAGAAGCTTTAGGCCGCGCCGCGCCGCCCGACCGCGGCCTTTGACGAAGGGACCGCCGTCACTTAGTCCTGCATAGGCGGATTAACTGACGGCACAACCGACGGACCCCACCCTTTCACCGCAAACGGGCGACGCTGCGCGCGCGGCGACCGCTGGAGCGAGTCGAACCGAGGCCACCCCCCGCCCGTACCTCCCAGCAGGTCGTTCCACGAGAGGGAGGTTCACGTGATGAATGTCCGTGCAAAGCTGGCCGTCGGCGTGGGTGCGCTGACCGCCGTTGGCGTGGCCGGGGCGGTGGCGTTGGCCCAGGGAGGCAACGACTTCAGCGAGCGGCTCACCGGCTATCAGGAGGTTCCGGCGCTCTCGACGAGCGGCCACGGCACCTTCCGGGCGAGCATCCGCAACCACGGCACCGCGATCACGTACAAGCTCACGTACGCCCGCCTCGAGGCCAAGCCTCTCCAGGCGCACATCCACCTGGGGCAGCGCGGCGTGAACGCGGGTGTGATCGTGTTCCTGTGCGACAACACCGGCGGCGGTCCGGCCGGCACGAAGCCCTGCCCGGACCCGCCCGCCACCGTCACCGGGACGCTCCACGCGGCCGATGTGATCGGCCCCTCGCCCCAGGGCATCGCCCCGGGTGAGTTCGGCGAGCTGGTCCGCGCCATTCGAGCGGGAGCCACCTACGCGAACGTGCACACCGAGAAGTACCCGGGTGGCGAGATCCGCGCACAGCTCGAGCGGAAAGGCCGCGCTCGGTAGTCGCTCAGCTACAACCGAGTTGTCGCGCAGGTAACCCACGCGTGCTCCGCCGCGGGGCAGTCTGGGCCCATGCCCCAAGACGAACCCACGCGCGACCAGGCCGAGCGCGCCATGCGACAGCTGCTCGCCGACCACGACCTCCCCGAGCCCGACGAGATCCTGGATCACGAGGACGGCGGCATCGTCTGCCTCTGGCATGAGCCGAAGGTGGCGGTCGTCGTCGATGTCGAGCCGCGGGCCGCCTAGGGCGCGCTGGCTTCTGCGCTATATGGCAGTCACGGGCGCCCGCCCAGCCGCCGGCAAGACCATCGCGGTCACGATCCGGGGCGTCCCGTTCGTGCTCGAGGCGGGTGCCGGCGCGAACGCCAAGGGCGTGGCCGCGGCGTTCGAGAACGCCAGCGCTACGGCCTAGCCCTAGGGGTCGAGCGCGACGCGATCTACTCGCAGACCTCGTTGTCGTCGTTGTCGTGGTTCTTCTTCGGGTGCCCTTGCCCCTGCCCGTTCCCGTTGTTGCCGTCCTCACAGTCCGGCTCCGTCGAGTTGAACGCCTCCAGGAACGTGTGCGGCGAGCCGGGGCCCGTCGTAGTCTGGATCACGAAGCCGCTCGTGCCGCTGTCGGTCCGTGTACCCGTGACCGAGTTGATCTGAGCGCTGTAGACCACGAACGGGTCGCTTACGATCGCTGTCACGTCGGTGTCCGGGGGCGACGAGCCGTCGGGATCGCAGCGGCCGAACGCGGAGAGGTCCGACGCTGAGGGCGCATTTGGAGCGAGCTGCTTCGTGCCGGTCACGGTTGCGCTCGGGAACTGGCTCGTGATCGTGAAGCTCGCCTGGAAAGCGAGGATGGTGCCCACGCCACGCGAGTCGATGGTGGTGTCCGCCTGCGGGCCGACGGTGATCGTTCCGGTCTCGATGAAGGTGCCGGTGTAGGGCCCGAAGGCCTGCCCCTCCGTCTGGAACGGGATCACGGTCGTGCCGTCCTTGTCACACGTGAACGAGCCGTACGTCGTCTGCCCCGTGACGATAGGCGTCTCGAGGGTTTCGCCGTCGAGGCTGACCGCCTGTCCGAAGCTTGGTGGTGCGAGCACGGCGAACAACACGGCCGTGATGGCTGAGACCCGAAGCGCAAAACGGCCCGGTCGAGACATGCGAAAACCCCCGTTGTAGAACTGCTCAGTCGCACACTACCGCTTTGGAGTAGTCCGATCGACTTCACTAGACAAGGGTTCTGCCTGGCTCTCGAAGCCTCGACGGATGATGGAAGCTGGATGAGTCCCCTTGGGTCGGTTCACGAGCGCGAGACAAACACAAGCGCCGCAGCGGCTCCGGCGGCGAACCTCTGCACTTGGCGCGAGGGACCTTTGCACGCGCCGCGCGGGTGTAGTTGGATCGGCTGCGGCGAAGCATCCAAGCTCCAGAGGTCGATTGACTCTCCGCGTCCTCATCGTTGCGCCAGTCCGGCTCTATCGAGAAGGCCTGACGCAGGCGCTTGTCCGCGACGAGAGCTTGGACGTGGTCGGGGCGGCTGCCTCGGCACACGAGGCGCTCGCCCTTCTCGATGAGCGGGCGTCCGACATCGTGGTGCTCGACGTCGCAGCCGGGCCGTCGTTCGCGCGCGCTCTGACAACGCGGCGGCCGGATTTGCGGGTGATCGTGCTGGCGCTGGCAGAGAAACCACCGGATGTCATCGAATGGGCGGAGGCGGGCGTCGCCGGGATCGTGACGGAGGACGGCACGATCTCGGACCTCGTGGCGGCGATACTGAGCGCGGCTGACAACCAGCTCGTTTGCTCTCCAAAGACCGCCGCCGCTCTGCTTAGCCGCGTTCGTGCGCTCGCGCGCAATCCGAACGGCGACGCGGCACTCAGCCCGCGCGAGTTCGAGATCGCCCAGCTGATCGAGCAGGGCCTCATGAACAAGGAGATCGCGTCCCGCCTCGGGATCGAGTTGCCGACCGTAAAAAACCACGTGCACCGGATCCTCGAAAAGCTCGGGGTCCACCGGCGCGCCGACGCCGCGGCCCACATCCGTCGGTCAGGCCTCGCGCTGAGGGACTAGTCCTCGCACTGAACCGAATTGGGATCCAACGATCCCTTCCGTCCCAGCGGCCGCGGGCAGATCATCGTCGGCCTTGCCCCAATCGCGGCGCATATTCGTATTCGGCTCGAAGTTCCTGCGCAGTCTCGTGCGCGACATCGTTGCCGATGCCGGCGACGTCGAGATAGTCGGCGAGCGCGATTCGGAGCCGGGGACGGTGGACGCCGAGGCCGCCACGGACGCCGACTTCGTGATCGTCTCGGTGCGTGATCCGGCACTCGCCGACATCCACCTGACGTTGCTCGATCAGCGCCCGTCGGCGAGGGTGCTCGCCGTTGCCGGAAGCGGCGAGGAGGCCTCGCTCTGGGAGCTCTGCCCAACGCGCACGCGCATCGGCGACATCTCCCCGGAGACGCTGCTCGGCGCCATTCGCAGGCCGGATTGGAGGTCGATCCATGCCCAGTGAGGCGCCGGGCATCGGGACGGAGCTGTGGCCAGTCCTCCAGCGGCTCGACGAGTTGCTCGCGCGTGCCGTCGAGCGAAGCGCCGAGCTCACTGGCGTGGCCCCGGGGACAGATCCCTTCCGCGGGCTATACCTGGCCCACGACGACGTCGCCCGGTCGCTGACGCGGCAGCCGGGCGAGCCGCTCGGCATCGCAGCGCCGGACGGGTACGAGCTCGGCGGCGCTCTCGGGGCGCTCGCGTCGCAGTTCGGCCTGTCGAGCTTCGACATCGACCTGCTGGTGATCGCCCTCGCGTCCGAGGTCGATCTCCGCTACGAGCGCGTGTACGCAGGTTTCGGACGTGCAGCCCGTGCCTGCAAGCACCGGCATCGTGCTCTGCCTCTCGTACCACGAATGTGATGTCGAGCCGTCCCCCGTGCTGGTCGCTGACTGCGACCTCCGCGAGGACTGCGTGCCCGGCGCGGTGCGCGAGCGCTTCAAGTTCACGCTCATGCCGGCGGACCAGGCGCCGCTGCCGGAGGACCCCTGCAGCATCCTGCGCGGGCCAAGGTCTCCGCTCGACGACATCAGGGAGGACCGGCCCATCAGGGGTGTCCGCGAGACCATGATGGAGCGCGCGCTCGTGGCGCACCTCCACGAGATCGGCAGCCAGCCAGCGCAGCCAAGCCGAGGCACCGCCTCGGTTCTGCGGCATCGCCTCTGCTCGGTCTACCACGCGCCGTGCGGGCCAGGCCCAGACTGCGTGCCGATCGCGCTGGTCGGGACGAGCGAGGAAGGGATTGCCGTCGAGGAATGCCTGCCGCGCAGGACGATCTACTCGAACGCCGTGCTGCTCGACCTGATCCTCTGCCTGGCCGAGCGCATCGAGGAATGCTGCGGCCGCACCGTCACCGTGACGGCGCCGAAGGTGGTGGAAATGTGGCCGCCGCCACCCGCGCCGCCCACGACCGCCGATGAGGAGGCGACACCGACGGACGTCGAGCTCGCCGACTTCAACACGCGTCTGAACATGCCCGACGGTGGGATCGCCGTCTCGTTCGACCACAAGATGAACGCGGAGCGGCTGGCACAGCCGGATGAGTGGCTGAGGGTGATCCTGCTGCCCGAGGCCACACAGAAAGTGGGGGTGGCGCTGCGGCTCGAGTTCCGCGATGCCGTCGACGGCACGCTCTCGGGCGGAGAGGGCCAGACCGCGAACTACAAGTTCGTGGGTATGAAGGGGCCGCTGGGCAACGCCGGCACCACCACCAGCCTGCGGGAGCTGCTTGGGCTGCTCGAGGCAAAGAGTGCATGGGCGCTCGTCCTCATGCGGTCGGACGACGTGACCCAGATCGCCTCCGAGGAGGATGTCGAGCTGCTCGACGCCGACTTCCACGGCACCGGGCTGACGAGCGAGGTCTTCGACATGCTCTGGACGTTCTCGATCCTGTCGGCCACTCTCGCGCCGGCCCTCGTGGGCGCCATCGCGACACCGCCCACCCCGATGCCCTCACTCCCGAGCGGGAACGGCATCGAGGGAGGCATCTTCCATTCGTCATTCCACATCAGCCTCTAGAGGAGGAGCGAGATGACCACCACGCTCGGCAATTGCCACGACTGCGGCGTCGGCGACGCGTTGAGCCTCGAGCGCTCGCGCTTCTTCCCCCGCCAGCTGGTCGGCGCCGATGACCTGACGCAGGACCAGATCTACTTCCGAGAGAAGCTGCGGCGCCACAACAGGCTGCTGCACGGATGGGGAGTGGTGTGCGGCGCTGGCGTCACATACGACGAGTGCGTGGCGACCGTGTCCGAGGGCTACATCCTTGGGCCGCTCGGAGACGAGATCCTGATCGACGGCGACACGACTATCGATGTGTGCAAGCAGTCGTCCGTCAGCAGCCTCGACTGCGGGGACGTGGATGTCTGGTGCGGCGACCCGCCGAGTGTGAAGGACGGGGCCACGGTGTATCTGGCCGTACGTCACGTCGAGCGGCTGGCGCGTCCCGTCCGCGCGCCGGGCTGCGGCTGTGGCTGCGAGGACGGCGACTGCGAGTACAGCCGTATCCGCGACGGGTTCGAGCTGAAGGTGCTCACCGAGCTGCCAACGCTCTACCGGGAGCAGCAGGAGTCCGAGACCGCGCTCGAGGCCTCGTGGTCGTGCACCGGCGGCAAGGAGCGGGCGCAGTGCCCGCCGTGCCCGAGCGAGCCCTGGGTGGTCCTCTGCGACGTGGTCGTCGCGAGCGGGGAGATCACGAACATCGACTGCGACGCGCACCGCCGTTACGCGGTCTCGTTCGCGAGCTACGGCTTCAGGTGCGTCCCGTGATGGAGCTAGCCGGACTCGAACCGGCGGCCTCCTGGGTGCGATCCAGGCACTCTCCCAACTGAGCTATAGCCCCGTGCCCGATTAATGGTAGCGGCGCTGCAGCGGCCCAAGTAGCCCGATTTCAGCGGTAGCCTGTATGCCGGGGTACGTGCGGCATGAGCTTTAGGGGACGTCTTAGGCTGTTCTTCGCGCTCATCGTGATCGTGCCGATGATCGCGCTCGGCATCGTCCTTTTCGCCCTCGCCGCGCGCACCGAGACCGGCAAGGCCGACGCCGGCATCGGCACCGCCGCGCGCACGGCCCTGGCCGTTCATCGCGAGGCGGCGGCGGCCGCCCGCCCCGCTCTGAGGAGAGTGGCCGCGGATCCGCGCCTCCAGCGTGCGGTAGTTGCGGGCCGCAGCGGCGCGGCCGAGCGACGCATGCGCGCGCTCGTTCGCGCTCCGGTCAGCGCGATCGAGCTGTGGACGCCGTCCGGTCGGCGTCTCGCCAGGGCCGGCAGCGCCACGGCCGTCGCGTGGGCCGGGTCCGAGCTCGTGACCGGCGGCGGCGCATCGGCGATCCTGACCGTCTCGGTCACCGAGGCGACCTCGCTGGTGCGACGCATCGAGCGCCTCACCGAGCTCGAAGCGGCGGTGTTCCGAAACGACCGCACGCTCGCGTCCACGGTGACGGGCGCAGTCGGCGTCGAGATGCCGCCTGCCGAGGAGGCCACGGACATCGACGTGGGAGGCCGCGAGTACCGCGGCCGCTTGGTTTCACTCGACGAGCCGAGTGGCGTGGCCTTGGAGCTCGCGATTCTGCGTCCCGCCGCCCCGTTCTCGGAGCACATCGCTGACAACCGGCTGCTTATCGCCGGCTTCCTCGTCCTGTTCGTGCTGTTGGCGCTCGCCTCCGCCACCTTCGTGAGCCGGGCTCTCACCGGCCAGATCGCGACCTTCCTCGCCGCCGCCCGCCGGCTCTCGCGCGGGGACTTCCGCCAGCTCGTCCCTGTCGAGGGCAACGACGAGTTCGCCCAGCTCGGTCGCGAGTTCAACGACATGTCCGAGCAGCTCGAGGCCAAGATCGAGGAGGTGGAGCACAAGCGCCAGGAGCTCGAGGAGACGATCCGGCGCGTGGGCGACGCGCTTGCCACCGGTCTCGATCGGCACGGCGTCGTGGCGCTCGCAGTGCGGCAGGCGGTCGACGCCTGCGACGCGGAGGTGGGGCGGGCGCTGCCGCTCGCGCGTGGTGCCTTCGCGCGTTACGAGGTGGGTCCCATTGCGGGTGACCTCGAGCGGGTTATCGAGTCCGCCGAACGCCACGTATTCATGGTTCGGCCGGACGTCGGGCCCGAGCTGCTGGGCGCCCTCGAGGGCGACGAGAGCGCGGAGCGCACACGGCGCGCTCTGTCGGCGCACGCGGGCGGTGCGCATGCGCTGTCGATCGGGCTGCGCTCGCTCGTCGACGGCCCGGAGTATCTAGGCGCCATCTCGATTGCACGCAGCCGGGAGCCGTTCACGCGCGAGGAGGAGGAGCTGCTCGAGTACCTGGCCGGCCAGGCGGTTGTATCGATCGAGAACGCGAGCCTCCACGAGACGGTGGAGCGCCAGGCGGTCACCGACGACCTCACCGGCCTCGCCAACATGCGTGCGTTCACCTCGATCCTCGACCGCGAGCTCGAGCGCAGCCGCCGCTTCGACACTCCGCTCGGCCTCGTGATGCTGGACATCGACGACTTCAAGCAGGTGAACGACACCTGGGGCCACCAGCAGGGCGACGAGGTCCTGGCTCAGGTGGCGAACGTGCTGCGCGGCCTCTCGCGCGACCTCGATGCTCCGGCCCGCTACGGCGGCGAGGAGCTGGCGGTGGTGTTACCGCAGACGGACGCTGAGGGAGCGGCGCTGCTCGCGGAGCGCATGCGGGAGGCGGTGGAGGCGCTCCAGGTGCTGCGGGTGGGCGGCAAAGCGTCGCTCAGCGTCACGGCGAGCTTCGGCGTGGCCTCCGTGCCGGACACCGCAGCGGACCGCGACAGCCTGATAGCGGCCGCTGATGCCGCGCTCTATCGGGCGAAGCGGACCGGCAAGAACCGCGTGGAACGCGCTCTGGCGCTCGTTCCTGAGCCTTCCTCCCCGCCTCGATAAGGTTCCGCGCGATGGGCATACTCGACGATGCCATCCGCGAGCATCTCGAGCTGAAGCGCAGGCACGGAGTGCCCGAGGAGGAGGTCGAGCGCCAGCAGGAAGAGGCGCTCGGTCCCGCCCGGCGCGAGGTGGCGCAGCAGCCCGAGGATGGTGAAATTGCGGCAGAAGCCGGGGACGACGCGTCGCTCTTTGACGGCGAGCCGCGCGATGCTCCGGTGGCGGAAGCGTCCGCCGTCGTGGACGACGAGACCGCGATCGTTGCGCAGCCCACCGAACTCGCGGAGGCCCCCGCCGAACTCGCTGAGCCGCCGGCCGAGGCCCCGCCCGCGGAGCCGTCGCCCGCTGAGCCGGTCTCGGAGGAGTCACCGGAGGCGGAGCCTCCCGTCGCGGACCACATGGGCATGGAGCCGCCGCCGGCCGAGCCCGAACCGCCCGAGCCGGAACTGGCCGAGCCGGAACCCGCCGAGCCGCCCGCAGCGGAGCCAACTCCCGTGCCGGAGGCGCCGCCCGAGCCGGATCCACACGAGTCGCTCGGTGACACCGAGCCCCACGGCTTCCCCGCTCTCGAGGACGAGGATCTCCACGAGGAGCCGGCTCTCGAGGACGACTCTCACGACGATCCCCTGCCGGCATCCGATGTCGAGGAGGACGAGGAGCTCGACGTTCTCGAGGATACGCCTGACTTCCTCCAGGAGACGCCGGAGCACGACCGGCTCTGGTTCGAGCAGAAGCCGCCGCGCGACTTCGACTTCGACTAATTGCGAGTAGAAGTTGCAGCGGGGAGCCGCCCGCCCCGGCGACTCCCCGCTTGGTGCAACTCAGCGGCGTCCCGTGCCGCTAGTTCGACGGAACCCTCCATGCCGTCGTATCCACTTTCTCGGCATTCGGAGACCCGACCTGGATAGCCATTTTGAGCTGCTCGACAGGTGTCTGTAGAACTGGACGGAGGTACTAGATGTAGCCGCGGGTGGACGCCGCCTCGACAACTCGCTCGATGCCCAGCTCGTAGGCGGCAGGCCGCATCGGAGTGTCGTTTTCCTTCGCACGTTCAGCCACCTCGCCGAAGGCCCGGCGCATGATCTCGCCGAGGCGCTCGTTCACCTGGTCCTCGTTCCAGCGGAAGTGCTGGAGGTTCTGCACCCACTCGAAGTAGGACACGATGACGCCGCCCGCATTGGCCAGCACGTCGGGAACGATCGTCACGCCCTTGTCGTTGAGGATCGAGTCCGCGGACGGTGTGGTCGGGCTGTTCGCGCCCTCGACCATCATGCGGCAGTTCATCCGCTCGGCGTTGTCCTTGTGGATCATCCCGCCGAGCGCTGCGGGGATGAACACGTCGCATTCCACGGCCAGCAGGTCGTCCGGGTCGATCTCGCCGGTGCGGCCATCGAAGTCGGCCACGTTCCCTCCCTCGCGCACGTGCTCGGCGAGCTCCTCGGCATCGATGCCCTCCTCGGTCGCGATCGCGCCGCTGGCGTCCGAGACGCCGATCATGGTGGCGCCGAGCTCCTGCATCAGGCGTGCCGCCCAGGAGCCGACGTTGCCGAATCCCTGCACCACGAAGCGCGCCTCGGCCGGGTCGAGCCCTATCTCCTTCGCGGCCTCCTGGAACACCTGCACGACGCCTCGACCGGTCGCGGCCTCGCGCCCGTAGGAGCCCTCGAGGGCGATCGGCTTGCCGGTCACGCACGCGGGCGTGTGCCCGTGAAGCTTTCCGTACTCGTCCATCAGCCAGGCCATCACCTGGGCGTTGGTGCCGACGTCGGGCGCGGGGATGTCGCGCGTGGGCCCGAGCACCTTCTCGATCTTGTCCATGAACGAGCGCGAAACGGCCTGGAGCTCGTGGCTCTCGAGCTTGCTGGGGTCCACGTTCACGCCGCCCTTCGCGCCTCCATAGGGCAGGTTCACGATGGCGGTCTTCCAGGTCATCAGCTCGGCGAGCGCACGCACCTCGTCGAGATCCACCTCGGGGTGGAAGCGGATCCCGCCCTTGTAGGGCCCGCGTGCGCCGTTGTGCTGCACGCGGTAGCCGGAGAACACGTGCAGCTTGCCGTCGAGCTTGACCGGCACCTGGACCTGAACCTCGCGGTAGGAGGACCGGAACACGGCAGCGACGTCGTCCGCAAGCTCGAGTCGCTCCGCAGCGACCCCGAACCAGTGCTCGACGATCTCGTAGTTCGTGACCTCCGCGCGACTCGGCGCCGGAGCGTCCTCGGTCTTCTTCGCGGACTTGTCCGGCTCACCATGGCCCGCTCCCGCGTGGGGACCAGACTCACCTTCCTGCGGAACGGTCGGCCCGTCGGCCGACTCGTCCTCGCGCTCGCGCTCCCCCGTGGCTTCGTCACTCATGACCGCTCGGATTGCCCGTATCCAGAACCGGCAACCGCCGAAACACAGACAACCGCCCTACCATTTCGAACCACGGGGCCATAGCTCAGTTGGAAGAGCGCCTCCCTTGCACGGAGGAGGCCGCCGGTTCGAGTCCGGCTGGCTCCATCAGATCTCGAGGTAGTTGTCAGCGAAACGCACGAACCGGCGCTGGTTGTTCAAAGTCGGCTCCAGGCGCAGGCGCAGGTCCGACTTTCCGGTGGCGCCGAGTTCAGTGGCCGGGACGTAATAGCACCGCTCAGTCGTGGCGTCACTAGGTCGCCCTTGGCCTTGAGGGGTGCGATGTACAAACGTTAAGTCGGCGCGTGTAACGCGGGTGCGACGTGTGTGACAAGGTCGCTACAGGTGCGCAAAGCCCGCGTTCAGCAGCTTCGGCGCGTGCTTTGCCGGGTCGCGTGAGTTCAGCAGGACCACCGCGAGCCGGCGGCCGCCGCGGCGCGCCACTCCCACGAAGCAGCGGCCCGCGGCGTCGGTGTAGCCGGTCTTGAGGCCGATCGCGCCGGGGTAGCCCAGGCGGATCAGGGGATTGTGGCCGTAGAGGTAGAGGCGGCCACCCTTGATCGGGAAGCGGAAGTCGACCTGACGGCGGCGGACGATGCGGCGGATGCGCGGCTCGGCCATCGCGAGCCTTGTCATCACGGCGAGGTCGCGGGCGCAGGAGCGGTTGCCGTTCTCGAGACCGTGGGACGAGGCGAAGTGGGTGCACTCGAGCCCCCATTGGACCGCTCGCCGGTTCATCACCCCTACGAACCGGCGCTCACTGCCCGCAAGGTGCACGGCGAGCGCGATCGCGGCGTCGTTCCCGGAGACGATCAGCATCCCGTTCAGCAGCGTCTCGAAGCGCACCCGCCGCCCGCGTGGCAGCAGCCCGACCCCCGAACCCGAGTAGCGCAGCGCCTCGCGGGTGATCCGGACCGGATCGTCTGGCTCACCGCCCTCGACCGCGATCAGCGCGGTCATGATCTTGGTGAGGCTCGCCATCGGGAGCTCGAGCAGCGGCCTGCGGCGCCAGAGCACCTCGCCGGTGTCGACGTCGAAAACCACGCCGGCGCGCGGCGGCTTGCGCAGGTGCACGTGGAACGCGTCCACGCCGCCGAGCGGCACCTCCGGGAGCGGCTCGGCCTCGATCAGCGGGGCGGGCTCGCGCGGCTCCTCGGGCGCCGCTGCCACCGGCGGCGAGCCGACCGCCAGCGGTGGACTGGACGCGCCGCCTCGCCCGCCTCCTCCCTCGAACGACACCCACGCCGCCACGGCAACGCCAACGGGCGCCGCCAGGATCGCGACGATCGCGATCAGGCGCGGCAGCCGCGAGCGGCGGCGGCCAGCCTGGAGGACCGGTCGAGGAGGAAGGGGTGGCGGCTCGCTCCTAGCCATCCGGCGGCGGAGAGGTGAGCGCACCCAGCACGCCGAAGCCGAGCAACGCCAGAATGATCACGGAGAGCACGACGAGGACGTCGATCCCCCTCTCCACCGCGACCGAGATCGTCAGGAACGCGAGCAGGCAAATAATCACCAGACTGCCCACGAGGGCGAGCGTTCGGCCCATCAGTACACAGGGATACGGTGCGGCTGGTCGTAGTCCTCGTGCACGTTGTTCGCGAACAGCTTGATCGCGAGCACTCCGAACAGGAACCCGCCGATGTGGGCGAAGTAGGCCACCCCGCCGCCGGCGCTCCCGACGGGCTCGCTGAACGCGGGAAGCAGCTGCAGCAGGAACCACAACCCCAGTACGAGCAGCGCGGGCAAAGTGACGATGGTGAAGAAGATGATGATGATGATCACAGTGACCACCCGGGCGCGCGGATACAGCCGCGCGTAGGCGCCGAGCACACCTGCGATCGCCCCCGATGCCCCGACGGTCGGGATGAGCGAGTCCGGATCCATCGCCACCTGGAGACCGAGCGCAGCTAGGCCGCCGAGCAGATAGAAGACCACGAAGAGCAGGCGGTTCATGGAGTCCTCGATGTTGTTGCCGAAGATCCACAGGAACAGCATGTTGCCGCCGAGGTGGATGAAGCTTCCGTGTAGGAACATCGAGGTGAAGATCGTGACGATGAAGGGCGCCTGGTCGGGCGCGAAGCCATCGGATCCGCACTCGATCGCCGCGCCCCCCGACGCGCTCACGCACTCGGTCCCCGGCTCGGTGATCTCGATCGGGATCGCGCCGTACTCGACCACGCGCTCGTTGCCGATGTCGCCCAGGTCCCAGAGACCACGCTCGAAGACGAAGTAGACGATCACGTTGATCGCGATCAGGGTCACGGTCACGATCGGGAACCTGCGGGTTGGGACGTCGTCCTTGAGAGGGATCATGGAAGCTCACGGGCATGATGGCGGGCGGCCCCTCTCAGCGCGGCACGTCCAGGAACTCGATCGCGTTGGAGAACGCCAGCCCGGGCTGCGGGCCGCCCTCCAGCGCGAACACGCGATTCCCGAGCGCCGCGCCGCCGAGGCCGTGGCGCGGCGTTCGCATGTCGGGGAGCGCGCGCCAGCGTCGCGTTCGTGGGTTGAACAGCTCCACCTCGCCGATCGTCGCGCCCCCCGGCCCGAGCTCCTCACCGCCGAACACGACGATGCGCCCGTCGCGAAGGCGCACCGACGCGATCCCGCCGCGCGGCGTCCGCATGTCGGGCAGCCGCTCCCAGCGGCGGCGGCGCGGGTCGTAGCGCTCCGCGGTGCCGAAGTTCGTGGAGTCGCGCCCGGCCAGCACGTAGAACCGCCCACCGGTGGCCACGCCGGTCGTGTGGTTGCGCGCCGGGCCGCTGAAGCTCGGACCGCGGCTCCAGCGCCGCCGGGCGGGGTTGTAGATCTCGAGCGACCGCAGCGAGCCGGAGTCGTTCGCCCCGCCCGCCACGTAGAGCCGCTCGCCCACGAACGCCGCGGCCTGCGCCGCACGCGGGGTGGGCGCCGCGGGCAGCCGGTTCCAGCGATTCGTGAGCGGGTTGTAGCGAAGGAGCGCGGCGGTGGGTTCGCTGAGCGGTCCCTCGTAGCCGCCATGGACGTACAGCCTCCCGCGGTGGGCGCTGGCGGTGGTGTGGTTGAGGGCTAGCGGCATCGACCGCATCCGCGACCAGCGCCGCCTCCGTATGTCGTAGCGCTCGACAGCGCTCGCGCTGGCGCCGCCCGGCACGAAACCGCCCACCACGTAGATGGAGTTGCCTATACGCGCCGCGGCGACCTCGGTGCGCTCAAGCGTGGCCGCCGGCAGCGGCGCCCAGGCGAGTGCGGCGGCGACGCTCGCCGCGGCCAGCATCAGCCGGAGGAGGCCTGGGCCAGGGTCTGCTCGGCGTGATAGCTCGAGCGCACGAGCGGCCCGGCCGCGACGGACTCGAACCCCATCGCGTACGCCTCGCGCTCGAGGTCGGCGAACTCGTCGGGGTGCCAGTAGCGCACCACCGGGAGATGGTCGCGCGTGGGACGCAGATACTGGCCGACGGTGAGCACCTGGACCCCATGCTCGCGCAGCACGCCGAAGGTCTCGAGCAGCTCTTCCCTCGACTCGCCGAGCCCGGTCATCAGGCCGGATTTGGTGACCACCTCGTCGCCGCCCATCTCCTTGGCGTTGCGAAGCACGCGGCAGGAGCGCAGGAAGCGCGAGCCGCGCCGCGCCAGCGGATAGAGCCGCGGCACGGTCTCGACGTTGTGGTTGAACACGTCGGGGCGCTCCGCGATCACCCGCGCGAGCGGCATCTCCTCGCCGCGGAAGTCGGGGGTGAGCACCTCCACCTTGCAGCCGGGTGCCATGCGGCGGATCGAGCGGATCACGCCCACGAAGGCGCTCGCCCCGAGATCCGGCAGGTCGTCGCGGTCCACGCTCGTGATCACCGCATGTCGAAGGCCCATCTTCCTCACCGACTGCGCCACGCGCAGCGGCTCGAGCGGGTCGTGGTGGGTCGGCTTGCCGGTCTTGACGTTGCAGAAGCCGCAGCGGCGCGTGCAGGTGTCGCCCAGGATCATGAAAGTGGCAGTGCCGCGCTCCCAGCACTCGCCGATGTTCGGGCAGGCAGCCTCCTGGCAGACGGTGTGGAGGTCCTGGCCCTCGATCATCCCGCGGAGCTCGCGGTAGGCGGGACCGCCGGGTGCCGGACGCTTGAACCAGGGGGGCTTGCGCTCGCGGAAGGGGCGCACCTCGCCCATGTCGAGCACGCGCGCGCCGCCGGGGTTGGAGCGGGAACGGGTGCTCATGCCGCCACCGGCTCCCGCTCGACGAGCCGTCGCGGCGACACGAGCCGCTGGCGCATCCCGAACGCCTCGGCGAAGCGCCATGCCATCCGCTTGCGGAAGCATGGAAGAGTGCACTCGTGCCCGGTCTCTCGGGCCACGGACGTCATGCGCACGTGATCGATGCCGCACGGCACTATCCACTCGAACGGCCGAAGGTCGTTGTCCACGTTCACGGCGAGCCCGTGCGTGGTCACGCCGCCTGACACCCGCACGCCGATCGAGGCAATCTTCGCGTCGCCGGCCCACACACCGGTGAAGGGGGTCTCGCGCACCTCGGCCGCGATGCCCTCGTCGGCGAGCGCGGCCACGATCGCGCCCTCCATCGTGTGCACGAAGTCGGCCACCCGCTCCACGGCCATGATCGGATAGGCCACGAGTTGTCCCGGGCCGTGGTAGGTCACGCGCCCGCCGCGGTCCGTGTCGCACACGTCGATGCCCCGGTCGCGGTACCAGTCCGCGCCCATCGGCAGGTCGCCCGCCTCGGTGCGCCTGCCCTTCGTGTACACGGGCGGGTGCTCGAGCACGAGCAGGAGATCCGGGATCTCGCCCGCTTGGCGCCGCTCGCGGAGCGTCTCCTGCAGCTCGACGCCGTCCCCGTAGGGGACCGTTCCAAGCTGCGCCACCCAGAGTTCAGCCACGGAACGAAGGCTACTCTCCGGTGCAGTGGATCGAGACGAGCGCTTCTGGCCCGCCCGCGTCCGCTGGCGGCTGCGCGGGGCGTGGATGTGGCCCACCTTCATCGCCATCACGCTGCTCGACGGTCTGATCATGTGGCAGCTGCCGCCGGTGGGCGGCGGCGTGGATCCGATCCCGGCTCTCCTCATTGCGACCTTCGGCAACCTCGTGCTGATCGCAGCGGTGGCGCCGTGGCTTGCGCGGAGGACCTGGAAGCGCCGGCCCGCCGCGGAGCCGGGCGCACCGCCGCGCGCGCAGCTCGAGGTGCTCACCGACCGGATCGGCACCGCCCTGCTGGTGGCGAGCGTGGTCGGGGTGGTCGTGGCCGGGCTCGCGGCGCGGCCCCTCGTGGTCTCCGAGACCGAGGAGACCGAGCGCAACGCGAACGCGTTCCGCAGCTTCATCCTCGCGCGTGGCGACCAGGAGCTGATCCGCAACCTCGAGACTGCGAACACGATCGAGCTCGGCGACACGCTCTTCCGCACCTGCGTGGCCCGTGACGACCGCAGGCGCTACTTCTGCACGCTGATCGACGTGAACGAGCACCCGCCGGAGATCGATGTGGACCCGAGCGCCGAGCCGAACTCCACCTACAGGCGCTGAAGCGGCACCAGCGTGCCGCCGGCGCGTACCTCGAAGACCTCCACCCGGTTGCGACCCTCGTGCAGCGACGTCTCCGGGACCATCAGGGAGAAGTATTCGCGTCCCTTCCACCAGAGGTCGAAGCTCCGCCCGACCGCGCGGATCCGGCCGTTCACCGCCACCGCCACGTTGCGGTGCTCCCCGAAGGGCACACCGCGCAGCGGCCCGGTCACGCGCGTGGGGAACACGGCGGCGCCCGGGGTCACGTGCTGCAACAGCGAGGCATTGGCAACCGTCGCGCTGATTCCATCCTCCCGCCCCACAGGCAGCGAGTCCACACGCCGGTCGAGCAGCTCCGGATACGGCCCGATGCGGTAGGCCATCGCCCACGGGTCGCCGTACAGGACGCGGCTCTGCGCCCCGGTTCCGAAGAGGTCCGCCCAGCGCCGCCTCCAGAGCGCTCGGCGACGCTCCATCTCCGGAAGTCCGATGCGGATCTCCTGCTCGAAGTCGCGCGTCCGGATCCTGAACTCCCGCCGCGCCTGTGTGGCGCCGGAGAACGCCGAGACGCCGTCCTGCCTGTAGAAGACAGTGCTCCCCAGGAGGTCGGCGATCGTCGCCACCACGTCGATGTTGCGAACGAGGCCCTCGTCCACGTGGCCCTCGGTCTGGCCCGGAGCCTTGACGAAGAACGGCACCGGTGCGATCTCCTCCACGTTGCGCTCGCTCAGGAGGCGACGGGTCCGAACGCCCACCTGGAACGAGTAACCGTGGTCGGCCGTCACGACAACAAGCGCGCGCCGCAGTTGACCGGTGCGCCGCAGCCGGTCGAGCAGCTCGCCCATCAGGTGGTCTGTGTAGCCCACCTGGAGCAGGTGGCGCAGGTGGTTGTGAACCGACAGGTCGGGGTCGTCGAATCCCGGCAGCTTGTTGATGCCCTCCACCGGGTCGTTGCCGCCCGGGCGGCTCTGACGCCCGGATGGGAGGTAGATCCACGGCTCGTGTGGGAACAGGGCGTGCTGGAAGTAGAAGGATGGCTGCGGGCGCTTCCGGATCGCCCCAACCCAGTGGTGAAAGCGCGCCGGGCGCCCGCCGCCGGCGAGGCGTGCGAGCACTCCCGGCCGGCGCGTCCGCGCGCCGGGACAGATGGCGGGCGGGCAGACCGCGGACGCCGACTCGACCTTGAAGACCCCATAGCCCAGCCGGTCCATCACGTGGTAGATGCTCGGCTTATGGCTGCGCACGTCGGGCGCGGTCAGCGGCTTCGGGATCCTGCCGTCGAGGATCGAGGGGACCGCCTTGAAGGTCGAGTCGTACACCGTGTGCCCGTTCGGGAACCAGGTGGACATCGATGCCAGCTCCGCAAAGTTCGGGAAGCGCTCGGCGTCGATCTCGCCGTCGGGGCCGAGCAGGTCGTCGGTGGGGAACTCGTCGAACACGAGCACCACCACGGGCGGGTGACCCTCGGCCGGCTCGGCGGGGGCGTCGTCACCGATGCCCGCGCAGCCGGCGAGCGCCAGTGCCACGGCCAGCTCAGCTGCGAGCCAGTAGAACCATCGCCCCCTCATCGGTTACCTCGAGCACCTCCACCGTGTTGCGGCCGTCATGCAGAGAATCCTCCGGAACCATGACGGAGTAGCTCTCCGCCGTTTCGCCCTTCAGGTGGAAGCTTCGCCCAACCGCCTCGATCCGGCCATTCACGGCGATCGCCAGATCGCGCTCGCGTGGGGCTCCGGAGTCCTGGATGCGCCCCGCGATCTGGCACGGGACGACACCGCTCGAGCGCCGCACGCGTGCGTAAGAGGGCGACCGGGAGATGGTCGCGCGCGTACCGGCAGCGCTGCGCGCGCTCGCCACGTCGCGCCCGATCAGCTCGCGATGCGGGCCGAGGCTCGTGTAGAGGCTCACCCAGGCGCCCGAGCCGAGCAGGCGCAGGCGGCGCCGCACGACCGCGCGCCGCTGTGCCTTCCAGCGCTCGGCCGGCATGCGCACGATCGAACTGAAGTCGCGCGTGACGAGGCTCACCTCGCGGCGTTCCCGCACCGCACGCGAGAACGCCGAGCGCCCGTCCGTGCGGTATCCGAGCGGCACGTTCAGCACATCCGCGATCGTGGGAGTCACGTCGAGGGTCTGGGCGAGTGCGTCGTTCACCCGGCCCTGGGTCTGGCTCGGCGCCTTCACGAACAGTGGAACCGGACCCAGCTCGTTCACGTTCGACTGCGTGACGCTGCGCCGAGTCGGCACTCCCACCTGCCACGCGAAGCCGTGGTCGGCGGTCACCACGACGAGCGTGTCGTCGTACATGCCCTGGCTCTTCAGCCGGGCGACTAGCCTGCCTAGAAGCCGGTCCACGAAGCCGAGCTGGAGCAGGTAGCGCTGCTCGTTGTGATCGGTCACGTACTGGTCGTAGAAGCCCGGCACCGTCTGCATGCCCGGCAGCAGCTCGGGACCCTCGGGCCGCGAACGATGGCCCGACGGCAGGTAGATCCACGGACCGTGCGGCAGCAGGGCGTGCTTCATCCAGAACGTCGGCCGCCGGCTCGCGTGGATCGAGCGGACGAACTGGCCGAAGCGCTCGGCCCGGCCACCCTTCAGGTTCGGGATGATCGCGGGCGGCCGCCTGCGCTCGCTCGGGCAGTAGCGCGCTGGGCACATCGCCGTGGCCTCCTCGGAGGTAACGATCCGGTAGCCGCGCCCGCCGAGCGCCGTGAAGATCGACTGCGGGTGGTCGCGCACGATCGGCGCGGTCTTCGGGCGCGGGCGCAGGCCGTCCAGCACGAGCGGCACGGCCTTGGTCGTGGAGTCGTACGCGGTATGGGCGTTGTGGAACCAGGTCGAGTCCCCAGCCAGCGCGGCGAAGTTCGGGAAGCGCCCAGAGTCGATGCGCCCGTCGGGGCCGAGCAGGGTGTCGCCGGGGAACTCGTCGAGCACCAGCAGCACGACGTGCGGGCGGGTCGGCTTCTTCGCGGCGGCATCGCCGCTGCCGCCACACGAACAGCCGCACAGCGCCAGCAGCAGCACCAGGATTCCCGCCACGACGGCACGCACGGCGCGCACTCTAGGGGGAATAGCTCAGCCTGCTGCTAACAAATTGCAACCAAGCCGCCGGGCGAGCCCCTCACCGCCCCAGCGCATTACGACGTCGTGGTTGTAGTCGAACACGGGGCGCGCCACCGGTGCGAGGAGGTTCATCCAACGTTTCGTCGTTCGAACCTTCCACTCGTAGGTCACAGCGGTCACGCCGTTCTGCTCGTAGAGCCGCCAGTGGCCCGTGCCGGTCAGCGCGCCGCTCGCGACCCCGCGCATCGAGCGGGGCTCGTCCAAATTCACGACCTCGAAGTCGAACTCGAGTTCATACGGCACTCGGCTGCGCCACGCGATGCGGTAGCGCTCATCGGGAGCAAGCACGGTCACGCGCTCGACACCACGCCACCACTCGGGCCACCGCTCGGCCTCCCGGAGGACCCACCAGATTTGCGCGCGCGGGGCCTCCAGGAGCCAAGTGGTCAGAAAGGAGTACTCACGCTTCGAGGTTCACCATCACGTGCTTGACGATCGTGTAGTCCTCGAGCGCGTACTTCGACATGTCCTTGCCGTAGCCGGACTGCTTGAAGCCGCCATGCGGCATCTCGGTGGCCATCGTGATGTGGTCGTTGATCCACACCGTGCCGAAGCGGATCGCGTTCGCCACGCGATGCGCCCGGCCGACGTCGCGGGTCCACACCGACGCCGCGAGCCCGTAGCGGGTCGCGTTCGCCCACTCGATGGCCTTCGCCTCGTCGTCGAACTGCTGGACGGTGATCACCGGGCCGAAGATCTCGTTCTGGATCATCTCGTCGTCCTGGTTGAGGCCGGCCACCACGGTCGGCTCGAAGAACGAGCCGGGCAGGTCGGGCTCCTTGCCGCCGGTCACGACCTCGGCGTGGTCGGGCTTGCGCTCGAGGAATCCCTCCACACGCTCGCGCTGGCGCATCGAGTTCACCGGGCCGAGCGTGGTTTCGGGGTCGAACGTGTCGCCGACCTTGTAGCCCTTCGCCTCGTCGGCGAGGCCGCTCACCACCTGGTCGTAGACCTTCGACGAGGCGAGCACGCGCGTGGCCGCGGTGCAGTCCTGACCCGCGTTGTAGAGGCCCGTGCCGGCGATGGTCTCGAGGGCGGTGGCCATGTCGACGTCGTCGAACACGATCACCGGCGCCTTGCCGCCAAGCTCCAGGTGCACCCGCTTGAGCGAGTCCGCGGCCGCCTTGGCGATCCACTTTCCGGTCTCGGGGGAGCCCGTGAGCGACACCATGTCGACCTCGGGGTGCGTGACGAGCGACGAGCCGGCGGGCTGCCCGTGGCCCGTGATCACGTTCAAGACGCCCTTGGGCAGGACCTCCGCCGCGAGCTCGGCGAGCTTCACGGTCGAGATCGGGGTGGTCTCGGCCGGCTTCAGGACGATCGTGCAGCCGCTCGCAAGCGCGGGGCCGATCTTCCAGGCGGCCATCATCAGTGGGTAGTTCCACGGGGCGATCTGCCCCACCACGCCGGCGGGCTCGCGCCGGATGATCGAGGTGCGGCCCGAGACGTACTCGGCGGACGCCTGGCCCTCCGGGACACGGCCCGCGCCGGCGAAGAAGCGCAGCGTGTCGCTCACCGCCGGCATCTCGTCCTCGAAGAATGCGTTGCGGGGCTTGCCGGCGTCAGCGGCCTCGAGGTCGGAGATCTCGTCGGCGTGCTCGTCGAGCAGGTCCGCCAGCTTCAACATGGCGCCCGCGCGCTCTGCCGGAGTCGTGGTGGCCCATCCGTCGAACGCGCGCCGCGCGGCCATGACGGCGCGGTCCACGTCCTCCTCGCTCGAGAGCTGCATGTCGGCGATCACCTCGCCGTTGGCGGGGTTGGTCACCTCTTCCGTGGCGCCGTCGGCGGCGTCCACGAACTCGCCGTCGATGAAGTTCTGGAGCTTCGTCTTGGTGGCAGTAGCCATGTGCGGTCCTCTCTCCTGGTGCTAGGCGATTGCGCCTAGGACGTCCTCAACGGGTGTATACGGCATGCCGGTTCCCTCCGCCACGGCCGGGTGCGTGACCTTGCCGCCGGCCACGTTCAAGCCGGGCCGCAGGCCGGGGACCTTCTCGACGGCGCCCTCGAGCCCGTGGTCGGCTAGCGAAAGCACGTACGGGAGGGTCGCATTCGTGAGCGCGAACGTCGAGGTCACGGGCACGGCTCCCGGCATGTTTGCGACGCAGTAATGGGTCACCCCGTCCACCTCGTAGACCGGGTCCGAGTGGGTGGTGGGGTGCGAGGTCTCGAAGCAGCCGCCCTGGTCGATCGACACGTCCACGAGCACGGCGCGCTTCTTCATCAGCGCGAGCTGATCGCGCTTCACCACGTAGGGCGCGCGGGCGCCATGGACCAGCACCGCGCCGATCACGAGGTCCGCGCGCGGGAGCATCTCCTCCACGGCGAGCGTCGACGAGTAGACGGTGGACGCGCGCCCGGCGAAGGCCACGTCGAGCTCGCGCAGACGGTCGATGCTGCGGTCGAAGACGAACACGTCCGCCTCCATGCCGATCGCGATGAAGGCCGCGTTCTGGCCCACCACGCCGCCGCCGATGATCATCACCGTCGCTGCGGCCACGCCCGGCACGCCGCCGAGCAGCACGCCGCGCCCGCCGAGCGGGCGCTCGAGGAAGAACGCGCCCGCCTGGGTCGCGATCTTGCCGGCCACCTCGCTCATCGGCGCGAGCAGCGGAAGCCGGTCGCGGTCGTCGACCACCGTCTCGTAGGCCACGCACGTGGCCCCGGACTCCACGAGCCCCTTGGTGAGGTCCGGGTTCGGCGCCAGGTGCAGATAGGTGAACAACAGGTGGTGCGGCCGCAGCAGCGCGACCTCCTCCGGCTGGGGCTCCTTCACCCCGAGGATCATCTCGGCCTCCTCGAACACCGAGGCGGCGTCCGGCAGGATACGCGCGCCCTGCGCCGTGTACTCCTCGTCCGGGATCGTGCTCCCGACGCCGGCCTCGGACTGGATGAGCACCTCGTGGCCGTGCTCCACGAGCTCCCTCACGCCGGCGGGCGTGAGCGACACGCGGTACTCGTCCGTCTTGATCTCCGTCGGAACGCCGACCTTCATTCGCTGTGGATCCTCCCTCTCATGTCACTAGCTCACGGGCCCGCAGCGCGAGCCAGAACTCGATTCGGTCGCGGGCGCTCGAAAGGTCGCGGCCGGTGAGCTGCTCCACGCGCCGTATGCGATAGCGGAGCGTATGGCGATGGCAGAAGAGCTCGCGTGCCGCCTTCTCCCACTGGCCGTTCTGCTCGATGTACGCCTCGAGCGATCGGATCAGCTCGTCTCCGTATTCGCCGCTCGCGTCCTCGAGCGGCCCGAGCACGCTGTCGCAGTAGAGGCGCAGCGCGTCGTCATCCTGAAGCGACAGCAGGAGCTGGAACGCCCCCAGGTCGCGGTACGAGGCCACGGCGGGCGACGAGCCGTTGGAGAGCGCGGCGGCCTCGAGCGCGCAGCGGGCCTCGTGGAAGGTCCGCCGCAGCGAGCCCACGGGCGCAGCGCGCGACGCCGCGGCCCGGAGCTTCGGCCCATCGCCCTCGATTCCGTCCCGGGCACGACCCGCCAGCGCCACGGGGTCCACGCCCTCGCGCGCGTCGACCACCGCACACAGCAGGCGCCCGCGGGTGGCCACGAGCGCGCCAATTCCGGCGTCGGCCAGGAAGCGGTCGAGCTCGCTCTCGGCGTGCGGCTCGGGCGCGCCCTCGTTTCCGCTGAACACGAGCACCGCGGCGCTGTGGCCGATACCGAACGGGCGCAGCCGCATCGCCAGCTCCTCCTCGGAGAGCCGCCCGGTGAGCGCCTCCGCGAGCACGTCGCCGGCGAGTCTGCGCTCGGTGTCGCGCATCGCGCGCTGGCGCATCAGCTCGAGCGCCACCACCGTCACGGCCTGCTGGAGGATGAGCCGTTCGAAGTCTCCTAACCCGCCGGTGTCGCGCACCGCCGCGAGCCAAGCCTGCGGCGCCCCGCGGCCCCGGAGCGACACCGGCAGCACGAGCGCGCGGCCGGCGATGTCGGGGTGGTCGGGCGCGAACTCGGCGTTGTCCGACGCTCGCGCGGCACCGCCGCTCAGCTCCTCGCCCCGCCGGGTCACCTCCTGGCGCACCTGCTCGAGCGCCTCCTCGGGCAGCGGGCGCCGGAACGCCTTCGACGAGATCGTCTCGCCGCGCCCCGAGAAGACGCACACGGCGCCGCCCGTTGCGGCGGCGAGCGCCCGCACCACCTCGTCGAGCCCGCTCTCCTCGAGCACCAGCCGCTCGAGTCGCTTGTGGATCGCGATGCCGCGCTGCAGCACCTCGTATTGCTCGTTCACGAGCCGCGTAAAGGCCTTCTCCGTGAGCGCGATGAACGGCAGCTCGTACGGCACCTCGAACACAGGGAAGCCGAGCTCCTCGGCCTCCTCCGCCAGGCCCGCGGGGATGGTCTCGTGGTTGAAGCCCGTGCCGAACCCGAGCCCGGACAGGTGATGCCCGGCCAAGAGCCTCACGAACTCGCGCTGCCGCTTCTCGCTCTCGAGCTGGATGCCGGTGGTCAGCAGGAGCTCGCCGCCCGACAGCCAGGGCGTCGGGTCGGGAAGCTCCGAGATGTGCACCCAGCGCACGGGCGCGTCCGCGCCCGCGTCGCCCGCCGTGAGCTCGAGCCCCATTTCGGACACGAGCCCGCGTACGGTGAGCATGGGATCAGTGGCGGACGATCCGGTCCCAGGCCTCCGTGAGCACCTGGCGCAGGACCCGGTCGATGATCTCGAATTCCTCGCTGTCCGCGATCAGCGGAGGTGAGAGCTGGATAACGGGGTCACCGCGGTCATCCGCGCGGCAGATGAGCCCGTGCTTGAAGATCTCAGCCGACATGAAGCCGCGCAGCAGCTCCTCGCCCTCCTCGTCGCTGAAGCTCTCCTTCGTGTCCTTGTCCTTCACGAGCTCGAGCGCCTGGAAGTAGCCCGCGCCCCGCACGTCGCCCACGATCGGCAGGTCCTCGTGCAGCTTGTCGAGCATCCCGCGGAACTCGCCCTCCTTGGCGAGCACGTGCCCGCAGAGGTCCTCGCGCTCGAAGACGTCGAGGTTGGCCATCGCCACCGCGGCCGAGACCGGATGGCCGCCGAACGTGATCCCGTGCGTGAACGACTTCGGGTCGGCCATGAACGGCTCCGCCACGCGGTCGGACACGATCGCCGCGCCCATCGGGGCGTACGACGATGTGAGTCCCTTGGCGGTGGTGATGAGGTCCGGCACGACGTTGAAGCGCTCGACGCCGAAGTAGTGCCCGAGCCGGCCCCAGGAGCAGATCACCTCGTCGGCGATCAGGAGCACGTTGTGCTTGTCGCAGATCTCGCGCACGCGCTGCCAGTAGCCGTCCTGCGGCACGAAGCAGCCGCCCGAGTTCTGCACCGGCTCGAGGATCACCGCGGCCACGGTGTCCGGGCCCTGGAACTCGATCATGTGCTCGATCTGGTTCGCGGCCCAGAGCGGGTCGCGGTCCTCGGGCCAGCGGTACTCATTCGTGTTCGGCACGTGGTGCGCGCCCGGCACGAGCGGCTCGAACGGCGTGCGCAGCGAAGTGATGCCCGTGATCGAGAGCGCTCCGAACGTGGTGCCGTGGTAGGCGGTCTCGCGCGAGATGATCTTCGTCTTCGTCGGGTTGCCGGTGAGCTTGTGGTACTGGCGCGCCAACTTCCACGCGGACTCGACGGCCTCGGAGCCGCCGGAGGTGAAGAACACGCGGTTGAGGTCGCCGGGCGCGAGGTTCGCGATGCGCTCGGCCAGCTCGATCGCCGTCGGGTGGGCGTAGCTCCAGTTCGTGTAGAAGCCGAGCTTCTTGGCCTGAGCCGCCGCGGCGTCGCCCATCTCGGAGCGCCCGTGGCCGGCGTTCACGCAGAACAGCGCGGACAGGCCGTCGAGGTAGCGCTTGTCGTGCTCGTCGTAGACGTACGAGCCCTCCCCGCGCACGATGATGGGAATCTCGTGCTGGTCGTCGTACGCTCCCATGCGGGTGAAGTGCATCCAGAGATGGCGGCGTGCCTTCTCTTGGAGCGGGCTTGGAGCTCCGGCGTGGGGCTCGTAGACCGTTTGGGGGGATGTGGCCACGTGCGACTTCTCCTCAGTATCGACGGCGACTAGACGCAATGGACAACGGTATCGGCGTTCTTGGAGCGACACAAGGGCGCGAGGAGTGAAACGGCGGGCTGCCGCGTGCGCCATTCTGTCTAATTAAGCAGGAGTGTTTTCGGCATTCCGCCCCTTGCAGTAGGTACGGTTCGGCCATAGGTTGCCGAGCAGCATGAGCCATGAGGTCCAAACGGGCGCCGACACGCCGAGCGTCCGGCTCGAGCGCGTGACCAAACGCTTTGGCGACTTCACGGCCGTACGCGAGATGGAGCTCGACATCCCGCGCGGCCAGTTCTTCACCATGCTCGGCCCGTCCGGTTGCGGGAAGACCACGACTCTCCGCATGGTTGCGGGCTTCGAGGACCCCACGGAGGGGCGTGTCCTGCTCTCGGGCGAGGACGTGACGAGCCTCCCGGCGTTCAAGCGCCCCACCAACACCGTCTTCCAGAGCTATGCGCTGTTCCCGCATCGCAGCGTCGAGCAGAACGTGGCCTTCGGCCTCCAGCGCAAGAAGGTCGACAAGGATGAGATCCGCCGCCGCGTGGGCGAGGAGCTCGAGCGCGTGGGTCTCGCGGGCGAGGCGAAGCGCAAGCCGGCGCAGCTCTCGGGTGGACAGCAGCAGCGCGTGGCCCTCGCGCGCGCGCTCGTGAACCGCCCCGAGGTGCTGCTCCTCGACGAGCCGCTCGGCGCGCTCGACCTGAAGCTCCGCAAGCAGCTCCAGGTGGAGCTGAAGCGCATCCAGCGCGACGTCGGCATCACGTTCGTCTACGTGACGCACGACCAGGAGGAGGCGCTCACCATGTCCGATCGCATCGCGGTCATGAACAAGGGCGTGGTCGAGCAGGTTGCCGACCCGGAGACGGTCTATGAGCGCCCGGGCACGACCTTCGTGGCCGGCTTCATCGGAGTCTCGAACCTGATGCCGGGTGAGGTTGTCTCGAGCAACGGCGCCGGCACGCAGATGCGGCTCGACGCCGGGCCCACGGTGAACGCGCAGGATCCCGGCGGCGTGAAGAACGGCGAGCGCGCGCACGCCGTGGTGCGCCCGGAGAAGCTCGTGCTCCAGCAGGCCGGCGACACGGACGACGCCAACCGCCCCAGCGTGGAGGGGCAGGTGGAGAGCTCCCTTTATCTCGGAACCGCCACGCAGATGGTCGTGAAGCTCGGGGACGGCACCCGCATGACTGTCTTGGTCCCAAATGCCGATGCAGAGGCGCGCCGGGATCTCCCAGCGGCCGGTGACGCCGCCAGACTGAGCTGGTCGGACGAGAACATCCACATCGTGAGGGAAGGATCTACGGAGTGACGCCTAACGACGACGACCTGGAGCGGCAGTTCGAGCGATTGCTGCGCGACCCGCTCACACGCCGCCGGATCCTTCAGCGTGGGGCCGCCGGTGCGCTGAGCGCGTCCGCGCTCGCCTACCTGGCCGCCTGCGGGACCGACGAGCCGACCGGCGGAGCCAATCCCGAGGGGGAGAAGGCCATCCCGAAGGGCGAGATCGCGGACGCGCTCTACTTCGCCAACTGGCCCGCCTACATCGACGAGGAGCACACGGCGCTCAAGTCGTTCGAGAAGGAGAACGGCACCAAGATCAAGTACGTCGAGGAGATCAACGACAACGACCAGTTCTTCGGCAAGGTTCGCCAGCAGTACGACCAGGGCTCATCGGGCGGGCGCGACATCCACGTCGTGACGGACTGGATGGCCGATCGCATGAAGCGGCTCGGCTACGTCCAGAAGTTCGACAAGTCCACGATGCCAAACGCGAACGCGAACCTGATCGAGCGGCTCAAGTCGCCGCCGTTCGACCCGAAGCGCGAGTTCTCGATGCCCTGGCAGTCGGGGATGACGGGGATCATCTACCGCAAGGACAAGGTGAAGCGCGAGCCGAAGTCGGTAGAGGACCTGTTCGATCCCGCCTACAAGGGCAAGGTCACGATGCTGACGGAGATGCGCGACTCGGTCGGTCTCGTCACCGCCTGGCAGGGCGGCGACCCCGAGAAGGCCACCGTCGACGAGTACATGAAGGCGATCGAGACGATCCAGGAGGCCGTGGACTCGGGTCAGATCCGCGGCTTCACCGGCAACGAGTACATCAAGGACATCCCGAAGGGCGACTCGTGGATCATCTTCGGCTGGTCGGGTGACGCTGTGCAGCTCAAGCCCGACAACCCCAACGTCGAGTTCGTGCTGCCGGAGAGCGGCGGCATGCTGTGGACGGACAACATGCAGATCCCGATCGGCGCACCGCACGCGTACACGGCCGAGAAGTTCATCGATTACGTCTACCAGCCCGAGGTCCAGGCCCCGATCGAGGCCTACATCAACTACATCTGCCCGGTGAACGGGACCAAGGAGGTCTTGGAGAAGACCGACAAGGCGCTCGCCGAGAATCCGCTGATCTTCCCGGACCAGGCGGTCTTCGACAACACGCACATCTTCCGGGGCCTGAAGCCGGAGGAAGAGACGGAACTGAACGACGCGTTCCAGAAGCTGATCGGCGCGTAGGCGCGGCCGGGGACTCGCATGCCGTCCCGGCTTCGGAAGGCCTCACTTCCGTACCTGTTGCTCCTTCCGGGGCTCGGGTGGCTGCTGCTCTTCTTCGCGATCCCGCTGGTTTACATGGCGCTCGAGTCGCTCAAGAGCGGCAGCCCGTTCGCCGGCGGCTTTCACCTCACCTGGGAGTTCTCGAACTACACGGACGCTCTCAGCGACTATGGCGAGCAGTTCATCCGCTCGTTCGAGTACGCCGGACTGGCGACACTCATCGCGCTCCTGATTGGCTATCCGCTCGCGTATGTGATCGCGTTCCGAGGCGGCCGCTGGCGGAACGCAATGCTGCTTCTCGTGATCGTGCCGTTCTTCGTCACGTACCTGATCCGCACGCTCTCGTGGGAGACGATCCTGTCCGACTCGGGCCTCGTGATCAACACGCTCCAGTCGATCGGAATCGTCTCCGAGGACGGCAGACTGCTCGACACCACGGTCTCTGTGGTGGCCGGCATCACGTACAACTTCCTCCCCTTCATGATCCTGCCGCTGTACGCGAGCCTGGAGCGGATCGACGGTCGCATGCTCGAGGCGGGCTACGACCTGTACGGGCGCAGGCGGGATGTCTTCCGACACGTCACATTGCCGCTTTCGATGCCGGGCGTCGTGGCGGGCGTCCTGCTCACGTTCATCCCGGCAGCCGGGGACTTCATCAACGCGCAGCTGCTCGGAACCCCGAAGCAGTACATGATCGGGAACGTGATCCAGTCGCGCTTCCTGGTGGTGAACGACTACCCGACCGCGGCCGCGCTCTCGTTCCTGCTCATGGCGTTCATGCTGGTCATCGTGGTCATCTGGGCTCGCATCGCTGGCACCGAGGCCCTGCTCGGAACCGAGGGAGAGCGCGCATGACCGCGGCGCTTCGGCGTAGGGGTTTCGACTGGCTCCTCAACGTCTACGCACTGCTCGCGCTGGTCTACCTGCTGATTCCGATCGCGGTGATCGTCGTCTTCTCGTTCAACGACCCGACGGGGCGCTTCAACTTCCTCTGGAACGAGTTCAGCCTCGACGCCTGGAAGCACCCCTTCGCCGTGCCGGGTGTGCAGGACGCGCTCATCACCTCGCTCAAGGTCGCGGCTCTGTCCACGCTGATCGCGACGGTACTCGGCACCCTCACAGCGCTTGCCCTCGTCCGCTACGAGTTCAAGGGCCGCGCGCCGGTGAACTTCTTTATCTTCATCCCGCTCGCCACGCCGGAAGTGGTGCTGGGCGCCGCACTGCTCTCGCAGTTCCTCAACTGGGGCACGCCGGCGCTCGGCTTCGCGACAATCCTGATCGCGCACGTGATGTTCAACCTCTCGTTTGTGATCATCACGGTGAGATCGAGACTGATCGGCTTCGACAGATCGCTCGAGGAGGCGGCGCAGGACCTCGGCGCGACCCCTTGGGAGACGTTCCGGCTCGTGACGCTGCCGCTGATCATGCCGGGGGTCCTGGCGGCGGCACTGCTCGCCTTTGCGCTGTCGATCGACGACTTCGTCATCACCAACTTCAACTCAGGCTCGACGATCACATTCCCGCTGTTCATCTGGGGTGCGGCGCGCGTGGCGATCCAGCCCCAGATCTACGTGATCGCGACCATGATCTTCCTGTTCACGGTGGCGATGATGCTGCTCACCGTGTGGCAGCAGCGCCGCGCCGAGAAGATGGCGGCGGTGCGGCCGGACGACACGGCGCCCCTCGTCTCCGACCGGGCGCTGGCGTGACCACTGCACAGCGCGCACAGCTCGCCGGCCTGGTCGCCCGCGAGCGTGAGACCTACGAGCGGGACCACGCTCGTTCGCGCGAGCTGCACTCGCAGGCGCGTGGGAGCCTCCTCGGCGGCGTCCCGATGTCCTGGATGTCGATGTGGGTGGGCGGCTTCCCGCTCTACCAGGAGCGCGCACACGGCTCGACGATCATCGACGTGGACGGCAACGAGTACGCCGACTTCTGCCTGGGCGACACCGGCGCGATGGCGGGTCACTCGCCCGAGCCCACGATGCGGGCGATGAGCCTGATCCAGGGGATCACCACGATGCTGCCGACCGAGGACGCCGCGTGGGTGGGCACCGAGCTGGCGCGCCGCTTCGGGCTCCCGTACTGGCAGTTCGCGCTCACGGCCACGGACGCCAACCGCTGGATGATCCGGATGTGCCGCCACGTGACCCACCGGCCGCGGATCGCCGTCTTCAACTGGTGCTACCACGGCTCGGTGGACGAGTCGTTCGTGGTCCTGGACGAGCAGGGCCTGGCGCGGGCGCGAGCGGGGCTCGTGGGCCCGGCGCTCGACCCGACCGAGACCACTCGGGTGGCGGAGTTCAACGACCTCGGCTCGCTGGAGCGCGTGCTCGAGCATGAGGACGTGGCGTGTCTCCTGATGGAGCCGGCGCTCACGAACATCGGGATCGTGCTGCCCGAGCCCGGCTACATGGACTCCGTGCGCGAGCTCTGCACTCAGTACGGCACGCTTCTGATCATCGACGAGACGCACACGCTCTCCGCCGGGCCCGGCGGCTGCACCGCCGCCTGGGGGCTCGAGCCGGACGCGGTCACGCTCGGCAAGTCGATCGGCGGCGGAGTGCCGATCGGGACCTACGGCGTCACTGCCGAGCTGGCCGAGCGGATCGCGGCGCAGTTCGACGCCGACTACGAGGACACCGGTGGGGTGGGCGGCACGCTTGCGGGCAACGCCCTGTCGCTCGCGGCGGCGCGCGCCACGCTCGGTGAGGTGCTCACCGACTCCGCCTTCGAGCGGATGATCGCGCTGCGCGAGCGCTTCGTGGAGGGAGTGGAGCGTGCTATCGCCGAGCATCGCGTGCCGTGGACGATCGTCTCGCTCGGCGCCCGCTGCGAGTACCGCTTCGCTCCGGAGCCGCCGCGCACCGGCGCCGAGTCCGCCGCGGCGGACGACCCGGAGCTCGAGGAGTACCTTCACCTGTACCTCATGAACCGCGGCGTGCTCATCACCCCCTTCCACAACATGGCGCTGATGTGCCCTGCCACGACCGAGGAGCAGGTGGACCGCCACACCGAGGTCTTCGGCGCAGCCGTGGCCGAGCTGGCCGCGTGAGCTCCTACGAGCGGATCGCCGATCTGCCCCTCGAGGTGGAGTCGCTTCGCTTCGAGGGCCGGGAGCTTCGCTTCTCGCCCGAGTTCACGCGCGCGACGACGCTGATCGAGCTGCGCGGCCCTGGCGGCGAGACCGGGGTCGGCGAGGACGTGGTGTACGACGAGATCGACCACGTGAACCTCCAGGCCGACGGCCCCGGCACGATCGACCTGGCCGGCTCGTACACGCTCGACTCGTTCTCGCAGCGGCTCGAGGAGACAGAGCTGTTTCCGGCGCCGCCCGTGCGCGGCGACGTCTCCGAGCTGTACCGCCGCTGGGCGTTCGAGTCGGCCGCGCTCGACCTCGCGCTGGCCCAGGCCGGCCGCTCGCTCGCGGACGTGCTGGAGCGCGAGGCGAGTCCGCTCAACTTCGTGGTCTCGATGCGGCTCGGCACCTGGGAGCAGGACGAGCCGGAGAAGCCCGACCGCGCACTGCGCCTGATCGAGCGCTATCCGGGCACGAAGCTGAAGCTCGACCCCACGAACAACTGGACGCCCGAGCTCGTCGAGCAGCTGGTGGCCACGGGTGCGGTGGACTCCCTGGACCTGAAGGGCCAGTACAAGGGAACTCCCGTGGACGTGGTGACCGATCCCGAGCTCTACCGCATGGTGATCGAGGCGTTCCCGAACGCCTGGCTCGAGGACCCCGACGTCACGGACGAGACGCGCCCGATCCTCGACGCCGTGAGCGAGCGCATCACCTGGGACGCCCCGGTCCACTCGGTCGCGGACGTACTCGACCGGCCCTGGCCGCCGCGCATGGTGAACATCAAGCCGTCGCGCTTCGGGCCGCTCAGCAATCTGTTCGAGATGTATGACTGGTGCGAGCGGGAAGGGGTACAGGCGTACGGCGGCGGCCAGACCGAGCTCGGCCCGGGTCGCGGCCATATCCAGTACCTGGCCTCGCTCTTCCACCCAGACACCCCGAACGACACGGCGCCCTCCGGCTACAACAACCCCGAGCTGCCCGAGGGGCTTCCCATGAGCCCCCTCGAGCCGCGCATCGCGCCGGCCGGCTTCCGCTGGCTGCAGTGATCGAGGCAACCCCGCTCCATCCGGGCGGCGACGCGCTCCAGATGGCGCAGCGGATCAGCGCCTTCCTCGCGGGGGCCACACGTTCGCTCGACCTGGCGCTCTACGACGTGCGCCTGCCGGGCGACGCCGGCGACGTGGTGGCGGCCGCGCTGCGCGAGGCGAACGAGCGCGGCGTGAAGGTGCGCATCGCCTACAACGCCGACCACCCGGAGCGGCTGACCTTCCCGCCGCCGCCGAGCACGAAGCCGGAGCTGCTCGAGGCGATGCCGTTCCCCACCTGCGGCATCCCGGGCATCCCGGACCTGATGCACCACAAGTACGTGGTGCGCGACGGCGAGTCCGTGTGGACCGGCTCGATGAACTGGACCACGGACTCGTGGACGCTCCAGGAGAACGTGGTGCTCGTGGCCGAGAGCGCCGCCGCAGCTCGCCGCCGAGTTCACGCGCAACTTCGAGGAGCTGTGGACCGCGCGCGACGTGGAGGCGAGCGGGCACGAGGACCCGCGGCCGCTCGACGTGGACGGCCGCCACGTGCGCGCCTGGTTCACGCCTGGCCACGGCGAGGAGCTCTCGCACCGGATCGCCAAGTCGATCGGAAAGGCGAGCGAGCGCGTGCGGATCGCCTCGCCGGTGATCACCGCCGGCCCGGTGCTCGGCACCCTGGCCGAGGTGGTGGCGGAGCACAGGGTGGACCTGCGCGCCGTGGTCGACCGCACCCAGATGGACCAGGTGGTCTACCAGTGGCGGACGAACGGCCACTCGGCGTGGAAGATCCCGATCCTCGCTTCCGTGCTCGCGAACGGCGACTTCAAGGGGAAACCCTCGACGCAGTGGACGCCGGAGACGCCACACGACTTCATGCACGCGAAGGTCACGGTGGCCGACGACACCGTCTTCGCCGGGTCGTTCAACCTGTCGCGCTCAGGGGAGATGAACGCGGAGAACGTGCTCGAGGTGCACGACGCCGAGCTCGCCGACCAGCTCGCCGCGTTCATCGACGAGGTCCGCGAGCGCTACGAGCCTATGCCCGTGCCTGACGATGTGCCGCCGACATCAGCAGGTCACGGACCTCCAGCGGCTCGTCGGTGAGCCTGAAGAGGTCGAGGTCGTCGGGCGAGATGTTGCCCTCCGCCAGCATGCGCTCGCGGAACCAGTCCACGAGCCCGCGCCAGTAGTCCGAGCCAACCAGCACCACGGGGAACTCGGTGATCTTCTCCGTCTGGATCAGCGTGAGCGCCTCGAACAGCTCGTCCATCGTGCCGAACCCTCCGGGGAAGACCACGAACCCGCTGGCGTAGCGCACGAACATGATCTTGCGCGCGAAGAAGTAGTGGAACGTGAGCGCGATGTCGCAGTACTGGTTGCCGCCCTGCTCGAACGGCAGCTCGATGTTGAGGCCGATCGAGCGCGCCCCGGCGTCCTTCGCCCCACGGTTCGCGGCCTCCATGATCCCCGGCCCGCCGCCGGTGATGATCGCGAGGCCGCATTCGCCGACGAGGCGAGCCGTCTCGCGGGCCAGCTCGTAGTCCGGGTCGCCCGGCGGCGTGCGGGCGGAGCCGAAGAAGGAAGCCGCGGCGGCCACGCCGGAGAGGGCGTCGAAGCCCGACCGCAGCTCGTCTGAGATGCGATCGAGGCGGTCCTCGTCGCTGAGCGTGGAGCGGACCGCCGTCTCCTGGGCGGCGATGATCTCCTCGTCGAGGGTGCGGGGTTCGCGCGGCACGGTCCCGGAGACTAGATGGCCGGCGCTCGCTGATCGCCGGCCATCCAGGTTCCCCCTTCCCCCCCGGAAAGTACAAATTGGCACTACCCATCGGCCGGAAGACCGATGCTGACGCTATGGCACAACTTGCCGGGTCGCGTTGGACAGTCCGGCGTAGAGCGCTGAGGCGCCGCTAGAGCGCCAGGGAGAGCGGCTGCTCGAGCAGTTCCTTCACCCGAGCGAGGAACTGGGCGCCGTCGGCGCCGTACAGGATGCGGTGGTCGCAGACGAGCGTGAGCACCATCTGGTCGCGTGCCACGAGCTTGCCCTTGTCGTCCACGGCCGGCTTCTTCTCGAGCTTCCCGACGGTGAGGATGGCCGCCTGCGGCGGGTTGATGATCGCCGTGAACTGCTCGATGCCGAACATGCCGAGGTTCGAGACCGTGAACGTGCCGCCCGAGAGCTCCGGCGGGGTCACGGTCTTCTCCTTGACCTTCTCGATCACCTGGCGGGCGTCGCGCGCGATCTGGCCGAGCGACTTCTCGTCGGCGTCGAACACGGTCGGCACCACGAGCGCGTCCTGCGCGGCAACCGCGATGCCCACGTTCACGTTCTCGTACAGCTCGAACTTGCCGTCGCGGTAGGCGCCGTTCACGCGCGGGAATTCGCGCAGCGCGCCGGCGGATGCCTTCACGACCATGTCGTTGAAGGAGGGCACGGGGTCCGAGATCTGCTTGAGGCGCTCGCGCAGCTCCACGGCCGCGGTCATGTCGACGGTGAGCGAGATCGAGAAGTCGGGCGCGGTTGCCTTCGATTCGGCCATCCGGCGCGACACGGTCTGCTGCAGCCGCGTGAGCTCCTGGATCTCAGCCTCGCCCTTGGCGCCGGCCTCGCCGCGCTTGGCCTCCTTGGCGGGCTCCTTCTTCTCTTCCTTGCCCTTCTTCTGCTTGTCCTGCTTCTTGGGCTTGTCCTCGGCGTCGCCCTCGGGCTTTTCGGCGGTCTCGGCCTTGCCTCCGCCGCCGTTGTCGGCGGCCGCCTGCACGTCGGCCTTCACGATCCGGCCGCCGGGCCCGGTGCCCTCGAGCTGAGCGAGCTCCACGCCGAGGTCGCGCGCCATGCGCCGCGCAACCGGCGACGCTTTCACGCGGCCGTCGCCGTTCCCATCTGAAGTCTTCTCGCGCGTGGCGGTGCCGGCCGCGGCCTGCGTCTCGCCGCCGCCACCCTCAGCGCCGGCCACAGCGGCCTCTTCCTCGTCGCCGCCGGAGGCAGCCTCGTCGCCGTCGGCGCTCGCATCGGCCTCGCCCTCGGCGTCCGCATCGCCCTCGGCTTCCTCATCGGACTCGCCCTCGGCATCCGCGTCGTCCTTGGCCTCGCCCTCGGCTTCGCCCTCGTCGGCGGTCTCGTCCTTGCTCTCGCCTTCGGCGGCGGCCTCGTCGTCGCCCTCGCCCTCGGCATCCTCATCGGACTCACCCTCGGCCTCGGCATCGCCCTCGGCCTTCGCAGGCTCGGCTTCCTCGGCGCCTTCCTCGTCGCTCGCGGCCTCGTCCTCTTCGCCGCCGGCGTCCTCGCCGGACTCCTCGCCGCCGGCCTCTTCCTCATCGCCGGACGACTCCTCGTCGCCGCCGCTCGACTTGGCCTCGCCCTCCTCGCCGATGCGGGCGATCACCTCGCCGATCGGGAGGGTGTCGCCCTCCTGGGCCACGATCTCCACGAGCACGCCGTCGGAGTCGGCGTCGTAGGTCATGTTGGCCTTGTCCGTCTCGATCTCCACGAGCGGCTCGCCGCGCTTGACCTCGCCGCCCTCCTCCACCAGCCACTTCAGGACGGTGCCCTCCTCCATCGAGTCCGACAGGCGGGGCATCGTGACGTCGCTGGCCATGCTCCTCCTTACAGGTCCCGGAAGGTGGCGAGCGCCGCGTGCACCACGTGCTCCGGGTGCGGGAACGCCGCCTGCTCGAGTGGCTTCGAATAGGGCATCGGGACGTCCGCGCCGGTCACGCGCTGCACCGGGGCGTCGAGCCAGTCGAACGCCTGCTCCTGGATCAGTGCAGCGAGGTTGGCTCCCACGCCTCCGTGCGGCCAGCCCTCCTCGACGATCACCGCTCGATTCGTCTTCTTGACCGAGTCGAGGATCGTGTCGAGGTCGAGCGGGCGCAGGGTGCGCGGATCGATCACCTCAGCGTCGATCTCGTGCTCGTCCGCGAGCACTTCGGCCGCCTTTCCAGCGGCTATCGCCATGCGCGAGATCCCGATGATGGTCACATCGTCGCCCTCGCGTCGGATGGCGGCCTCTCCGAAGCGCATCGGGCCGCCGTTTTCCGGCACCTCGCCGCGCTGGCCGTAGAGGGTCTCGTGCTCGATGAAGACCACCGGGTTGTCGTCGCGGATAGCCGCCTTCAGCAGGCCCTTGGCGTCCTCCGGCGTGCTCGGCGCGGCCACGAGCAGGCCGGGCACGTGCAGGTAGTAGGCCTCGAAGGAGTGCGAGTGCGTGGGGCCGAGCTGGTGCCCGGCTCCCTGCGGCATGCGCACCACGAGCGGCACCTTCGCCTGGCCGCCGAACATGTAGTGGATCGCCGCGGCGTGGTTCACGATCTGGTCCATCGCGAGCAGCGAGAAGTTGATCGTCATCAGCTCGACCACCGGGCGCAGGCCGAGCATCGCCGAGCCCACGCCCATGCCGACGATCGTGTTCTCCGAGATCGGCGTGTCGCGCACGCGCTTCTCGCCGAACTCCTCGAGCAGGCCGGCGGTCACCTTGAAGGCTCCCTGGAACACGCCGATGTCCTCGCCCATCAGGAAGACCTTCTCGTCCTCCTGCATCTCCTCGCGGAGCGCCTGGTTGAGCGCCTCGCGGTAGCGCATCACCGGCACTAGTCGGCGCCTCCCTCGGCCTCGGGCTCGTCTCCGGAGACCTCGCCCTCGCCGGCGTCGTCGCCTCCACCCTCGCCCTCGCCGGGCTCGTCGACCTCGTCGCCGTTCTCGTCCTCGTCGCCTTCGGTGGACTCGTCCTCGTCGTCGCCGCTGTCGGACTGTCGACGGTTGCGCGCCTCCTGGTCGCCCACGTTGGCGTAGGCGGCGCCGGCCTCCGCGAGCTGGTGCGGCAGCTCGCCGGCCTCGCGCTCGTGCTCGCCGCGGTGCACCTCGGGGGAGCGCTCGTCGACGGTCCACCAGCCGGGAGCGTCACCGGTGAACACGTACACGTCGTCGTAGAGCGAGTCGAGGTCCGGGAACGGCGACTGGTCGGCGAACTGCTGAGCCTCGTCCACCGTCTTGATCGCCTTCTCGTCGAGCTCCTCGAACTGGTCCTGCGTGAGCACGCCCTCGTCCACGAGGCGCTTGCCGAACGCCTGGATCGGGTCGCGCCCGCGCCACTCCTCGACCTCGTCCTTCGAGCGGTACTCCTCGGGGTCGGCCATCGAGTGGCCGCGGAAGCGGTAGGTCACGGCCTCGACGAGCTGCGGCTTGCGCTCCTCGCGCGCGCACTTGAGCGCGCTGGTCACCACGTCGTGCACGTCGAGCACGTCCATGCCGTCGCAGCGCGTGCCGGGCACGCCGTAGCCCTCGGACTTGAGCGACAGGTCCGTGACCGCCGAGTGGCGGTGGAGCGCCGTGCCCATGCCGAACTGGTTGTTGATGATCACGAAGACCACCGGCAGCTTCCAGAGCGCCGCGAGGTTCATCGTCTCGCCGAAGGTGCCCTGGTTCGTGGCGCCGTCGCCCATCATCGAGAGGATCGCGTCCTCGGTCTCCATGTAGTCGCACGCGAGCGCGACGCCGGCCGAGAGCGGCAGGCTGCCGCCGACGATGCCGTAGCCGCCGAGGAAGCGCCGCTCCATGTCGAAGAGGTGCATCGAGCCGCCACGGCCCTTCGAGCAGCCGTCCACGCGGCCGAACAGCTCGGCCATCACCGTCTCCGGGGGCGTTCCGCGCGCGATGGCCTGGCCGTGCTCGCGGTAGGTCGACATCAGGTAGTCGTTGTCGCGCAGCGCCTGGGTGGCGCCGACGATCGTGGCCTCCTCGCCGATGCAGAGGTGGAGGAAGCCGCCGATCTTCGCCTTCGCGTACATCTCGCCCGCGCGCTCCTCGAAGCGGCGGATGAGGAGCATCTTCTTGAGGACCGTGAGGCAGGTGTCCTTGTCGGGGAGGTCGTGCTTGACCTTCCCGAAGCCGATCTCCTCGAGGCCGGCTACCTCGGTCGGGTTCTGGCCGCCGTTGCCCTGGTCGTCCTTGCCCTCGTCCTTGCCCTGGGCACCGTCACCGGCCTGCGTGGCATCGCTGGTAGCCATCGGCTCGGAGAGTACCCATTGCCAGCCCCGTTCAATAACGCCTACCCCCGATTGGGGGGAATGGTCTCTCAGCCCGCGTGCGACTCGAGCTGCCCCCCGCGCGCCCAGCACCGTGGCGAGGCCCGCCCCCACACCGGCGGCGATCAATGGGGCAGCGCCGCCGCGGTGCCTCCTCGAGAATCGCCCGACTCACGCCTGCGACGTTACGCCTCGCCCAGGGCGGAAGCCGCCTCCTCGAGTCGGTCGTCGCCGTAGAAGAGCTGGTCCCCGACGGCGATCGTGGGGACGCCTCTCACGCCACGGTCGTAGGCCTCCTTGGTGGCCTCCCGAAGCTTGTCCTTCACCGACTGAGTCTCGATCGCCTTGAGCACCGCGTTGGGGTGGAGCTCACAGGCGGCCGCGGCGATGAGGACGTTGTCGACGTCCGAGAGATCCTTGCCGCCGGCGAACGCCTGGCGGAAGGCGGCGAGGGAGAACGCGACGGCGCGGCCGATGGAGGCGGCGAAAGTGGCGGCGCGCATGGCCTTGAGCGTGTTGGTGGGCCACTCGTCGGGCCAGCGGATCGGCATGAGGTCGTACGCGGCGGCGCGCCGCTCGACCTCGGCCATGCCGGCGTCGCGCTTGTCGGTCCTTGCCCAGGAGCCGCCGCCCGTCTCCTGCCAGATGCCGCCGAGGAGGATCGGCTGCCAGACCGGGACGACCGGGAGCACCTTGTGGATGCGCTCGGCGGCCAGATAGGCGTAGGGCGACCCGAGGTCGAAGTAGAAGACCGGCTGCTCAGCCACGGAGTCCTAATTGCTGGGAAGAGCGACGCAGCGGAAGGCATGCTGCACGGCGAGGTAGACGCGCTCGTAGCTGACGACGCCTCCGCCGGTTAGAACGACGGCCTCGAGTTGATCGAATCGGGTCAGCCCCGTTGTCCGGATTTCGGTAGACGCTGGACGTCCATTCCCCTGCCGGACTGAGCGGCCGGGTCCCAGCGAAACGATCCAACTGAGCCATCGTTGGCAGGCCCGCGACCGGCGTTGTCGCAGGTGCTCGTAGCACCGAAGAAGCCATCGGCCGGGTGGGCGGTCTGCTCTACGCAAACGCCGGCTCGAGCCATCGTGTCGGCGGGACACCGAACACGAAGGTCCGAGGCGGATGATCCCTCCGAGCCGCTCCGCATTCGCTGCGAGCGGGACCCGTCCGAGCGCGCTTTCCTTCACAGCTCCGCCGCCGAGGCCATTGCGTCTGAGGTCGCGTGCGTGCAGCGTGTGGTCTCGGACGTCCCTGCTACGAAGGCTGTTGTTTACGACGTCGCCGCTGTCGACGCGAATCACCGCATATGAGGTGCCGCCGAGGGCGATGAAGAGGGCCGCGGTGGCGGTGACGTTGGAGTACGACAAGCGCCTTCGGAATGAACTCAGCACAGTTCCGTACCTTGGTCGGGCACGCAGGATTCTGGCAGGCGGGGCAATGCACTCGCGATCACGTCAGCCCCCACGCACGACAACCTCCACGACGCGTGAATTGCCGCTTATGAACGGGTAGCCACCTTCGGACGGCAGGCGGGCACGGAAGCGGTACCTCACTCGCCCCACGGTGCCGCCGAAGCGGTAGGGGAAGCGCCAGCGGCCGTTGGGGTGCGCTCGGACCGTGGAGAAAGTTCGCCACCGGCCGCGGAAGTAGGCCTGCATCTCGACGAGCTTTCCCTGGGACGGCAGTGGGCGCGTGAGTACCTGGCCACTGAAGACCACCTGCTGGCCATTCAGCAGACGACGTCGATCCGGGCGGATCGACGTGTCGGCGGGCACGAGCATCGTGAAGTCAGTCGTTGCTGCGCCGATTCGTCTCGAACCGCCGTAACGGAACAGCATTTCGCGGTTGCGCTTTGCCTTCACGGTGTAATGGAACTTCCCGTCGGTCCCTGTCGTTGCAAACCCGACCGGAGTCAAGGCGCCCCCCGGTCGCTTCTCAAGCGCCTCGATCGTGGCGCCGTCGATCGGTTGTCCATTGGCGGTTGAGAGGAAGCCGTCGAGGCGCAACACGCGAGCTGCGCGCACAATGACGCTGCTGTCCAGTCGTCGGATTCGCCGGCGGACGAGCCTCCGCTTTCCGTTGCGCCGCTCCACCCTGCGACGGACAACTAAGCGAGGCACACCAACCGCCAGCCTCGTATCTGTGCGAGCCGGCAGCCGAAGCGTCGCCGCAGAACCGTCGGCGCGCCGCCCGGTGGAAGCCTCGTTGCCTGCGTGGTCAACCGCGTGGGCCCTGAATTCGTATGTCCCCCTGCGGAAGCGCTCGTCGTCCACATTTGCAACCAGCAACGAGCCTTGTTGCTGCGTCGCCAGACCGTGCCAGGCAGAGGTTCCGCTGGAGCGCATCTCGATCTCTCCGTGTGCCACGCCGGAATGACGGTCGACCGCGTTGACGGCGACACGCAACGGATCCGTGATGTCCGTCGGTTGGAACGTCAGGTCTGGGGGTTCGGGATCGAAGCGCAGTGGCGGCAGTGACCACCGCGCTTTCCTCTCGGGTATTTCCTGCGGCGTCTTGCAGCCACACATGCAGCCGATATTCACCCGCCGCCGGCGCCGTGAGCGACGGCAACTCCTGCACATTTGCGCCGTCGCGCTGACCCCTTGAAGGGCAGATCCCATCGCTCGTGCAGATCTTCCAGTGAGCCCGGACCACCGGAGCGGCGCTATTCGGTGGATTCGTCCAGGCAATCCTGAACTGGTTGGTGCTCCGCCAGGCTTCCCCACCTGTCACCTGGGGGACAACTGGGTCCGGCGCCGTGTTGTCGACGTAGATGTCCCGCACCGCGGCGGAGCCATTTCCGGCCGCGTCGGTGGCTGAGACGGTCAAGGAATGGCGGCCATCAGCGAGGTCCCCGATCGGGACCTTCAATTGCCTCGTCTGGTCCGAGCACGGCCTGCCTGGGCGAAGTCGCATGGATACGACTCCGACTTGCGCTCTGGGCGCCTACCGACGCATTGATGTCGCGAACGCCGGCGTTGTCCGGCGCGGCAACCACGACGTAGCGGGTCGCGGCGCGCCCGCTCACCCACTGCCCGCTCGCCATCGGTCCGTCCAGCGAGATCGACGGCGGGATCGGGTCGTCGACAGTCACCTCCAGCACATGCGAGTGGATCGTTCCTCCTGGGAAACATTGAGGGGCGGCGCAGATGACGAGCTGCTCGAGCTGGGTGGTCCCGCCGGGTACGGCGAATGGCAGTGGCCAGCCCCGGTTGTCGAAGCCGGTGGCGTCGCAGTACTGATTGTGCGGGAGGCCGGCGATCGCTGCGTCGCTCGGGAGGGCTCGGATGTAAGTGCCCCATTTGCAGTTGTCGCGTGCCGCCCGCCCGGCCCAGCGCAGATTCGTGATTGTGGTGCCGGGCGGAGCCCTGAAGGCGTGGACCGAGTGGTTGTATCCCGAGTAGGTCCCGCCAATCAGCCGGTTGCTCACGCCGGCGGTCGAGCCGCCTCCACTGGGGCACGACGCGTACGCGCTGCCGGCATTTCCGTATGGCGCCCAGGCCGCGCTGTTGTATCCGAACAGTCCCGCGGAGTCGCAGGAGACGACTGTGTAAGGACGCGCTGCCGCCACGCTCGGCGTGCAAAGAACGACGACGCCGCACGCCGCGACGATCAGCCCCAGTACCCGCGCCTGCCTCGGTGGGATCGGTGTGGTGTTGGTCATTTCTGCGCTAAGTCGACGGGCGGCGGAGGTCGCCCCCCTGCGACTCAGAGCCTGCTCGGCATCCTGAGCATCGTTTGGGCGCCAGCCTAACCCGCGTGCCTGGTGAGCCACCACAGACATTGAGCAAGTCCGAAGCGCATTCGTTCGGTATTTGCGACAAAACGTCAGGAGACACGGGTGTCTCAAGAGCCGCAAGAGACCTCACCTCGGCCAGGGGCGAGATGAAGAGCCACCGAGACTTAGCGGAGTACAGTGGAGCGCACTAGGTGGACCGACGAACGGCTTGACGACCGCATGAGCGCAATCGACACGACCTTTGACCGCGCCTTTGAAGAGATGCGGGTCGAGCGACTGGAGTTTCGCGCCGAGATGCGGGCGTTCCGAGCTGAGGTCCAGGCGGCGTTGGGCGCGATGAACGGACGGATCGACCAACTCGACGGACGCATCGACAAGCTCGACGGGCGGATCGACAAGCTCGACGGACGGATCGACAAGCTCGACGACAGGCTGCGTCAGCTCGACGAGCGCCTCAGCCGTATCGGATTTCGAGCCGCGGGGATCCTCGCCGCCGGCCTGATCGCGTTGGTCGCAACCCAGCTGTAGTCACTCTCTCCGCGTTTTGCATGCATGTCATGCAAAAGTGCGCGCGAGTGGCGGCTCAGCCGTGGATCAGCCAGCCGTCCGTTGCCCGCGCCGCCTCCATGACGGCCTCCGCGAACGACGGGTGCGCGTGGATCGTGCGGGCCACCTCTGGGTAGCCGCCCTCGAGCTCGCGCGCGTTCACTAGCTCCTGGATCAGATCGGCGGCCTTCGCGGAGACGATGCTCGCGCCGAGCAGCTCGCCGTACTGCTTGTCGCCCACGATCTTGATCATGCCGCCGCGGTCGCCGTAGACCGTGGGCGCGCCGACGGCGCCCATCGGGACCTTGCCGACCACGACGTCGTAGCCGGCCTCCTTCGCCGCCTTCTCGGTCAGCCCGAACGAGGCGACCTGCGGGTGGCAGAAGGTCACGGCCGGCACGTACGCGTAGTCGATCGGGTGCACCTCCATGCCGACGGAATCCTCGACGGCGATGATGCCCTCGTCGGACGCCTTGTGGGCGAGCGCGGGGCCCGGGACCATGTCGCCGATCGCCCACACGCCCTTGAGGCTCGTGCGCAGGTGGCCGTCGACCTTGATCAGGCCGTTCTCCTCGCGCTCGATGCCGGCCTCCTCGAGGCCAAGGCCCTCAACGTCGGGCGCGCGGCCGGCAGCGATAACCAAATAATCGAACTCGTCGGTCTCGCCGTTGAAGGTGACCTTCACGCCGTCATCAGACGCCTCGGCGCCCTCGACCTTGGCGCCGGTCTCGATTCGCACGTTCTGCTTCTTGATCTCGCGCGCGGCGGCCTTCGCGATCTCGGGCTCCTCGAGCGGCAGGATCTGGTCGAGCGCCTCGATCAGCGTGACCTCGGTACCGAGCCGGCCTAGTGCCGATCCAATCTCGACGCCGGAGGCGCCGCACCCGATCACGCATAGCTTCTTCGGCTGCTCGTTCAGGAGCCACATCGCCGCAGTGTCGAGGATGCGCTTGCCGAACTGGAGATCGAGGATCGGCTTGGGGATCGAGCCGACGGCCAGGATCACGCGGTCGGTCTCGATCTCGGTGCCGTCGAACTGTCCGCCGATCTTCACGTTGCCGTCGTCGGTCACAGAGCCGAAGCCCTCGATCAGGTCGACCTTGTTCTTCTCGAGCAGCATGCCGACCCCGCTCGTGAGCGTCTTGATCACCTTGTCGCGGTGCTTGGTGACGCCCGAGTAATCCACAGACGCGCCCTCGACCTTGATGCCGAAGTCGCCCGCGTGCTGGGTCTCCATGAAGACCTCGGCCACTCGCAGCACCGCCTTCGCGGGGATGCAGGCCTCGTTCAGGCAGCGCCCGCCGGTGTTGCCCTTCTCCACCACGGCGGTCTTCAGCCCGAGCTGTGCGGCGCGGATCGCGGCCACGTAGCCGCCCGGGCCCGATCCGATCACGATGCAGTCGTACTTGCTCTCCGGCATAGGGCGGTGAGGTTACTTATCTGGCGCGGGTCGGCCGCTCAGGCATCTGGATACGCGCCATGGCCTTCACCAGGAACCAGAACAGCGCGCCGGCGGTCGCGAGGATCGCGATGAGGATCACCGTCGCGCCGACGTTGTTGGCCGTGACCAGCCCGAGCGAGGAGGCGATCAGGGTGAGCGCGAGGAGGGTCTGCATGCCGAGCACGGCCCAGTACTTCGACCTCCACATCCCCCAGGCGACCACCAGGAGCACTCCCGTGGCGAGGATCGTGTAGGCGAGCGCGCGGGCTCGGTCGTCCTCGTCCACGCCCTGGTCCCAGCCGAGCACCACCGCGGCCACGTTTGCGACCGCGCACAGGAGTGCCACGATCGCGCCAACCGTGACGGCCGTCGGGCGCTCGCCCGGAGCCAGCGGTACCAGCGCGGCGCGGGCGGCCTCGTTCTTTGCCTCCGAGCGTGAAGGGCGGGGCGCGGTCTGGGCCGCGGGGGGCGCTGCCGCCGGGCGCTGCCTGTCGCGGCTCTTCTTGCGCTTCTTCGCCATGCGCGCCGCACGTTAGCGGCGCATCGATCCCTACGATGCCGGGTTCCTATGAGCCGGATGCAGCGCCTGATCACCCTTGCAGTCATCGCCGCGACGCTGCTCGCAGCGGTCTCCGCCGCCGAGGCGGCCACTCCGCGCGCGCCCAAGGGCTTCTTCGGCGTGATGTGGGACCGCGCCGCGATGGACGGCCGCCCGGTCGACCAAAACGCGCAGTGGGCGCTCATGCGCCGCTCCGGCGTGGAGTCCGCGCGCGTGGTCTTCAACTGGGCGCAGGCGCAGCCGGAGGCTGGAGTCGAGCCCAACTTCTCCGAGATCGACGCGAAGGTGGAGGTGGCGGCGCGCGCCGGTGTCGGCCTGCTGCCGGTGGTGGTCTACACGCCGGACTGGGCGGCGAGGTATCCGTCGCGGCACGGCACTCCGCCCACGTTCCCGTCCGACTACGCAGCGTTCATGACCCGCCTGGTCCAGCGCTACGGCCCGCAGGGCACGTTCTGGGCCGAGCGGCCCGACGTGCCGCGGCGCCCGCTGCGCGACTGGCAGATCTGGAACGAGCCGCACTTCGACTTCTACTGGTACACGCCGGACGGCTCGTGGGCGCCGGAGTACGTGAAGCTCCTGAAGGCCGCGAGGACCGCGATCAAGGCGGCCGACCCGGGTGCGCGCGTGGTGCTCGCCGGCTTTGCCGATGCGAGCTGGAAGGTGCTCACGGCGGCCTACAGGGCGGGCGCGCGCGGCGCGTTCGACGTTGCCACGATCAACCTGTTCACCGGCAGGCCCGGCTTCGTGATGACCGCCGCACGCCTGATGCGCCACGTGCTGAGGCGCGAGCACGAGCCGAACAAGCCGATCTGGGTCACCGAGACGACCTTCCCTGCCGCCAGGGGCCTCGTGCCGCCGCCCGAGAAGGAGTGGCAGCGGCGCTGGTACACCACGAGGAGCGGGATGGCGAAGCGGCTCAGGGAGCTCTACAGGCTCGGCGCCGTGAACGCCCGGCGCCTCAAGCTGCGCAGGATCTACTGGTACACGTGGGCGTCGAGCTACCACGGCCAGGACGACCTGTTCGACTACGCGGGTCTCGTGAAGGTCGGGTCTGACGGAGCCTCCACCTCACAGCCGGCGCTCCGGGCCTACCGGCGCGCCTCGCGCAACTAGCCGCGCAGCGCGCCGCGCAGGCGGCGAGCCGCACCCTCTGGATCTGCCGCGTCCCTGATCGCGCGCACCACGACCACCCGGCGCGCGCCTGCGTCCACCACCTCGCCGACGTTGTCCTCGTCGATCCCGCCGATCGCGAACCACGGCTGCTCGCCGGCGTGAGCGGCGGCGTGGCGCACGTAGTCGAGCCCGGCGGCGGGACGGCCGGGCTTCGTGGGTGTCTCCCACACGGGACCCACGCTGAGCTGGTCGGCCTCGGAGCCGAGCGCGGCGTCGAACTGCTCCGGCGAATGGGTCGAGAGGCCGATCAGGAGCCGGTCGCCCACCTGCTCGCGGACCTCGCCCGGCGGCGCGTCGTCCTGGCCCACGTGAACGCCGTCGGCCTGCGCGGCGAGGGCGAGGTCCGGCCGGTCGTTCAGCCAGAAGAGCGCATCCTGTTCACGGCACGCCGTGCGGAAGCGCGCCGCAACCTCGAGTAGAGCTTTGTCGTCCAGCTCCTTGTCGCGAAGCTGGACCATGTCGACCCCGCCACGGAGCGCCGCCGGGAGCGTGTGCTCCGCGGCGGCGTCCACGACGAGGTAGAGCCGGGCTCGCCTCAGGCGCTCGCGCGCTTCGGCGAGCCCCATTGTCAGCCGACGGGCTGCGCCGGTGCCGGAGGCAGCGTGAGCGCGGGGCCGGGCCGCTTGACCTTGCCGCGGTTCTTGCGGTACCAGCGCTGGAGCGCGGTGTAGCCCACGTTGCGCTTGCCGCGTGTCGAGACCAGCCCGAGGTCGAAGAACGACGCGCGCTCGGTGCGCGGCGGCGAGACCAACAGATACTGGAGCTGGCTCTTCACACGCGAGTTCTTCAGCGCGATCGAGTACGCCTGCTGGAGGTAGCGCGAGCGGGTCTTCTTCGACAGGGCGCGGTGGCCCGAGGCGAAGTAGCCGTACTCGGTCAGGTACAGCGGCATCTTGCCGCCGCCGGTCTTGCGCAGCACGCCCGCGCGCGACATCTTGTCGAGCGCCTTCGTGAGCCGCGAGAGCGTCCCGAGGGTCACGTTGTCGGCGCCGGGGTACTGGTAGTTCGGCGCGTGACCGAAGTCGTACGGGTGGTGCGCGTAGCCGTCCGCCTTCAGCTTCGGGCACGAGCGGGCGCGCTTGTACTTCTTGTTCAAGCACGTGACGCCGCGCATGAACGCGAGCGGTGACGTGGAGTAGCCGCGGCGTGAGAACGGCGCCGTCTCGCCGATCAGGACCTTTGCGGCCGGGTCGGCGGCCTTGATCGCGGCGTAGCCCTTCGCGTAGAGCGCGCGGTAGAGCGACGGACCGTTTCCGAGCGGGCCGAGCCAGGTCTTCCAGTTGGGCTCGTTCCAGATGCTGTAGCGATCCACGCGCCCCTTGAAGTGCTCGGCCGCGAGCGCGGCGAACTTGCCGAACTCCGTGGCGTTCGGCTTGTACCAGCCGCGCTTCGGCACGTAGCGCCTCGCGTTAGCCCAGCGCGGCGCCGGGCCGGTGAGCGAGACGTGGATGCGGACGCCGTCCTGGGCCGCCCGGTCGATTAGCGCGTCGTAGCCGGAGAAGTTGTAGTTCACGGCCGCCGGCTTTGTGCGCGCGTTGAACTGCACGTCGGGCATCGTGTAGGCCCACTGGATGTTCACGCGCTGCCGGGTGATGCCGAGTGCGCGGGCGTAGGCGAAGGCCTTGTCGCCGCTCACCTTCGTGTACGCGCCGTTCACGAAGGCCGCGTCGTCCTGGATTGCCAGCTCCATTCCGCGTGCTGCTCTGCTGTCGCCGGGGCCGACGAGGCAGCCGGTGAGGAAGGCTGCGGCCGCGACCAGCGCGATCAGCAGGGCTCGAGAGTGACGGGGTACGGCATGCACGGGGTGAATCTCCTTTATCTGCACGGGGACTGCTGTCAGAGCACGACGGTCGGCCGCTTGATTCGCGTCAGACCGCCGAGCTTGAGTCGGAAGGTGTGGCGATAGGCCTTCTTCAGCCGGACGATCTGCCTGAAGTAGCCATTCTCGTTGACGGGGATGGAGGCAATCGAACGGTAACGGCCTCCTGGAACCTTCGCCTCGATTGTGGCAACCGGTCCGGCGCCGCTGCGCCCGCCGCCGAACAGCTCGACGACGTCCGGGCCGAGCGAGCGGACCAGGAACGGCAGCCGAAATGCTCCGTTGACGTACGGCTTCGGCCTTCCGTCGCCGAATCGCAGGCCGGACTGCCAGGTCGACCAGCGTGAGAACGGACGGCCGCTGGGGCGCGGCGGGTCGTCGGTCAGCGTGTACTGGGAGTAGCTCGCGATTCGCGGATTGCGGAATGCGATGAACTCGCTGGTGTCCATGAACGCCGCGGCGCGCTTGAGCTTCACGCCGAAGAAGGGGTCGGGCGGGCTCGTCTGGTAGCCGAACTCGGTGATCCAGACCGGCAGCTTGCGCGGGAGCTTGCCTCGCCGCCCGAGTGCGTCGAGGACCTTCGTGACGCGGCCAAGCTCGCCGATTGCGGCGTCGCCGGGACCGTCGTGGACCCCGGGCCCACCGCGAAGCGTGTACGGGTGGTAGGCGAGCCCAGAGGTGGGGATGCGGCCGACCTTGCCGCAGCCGCGGGCGCGCGCGGCGCGGCCACGGTACTGGCGATAGTTGCTGTTGAGGCAGGCGAGCTCGCGCAGGAAGACGAGCGGGCGGAGCTTCTTTGGCGAAGTTCCGCCGCGCGGCATCAGCTCGCCGAGCAGGATCTTGTCGCCGCCGTGGCCTGTGGAGCGCAGCGCGCCGTGGGCGGCGAGATAGAGCTTTCGGTAGATCGAGGCCGACTGCGGGACGCCGCGCGTGCGCTGCGGGCTGAGCCACGAGTAGAGATTCGGCTCGTTCCACATCGACCAGATGTGCACGTTGGGGAACTGCTTCCCAACGGCCTCCGCGAAGAGAGCGAACTCCTTCGCGCTGGGGCGCCCGGTGCCGGCTCGCCCTCTGCCGTTGGTCGCCCATCTTGGCGCGTGCGCGCCGATGCTGAGGTAGGGCCTCATGCCCGCGGCGATGATCGCGTTGACCGCGCCGGGGTAGGTGTTCCAGTGGTAGCTCGAGGGGTCGGCTGCGTCGAATCCGGCGGGCTTTCGGCGGCCCGCGGGCGCCACATCGCCCCAGAAGAGCTGGATCTTCACGACGTCCGCGCCGAGCGCGGCCATCTCCTGCGCCGTGGCCTCGGGCTGGCCCAGCATCGCGTTGTTGTCCTGCACGATCAGCAGTTGGCGGTCCGACGCCTGCGCGGCGGGAGCCGCCACGGCTGCGAGCACGACGAAGATGAGCGTAAGTCGTTTCATGGTGGTTCCGCGTTCCAACACGGGACAGGCGCGAGGTTGCGGTCGCTGCCCCTGCTAGCGTGCCGCCACGCGGCCCTAAAGCCCTAGCAGAATGGGAATCGGAACTTCGATATTGCTGATCGCTGTGGGCGCCATCCTGCGCTACGCGGTCAACGTGACCGTCTCGGAGATCGAGCTGCAGACGGTCGGCCTGATCCTGATCATCGTGGGGATCATCGGCCTCGTGATCTCGCTCGCCGTGCTGTTCATCGGGAACGACGACCAGCCGCGCCGTCCGGACGACTACCCGACGCGACGGCTCTAAGGACGCGAAGCGTCCGGTCACAGCGCCTGGATGGCGCCGCTGCCATCAGGACGCGGGCAGGGATGCCCGCGGAGCTATCATCGGGAGTAGGACAACGGGAGCTCGGGCGGACCGGGCTGAGAGGGCGGCTGCGGCGCCGCCGACCGTCGAACCTGACCGGGGTAATGCCCGCGAAGGGAAGGTGAATCGATTGCCGCGGAGCACACGCTACGACGCCGTCGTGATCGGCGCAGGCCTGATCGGCCTCTCATGCGCATGGCGCGCGCGCCGGCGCGGGCTGTCCGTGCTCGTTGTGGACCGCGCGGACGAGCTGTGCGCCGGCACCTCGGGCGTGGCGGCCGGGATGCTGGCGCCGGTGACCGAGGCCGACTTCGGCGAGGAGGGCCCGCTGCGGGTGAACCTCGCCGGTCGCGAGCGCTGGAGCGCATTCGCCGCGGAGCTCGAGGAGGTCACGGGCCTGCCCACGGGTTACCGCGAAAGTGGCGCGCTTGTGGTGGCGGCCGATCGCGACGACGCCGAGGCGCTCCAGCGGCTGCATGACTTCCAGCGCTCGCTCGGCCTGGAGGCGGATTGGCTCGCGCCCTCGCGCTGCCGGGAGCTCGAGCCGGGCCTCTCGCCGCGCATCGCCGGCGGGATCCTGGCGCCGCAGGACGGCCACGCCGATCCGCGCGCAACGGTGACCGCCCTCGCGGCGGCCGTGGAGGAGGTGGCGCTGGGCGTGGAGGTGGAGGCGATCGAGCAGGAGGGCTCCGCGGTGAGCGGCGTGCGCACCAGCGCCGGCACGATCGCCTGCGAGCAGGTGGTGGTTGCGGCCGGCCCATGGAGCGCGGCGCTCGATCCCGCCGGCGACGGTCCTCCCGTGCGCCCGGTGAAGGGGCAGATTCTCGAGCTGCGCACGCGCGGCTCGATGCCGGAGCCGTTCGAGCGCGTGTTGCGCACGCCGCGCTGCTACCTCGTCGCGCGTGGCGATGGCCGCGTGGTCCTCGGCGCGACGGTGGAGGAGCAGGGCTTCGACACGGCCGTCACGGCCGATGGTGTCTTCCGGCTGCTCGAGGCCGCCTGGGAGGTGCTGCCGGAGGTGGGCGAGCTGGAGCTGGTGGGCGCGCGCGCCGGGCTGCGCCCCGGTACGCCGGACAACGCGCCGGTTGTCGGTCCGGGCGAGCTCGACGGGCTGATCTGGGCCACCGGCCACTGGCGCAACGGCGTGCTGCTCGCGCCGCTCACCGGAGACGTGGTGGCCGGCCTGCTGGCCGGCGATCCGCTGCCCGATGACTTCGCAGCGCTGAGCCCGGCGCGCTTCGCGCGCAGCGAGCGCCCGATCGACGAGGTGCGCGCGTGACGGTGGTGATGCTGAACGGCGAGCGCCGCGAGCTGGGCGGCCACGCGACGGTGGCCGCGGCCGCCCGACTGGCCGGTGCGCCGGAGGACGGGCGCGGCGTGGCCGTGGCGCTCGACGGCGAGGTGGTGCCGCGCGGCGAGTGGGCAACAACAGAGGTGCGCGAGGGCCAGGAGCTGGAGGTGCTGCGCGCGGTGCAGGGAGGGGCATGAGCATGTTCGAGATAGCCGGCCGCCCGCTCGAGTCGCGCCTGATCCTCGGCACCGGCGGCTTTCGCAATCTCCAGGTGATGGCCGAGGCGGCGCGCGAGTCCGGCGCCGAGCTGGCCACGGTGGCGATGCGGCGCGTGGACCCGAGCGCGCGCGGCTCGATCGTGGAGGTGCTCGAGGACGCCGGGCTCGAGGTGCTGCCGAACACGGCCGGCTGCTTCACGGCGCGCGAGGCGGTGACCACCGCGAAGCTCGCCCGCGAGGCGCTCGAGACCGACTGGGTGAAGCTCGAGGTGATCGGCGACGATCGCACGCTCCTGCCCGACCCGGCCGAGCTGCTCGCGGCGGCCGAGGAGCTGGTGGCGGACGGCTTCACGGTGCTGCCCTACACGAACGACGACCCGATCCTCGCGCGCCGCCTCGAGGACACGGGCTGCGCAGCTGTGATGCCGCTCGGCTCGCCGATAGGCAGCGGCATGGGGATCAACAACCCGTACAACCTCCGCCTGATCGTGGAGCAGGCGCGCGTGCCGGTGATCCTGGACGCGGGCGTGGGCACGGCGTCCGACGCGGCACTTGCGATGGAGACCGGCTGCGACGCCGTGCTGCTGGCCAGCGCAATCTCCCGCGCCGCCGACCCTCCCGCCATGGCGCGCGCGATGCGCAAGGCGGTCGAGGCCGGCTACGAGGCGAGCCAGGCCGGGCGCATCCCGCGGAGGCGCTACGCGCAGGCGTCGTCTCCCGAGGAGGGCGTCGCCGAGCTCCCGAGCGCTCCGTGAGCACGGAGCTCGAGCTCGGCGAGGTCGACGCGCTGGCCGGGCGCTGGCGCGCGGCGTGGGAGGGCGCGGGCTTCGCCGCCTGCTGCACGCCGGACGTGACCTACGAGGACCCAGTGGCGGTGGACCTGCTGCGCGGCGTGGACGCGCTCGACGATCACGCCAAGCGGCTCCGGGACGCGTTCCCGGACCTGCGGATGGAGGCCACGGCGCCGCCGCTCTTTCGCGGCGCGCACGCGTGCGTGCCCTGGCGCGCGCTCGGCACCCACCGCGCCGACATCGGCCAGGCGCTCCCGGCCACCGACCGCTTCGTGACCGTGCACGGCCTTCACTACCTGGAGCTCACCGACGGCGCGGTTCGTCGCGCGCGCGGCTTCTTCGACCTCTACGACGGAGCCACCCAACTCGGCCTCCTGCCCGCGCGCGGAGGGCTCGGAGAGACCGCGCTGCTGCTGCTGCGCGGCTTCGGCTTGAGGCGCCGGCCTACTTAACCGTGATCGAGCCGGCCATGCCCGGTGCGTGCACGTTGCAGACGTACTCGTACTTGCCTGGCTTGTCGAGGGTGAGCTCGAACGTGTCGCCCTCCTGCATGCCGCCGGTGCCACCTGAGGAGAAGTCCTCTCCGGGACCCGACGTCTTGTGCACGTCGTGCGGGATGGACTCGTCGTTCGTGAAGGTGATCTTCTCGCCGGCCTTCACGGTCAGATCCGCGGGGTCGAACTGCACGTTCGCCATCCCGACCTGCGCGCCGCCGCCACCGCCACCGCCGCCCCCGCCGGTGCCGGCGGGCTCTTCGCTCTTGCTGGCGCCGTCGCCTCCGGAGTCGCCGCCATCGTCGTCACCGCCGCAGCCGGCCGCGACGAGGCCGAGGGCGAGGCAGGCAAGGATCAGCGCGAGGAGCTTGTTCATGCCTGGAAGAGTAGATGTTCGAGAAGTGCCTTCTGGGCGTGGAGGCGGTTCTCCGCCTGGTCCCACACCGCAGAGCGCTCGCCGTAGAGCACGTCCTCGCTGATCTCCTCGCCCGGATGGGCCGGCAGGCAGTGGAGCACGATGGCGTCGTCGCGCGCCTGCGCCAGTAGCTCGGCGTCGATCCGGTAGGGCGCGAGCAGCTCCCGCCGCCGCTCGGCGTCGCCCTCGTCGCCCATGCTCACCCACACGTCGGTGTAGACGGCGTGCGCGCCCCGCACCGCCTCCGCGGGCTCCACGCCGGGCGCCTCCGGCAGCGACAGCTCCGGCGGCGACGCCACGGCCACCTCCATCCCGGCGATCCGTCCCGCGATCAGAAGCGAGCGCGCCATGTTGTTGCCGTCCCCCACGTAGGCGAGCTTGAGGCCTTCGAGCGTGCCGAAGCGCTCGAGGAGCGTCATCAGGTCGGCGAGCGCCTGGCAGGGGTGGTGCTCCTCGGTGAGCATGTTGATCACCGGGACCGACGAGTGCTCGGCGAGCTCGACGACCGTCTGGTGCGGGCCCGTGCGGATGCCGATCCCGTGGACCATGCGGGAGAGCACCAGAGCCACGTCGCGCGGCGACTCGCCACGGGCCATCTGGAGCTCGCCCTGGCGCAGGATCAGCGGGTGCCCGCCGAGCTCGAACACGCCGGTGTCGAACGACACGCGCGTGCGCGTGGATGGCTTGTCGAACACGAGCGCGACGCTCTTGCCGTCTAGCGCGCGCGACGACAGGCGATCGGCCTTGAGCTCGATCGCGCGCTCGAGGAGACGCCGCTGCTCCGCGGTCGTAAGCTCCTCTCCGGTAAGGAAGTGTCTGGCCAAATGCGAGTCCTCAGCTGGAATCTCTACCACGGGCGCGACTTTCCGCCCGACAAGACGCTCTTCACGCTGCGCTCGCGGTTGCTTCGCCTGACCGAGCGCAACGAGACGCATGCTCAGGTGAACCGCTCGCTGTGCCGCGAGTTCACAGGATGGGTCGGCGACACCGAATGGGACGTGGCGCTGCTTCAGGAGGCGCCGCCGCTCTGGTTCCGCGCGTTCCAGCGACGTACGGCCTCGGCGGGCGCGCGCGTGTTCACGTCGCGCAACGTCGTGCCACCGCTTCAGCGCTTCGCGGCCATCCTGAACCCCGACCTGATCGCCTCGTGGGAGGGCGGCTCCAACCAGATACTCGTCCGCGAGCCCGGCCGGATCCTGGAGGAACGCCGCATGATCCTTACGAAGCGTCCCGAGCGCCGGACGATGATCTGGGCGCGCGTGCAGCTGCCGAGCGGCGCGACGGTGTGCTTCGCGAACCTGCACGCCTCCGCCGGGCTGCCGGAGCAGGCGAGCCTCGAGCTGCCGGCCGCGGCCGCTTCCGCCGTCGACTGGTCAGAGGGCGACCCGCTCGTGTTCGGCGGCGACATGAACCTGCGTCCGCGGCACCACCCCCGTGCGTTCGAGGAGTTGCGCGACCGCTTCGGTCTCGGCGACCCCACGGGCCCGATGGTGATCGACCATCTGCTCGCACGCGGCCTCGAGGTCGTGGAGCCCACGCGACAGCTCGCGCCCGAGGAGCGCGAGCTGCCCGAGCGGGACGGCCGGCGGCTGCGGCTGTCCGACCACGCGCCCGTGGTTGCGCAGTGGGAGGTGGGGTCAGCCGCGGTGCCGACGTGATTTAGTCCCGCGTTGGGGGAAGAGTCCAACCAAGCGGCAGACGAGAGGGAGCCAAGATGGCGGAGCGTCGGAGCACAGGTAAGTCGAGTGGTGGGTCAAAGCGGTCGAGCGCTTCGAGCAAGCGTTCGTCGACGAGCCGGTCGTCGGGCAGCAAGGCGTCCGGCGGCAGCCGGGCCAAAAGCACCCGCGCCAAGAGCACCCGCTCGGCGAGCAGCCGCTCGTCGTCCGCGTCGTCGCGGAGCCGCACCAGCGCGTCGAGCTCGGCCTCGTCGACCAAGCGCAAGGCCGCCGCGAAGAAGGGCGGCCAGGCACGCGGGCGCCAGCAGCAGGCGCGCAAGGCCGCGAAGACCACCGCACGCGCGGCAGCGAAGCCGGCGAAGAGCGCGGGCGTCGAGGCCAAGACCGTCGCCGAGTTCCGCGAGGCGCTGCGCAAGAACCTGATCGGCCCGCTGGAGATGGTGCTCCTCAGCCGTCAGCGCATCGAGGAGGCGGTCGAGGAAGCGGTCGAGCGCGGCCGCATGACCTCCGCCGACGCGCAGGGGCTCGTTACGAGCCTTCTCAAGCAGGGGCAGAAGCAGACGAACGACGTGCTGAAGGACCTCGAGCAGCTGCTCGGCCGCGGCCGCGACGAGATCGAGGGCCGCACTACCGGCGTCCGCAAGGCGGCCGGTGGCGCGGTCGGAGGAGCGCGCAAGCAGGCGTCCGGCGCGCGCAGCCGCGCGGTGCGCGCGGCGTCACCGGCGCTGGCGCAGGCGGATCGCGCCCGGCGTGCGGCGGGGGTCGGGCCGAACTTCCCGATCACCGCGTATGACGACCTGACCGCAGACCAGGTGGTGAGCCGCACCAGCGGGCTCACCCCCGCGGAGCTGCGCAAGGTGCGCGACTACGAGCGCCGCAACGCGAACCGCAAGACCGTGCTGAACTCGATCGAGTCGAAGCTCGGCTGACTAAGCTCGGCTGACGTCGTCCGAAGCCACAGCACTCCCACGCCCCCGAAGGGGTGACGAGCTCGACCTGACGGTCGATCGTCTCGCCTATGGCGGGGCGGGCGTCGCGCGCACCGAGACCGGCTACGTGGTGTTCATCCGCGGCGCGGTTCCCGGCGATCGCGTGCGCGCGCGAATCGGGAAGTCGAAGCGCTCCTGGGCCGAGGGCGAGCTGGTGGAGCTGCTGGAGCCGAGTCCCGATCGCATCGAGCCGCTGGCACCGCACCCCGGCGCGCCGTGGCAGGTGCTCCCCTACGAGCGCCAGCTCCAGGAGAAGGAGTCCCAGGTTCGCGACGCGCTGAGCCGCATCGGCGGGTTCGAGGAGCCGCCCGTCGAGCCGATCGTGCCGGCCACGGAGCAGCTCCGCTACCGCAACAAGCTCGAGTACTCGTTCGGGATGGACGAGCAGGGCGAGCTCGTGCTCGGATTCCACCATGCCGGCCGATGGGACCTGATCGACGACGTGGAGGACGACATCCTCGCCTCCGAGCGGATCAACGAGATCCGCGAGGCCGTCAAGGCATGGTGCCGCGAGGAGGGCCTCACCGCGTGGGACCGCGAGACGGGCACCGGCGTGCTGCGCAACCTCGTGGTGCGCGAGGGGCGGCGCACGGGCCAGGTCCAGGCCCGTGTGGTTACGAGCCCCGGTGCCGAGTTCCGCGTGGCCGAGCTTGCGGCGGCGACCCCGGCCGACTCCTTCCTCTGGACCCGCGCCGAGGGCGTTGCCGAGACCACCCGCGGTGGCGACACGCAACTCGTCAAGGGAGCGGCCGTGCTCGACGAGGAGCTGGCGGGCCTGCGCTTCCGGATCTCACCGGACGCCTTCTTCCAGACGAACACCGAGATGGCGGAGACGCTCTACGGCACCGCCGCCGAGCTGGCGGCCCTGAGCGGGCGCGAGAAGGTGCTCGACCTGTTCTGCGGCATCGGCACGATCGCACTGGCGCTCGCCCTTGACGCGGGCGAGGTCTGGGGAGTGGAGCTGGTGGAGGAGGCCGTTCGCGACGCGATCGAGAACGCGAAGCTGAACAGCATCGACAACACGCGCTTCTTCGCCGGCGACGTCCGGCTCGTGATGCGCGAGCTGCTCGAGCAGTCGGGCAGCCCGGATGTGATCGTGGTGGACCCGCCGCGCGCCGGCCTGTCGCAGAAGGTGGTTCGCCGGATCATCGAGGCCGAGGCGCAGCGGATCGTCTACGTCTCCTGCAACCCGACGACGCTCGCGCCGAACGCGCGTCAGCTCGTGGACGACGGCGGCTACGAGCTGAAGACGGTGCGGCCGGTGGACATGTTCCCGCAGACGCCGCACATCGAGTGCGTCGCCCTGCTCGAGCGCTAGGGAGCATCCTCCATCGGGACCTCCTCGGCCGCATGGACGGTGCAGAGGAACGGTCCGCCGGTCTCGAGTGAGGCCTTGATCTCCTCGTCGGTGAGCTTCGTTCCGCACTCGGAGCAGGTGCGCTCGATCACCGGATCGACGCCAAAGCGCTCCTCGAGGTCCATCAGGACGTGCTCCCCACGATGTGAGTGACGGGCAGGCCGGTGGCGGCCTCTGCCTTGCGCGGCAGGTCCACCCGTAGCCACTTGGACACGTGCAGAGGGAGCGTCGAGACGATCAGCTCGTCGTACTCGCTGAAGTTGCACTCGTCCTGGATCGCCGCAAGCGGATCCGGATCGCCGACCTTGGCGTCGCCGACGTTGAGCCCCTCCGTTCGCAGCTCGTCTACGAAGGCGCGCCGGTGTTCCTCGGCCTCCTCGCCGCCGCCGTGCATGTCTCCAGCCCAGGCGATGCCGTGCGGTGTGGACGGCACCAGAAGCGTGAACTGGCAGGGCCCCTGCATCGTCCTCGTGCGCAGGGCATCGAGCAGCTCGGGGCACTCGGCGGTGCGGTTGGCGACTACTAGGACGCGTGCCTCAGCGGCCACGCCTAAAAGGGTACCGCTGGCTAGTACGGCGGGAAGTCCGCGTACCACTCGCCGAGGGCGCGGAAGGCCCCCCAGAACTCGCGCTTCGCCTGCTCGTCGTCGAGCGAGCGGTCGATGTCCGGCACCACGAGCGCCTCGAGCGACGGCGTGAGGCGCTGGAGCTCGCCCGGCTTCCACTCGAGCTGGCGCCCGAGTGGCACGTGCAGATCGTTCAGCTCCTCGAGTCCCTCCTCGCCCATCACCACCACGATCCGGGGCTGCACGATCGTGAGCTCCTCGAGGACGCGGGCGCGGCAGGCGGGGGCCGAGTCGTCGGTGTCGTGCACCGGGCACTTCACGAACACGGTCCCGTACACGGCGAGCGGGTCCACGCCGAGCCGCTTGAAGCTCTTCATGAGCGCGCTGCCGGCGCGGCCGTAGAACGCCACGCCCTCCTCGATCTCCGAGGGCACCGGCGCGAACTTCAGCAGGAAGATGTCCGCCTGCGGGTGGCCCGAGCCGAGCACGGGCATGAGGTTTCCTCGCGGGCAGTGATCGCAGTCCTGAATCTCCCTGGTGAGGAGGTTCAGTTCGCGGATCGCTCGCTCGAGGTACTTCTCGCGAATCTCGTCGTCAGTGGCCGGCACCGTCCCACTGGCTTTTGACGGACTTGCCGGTGCTCCTTTCGGGCGCATCACTTCTTGCCGCGCGTCTGGAGGAACTTCAGGGCCTGTACGTAGAGGAGCGACTGGCGTTTTCGGACGATGTCGGCGTCGCGCAGGGACTCGAGAAACTCCTCCGGCCCGTCGAAGTCGCGCATCCGGATCTTCACGGAGCCGAGCCCCTGGGCCACGTGGCTATCCGAGCCGGCGCCGGCCACGATCCGGTACTTGGCCGCGAAGCGCGCGGCCTCCTCGTTGAAGGCGGAGAAAGCCACGCGCGGGTTGAAGACCTCGATCGCGTCGATCTCTTCCACAACGTCCAACAGGTGCTCGTAGTCGGGCACGGCATGCATCCGGTCAAAGGGATGGGGGACGTATACGAGGCCCCCCTGGCGGCGGATCTCGGCGATCGTCTCCTGGAGCGTCATCCCGCGCGGGATCTTTTCCTCGATGAAGAGCCCGATCACCTCGCCCTGGTCCGCGGTCTTAACCTCCTCGGCCACGATCACCTTGATCCCGTTGGCCCGCTTGCGCGCCTCGAGCGCGCCGGAGATCTCGTTGTGGTCGGTGATCGCGATCGCCCCGAGCCCAACCTTCTTCGCGGTGTCGAGCAGCGTGTCCACGGGCGTGGCGCAGTCGGGCGAGTGGTCCGTGTGCATGTGCAGGTCCACGTGGATGAAGTTCTTCTCGCCGAGCTTCTTGCGCAGCCCTACACGGCCGTTCGAGTCGTGCCGGCGCGCGGCGATGCGCGCGTAGAGATCCTCGAACTCGTCCGCAACACGCGACCAGCTGATGTCGTCGTGCGCATCCTCGATCGCGCTGGCGTAGCCCGACAGCAGCTTCGGGTCGCGCAGCAGCCGCTCGAGCTGGGCGGCGAGCGTGAGCGCATCGCGCGGCTCGAAGAGCGGGCCCAGCTCGCCCTCGCGCAGCAGCTCCTCGTACTGCGGAAGCCGCGAGACCACCGGCACCGCGCCGCCGGCCATCGCTCGCAGCACGAGTTGAGGGGCCGGCGCCGTTCCGGCAGAGGCCGCCACGGCTATCGAGGCACGCGCGAGATGCTGCGCCTCGGAGCCGTCGCTCGGCCCGGCGAGGGTCACGTGCTCGCGCATGCGGCGGGACAGCGTCGGCGCCGTGGTGGAGGCCGGCTCGCGCATCCAGATGGTGGCGCGCCAGTCGAGGTCGGTCGGGAGGCGGCGCAGAGCGCGGAGGAACAGCCGCAGGGCGCCGCGCTCCTCCTCGTCAGAGAACACGATCTCGGGCGGCCCGTCGGTCTTCACGCCGCGCGCGTGGAGGTCCGCGCCCGGGCGGATCACCGTGTAGTCGCCCGGGAAGTAGCGCTCGATCAGGTCGCGCGTGGCCGCGTAGCTCGCGGTGCGGCCGTCGAGGCGCCCGAACAGGAGCTCCACCACCTTGCGCGCCACCTGAGTCGACACGAAGCGCTCGGTGGTCGAGTGGAAGGTTCCGATGTTCAGCGCTCGCGAGTGCCGCAGAGCGGCCGACGCGGCGCTCGGCGCAAACGGCTCATGCACGTGGAGGAAGTCGAGCTCGGCCCGGTCGAGCAGATCCTCGAGCGTGCGCGACACGTCGAGCGGCATCGACACCGACCCGGCGCGGCGGAATGGAAGCGACTGCCCCACCGCCACCACCGACGCGCAGCCCTCCTCGGCCCAGAGAGCGTCCGGATCCGAGCGCAGCGCCCTGACCTTCGCGCGCCCCTCCCGCACCAGCTCGCGCGAGTCGGACGGCGCGACCACCACAACGCGGTGCCCGCGCGTGCACAGCTCATCCGAGAGCCGCTCCACGAAGCGGTTGACCTCATGGTGCTGCTCCCAGGGCCAGGGTGTGACCTGCGCTATCGAAAAGGGCACCCTCGGAGGATATTCGGGCGCTACTCCGAGAGGCCGACGTGACCGAGCGCCTCGGCCCTGTCGAAGAACTCGGCGATGTACGCGATCTTCCCGTCACGGATGGCGAGCACGTGCGCGAGCTCCATCTCGATCGGGACTCCGCTCCCCACCCCGTGGCCGCTCAGGTGCACCCATGCCATGACCTTGTCTTCGTTCACACGGACGTCGACGATCCTCACCCGCAGGTCGGGGTAGGTGTCATGCCAGCGCTGGAACTGCACCCGGATCGCCTCCAGCCCGCGATGTACCTCGGAGTCGGGGTCCTCGCGGGCGGAGCGGTACTCGCCGTCGTCGTGCCAGTGGCCGGCGTTCTCGTCGTCCGGCCAAGGGAGTGACCGGTCGCGCTCGTTGTAGCGGCGGTACCCCTCGACGACGAAGTCGATGACCGCCTGCGACACCTCTAGGTGTCGATGGTCGTCTCGGTCTCGGCCGGCTTTGCCTCGGCCGGCTTCGGCGTCGAGCCCGGCAGCTTCGGCGCACCGCCGTAGGTGGCGATGAACTCCTCGACCATGTCGCGTGCGACCGGGTCGGGGTGCTGTTCGGGCGGCGACTTCATCAGGTACGCGGAGGCACCCGTGATCGGGCCGCCGAGCCCGTGGTTCAGCGCCAGCTTGCAGCAGCGGACCGCGTCGATGACGATGCCTGCCGAGTTCGGGGAGTCCCAGACCTCGAGCTTCGCCTCGAGCGTGAGCGGCACGTCGCCGAAGGCCTCGCCCTCGATCCGGATGTGCGCCCACTTGCGGTCGGTGAGCCACGGCACGTAGTCCGAGGGACCGATGTAGACGTCGTCCTTGGGCAGCTCGTGGCCCATGACCGACGTGACCGCCTGCGTCTTCGAGATCTTCTTGGACTCCAGGCGCTCGCGCTCGAGCATGTTGTAGAAGTCCATGTTGCCGCCCACGTTCAGCTGCGACGTCCGCTTCATCTCGACGCCGCGCTCGAAGAAGAGGCGCGCGAGCATGCGGTGGACGATCGTGGCCCCGACCTGCGACTTGATGTCGTCGCCGACGATCGGCAGCCCGTGCTCGTCGAAGCGCTTCGCCCAGTAGTTCTCGCCTGCGATGAACACGGGGATGCAGTTCACGAAGCCGCAGCCGGCCTCGAGGATCTGCTCGACGTACCACTTGGTGGCCTGCTCGGATCCGACCGGCAGGTAGGAGACGACCACGTCAGTCTTCGTCTCCTTGAGGATCCTCACGATGTCGGCGGTCTCGCCGGGCGCCTTCGTGATCTTCTCCTTGAGGTACTTGCCGAGCCCGTCGTGAGTCATGCCGCGGTGGACGGGCACGCCGAGGTTCGGAACCTCGGAGAACTTGATCGTGTTGTTCTGGCCCGACCAGATCGCCTCGGAGAGGTCCTTGCCGACCTTGTCCGCGTCGATGTCGAAGGCGGCGCTGAACTCGATGTCAGAGATGTGGTAGCCGCCGAGGTCCACGTGCATGAGGCCCGGTACGGACGCGTTCGCGTCGGCGTCCTTGTAGTACTCGACGCCCTGCACCAGGGACGATGCGCAGTTGCCGACCCCGATGATCGCAACGCGAACCTTGTCGCTCTGGTAGCGAGAACCGCCGTTTGAAGAAGTTGTCGAATCAGTCATCGAGAGGAAACACCCGCCAAGCTTGTTTGGGTTACACGGTGCCCGCGGCGTCGGCGAGCTGCCGACGTACGTGGAGCACCCTCTGAAGCGCGGTGAAGACCGTGAGCGCAGCCATCACGTAGATCGCCGGCTCGAGCAGGTCCAAGTCTGGCACAAGCTCGCCGGCCGCAAACACCAGTCCCGCTGAGAGGATTACTACCCGGACCGCACGAGAAGCGATCCCGACCTTGCATTCCACCCCCAGCGCCTCGGCCCGTGCGCGGGTGTAGCTCACCATGTAGGAGCCCACCACGGCGATCACGGTGGCGCCCACCGCGAGGTCATTTCCCTCCTGCGCGAACCATGCCGCGACGGCCGCCAGCACCACACCCTCCTCCACGCGGTCGAGCGTGGAATCGAGGAATGCGCCGAACGGCGTGCCCTTGCCGGACATACGCGAGTAGCGGCCGTCGAACATGTCGCAGACCGAGCCGAGGATGAAGGCCACGCCCGCGAGGACGAAATGGTGCTCGAGGACGAGGACGGCGGCGATCAGGTTGCCGATCAGGCCCGTGACGGAGATCGCGTTCGGCGTGAGCCTCGACTCGATCAGGCGGTCGCGCGCGAGCACACGCATCTCCCCGGCCGAGCGGGCGCCCTCACGGGGGCTGCGAGCGCGCGGCCGGCGTGGCCGCTCGCGGATCTCGTCGCTCACGCGTGCGCCTTGGCCCCGGCGGTGCGCCAGGCCCAGGCCTCGGGGCGGGCGCGCGCGAAGGCGGCGCTTGCAGCGTAGGCCGAGGCGGCCGCCACCAGCGCGCCGAGCGCGGCGTCGAGCCAGAAGTGGTTCGCGGTGACCACCACGACGAAGGTCACGACCAGCGGGTAGATGCCCCACAGCACCTTCAGCACGCGGTGCTTGACCAGGAAGATCGCCGGGATGGCGATCATCAGCGCGAACGCCACGTGCATGCTCGGCACGGCGGCGAACGGGTTGTAGAGGACGTTGGCGCTCTGGTCGGCCTTCTCGCCCACGAACTCGGCGACCGAGTCGCTGAATCCCCACTCGGGCAGGAAGCGCGGCGGCGCGGTCGGGTAGGCCAGGTAGCCCACAAGCGCCAAGCCCATCGCGACGATGAACATGTTGCGCACGAAGTAGTAGGCGTGGTTGCGCGCAATGTAGAGCCAGATCAGGAACGTCGTGGTGATCACGAAGTGCGAGTTCACGTACATCCAGTTGGCGAACGTGAGCAGCCACTCCTGTCCCTCCGCCCAGGCCTGGAGGCCGGGCTCGAAGAAGAGCCCGAGGGTCCGCTCGGCATCCACGAGGTGGCGCGCGTTCTCGAAGGCGAGGCCGGCCTGCCCGTCCACGATGCCGCGGACGATGCGGTACAGGTAGTAGGCGCCGGCGAACAGCGCGAGCTGGCGGATGGCGTCGAGCCAGCCGTTCGGCAGCCAGCGACCGCTCAGGCGCCAGACCCGAGCCAGCTGGACCAGGACTGGGTGGGAGCGGAGCACGGCGTCTAGCCTAGCTAGGCCTCGCCTAGCCCGCAGAATCGTCGCAGCGGCGTCCGCGTGAGAACAGGCGCTCGGGCGCGAAGCGGGTCGACATGTGCACGAACCCGACCTTGTCGGCGATCACCTTCGTCCAGTCGCCGTAGGGCTCGACGCACGCGTTCGACGCGAACCAGTACGGCGTCCAGCGCACCTTCACGATCGCCTCGCCGGGCCGCTTCACGTCCAGCAGCAGCTCATCCGACTGGAACTGCTCGAGCAGGATGCGCGCGTTCTTCTGCGAGATCACAAGCGGCGCCGCCAGCAGCACCTCATACACGCGCCAGTCATCCGACTTCCAACGCAGCCGCAGATACGGCAGCCCCTTCTCGATCAACGCGCGCTCGCCGTACGAGCTCTTGTCCGGCTTCGCGCTCGGCAGCGCCACATAGCGCACCGCGTTGTCCGCCAGCCAACTCGCGTACGTGAGCCGGTTCAACCCGTCGCGATAGAAGATCGGATTCAGCTTCGTGTCGAGTTGGCGCAACCAGCCACGCGCAAGCGCTTGGTCCATCGCCACCTCCGAGCCCTCCCAGTGCGAGCGCGTGAACGGGATCTCGATGCGGCGCTGATCGGGCAGGCGGAAGAGGAACTCCTTCAGCGGCGTGAAGTAGTCCGACTTGGCCGCGGGGTCCTCGATGTACTTGATCACGTCGCGCACGGCGGGCGACCACTGCCACAGCGCGAGCGCCGCGAAGCCGGTTGCCAGGAGCGCGAGGGCCCAGGGGCGCTTCGTCCACGGCCGGCCCCAGAGCGCGCACAGGAGCAGCGGCCCGCCGAACAGCGCGCCGAGGCGCACGGCGTTGCCGCCCATCGGCGTCTCGATCGCAAGCGCGAGCGTGGCGCCGAGTCCGTAGAGCACCGCGCCCCAGCGCAGCGCGCTCTGCTCGCGCGGCAGGACGATCAGGCACGCGATCGCGAACACCGGGATCGGGATGTACGCCGACGTCGGGAAGGGCGCCCAGCCGCCCTCGGGGAACGCCCACGCCATGAACACCGGCGGGATGAACGCCGCGGCTGCGATTGCGAGCCCCTCGGAGCGCTTGGCGCGGTCGGTCCGCTCGGCGATCGCGTAGGCCACGCCGGCCATCGCCAGGAACAGTCCCGCCACAGGGCTGCCGAGCGGGCACAGCACTGCGAAGACGATCGCGAGCCAGTAGTGGCGGCGCTGAAGCGCGAGCAGCGCCGCGAGGCCGAACGCCACCCCGATCGCGAACGGGAGCCGGCTTGTGAAGAGCAGCGTGGCGGTGGCGGCGCCGAACCAGATCGCGCCCCAGCGGGCGCGGTCGTCGCCGAACCAGCCGCGCAGAAGCGGCGGGAACAGCGCTGCGGATGCCATGGCCGAAAGCGCCAGCGCCACCGGAGGGCCGAGCAGCCAGGCGAGCGGCGGCGACAGCACGCTGTACGCGGGCGTGTGGTGGCCGCCGTACCACTGGCCGTTCCAGATCGTGAAGCCCTCCTTGCCGAACAGATCGGCGCGGAAGGTGTGGGCCGCGAGGTCGACGGTGCGCGGCTGCCAGACCAGGTAGACGGCGGTGAAGATCAGCGCCACCACGATCGGCGCGGCCTTCCATGGGTCGATGCTCCGCAGCCAGCGCGCAGCCCGAGGCCGCCGGCGGTCGGTCCGTGGCGAGGTGGGCGCCGTCTCCCCGGTCGTCGTGTCAGGAGAGGAAGGCGGCGCCGTGGCGGCAGACGGCGCGTCGCGCAGCACGAGAGGAGACAGGCTAGCCGACCGCGAGAGGCCGAACCGCAGGTCCAGCCACCGGAGTCGCCTCGTCAGCGCGGCGCGCTGTCCGGCGCGGCGTCGACCTGGTCCGTGGGTGCGGTCTCGCTCTCCACCGGCGCGGTGCGTCCCACGACGGTCCGGTCAGGCTTCGGCTTCTCCGTCGTGCGCGGCGGCACCGGGGCCGGCGCAGCCTGCTGCGGGGCAGCCGCGTACTCCTGCTGCACCGGCGCCCGCTCCACGATCCGCTTCACGGTCACGGGCCGCACGACCTTGGTCACGCGCACGACCTTGATGGGCCTGGGTGCCTCGGCGTGGGCGGACGTCTGCTTGTGGAGTCCGGCCACGAGCAGCACCACCGGGACGGCGAGGGCCACGGTGGCCACCGCGCTCAGCCGGCTCATGCGGCGCCGGGGCGAGCCGGCGTGCAGCCGCAGCCCGGCGCTCCCCATCCGGCGCGAGATGCGCTCGCCGTGCCTGGTCTCCCAGAGCGCACGCTCGAACGGAATCAGGGCGACGAGCAGAAGCTCGAAGCAGACCGTCCACGCCACGCCCCGGACAAACCACGAGGTAACGGTGTCGACCTCAGCGAACAGGACGGGCCACCAGAGCAGGACGACGCCGGCGGACAGACCGCCAGCGATTGATTTTGAGAGGAACTCGCGCACAGTCCCATTGAATCGACGGAGAGGTGCATATCTTTAATAAGTTAGGAACGTTTTAGAAAGCTCGGCCGTGCGATCGATCAGCTCGGGATTTTTGAGCCACGGCCAATGGCCGCCGCGGACCATCTCGAGGGTCGTCTCGCCGCCGAGTGCATCGGCGTGAGCCGGGCCGAACTCCGCGCCGATGTATGGATCGTCCTCGGGCCAGAGCACGAGCGCGGGAGCGCGTATGTCGCCGAGCCGCTTGCCGGCCTCCGCGAGCACCTCGAGCGGCGCGGAGCGGTACAGCTTCAGGATCGCCCGCTGGGTGCCGTGGTCGAACGCGCCCCACGCCGCGTCGGCCAGCTCGGCCGGCAGCTCGCGCCGGAGGCCCCAGCGCGTCGTGGCCCCCATCAGCAGCTCGCCGATCCCGGGCGTGCGCCAGCCGCGCGCCACGCGGTGCCAGCGGAAGCCCGGCAGGAACGGCACCACCGAGAACAGCACGAGCCGCTCGACGCGCTCCGGGAAGCGCTGCGCCAGCGCGAGGCCGACCGAGCCCCAATCGTGTAGGACGAGCGAGAAGCGCTCCAGCCCCAGCTCGTCCACGAACGCCTCGAGGAAGCGGTCGTAGCCCTGGATCGAGTAGTCGAAGTCGCCGGGCTTGGCCGACCTGCCGAAGCCGGGCAGGTCAGGCGCGATTCCGCCGGTGCGCTCGAGGAATGGGATCCAGTCGTGCGAATGCGTCGGCACGCCGTGCAGGTAGAGGATCGGTGCGTCGCCGGCCCGGCGGTAGTGCACGTCGAGGCCGGCGACCTTCACATCGTGTTCGGTCACGTCCAAGGCGCGCTTCATACCATCACCCCGGTCATGACCGACCGCCGCAGGGTTCGCACGATCCTCGACCGGCTCCGCAGGGAGTACGGCCGTCCCGTGCTGCGCCCGCACCGCGCACCCGTGGACGAGCTGATCCTCACGGTGCTCTCGCAGAACACGAATGACCGCAACCGCGACGTCGCGTACGCACGCCTGCGCGAGCGCTTCTCGTCCTGGGCCGAGGTGAGCGCCGCGCCGGTGGAAGAGGTGGAGGACGCGATCCGCCCGGGTGGCCTCGCGCCCACCAAGGCGGTCCGCATCAAGCAGATCCTCGACGCGCTCGACGAGGACGACCTGGCGTGGATGGAGGACGCTCCGCTCGGCGAGGCTCGCGACTATCTCTGCGAGCTGCCCGGCGTGGGCCGCAAGACCGCGGCGTGCGTGCTGCTGTTCTCGTACGGCCGGCCGGACGTGCCGGTGGATACGCACGTGTATCGGGTGGGCACGCGGCTTGGGCTCTGGCCGCAGGGCACGAACCTCGAGCGCGCCCACGACGAGATGCTGAAGCTTGTGGACAGCCCGGAGGAGGCGTACGAGCTGCACGTGCTGCTGATCCGCCACGGGCGCAGGACGTGCACGGCGCGCGAGCCGGACTGTCCGGCGTGTCCGCTGAAGCGCATGTGTCCAGAGGGACGCCGGCGGCTGGCGGAGGCGCGCAGCGCCGCATGAGCGAGACCAACCTCCGACGGCTCTCCGAGCTGGCACTGATAGGGATCGCCTCGGTTTGGGGGCTGACCTTCGTAATGGTGCAGGACGCCATCCGCGAGCTCCCCACGATGGCCTTTCTGGCCTATCGCTTCATCCCGGCCGCCCTGATCGTTGCTCTCATCTTCCATCGGCAGCTTCGGGTCCTTCCGAGGGAGGGCTGGCGCGCCGCCCTGGTGATGGGCGTGTTCCTCACGGGCGGCTACGTGTTCCAGACGCTCGGCCTCGAGGAGACCACCGCCTCGAACACGGGATTCATCACCGGGCTGTTCGTGGTCCTGACGCCGGTGCTCGGCGCCGTCTTCCTGGGGCATCTGATCCCAACGACGGCGTGGGTGGCCGCGGGCGTGGCGATGTTCGGGCTCTGGCTTCTGTCCGGAGCGGGCGGCGACTTCGACCTGCGCGGCGACGGCCTCGTCTTCCTCTGCGCGATCTCGCTGGCCGCGCACATACTCGCCACGGCGAGTGCGGTGAGGCGCTTCGACGTGGGCGCGCTGCTCGCGATCCAGCTCGGCGTGGTCGGGCTCGTCTCCCTGGCGATCGGCGGGGCCGCCGGGCAGCTCGAGCCACCGGAGGGGACCACGGTGTGGTCGGCGCTGATCGTCACGTCGTTGATCGCGAGCGCGCTCGGGTTCTTCGTCCAGTCGTTCGCCCAGAGGCACGCGCCTCCGGCTCGTACGGCGCTGATCCTGGCGTCCGAGCCGGCGTTCGCCGGACTGTTCGGCTGGCTCCTGAACGACGAACGCCTGACCGCAACCGGCTGGCTCGGCGCCGCGCTGATCATGACGGCGATCGTGGCGGTCGAGATCGTGCCGCGGCTACGCCCGCCGCGCCCGTTGCCGGAGGAGTGACCTACTCGATCGAGACCGCGTCGACCACGAAGACGAGCGTCTCGTTCGGCGGGATGTCGGGCGGAAAGCCCTCGGCGCCGTAGCCCATCTCGGGCGGGATCGTGAGCATCCGCCGGCCGCCCTTCTTGACGCCGACGAGACCCTTGTCCCAGCCCTCGATCACCATGCCCGCGCCGAGCTGCACGGGGAAGGCCTGCCCGGAGTCCCACGACGAGTCGAACTCCACGCCGTTCGAGAAGTTCCAGCCCACGTAGTTCACGGTCACGGTGTCGCCCGCCTTGGCGGCCGGCCCCTTGCCCTTCACGATGTCCTGCTTCACGAGCTTGCGCGGCGGAATCCCGGTGGGCTTCGGGATCTCGGGCTTGGTCGTGGTGTCCTTGAGGGCGTCTTCGGGCGGGGTGGTCTCGGTTTGCGCGGCGGTCTGCTGCTCTGCTTGCCCCGTTGAGCTCTCGTCATCGTCGCCGCAGGCCGTTGCGCCCAGAACTGCCACGGCAGCGATGAGCGATTAGGACGAGGCGCGGCATCGGCCGCGGGATCCTAGTGGTTTTCACTCTCTCCGCGTTTTGCATGCATGTCATGCACAAGTGCGATGGAGTGGTGAAAATGGGTCGGCAAAGGCGAATGGATCTGCCATACTCGCACTTAGATTTCTTTCGACTCGACTAAGGAGAAGTACGGATGGGCAAGACGATCGGCATCGATCTGGGCACGACCAACTCGTGCATGGCCGTCCTCGAGGGCGGCGAGCCCACCGTGATCGAGAACGCCGAGGGTGCGCGCACAACCCCCTCGGTTGTTGCGTTCACGGAGGGTGGCGAGCGCCTCGTCGGCGCACCCGCCAAGCGGCAGGCTGTTACGAACCCCGAGAACACGGTCTTCTCGATCAAGCGCTTCATGGGCCGCAAGGAGGCCGAGGTCAAGGAGGAGGAGAAGATCGTCCCCTTCGAGGTCATTCCTGGCCCGAACGGCGACGCGCGTGTGAAGGCCGGCGGCAAGGAGTTCGCCCCGCCGGAGATCAGCGCGATGATCCTCCAGAAGCTGAAGGCTGACGCCGAGGCGTACCTGGGCGACACGGTCGACAGCGCGGTGATCACCGTCCCCGCGTACTTCAACGACGACCAGCGCCAGGCCACGAAGGACGCCGGCCAGGTGGCCGGGCTCGACGTGAAGCGCATCATCAACGAGCCGACCGCGGCCTCGCTCGCGTACGGGCTCGACAAGGAAGCTGACCAGAAGATCCTCGTCTTCGACCTCGGCGGCGGCACGTTCGACGTGTCGGTGCTCGACATCGGCGACGGTGTCTTTGAGGTGAAGTCGACCGCGGGTGACAACCACCTCGGCGGCGACAACTTCGACAAGGCGATCGTCGACTGGCTCGTCTCGGAGTTCAAGAAGTCTGAGGGCGTCGACCTGTCGGCCGACAAGATGGCCCTCCAGCGCCTCTACCAGGAGGCCGAGAAGGCCAAGACGGAGCTGAGCTCGGCGCAGGAGACGCAGATCAACCTGCCGTTCATCACAGCGGTCGACTCGGTTCCGAAGCACCTCAACCAGCGGCTCACCCGCTCGAAGTTGAACGAGCTGACCGCGGACCTCGTGGACCGTGTGGTCGGTCCGACGAAGCAGGCGCTGAAGGATGCCGGTGCCGAGGGCGGTGCGAGCATCGACCACGTCGTACTCGTGGGCGGCATGACGCGCATGCCGGCCGTGCAGGAGAAGGTCAAGGAGCTCACCGGGAAGGACCCGCACCGCGGCGTGAACCCGGACGAGGTCGTGGCCGTGGGCGCCGCCATCCAGGCGGGCGTGCTCGCCGGCGACGTGAAGGACATCCTCCTGCTCGACGTGACCCCGCTGACCCTTGGCATCGAGACCAAGGGCGGCGTCATGACCAAGCTGATCGAGCGCAACACCACGATCCCGACCCGAAAGTCGGAGATCTTCTCGACGGCCGAAGACAACCAGCCGAGCGTGGAGGTCCACGTGCTCCAGGGCGAGCGCGAGATGGCCACCTACAACAAGTCGCTCGGCAAGTTCCAGCTCACGGGCATCCCGCCCGCGATGCGGGGCGTGCCGCAGATCGAGGTCACGTTCGACATCGACGCCAACGGCATCCTGGCCGTCGGCGCGAAGGACCTCGGCACCGGCAAGGAGCAGAAGATCGAGATCAAGGCCGGCTCCGGCCTCGCTGACGAAGAGGTCGAGCGCATGGTCAAGGACGCCGAGGCACATGCCGAGGACGACCGCCGCCAGCGCGAGGTCGTGGAGGCCCGGAACGAGGCCGAGAACGCCGCGTACCAGGCCGAGCGCCAGGTGGCCGACATGGGCGAGTCGCTCGACACCGGCTCCAAGGAGGAGATCGAGGCGGCCATCAAGGACGTGCGCGAGAACCTCGAGTCCGACGACGTGGAGCTCCTGCGCCAGAAGACGCAGGCGCTGCAGGAGGCCTTCCACAAGGTGTCCGAGCAGATGTACGCGGCGGCGCAGCAGCAGGCCGCGGCAGCCGGCAACGGCGCCTCCGCCGAGGACGACGGCGCCGCCACGGACGCCTCCGCCGACGAGGAGGAGGTCGTGGACGCCGAGGTGGTCGACGGCGAGGAGCGTTCGTAGCCGATGACGTTCGAATCGCAGGAGACCGGCATCCCGCCGGAGGAGGAGCCCGTCACGTCACGCGACGAGGCGGGCGAGCCCTCCGGCGAGGAGGACCCGGCCAACGAGCAGCAGGCGATGGAGGACAAGGAGGCGGCGGAGGAGTCCGAGCAGCCGGAGGACTACCTCGCGCTTGCGCAGCGCATCCAGGCCGACTTCGAGAACTACCGCAAGCGTGCCGCTCGAGAGGCGGCGGCGGCGGGTGAGCGGGCAAGGAGTGGCCTTGTCCGCGAACTGCTGCCGATCGTCGACAACCTGGAAAGGGCCCTCGCTTCCGCGGAGGATGGTGAACAGCATCTCGCTGAGGGTGTTCGCCTTGTGCACTCAGAGCTCATCGCCGTGCTAGAGCGCAACGGCATCCAGCAGTTCGACCCGGCCGGCGAGAAATTCGATCCCACCGAGCACGAGGCCCTGTCCGTGAGGGATGAGGGCGAAGCGGGTCTGGTGGTGGATGTCGTGGAGAAGGGCTATCGCTCCAACGGCACCGTGCTGCGTCCGGCGCGCGTGGTGGTCTCTGGCTGATGCCGACGGTGACGGACCCGTACAGGACGCTCGGCGTCGACAAGAAGGCCTCCGATGATGAGATCAAGAAGGCCTACCGCAAGCTTGCCCGCAAGTACCACCCGGACACGAACCAGGGCGACCCGGCGGCGGAGGAGCGCTTCAAGGAGGTCCAGGGCGCGTACGCGATCCTGTCCGACCCCGAGAAGCGCAAGCAGTACGACTCCGGCGGCGGGATCTTCGGCGGCGGCTTTCCGGGCGGTGGTTTCGGCGGCGGTGCCGCAGGCCCCGGCGGCGGCTTCGGTGGGTTCGGCGACATCCTCTCCGACCTGTTCGGCAATGCCGCATCCGGGCGAGCGCCGCGACCCGAGCGCGGGCGCGACCTCGAGACCGACGTGCACGTGTCGTTCGAGCAGGCGATGGAGGGCGGCCAGGTCTCGGTGACCGTGCCGCTCGCCGCTCCTTGCCCCACATGCCGGGGCACCGGCGCGAAGCCCGGAACCTCCCCGACAATTTGCAGCCGCTGCCAGGGGCGCGGTGTAGAGGCGGAGTCGCAGGGCCTCTTCTCGATCTCACAGCCCTGTCGCCAGTGCGGCGGAACGGGGACCGAGATCAAGGATCCCTGCCCGACCTGTCACGGCTCGGGCCAGACTCGCCAGGTCAAGCGCTACGCCGTGAACATTCCGGCGGGCGTGCACGACGGGTCGCGGGTGCGGCTGAAGGGCAAGGGCGAGGTTGGCCCACGCGGTGGTCCGCAGGGTGATGTGTACGTGGTGACCCGCGTGGCGGAGTCCCCGATCTTCAAACGGCGCGGCGACAACCTCGAGGTGGAGGTGCCGATCACGATTCCGGAGGCGATCAAGGGCGCCACGATCGAGGTGCCCACGCTCAGTGGCACCAAGCGCATCCGCGTTCCCCCGGGCACGCAGCACGGCACGGTCCAGCGCCTGCGCGGCGAGGGCCCGCCGAAGCTCGGCGGCCGGGGCCGCGGAGACCTGCGCTACCGCCTCCTGATCGACGTGCCGAGCTCGCTCTCGAAGGAGCAGGCCGAGGTCGTCGATGAGCTTGCCACCGTGATCAACGGCAACCCGCGCGAGGGCCTGCTCTCGCACCGGAGCTGAGGCGACCGGTGGCCGAAGCCCCCGACAGCGATCGCGGCGTCTACATGATCTCGGTGGCGGCCGAGCTCGCGGGGATGCATCCGCAGACGCTGCGCATCTACGAGACGCGCGGGCTGATCACCCCGAAGCGCTCCCCGAAGAACACCCGCCTCTACTCGCAGGACGACGTGGAGCGCCTGCGCCGGATCCAGGAGCTCACCAGTGAGCTCGGGATGAACCTCGCCGGCGTGGAGCGCGTCTTCGAGCTCGAGGAGGAGATCGACCGAATGCGCCGCCGGATGCGCAACCTCGAACGCCAGGCCGAACGCGTGCGGGACGAGCTGAACCAGGAGCTCGACCGGGTCCGCCGCTCGCTGAAGCACGAGCTGGTCCTGTACCAGCCGCCCTCGCAGGCGCTCACGCCGCGCAAGCCGGGAGAGCGCACAACGCGCATCCCGGTCCGTCGCCCGAGGTAGCGTCGCGTAACGCCGCGCTGCCGTTGCGGCGTAAGAGTCCGAGTGACCGACGCCGAACTGATAGTCGCCTCGAGACGTGACCCGCGCGCCTTTCGCGAGCTCTACGACCGCTGGGCCGACAAGCTGCTCGCGTACTTCTACCGGCGGGTGCTCGATGCCGAGGTCGCGGCCGACCTGCTGGCCGAGACGTTCGCAGTGGCTTACGAGCGCCGCAGGCGTTTCCGCGACGTTGGCAGGCCGGGCGGTGCATGGCTTTACGGCATTGCGGCGAAGGAGCTCTCGCACTGGTTCCGCCGCCAGGAGGTCGAGCGGCGGGCAGTTCGCCGGCTCGGCGTTGAAGTTCCTTCGCTCGACGAGGAGTCGATCGCGAGGATCGAGGAGCTCGCCGACATCGACCAGCACCGCGACGCGCTCGCGGCGGCGCTCGATCAGATCACCGGCGGCGAGCGTGAGGCGGTCGAGCTGAGGGTCGTCGGTGAGCTCGGCTACGCAGAGATCGCCGCGCGGCTCGAATGCACCGAGGGCGCCGCGCGCCTGCGCGTGCACCGCGGCCTCGCACGCCTGAACAACCTGATGCAGATGGAGGCGACGCCATGAGCGAGATCCCGTACGTGAACCAGCTCGGCGACGCGCTCGACGAGGCGATCGCGCGGCGTGCGCGTACCCCGCGGCTGCGCCGACTCGGCCGCCGCCGCTACCTGGCGGTGGCACTGGCGGCGCTGGCCGTGGCAGGCGGCGGAGCCGCGATCGCCGGCATGCTCAGCGACCCCGTCGAGTTGGCGGCCGCAGGCGTCGCGTGCTACAGCGAATCGGACATGAGTGGAGACGTGGCGATCACCAGGAATCCGGGCCAATCCCCGGTCGCGCTATGCGCCGAAACCCTGAAGGACACCGGCGTGGTGGCCGCCGATCTAATCGCGTGCCGGCAGGGGAAAGCGGTCGCCGTCGTTCCGCGCCGCGGCCGTGCGGGCTGCGCGGCACTCGGCCTCGCGGCGCTCCCGCGCGATTACAAGGCCGGTCGGCTTCAGCTCGCAACATTTCAGCGTGAGGTGCTGGCACTCGAGCGCAGCGCCGATTGCATCCCGCCGCGCACGCTCGCTCGAAACGTGGAGGCCCTGCTCCGCCGCTCCGGGTGGGCGGGCTGGAGCACCTGGCTGCGGCTCGAAGAGGGGGCCGGTCCGTGTGGCCGGGTATCCCAGCCGCGCGGCGACGGCGTTCGCGAGATCGGCGGCAGCCTCGACACCGAGACGCACCGGGTCATGGTCTGGGGCGCAATGCCGCGCTCGCTCGAGGCGCTCCTGTTCGCACCTGACTCGGTGGGCGTTCGTCTGATGGATTCGTCGGGCGAGCGCTGCTACTCGCTCGCCGGGCTGAAGAACCACGCGCGCAGAATGCTCGCGCCGGCGGGCCGCCCTGTCAGCTTCCGACTCGGGCAGTTGGCGGAGGACACCGGCATCGTGTCTCCGCGCGGTGACCGCTACGCGGAGGGCTGCGCGATCATCGTGGGCGCATCCCCTGTCTTCTCCGAGGGCGCGCCCACGACCATCGAGGTCGAGATCTACCAGCGAGGAGCGGGCGGCTAGCCGCCCGCGATCTGCGCCTTGAGCTCCTCGACCGCGAGCCTGTGGCCCGCGGCACGGCCGCGCTGCCAGCGCCCGTAGGCGGTGTGCCACAGGAGCGCGGTGCGGCGTCCGGCCACGAGGGCGCGGACGCGCGCGACTCTCCGCAGCAGGCGCTTCCGCACGCGCGCCGACCGCGGTGCCTGAGCGTACGCATCCTGGGCGTCGTGCACGAGTACCCGCGCCAGTGCGAACTTCGCCCGAGCGGCCCTTGCCTTGCCGGCCTCGAGGGTTGCCACCGTGTCGTAGAGCTGAGCGAGCCGCTCGTTCTCGCGCTGCTCGCGGCGCCAGCCCATCACCTGATCCCAGCCCGTGGCGAGCCGCCGGACCGCGTGGAACGAAGGGCGGCGCGTGGTGGGCGTGCCGGGTCCGCCGTCGATGTGAACGAGGCCCTCGCTCGCGTACTCACCTTCGAGGTTGTCGCGCAGCGTCACGAAGACCTGCTCGGCGCCCGCCTCGCCCAGGCCCACGAGCGACTTGCGTGAGGTATGCCGGCCTGCCCCGCGTCTCCGCCCGTGAAGCTCGGGTCGACCTGGTAGGCCGGGTCTGCCGGATAGCCGTGCTCCGTGATCCACAGCGGACCCGAGAACCCACGCGCGGCGAGCCAGGCGCGGAACGCGCTGTAGCGGTTCACCACCGGACCGACCGGCCCGCGTAGGTGCGCGCTCGCGATGTCGAACTTGTGGATCGCATCCGCCCCCGGCGTGGCGAACACGCGCTCGAGCCACCCGGTCTGGTCCGGCCGCTGCAGGCCGCCGAGAACCACCCGCGCCTCGGGCGCACGCTCCTTGATGCCGTCGTACGCGGCGCTCAGCATGGCCGAGTACTCCTCCGGCGTGCCCTCGAACGCCCAGTCCGCGTCGGGCTCGTTCACGATCTCCCACGTCTGGATCGTGCCCTTGGCGTGCTCGGCGATCTCGCCGGCCAGCTGGCCGTATTCCTCGGTGTCCGCGGCCGGACAGCGCCCGGAGTCGGGCCAGCGTTCGGGACATGTGGAGGCGTAGGCGGGTGTCGCGAGCAGCACGCCGAGCACCTTCACGTCATGGTCGCCGGCGAGCTCCAGCAGATCGTCGAGGTGTGACCAGTTGGGCTCGTCGCGCTTCGCACCCCCCGGCCCTTCGAAGATCGAGCTCATCTCGACGTCCACACGGATGTACTCGGATCCCACCGCATCGGCCTCGGCGAAGATGCGCTCCTTCAGGGCGTCGCCCATGCAGCAGGTGTGCACCATCGCGTGCGAGGAGATGGGCGCCGCGTGCGCCGGGGCGGCCATAAGGAGAGCGCCCAACGCGACAACCAGGCGCAAATTAACCCGAAGAACTCGCACAACAGGCGCTCCAGGGTGTACAAGAACGCGCGATGACCCAAACCGGGGACGTTGCCGTGCGCCTCGACGGAACTCGCAAGACGTACGGCGAGGTCGTCGCGGTGGACCGAGTCGACCTGGACATCCGGGAGGACGAGTTCTTCACGTTCCTGGGCCCGTCTGGGTCGGGGAAGACGACATGCCTACGCATGATCGCGGGCTTCGAGCGGCCTGACGAGGGAAGGGTAGAGCTGGGCGGCCGCGACGTCACCGACCTTCCTCCCTACGAACGCGACGTGAACACCGTGTTTCAGGACTACGCGCTATTTCCCCACATGACGGTGGGCGAGAACGTGGAATACGGGCTCCGGATCGCGAAGGTCAGCAAGGACGAACGCCGCCGGCGCGCCACCGAGACGCTCGACATGGTCCGGCTGTCCGGCTACGAGGGTCGCCGCCCGGGCCAGCTCTCAGGCGGCCAGCGCCAGCGGGTGGCTCTTGCGCGCGCCCTCGTGAACCGCCCGCGCGTGCTGCTCCTCGACGAGCCGCTCGGCGCGCTCGACCTGAAGCTCCGCCAGCAGATGCAGCAGGAGCTGCGCACGATCCAGGGCGAGGTCGGCATCACCTTCGTGTACGTGACCCACGACCAGGAGGAGGCGCTCACGATGAGCGACCGACTGGCCGTGTTCGCGGATGGGCGCATCGAGCAGGTCGGCCCGCCCGCGGAGGTCTACGAGCACCCGGCGAACGAGTTCGTCGCGGGCTTCGTGGGCGTGTCCAACATCGTCGAGCGCGGAGGCACGCGCTTCACGATCCGCCCCGAGAAGGTGCGGATCCTGGACGAGGCCGAAGCCGCGAACGGGCTACGGGTCGAGGAGGGCCGCATCCGCGACGTCTCGTACGTCGGGATGGTCACCCGCTTCGTGATCGAGCTCGACGAGGGCGGCGAGCTACAGGTCGTCCGGCAGAACCTCGAGATGTCCTCGCAGGAGGCGCTCGAGCAGAGGGGGCGGCGGGTGCGCGTCGGTTGGCACGGCGAGCACGCGTACGCCATCTCGGACTCGCAGGAACAAACCCAAGAGGAGGGACCCAAGTGAGCGCAACATTCCGACGGCGATGGCTGGTCTTCGCCGTCCTGACGCTCGCCCTGGCCGCGCTCACAGCGGCCGGTTGCGGCGACGACGACAGCGACGGCGGCAGCGCCGGCAGCGGCGACGAGAGTGCAGCCCTGAAGAAGGTGGGCAAGGGCGAGGGGGAGGTGAACCTGATCGCATGGGCGGGCTACGTCGAGGACGGCTCGACCGACCCGAAGGTGGACTGGGTCTCTGACTTCGAGCAGGAGACCGGCTGTCAGGTCAATGTGAAGCTCGGCAACACCTCGGACGAGATGGTCACGCTGATGCGGACCGGCAAGTACGACGGCGTGTCGGCATCGGGTGACGCCACCCTGCGGCTGATCGCCGGCGGCGACGTCGATCCGGTGAACACGGACCTGATCCCCAACTACAAGGACGTGTTCGAGGGCCTCAAGGACCAGCCGCACAACACCGTCGACGGCGTGAACTACGGCGTTGCGCACGGCCGTGGCGCGAACCTCCTGATGTTCAACAAGGACGTCGTGAAGCCGGCGCCGGATTCCTGGTCGGTCGTCTGGGGCGGCGACGAGAGCCAGGCCTACAAGGGCAAGATCACCGCGTACGACAGCCCGATCTACATCGCGGACGCGGCGCTCTACCTGAAGGCCACCCAGCCGGATCTCGGGATCGACAACGTCTACGAGCTGGACGACAAGCAGTTCCAGGCCGCCGTCGACCTGCTCAAGCAGCAGCGCGAGGTGATCGGCGAGTACTGGTCCGATTACACCAAGGAGCAGGCGGCGTTCACGTCCGGCGACTCCGTGGCCGGCACCACCTGGCAGGTGATCGCCAACCTGGTCCAGGGCGACAAGAAGTCACCCCCGATCGAGGCGATCCTGCCGAAGGAGGGCTCAACCGGGTGGTCTGACACGTGGATGATCTCCTCCGAGGCCAAGAACCCGAACTGCATGTACATGTGGATGGACCACATCATCAGCCCGCAGGCGAATGCCGACGTGGCGGAGTGGTTCGGGGAGGCCCCGGCGAACAGCAAGTCGTGCGCCCTGACCGCCGTGAAGGATCACTGCGAGACGTTCCATGCGGAGGACGAGGCGTACTTCGACAAGGTCGCCTACTGGACGACGCCGACCAAGGAGTGCGGCGACGACCGCGGGGCCACCTGCATGGACTACTCCGAATGGGTCAAGGCCTGGACGGAGATCAAGGGCTGACGCCCTGGATGTGAGCTGGCCGCTGTAGCCAGATATCTCTGGCGCCGGCCCCGCCTGCAGCTCAGCCTGCTGCTGGCGGGGCCGGTCGGCTGGCTGCTGATCGCGTACCTGGGTTCGCTCGCGGTCCTGTTCGTCGCGTCGCTCTGGCAGCTCGACGACTTCAGCGGCGAGATCGTCCAGGACCCCGGGCTCCAGAACTTCAAGGAGCTGATCGAGACACCGGTCTACCGGGACATCGTCGTGCGCACGGTGCTGATCGCCGCGCTCGTGACGATCACGGACATAATCCTCGCCTTCCCGATCGCGTTCTACATGGCGAAGATCGCGTCTCCTCGCATGCGCGCCCTGCTCGTGGTGGCGGTGCTGATGCCGCTCTGGTCGAGCTACCTCGTGAAGGTCTACAGCTGGCGGATCATGCTCCAGAACGAGGGCATCGTGAACTGGGCGCTCGACCCGTTCGGGCTCAACGGTCCGGGCTTCGGGAACGTGGCCACCTGGCTCGTGTTCTCCTATCTGTGGCTGCCGTTCATGATCCTGCCGATCTACGCAGGGCTCGAGCGCATCCCGAACTCGATGCTCGATGCCTCGGGTGACCTCGGCGGCCGGCCCTGGATGACGTTCCGGCGCGTGGTGATGCCGCTGGCGATGCCGGCGGTGGTGGCCGGCTCGATCTTCACCTTCTCGCTCACGCTCGGTGACTACATCGCTCCGACGCTCGTGTCGAGCACGCAGTTCATCGGCAACGTGGTCTACGCGAACGTGGGCATCGCCAACAACCTGCCGCTCGCCGCGGCGTTCGCGACCGTCCCCGTGGCGATCATGATCGTGTACCTCCTGATCGCGCGCCGGCTCGGCGCGTTCGAGTCGCTCTGATGCACCTCTCCTCGGGCATGCGTTGGGTGCTGCGGGTCGGGACGGCGATCACGCTCGCCTTCATCTACATCCCGCTGATCGTGATCGGGCTCTACGCGTTCAACGAGTCGCGCTCGCAGGCGTGGCCGATCGACGGCTTCACGCTCGAGTGGTTCGACCGCGCGGTGAACAACCCGGGGGTGCGCGACGCGTTCTGGACGTCGATGCAGGCCGCGCTCGGCGCCACGGCGGTGGCGCTGCTGCTCGGCACGCTCGCGGCTATCGCGGTGTCCCGCTACCGCTTCTTCGGCCGCGACACCATCTCGTTCCTGATCATCCTGCCGATCGCGCTGCCCGGGATCGTGACCGGCATGGCGCTGAACTCGACCTTCACGCAGGTGCTCGGAATTGACCTGTCGCTGTTCACGGTGATCGTGGGCCACGCGACGTTCTGCATCGTCGTTGTCTTCAACAACGCGGTTGCCCGGCTGAGGCGGGGCGGCACGTCGCTGGAGGAGGCATCGATGGATCTGGGCGCGAACGGCTGGCTGACCTTCCGCCACGTGACCTTCCCGACGCTGCGCACCGCGCTGGTCGCGGGCGGCCTGCTCGCGTTTGCGCTGTCGCTCGACGAGATCATCGTGACCACCTTCACGATCGGCAACGAGCAGACCCTCCCGGTCTGGATCTTCGCCAACTACGCGCGGCCGAACCAGCTGCCGATCGTGAACGTGGTCGGTCTCGGCGTGATCCTGCTGTCGATCATCCCGGTCTACCTGGCCACCAAGCTCTCGCAGGACCCGGTGGGCGCGCCGGGCGGCGCCGCGGCGGCAGCAGCGCGTTGAGCGACAGCGGTTAAGAGGCTTCCGTCAGTTGATCCGCCTATGCCGGACTAAGTGACGGCGGACCGCCTTCAACGCCAATATTAAGGGGTCAGACCCCCTAAGCCTGTCAGACTTAGATTTTCTATGCAGGCTGATCGTTTCACCATCAAGTCTCAGGAGGCGCTCGCGGCCGCGCAGCGGCTCGCTGGCACGCGCCGCAATCCGGAGGTCGCGCCGCAGCATCTGCTGCTCGCGCTGCTCGAGCAGGACGGCGGCATCGTCGTGCCCGTGCTGCGCCGCGCGGGGGCCGACCCGGAGCGCGTCCGCCGCCTCGCGAACGAGACGCTCGACGCCCAGCCGACGCTCAGCGGAGACGCGAGCACCCCCGCGCTCGGCCAGGATCTGATCCGCCTGCTCCAGCACGCCGACGAGGACGCCCGCGGGATGGGCGACGAGTTCGTCTCGACCGAGCACCTCCTGCTCTCGCTCGCGGGCGAGCCCTCGATCGACGTCGGCGCCTCGCGCGACCAGCTCGCGGAAGCCGTCGAGCAGGTGCGCGGCCCTCACCGCGTGACCGACCAGAATCCTGAGGACCGCTACCAGGCGCTCGAGCGCTTCGGGCGCGACCTCACCGAGGCCGCCGAGCAGGGCAAGCTCGACCCGGTGATCGGGCGCGACGACGAGATCCGGCGCGTGATCCAGGTGCTCTCCCGGCGCACCAAGAACAACCCGGTCCTGATCGGCGAGCCCGGCGTGGGCAAGACCGCCATCGTCGAGGGACTCGCGCGGCGGATCGTCTCGGGCGACGTGCCCGAGTCGCTTCGCGACCGGCGCGTGATCGCGCTCGACATCGGCGCGCTGATCGCCGGCGCCAAGTACCGCGGCGAGTTCGAGGACCGCCTGAAGGCGGTGCTGAAGGAGGTCGCGGACGCCGACGGCCGCATCATCCTGTTCCTCGACGAGCTACACACGATCGTGGGTGCCGGCGCCGCCGAGGGCGCTGTCGACGCCGCCAACCTGCTCAAGCCCATGCTCGCGCGCGGAGAGCTGCGCGCCGTCGGCGCCACGACGCTCGACGAGTACCGCAAGCACATCGAGAAGGACGCCGCACTCGAGCGCCGCTTCCAGCCCGTCTTCGTTGAGGAGCCGAGCGTGGAGGACGCGATCGCGATCCTGCGCGGGCTCAAGGAGCGCTACGAGGCGCACCATGGCGTCCGCATCCAGGACACGGCGATCATCGCGGCGGCCACCATGTCGCAGCGCTACATCGCCGACCGCTTCCTGCCCGACAAGGCGATCGACCTGATCGACGAGGCGGCGTCGCGGCTCCGCATCGAGATCGACTCGAAGCCCACCGAGATCGACGAGATCGACCGCCGCATCATGCAGCTGCAGATCGAGCTTCAGGCGCTCAAGGAGGAGAAGGACGAGGCGAGCCGGGCGCGCCGCGAGGCGCTGGACCGCGAGCTGGCCGACCTCCGTGAGCAGGCCGACGCGATGACCGCGCAGTGGCAGGACGAGAAGGAGTCGATCGACCGCGTTCGGTCCGTGAAGGAGCGCCTGGAGCAGGCCCACCGCGACGTCGAGCGCGCCGAGCGCGAGGCCGACCTTCAGCGGGCGGCCGAGCTTCGCTACGGCGAGATCCCGGAGCTCGAGAAGGAGCTCGCCGGGGCGGAGGAGCGCACCGACGGAAACGCCGGCTTCTTCAAGGAGGAGGTCGACGACCAGGACATCGCCGAGGTCGTGGCCAAGTGGACCGGCATCCCGGTTTCGAAGCTGATGGAGGGCGAGGTCGCGAAGCTCATCCACATGGAGGAGCGCCTGCACGAGCGGGTGATCGGCCAGGACGAGGCCGTCGAGGCCGTGTCGAACGCGCTGCGGCGCTCACGCGCCGGCCTTCAGGACCCGAACCGCCCGATCGGAGCGTTCCTCTTCATCGGGCCCACCGGCGTCGGCAAGACCGAGCTCGCCCGTGCGCTCGCCGAGTTCATGTTCGACTCGGAGGAGGCGATCGTCCGGATCGACATGTCGGAGTACATGGAGAAGCACTCGGTGTCACGGCTCGTGGGCGCGCCGCCCGGCTACGTCGGCTACGACGAGGGCGGCCAGCTCACCGAGGCAGTCCGGCGCCGGCCCTACTCGGTCGTGCTGCTCGACGAGCTCGAGAAGGCCCACACGGACGTATTCAACGTGCTGCTCCAGGTGATGGACGACGGCCGCCTCACGGACGGCCAGGGCCGCACCGTCGACTTCAAGAACACGGTCGTGATCATGACCTCGAACGTGGCCGGCGGCCTCGACGGGGTGCGCGCGACCTTCAAGCCCGAGTTCGTGAACCGCCTCGACGAGATCGTCGAGTTCCACCAGCTCAGCCGCGAGGAGATCAGCCAGATCGTGGACCTCCAGGTCGAGAAGCTGATCGCACGCGTGCGCGAGCGCGGCGTGGAGGTCGAGCTGAGCGACGAGGCCCGGACGCTGCTCGGCAACCTCGGCTACGACCCGACCTACGGCGCGCGCCCGCTCAAGCGGGTGATCCAGAAGCAGCTCGTGGACAAGCTCGCGCTGAAGCTGCTCGAGGGCGAGTTCCAGCCGGGCGATCGCGTGCGCGTGGAGGCAGCTGACGGCGAGCTCACCTTCACGAAGGCGCCGGCAGGCGCGGAGCAGCCCGCCGCCGCGTAGCATCCCGCGGGCCATGGAGCCTCGCGAACTTGCCCTCTGGCACGCCCGCGGCCGCATCGCCGTCGGCGCGGCCTTCGTGCTGCTCCCGGGTCTCGCTGGACGCATGTGGATTGGCTCGGACGCGTCGCGGCGGACGGTGAAGGTGCTCGCACGTGCATTCGGTGGGCGCGATCTCGCGATCGGCCTCGGCGTTGTGATCGCGCTCGACCGCGGTACCCCGGTGCGCGGCTGGATCGAGGCGGGAGTCCTGTCCGACGCGATCGACACGGCGGCGAGCCTCATGGCCGGGAGCTCGATCCCACCGACGATCCGCTGGCCCTGCATCGCGCTCGGAGCGGGCTCGGCCGCGGCGGGCGCGTCGCTCGCACCCCAGTTCGACGAGTCCGTCGAGCCGATACCCGGCCAGACCCCCGAGGCGGCGGTAACGGGACACCCGCCCGAGTAGCCGCGCCGTCCCTACACCGACTGAAGCAGCTGCGCGTGCAGCTCCTGCATGCGCGAGCTGGGCGAGACGCCCAGCTCCTCGCGGAGCTCCGTGCGGAGACGGTCATAGACGACCAGCGCCTCGGCGGCGTTGTCGCGCGCGACGAGCACCCGCATCAGGTGCATGTAGCCGGACTCGCGGAACGGCGATGCCTCGATCAGGGCCCGGCCGGCGCGCTCCGTCGCCGCCAGCTCCGGCCCACCCATGCCCAGGCCGGCCTCCGCGACGCACTCAAGCGCTCGGATCCTCATATCTTCGAGCGAACGCCTCACCTCCTCGATCCACGGTGCGTCGTGGCCCTCGAGGAAGCCTCGATCGGCGGTGTGCAGGGCCGCCCTCGCGGGCGCCCACGCCCGGTGCCAATCGCACATCGACGTCGCCGATTCCGCCTCGTGCAGCAGCTCCGCGGCCGCTTCGAGGTCCACGTACGCGTCGGGCGGCAGCACCAGCCTCGGCTCCTCCCGGCCCGCAATTGCGTCGCGGCCCAGAACCTTGCGGAGCTTCGAGAGGAGCGAGTTGAGCGCGCTGTCCGGCGTGCCCGGTGGCTCGATCGGCCAGACGGCGTCCACGAGTGCGCCGCGGCTCCTGGGCCGCTGGCGGTGAACGACGAGAAAGGCGAACAGCAGCCGGCCCTGCCTGCTCGGCAGGAGGTCCTCCACCCGCTCGCCGTGCCAGACGACGACGAACCGCCCGCAGGCCTGGATACGCGTGGATGCCGTGGGGTCCAAGAATTCTCCAAGCTAATGCCAATGGGCGGGAACCACAATCGCCGCAAGCGATCGAAGGAGGAGCAATGGCTCGAGTCATCAACTGCGAGTGCGGGCAGGTCATCCGCGCTGAGAGCGACGAGGAACTCGTCGCTCGGGCGCAGGACCACGTCAACCAGAACCACCCCGAGCTCGTCGGCAAGCTCTCCGAGCAGGACCTGCTCGGGATGGCCGAGGAGGAGTAGCCGCCCATGCGTCGCCTGCCGATCACGCTCGCCACCTTCGCCCTAGCCGCACTCTTCCTGTGCCTGCCGTCAGCCGCGTCCGCGGCGACGTGTGACTTCACGGGGACGGGCAGCTGGCACAACGCGGCGAACTGGTCGTGCGCCGAGATCCCGGACGCCGGTGACAGCGTGAACGTCGGAGCGGGGGACGACGTGAGCGTCGCGGCCGCGGCGAGCGCCGGGGCCCTGTCCCTGACCGGCGGCGGGTTCATCACGTTCTCGGGCGAAGTGACCCTCGCGGCCTCCTCGATGGCGACCGGCGCGGCCGACAGCAACGGCACGATCCGCGGCCCGGGCCAGTTGACGGTGGCCGGCGCGTTTTCGAAGACGGGGACCGGCCAGTTCAGCGTCACGAACAACGGCACATTCGGGCTGAGCCCCGATCTCGTTCTAAACGGCGCGGCGACGCTTAGCGGCGGATCGATGTGTGTGGCCGACAACGGCGACGGGGATCCCGATCTGCCGAACCTCCACATCAACAACAGCTTCACCATCTCCACCAGCAACCTGCAGAACGTGTTCCCCTGCACGTCAGGGCCGCGGATCCACGTGAACCCAGCCGGTCACATGATCAAGTCCTCCGCGGGGACGACGCTCACCGGCACGGGAATCGAGAACGACGGCACGATCACCGCCCAGAACGGGACGTTTGACCTTGGCGGCCCCTCGTCCGTCGACGCCCCCAACGGCAACGCCCCTGTGACCAACGACGGGGACTACATCGCCTCCTCCGGCGCGACGATCAGCTTCGCCAACAGCCACAGCGTGAGCTCGCAGGGGCGCGTGGGCGGTGTGGGGACGACCTCGATCAGCCACAGCCTGTCGATGGCCGCGGGCTCGACGCTCGACCCGGCGGTGCTCAACCTGGTCTTCATCGGTTCCCTCACGCTGGACGGCACCACGGCCATGACCCTGCCGGTCCTGAACTTCAACGGCGGCGGGTTCAATCCCGGTTTCGACACCGACCGGCCCGTCACCGTGACGACCCTCAACGTGACCGGCGCCGGCACGATCAGTGGCGGCGGCTCGGTGACGGTGCCGAGTGGAGGCAGCTTCTCGAAAACGGGCAGCGGCACGTTGTCCGTTACCAACAGCGGGATCTTCGGCCCCAGCGCAGACCTCATCCTCGACGTGGACGCGCGACTCGACGGCGGGTCGATGTGTGTTGGGGACAGCAGCGACGGCAACGCCGACTTGCCGAGCATGCAGATCAACCAGGACTTCGCGATCGGTGCGGGCGCCGACTCGACGACGTTCAACTGCAGTGTGAACGTCGTCCGGGTCAACGGCCCGAGCGGCCACCTCTTCAAGGAGGGGGCCGGGACGACCTTGAACCACGGCAGGTTCGACGTCGCCGGCGGGATGCTGTCGATCGGCGCCGGGCAGACGTTCGAGGTCGTCAACGGCATCTCCCTGAGCGGCGGTCTGACCAGCATCGCCTCCGGAGGCGTGCTGCAGGGCTCCGCCACCCTCACCGGCGGAACCCTCCGCGGCGCCGGCCAGGTCACCGGAAACCTCACGAACACGTCCGGCACGGTCGAGCCGGGCAACTCGCCGGGCACGCTCACCGTGGGCGGCAACTACTCGCAGGGCTCTGGCGGGACGCTCAGGACGGAGATCGCGGGCACGACACCCGGCACGCAGTTCGACCGCCTGTCTGTCGGCGGGAGCGTGACGCTCGACGGAACGCTGGCGATTGTGAACGGCAGCGGGTTCGTGCCGGCCCTGACCGACACCTTCCAGATTCTCACCGGAAGCTCGGTGAGCGGGACGTTCGCGCAGCTCACCGGCGCCACGAACGGCAACCGGATCTACGAGGCGCAGTACAACCCGGCGGATGTCACGCTGACCGTCGCCCAGGGGCCCGAGCCCGAGCCGGACCCCGACCCAGGTCCAGGCCCAGGTCCGCCGCCACCGCCACCGCCGGGGAATCAGGGAGGCGGGCTGATCTCCGAATCCGGCTGCCTCAACACGGACGCCACGCTCACCGGCACTCAGCTCGGGCCAGCGAAGCTCGGGCGCAAGCTCGCGGAGCAGCGTGCGATCTTCCGGGGCGCAAACAAGCAGACGCGTGCGAACCTGGACCGCTACTGCGCCGAGGGCGGCGGCAACTTCCGGATCGGCTATCCCACCCCGCGCCTGACGAGGACACTGCCGAACGCACTCCGTAGAAAGGTCAAGGACCGGGTCGTGATCGTGCTCACCTCGAGCAAGCGCTTCTCGGTCGTCGGGATCAAGGTCGGCGACACGACATCCACTGCGCTACGCACGCTCCGAGGCGAGCGCGCCTTCAAGGTCGGCTCTAACACCTGGTACGTGGCAAAGCGTGGCAAGGCGCGGCTGCTCGTGAAGACGAAGAACGGCAAGGTGGGCGAGATCGGCATCGGGGACCCGCGCCTGACCACGACCCCCAAGGCCACCAAGCGCTTCCTCAATGCGTGGAAGCTGACCTGACAGGGGGTCAGCTGCTACCGGCCACCCCGCACAACGCTGATCGAGTAGATGGTCTTCACGGCGCGCTTCGCCCTGTAGCGGCGGAAGGTGTCGAACTGAATCCGGTGCCGGCCGAAGCGGGCGTTTTTCGAAAGGAGGCGCCGGCGAGCGCTGAGGTTGTGGCACGCGCCCTTCAGCCGGCCGATCTTCAGGTGCCGCTTCGAGCCCTTGTGCACCACGTGCGCCCACAGCGTCCTGCCCGTGGTGAATCCGCGCGCCCGGATCCGGAAACGCCGCGACACCGGCCCCGTCTGGGGCGACAGGCCGACGCCGACGGGACTCACCGTCACCGGGGCTGAGGCAGTCACGCCCGGGTTGCTCGAGTCCGTGGCCATGTAGGTCCGCTGCTGCTGGCGCCCGTCCTCGATCAGCCGCAGGCCGGCGTCGAACCGCCCGGCAGCGTCCGTGAGAATGGATGAGACGAAGATGCCGTCGCGGCTCAGGTTGACCGAGCCCGAGCGGGTGAACCCGTCCCCGATGAAGTGCACGGTCTCGTTCGACCGATAGCACGGCTTGGCGGGATTCGGGGTGAGTGAGGCCGCCTGCGCGGCGGACGGGGCTGCGAGGGTCGCAATTGTCACCGCGACGGCCAGAGGGCGAGTCATGCCGAGAGGGTACATTCCGCGCCGACGCACTCCCACCGAAAGGATCCTCCGTGCCCACCTTCGTGATGCTGAGCACCCTGACGCCCGAGGGCGTGCAGACCCTCAAGAGCAATCCTCAGCGGATCCGCGAGGTCAACAAGGAGATCGAGCAGCTCGGGGTGACCGTGACCGCTCAGTGGGCCGTGCTCGGCCAGTACGACTTTGTGAACGTCGTCGAGGCGCCTGACGAGAAGACGATTGCGCGCGTCTCGATGGAGCTCGGCTCGCGCGGCACAGCTCACTACGAGACCCTCTCCGCGATACCCGTGGACGACTTCATCTCCGCGCTTTGAGCGAGCGCGTCCTCGTGGTCGGGGCGGGCGGGCGCGAGCACGCGATCGTCCGTACGCTCCAGCGCGGCGGGCGGGCTCCGGAGGTTCTGTGCACGCCCGGGAACGCCGGCATCGCCCGCGACGGCGTGGAGTGCCTCCCGGACGGCGATGTCGTCGCGGCGGCCCAGGAGCGCGAGGTGGACCTCGTGGTGGTGGGCCCAGAGGCTCCGCTCGTGGCCGGCCTCGTGGACGCTCTGAGCGAGGCGGGCATCCGCGCCTTCGGCCCGACCCGGGCGGCCGCCCGCATCGAGGGGTCGAAGGCCTATGCAAAGGAGCTGATGCGCGACTGCGGCGTGCCGACCGCGGCGCACGTGATGTTTCGCGACCGCGACGAGGCGGCGGCGCACCTCCCGTGCGCGTCGTATCCCGCCGTGCTGAAGGCCGACGTGCTGGCCGCTGGCAAGGGAGTGATCATCGCCAAGGACGAGCGCGAGGCACGCGAGGCGATTGACGTGTTCTTCGGCGAGAAGCGCTTCGGCGAGACCGAGGTCGTGCTGGAGGAGTTCCTCGAGGGCGAGGAGCTCTCGCTGCTGGCGCTCTGCGACGGCGAGCGCGCGGTGCCGCTCGCGCCGGCGCAGGACTACAAGCGCATCTTTGACGGCGACGAGGGACCCAACACGGGCGGCATGGGCAGCTACTCGCCGGTGCCGGGGATCGATGCGGAGCGCACGCGCGAGCTCGCCGCCCAGGTTCACCAGCCGATCGTCGACGAGCTGGGTCGCCGCGGGACGCCCTTCCACGGGGTGCTTTACGCGGGGCTCATGATCGCCCCCGACGGCGCCGTGAAGGTGCTCGAGTACAACGCGCGCTTCGGCGATCCCGAGACCCAGGCGGTGCTCCCGAGGCTGCGCTCGGACCTGCTCGAGCTGCTCGAGGCGTCCACTGAGCCCGGAGGCCTGGCCGGAGTCGAGCCCGAATGGTCGAGCGACTGGGCCGTGACGGTGGTGCTGGCCTCCGGGGGCTATCCGGAGTCCTCGTCGACGGGCGACGTGATCTCTGGCCTCGACGCTGTGGAGGGCGCGGACGTGTTCCACGCCGGGACTGCCGAGCGCGACGGCGAGGTCGTGACCGCCGGCGGGCGCGTACTGAGCGTGACCGGCCTCGGGGCGAATCCCGGCGAGGCGCGCGATCGCGCGTACGCGGCGGCAGAGCGGATCGAGTTCGACGGCCGCCAAATCAGGACCGACATTGCCGCCCGCGCGGTGGATAAGGTCGAGGTGTGAGCGGAACAGAGGAGTTCACGGCCGTCTCCGAGACCGGCCCGCCCGAGACCCAGGTCGAGCATCAGTTCGACGAACTCGACGTGGACGATGCTCCTCAGGTGGGCATCGTGATGGGATCCAAGTCGGACATGCCGCTGATGGAGAAGGCTGCGCAGGAGCTCGAGGAGCGCGGCATACGCCACGAGATGCGCGTGATGAGCGCGCACCGCGACCCCGACACGGTCGCGGACTACGCGAAGAACGCCCGCATGCGCGGGCTGCGCGTGATCATCGCCGGCGCGGGGCTCGCCGCGGCGCTCCCAGGTGTCGTTGCGGCGCACACCGATCTGCCGGTGATCGGCGTGCCGCTCACGTCGAAGACGTCCGTCGGCGGCGGGCTCGACGCGCTGCTCGCGATCGCGCAGATGCCGCCGGGCGTGCCGGTGGCCACGGTGGGGGTCGACAACCCCAAGAACGCCGCCGTTTTGGCGGCGCGCATCCTCGGCGCGTGATCGAGCGCTACACCCGGCCGGAGATGGGCGCGGTCTGGTCGGAGCGGCGCAAGTTCGACACATGGCTCCAGGTGGAGCTGGCGGTGGTCGACGCGCTCTCGGAACAGGGAGTCGTTCCGGAGGAGGACGCCGCCACGATCCGCGACCGCGCCTCCTTCACGGTCGAGGAGGTCAAGGAACGCGAGAAGGTCACAGACCACGACGTGGCCGCCTTCGTTGACGTGGTCGCCGGCACGGTCGGCGAGGCGGGCCGCTGGGTCCACCACGGCCTCACCTCCTCGGACGTGCTCGACACCGCGCTCGGGCTTCAGCTCTCGCAGGCCGGGATGATCCTGGTGGGCGGCGCCGCCGACTACAAGGCTGCGCTGATCCGCCGCGCGCGCGAGCACGTGAACACGATCTGCGTCGGCCGCACGCACGGCGTGCACGCCGAGCCCACCACCTTCGGCGTAAAGCTCGCCGGCTTCGCCTTCGAGGCGCACCGCAACCTGATCAGGTTGGAGCGTGCCGCCGAGGGCGTCTCGGTGGGGGCGCTCTCGGGCGCCGTCGGGACCTACGCGGCGAACGGCCCCGAGGTCGAGGAGGCCGTGCTGAAACGGCTGGGCCTCGCGCGCGAGGACGTCTCCACGCAGGTGGTGCCGCGCGACCGCCACGCGGAGCTGCTCGAGGCGATCGCGCTCGCCGGCGCGGGGCTCGAGCGCTTCGCCACGGAGGTGCGCCACCTCCAGCGCACCGAGGTCCGCGAGGTCGAGGAGCCGTTTCGGGCGGGTGCGCAGAAGGGCTCGTCGGCGATGCCGCACAAGCGCAACCCGATCGTCTCGGAGCGCATCGCCGGGATCGCGCGGCTGCTGCGCGGCTACGCACAGGCCGGGCTCGAGAACGTGGCGCTCTGGCACGAGCGCGACATCACTCACTCGTCGGTGGAGCGCGTGACGCTTCCGGACGCCACGACGCTGCTCGACTACGCGCAGCACCTGGCGATCCGTGTGGTTGGGGGCATGACGGTCCACGAGGAGCGCATGCGCGAGAACCTGAACGCCACGCACGGCGCGCTCTACTCGCAGCGGGCGCTGCTCGCACTGGTGGAGGCGGGGCGCTCCCGCGACGACGCGTACCGCACGGTCCAACAGGCCGCACAGCGTGCCTGGGACGAGGGCATCGAGTTCCGCGACCTGCTGGCGGAGGCGGCGCCCGAGCTCGACCTCGACGCCGTCTTCGATCCGGCCGCATTCGTACGCCACGCCCCCGCGCTCGTGGGACGGCTCGACCGCATCGCCTGAACGCGGCACCGCACGTTCGGCGTCCAGCAAGCGCAGCGGAAACCTATGGGCAGGGGCCCTCCCCGCCGATGGGAACTGGGTGGACCCACGCATCGACGCCGCCGCGCGGCGCCGTAAGCGGCGCCGTAAGAAAAAGCCTCGCTGCGTAACGCCGCGCAAGCGCCGCACGCGGGCGAAGAAACGCACTCGCAGCGCGGTGGTGGAGTCCCCGTACCCGCAGCGCAGGCCGCGCGCCGGCTCGGCCGGCGGCCGCCCCGAGGTCGAGAGTGCCGCCAAGCGTCGCCGCCGCCATGCCCGCGCGTGCGTGAAGAAGAGGAAGCGCCGTCGGAAGCGGAAGGTCCCGCTCCAGTCCGTGCCGCCGGCGCCAACCCCGCCCGCGCCACCGCCGCCCGCGGAGTTCAGTCTCACCAGCCCGATCGCGATCTACTCCGGCAGCTTCGGCGTCCGCGAGGCCGAGCGCCTGCTCTGGCGCGCCGGCTTCGGCCCCTCGCCGGGCCACGCGGAGGCACTCGCTGCCATGGGCCTTCACCGCGCCGTGGCCGCGCTCACCCGCCCGTTCGGCGCGCCCACCCTCACCGGCGCAGCTCCCACCGACGAGGACGGCAACCCGCTCGCTCCCGCTGACCTATGGGGCCACGACCACCTCTGGTGGCTCGACCGCATGGTGCGGACCGACCAGCCGCTCGTGGAGCGCATGACGCTCGTGTGGCACGACTGGTTCGCCACCTCGAACGACGGCGTGGGCCAGCAGCAGCTGATGCTCGACCAGAACGAGCTTTTCCGGCGGAACGCGTTCGGCTCGTTCGATCAGCTGGTCCACGACGTGACGCAGGACCCGGCGATGATCGTCTGGCTCAATCTGAACGAGAACACGCGCTGGAGCCCGAACGAGAACTACGCGCGCGAGGTGATGGAGCTGTTCACCCTCGGAGCGGACCGCGGGGCCTACAGCGAGCAGGACGTGCGCCAGCTCGCACGTGCGCTCACCGGGTTCGACTTCGACTGGAGCGACGAGCTCGGGATGCACAACTTCCGCTACGTCGCGAACCGGCACGACAACGGCACAAAGACGGTCTTCGGGCAGACGGGCGCATGGACCTGGGAGCAGGGGGCCGCGATGTGCGTCCACCACCCGATGCACCTGTCGTTCTTCGTGCAGAAGCTGTGGAGCTACTTCATTCCGACCGCGCCCTCGGCGGGCGACCGCCAGGCGCTCGAGTCGCTGTACGCGTCGAGCGGCTACCAGGTGCGGCCGGTGCTCGAGGCGATCCTTCTGCACCCCGACCTGCACAACGGGCCGCGCATGGTCAAGCCGCCCGTGGTCCTGGTGGCCGGGCTCCTGCGCACGCTCCAGCGCTCGGTCGACGGCGAGTACTGGATCTGGTACTCGGAGAACGCCGGGCAGCGGCTCTTCTTCCCGCCCGACGTGTCCGGGTGGGATGACTCGCGCTGGCTCGACACGGGCACGGTGCGCGGGCGCTTCGACCTCGTCTCGCGGGCGCTCACCGACCGGGTGCTGGACGGCGACGCGGTGGACGACTACGACGCGACCGAGACGCCCGAGCAGGCCGTGGCCGCGGCGCGCGCATGGGCGCACGACCCGTACCTGAGCGCCGAGACCGTGGCGCTGCTCACGAGCTTCGCCGCCGATGCGCTCGCGGGCGCCGGCGGCTGGCAGCTCAGCACCTATCGCGGCCTGCGCCAGAACGCCCTTCGCCATCTGATCCTGGCCTCCCCCGACTACCAGACGAGCTGACCATGCCGAACTGCGGCTGCAACGACTACTCACGCACCCAGGTCCTGCGTCGCGCGGCGGCCGAGGCGGGCCGCGGACTGCCGGCGATCGAGCCGGGCATGCCGATGCCGGCGGGCACCGGGCTCACGCGGCGCTCGTTCGTGTCGCGGGCCACGGGCCTCGCGCTGTCGGTCTACGGAGCGGCGAGCCTCGGGCCGAAGGCGTTCGAGCAGGGCATCGCAGCCGCCGCGGCGCAGGCGCCCTCCGAGCGCGTGCTCGTCTCGATCTTCCTGTCGGGCGGCGCCGACTCGCTCACCATGCTCGCCCCGACAAGCGCGCATCCCCAGTACGCGGCGAACCGGCCCACCCTGGCGCTGCCGAACGGCGAGGGGATCCCGCTCACCGAGGACACCTCGCTGCGCTGGCACCCGTCGTTCGCAGGTCTTGCGGAGCTCTACGGCGAGGGCAAGGTCTCGGTGATGCCGGCGATCGGCTACGCCGACGCGAACCAGTCGCACTTCACGAGCCGCCACTACTGGGAGGTCGGCGAGACGAACCCGTTCGGCCGCTGGGGCTGGCTTGGGCGCTTCCTCGACCAGCACGGCGTGGCCGACAACCCGCTCCAGGGCCTCGCGCTCGGCTGGGATCTCCAGCCGGTGCTGGCCGCCCGCGACGTGCCGGTCGCGACCGTGGCGGAGCCCGACAACTACGACTTCTGGACGCCCGGCGTATGGGGCTCGGTGCAGGACAAGATGCTCGACGCGTTCGGCGACCTGGGTGAGCTGTCCACGAGCGACGTCGGCCTCGGCCAGGCGCGCGCGGCGGTGGCGGCCACCGGGCGCCTGCGTGACCAGCTCGCGCCGTACCAGGACGGCTTCACGAGTCCCCCCGGCGTGACTTACCCGGGCGGCGGCTTCGCCGGCCGGCTGCGGGCGCTCGCCGCGATGCTCGAGGGCGGCCTGCCGCTCCGGGTCGTCGCGATCGAGAGCGGCGGCTACGACACGCACTCGGGCCAGGACGGCAGCCTTCCCGCGGACCTGCTCGAGGTGGGCAACAGCCTGCGCGCGTTCCAGCGCGACCTCGAGGCCCGTGGGCTCGAGGACCGCGTGCTCGTGCACGTGTGGAGCGAGTTCGGCCGCCGCCCGAACGAGAACGGCTCGGGTACCGACCACGGCGCGGCCGGGGCGGGCTTCGTGATCGGATCGCAGGCGCGCGGCGAGATGGTCGGCGAGTTCCCCGGGCTCGCCACGCTCGACGACGACGACAACCTGCGCAACACGGCCGACTTCCGCGGTGTCTACTGCGCACTGCTCGAGCAGTGGCTCGGCGTGGACGCGGGGCCGATCATCCCGAACGCCTCATCGTTCGCGCGCCCGGCGCTGGTCGCGGCCTGATGACCCTGAGGCTGGTGGCCGTGGCGACCGCGCTCGCCGCCTTGGCGCTGCCCACAATGGCGGCGGGCGGTCAGAGCGGTGTCAAGACCGGCAAACGAGCCGCTCACCGTCACTGTCATCAGGTGGTTCGGTGCGCCCGCGTGCACCCGCGGCCTCGTCGGCTCTCCGCCCGCCGGCCTCTCGAGCGCCTTCTCAGCGTCGGGCCCGGCCCCACGTCCGACCCCACGCCGGCTCCGCAGCAGCCGCAGCCACCGACCCCCGATGCCCCCGCGCCGCCGCCGCGCTTCGTCTCAGTGGCCGCGCGCGAGTTCTCGCTCACGCTGTCGAGGCCGCTCGTCGGAACAGGCGCGGTCACGGTCGAGCTCCGCAACAGCGGCGAGGACCCGCACAATCTCGTGGTGAGCCCCGAGGGCACGCACTCCCCGCTCGCCACCTTCTCCGAGATCGACCCCGGCACGTACGAACGCCGCTCGGTGTCGCTTGCACCGGGCCGCTACCAGCTCTGGTGCTCGCTCGAGTTCCACGAGGGACTCGGGATGAGCACCACCCTGCGCGTGCAGTAGCTCGGCTAGCGTCACCCCCGTGCCTGTCCTGCTCGGGTTCCTCGGCGTGCTCGCCTTCAGCTTCACGCTGCCCGCCACACGCGTGGCCGTCGAGCAGCTCGACCCCACCTTCGTGGGCATCGGGCGGGAGGCGTTCGCAGCGATTCCCGCCGCGCTGATCCTGCTGCTCACACGTGCGCCGCTCCCGTCGCGCCCACAGCTCCGGCGGCTGGCGATTGTGGCCTTCGGCGTCGTGTTCGGCTGGCCGCTCTTCACCGCGATCGCACTCCAGGGCCTCACCTCGGCCCACAGCGCCGTGATCGTGGGGATCCTGCCGGCGGCCACAGCCGTGGCGGCCGTGCTCCGCGCAGGGGAGCGGCCCGCCCGCGGCTTCTGGCTGGCCAGCCTCGCCGGACTGATCGCGGTCCTCGCCTTCGCCGCGTCGCAGGGCGCCGGGCTGCCCAGCACGGACGATCTCCTCATCCTGATCGCCGTGGCGCTGAGCGCGATCGGATACGCCGAGGGAGGCGCGCTCGCGCGCGAGCTCGGCGGCTGGCGGGTGATCTGCTGGGCGGTACTGCTCTCGGCGCCGCTGACCATTCCGATTGCGCTGGTCGCGGCGGTGGGCTCCGACGTGCACGGCGACGCGGACGCGTGGCTCGGCTTTGCGTACGTGGCGGGGGTCAGTGCCCTGCTCGGCTTCTTCCCGTGGTACGCGGGGCTGGCGCGAGGAGGTGTCGCGAAAATCGGGCAGATCCAGCTGATTCAGCCGCTGCTCACGCTGGCCTGGTCGGCCGTGCTGCTGAGCGAGCACGTGAGCGCAATTACGCTATTTGCGGCAGTCCTCGTCGTGCTTTGCGTTGTTGGCACGCAGCGGGCGCAGGTCGGTCAGGTTCCACTGGTAACGTCGCAACGGTGAGCGACGTTGCCGCTCTGAACCACCTCTCCAGCGGGAAGGTGAGGGAGATCTACGCCGTGGGCGAGGATCGCCTGCTGCTGGTCGCGTCCGACCGCATCTCCACCTACGACGTGGTGCATCCCACGCCGATCCCGGACAAGGGCAAGCTCCTCACCGGCCTCACGGCCTTCTGGCTCGAGCGCACCGGCGAGGTGTGCCCGAACCACCTGATCTCCTTCACCGAGGTACCGGAGGAGTTCCGCGGCCGCGCGATGCTCGTCGAGCGGCTCGAGATGGTGCCGGTGGAGTGCGTGGTGCGCGGCTACATCACCGGGTCGGGCTGGAAGGACTACCAGTCCACCGGTGCGGTCTGCGGGATCGAGCTTCCGGACGGCCTGCGCGAGTCTGAGCAGCTCCCCGAGCCGATCTTCACGCCCGCGACCAAGGCCGACGTGGGCGATCACGACGAGAACGTGGACTTCGACCGCGCCGCCGAGATCGTGGGCGACCGCGATCTGCTCGAGGAGCTGCGCCGCCTCTCGATTGCGATCTACGAGCTGGGCGCCGCCCACGCGCGCGAGCGCGGCATCATCCTCGCCGACACGAAATTCGAGTTCGGGCGCCGCCCGGACGGGACGATCGTGCTCGGCGACGAGGTGATGACCCCCGACTCGTCGCGCTTCTGGCCCGCCGACGGGTATGAGCCGGGCCGCGGCCAGCCGAGCTTCGACAAGCAGTACGTGCGCGACTGGGCAGCGGGCTCGGGCTGGGACAAGAGTCCGCCGGCGCCGCCGCTTCCCGACGACGTGATCGAGCGCACCCGTGAGCTCTACGTGGACGCGTACGAGCGCATCACCGGCGAGCCGTTCACGGCTTGGTTGGAGCGCTCGTCATGAGGGCGCGCGTGTTGATCCGGCCGAAGTCGGGAATCCTCGACCCGCAGGGGCAGGCTGTTGAACGGGCGCTGCCCGCACTCGGCTTTGAGGGAGTGGCCAACGTGCACGTGGGCCGGCTGATCGAGCTGGATGTGGAGGACGCCACACAGGTGCCGCAGATGTGCGAGCGCCTGCTGGCGAATCCGCTGATCGAGGACTACGAGGTCATCGAGTTGAAAGACGCCGCATGAAGTTCGGAGTGGTGCGCTTCCCCGGTTCCTGCGACGAGGTCGACGCGCTGATGGCGTGCCGCCGCTTCGCCGAGGCGGACCTCCTCTGGCACGGCGACCGCGACCTCAGCGGTATCGACGCCGTGGTGGTGCCCGGCGGCTTCTCGTACGGCGACTACCTGCGCGTTGGCGCGATAGCGCGCTTCTCGCCCCTGATGGAGTCGGTGATCGAGTTCGCGCGCGACGGCGGACCCGTGCTCGGCATCTGCAACGGCTTCCAGGTGCTCTGCGAGGCGGGCCTCCTGCCCGGGGCGCTGCTGCCGAACGACTCCCTTCGCTTCGTATGCCGCCAGGTGGAGGTGGCCGTCGAGAACCCCGACACGCCGTTCACGCGCGCCTGCGTGGAGGGTGATCTCCTTTCAATCCCGGTCAAGCACACGACCGGGCGCTACTACGCGCCTCCCGGCACGCTGCCGGAGGAGCAGGTGGTTCTGCGCTACGCCCCCGGCCACAACCCGAACGGGTCCATGGACGACGTGGCCGGCGTATGCAACGAGGCCGGCAACGTGATGGGCCTCATGCCGCATCCCGAGCACGCGGTCGACCCGCTCACCGGGTCCTCCGATGGCGGGAGGCTCTTCGAGTCGCTCGCCATGGTCCCGGTTTGAGCTTGTCGGTCGCTCCGCACCGGGAGCTTGGCCTCACCGACGCGGAGTACGACGGTATCTGCGAGCGCCTGGGCCGTGATCCGAACGCGCTGGAGCTGGCCGTCTTCTCGCTGATGTGGTCCGAGCACTGCGCCTACAAGCACTCGAAGAAGCTGCTGCGCATGCTGCCGACCGAGGGCCCGCACGTGCTGATGGGGCCGGGCGAGAACGCGGGCGTGGTGGACGTGGGCGACGGGCTGGCGGTGGCGTTCAAGGTCGAGTCCCACAACCACCCGAGCGCCGTGGAGCCGTTTCAGGGGGCGGCCACCGGCGTCGGCGGCATCCTGCGGGACATCTTCGCGGTGGGCGCGCGGCCGATCGCGGTGCTCGACTCGCTGCGCTTCGGCGAGCTCGACTCCCCCCGCTCGCGCTACCTGTTCGACGGCGCCGTGAAGGGGATCGGGCACTACGGAAACTCGATCGGCGTGCCCACCGTGGGCGGCGAGGTCTACTTCGAGTCGGCCTACGAGCAGAACTGCCTGGTGAATGCCATGTGCGTGGGCATCGCCCCGCGTGGGCGGCTGATCCGCAGCGCGGCCGCCGGCGTGGGCAACAGCCTCGTGCTGCTCGGCGCACGCACCGGCCGCGACGGCATTGGCGGAGCGTCCGTGCTGGCGAGCGCGGAGCTGTCCGAGGACGACGCCTCGAAGCGCCCCACGGTGCAGATCGGCGATCCGTTCGAGGAGTCGAAGCTGGTGGAGTGCTGCCTCGAGCTGCTCGACCGCGAGCTGCTCGCCTCGCTCCAGGATCTCGGAGCCGCGGGGCTGTCGTCGAGCTCCTCCGAGATGGCGTCGAAGGGCGACGTGGGGCTCGACATCGACGTGTCACGCGTGCCGCTGCGCGAATCCGACATGGAGCCCTTCGAGATCATGATCTCGGAGTCGCAGGAGCGGATGCTGTGCGTCGTGGAGCCGGAGCGGCTCGAGGACGTGCTCGCCCTATGCGAACGCTGGGACGTGCGCGCCACGACGATCGGCGAGGTCACCGACACGCGCCGGCTGCGCGTGTTCGACGGCGACGAGCTGGTGGGCGACATGCCCGTCGAGGCGCTCGTGGACGACGTGCCTCTCTACGACCTCGAGCCCGAGGCGCCGGAGAGCGCGATCTACCCGGACCCGCCCGCCCGGCTCGCGGACGGCGGCTCAGCCGGCGACGCGCTGCTGGCGCTGCTCGCCTCGCCCAACATCGCGTCCAAGCGGTTCGTCTTCGAGCAGTACGACCCGATCGTCGGCTCGCGCACGATCCGTCGCCCGCAGTCCGCCGACGCCGCGGTGCTGTTGCTGGAACCGGACGGCGGAAGCGGCGCGCTCGCAATCTCGATCGACGGCAACGGCCGGCGCGTGGCGTGCGACCCGTACACGGGCGCGGCGGAGGCCGTGCTCGAGTGCGCACGCAACCTGGCGTGCGTTGGCGCCGAACCGCTCGGCCTCACGAACTGCCTCAACTTCGGAAACCCGGAGAAGCCCCACATCGCGTGGCAGCTCACGCGCGCGGTCGAAGGGCTGCGCGACGCCTGCCTGGCGCTGGGCGTGCCGGTGGTGGGCGGGAACGTCTCGCTCTACAACGAGGGTGGCGACGGGCCGATCTACCCGAGCCCGATCGTCGGCATGGTCGGCAAGCTGCCCGAGCCGGAGTCCGTGCCGCAGGTGGGCTTCACCGACGGGGGCAACCTGATCGCGCTCGTCGGGATGTTCGAGCCGGCGCTGGAGGGCTCGGAGCTCGAGAAGCTGCGCGGACGTCTCGGTGCGTCGCTGCCTCCGCTCGATCTTCCGGCGCACGCGGATGCGCTCGTGCGCGTGCGGGCTGCCGTGCGCGGCGGCGAGCTTCCCAGCGCCCACGACGTATCCGAGGGCGGGCTTGCCTGCGCGCTGGCCGAGTGCTGCATCGAGGGCGGGATCGGTGCCCGCGTGCGGCTCGACGAGGGCGAGCCCGCGCTGTTCGGCGAGGGTCCCGGCGGAGTGGTGGTGGCCGGCCCACGGGAAGTGGTGGAGCAGCTCGACGGGGCCATCGTGATCGGTGAAGTGGGTGGCGAGACGCTCGAGATCGAGGGTGCGCTCAGCGTGCCGGTCAGCGAGTTGCGGGCCGCCTATGAGGGCGCGATCCCCGAAGCACTCGCGAGCTAGGAGCACAGACGGCATCCGGGGGTCCTTGGTCGCTTGCGGCCCGCCGCCTCCGTCGTGACCGCGGCGCGCTGGTCTTCGGAACGCTCTTCGCGCTGATCCTGATCACGATCCTGGCCGCGCCGCTATTCGCGAGTCAGATCGCGCATACGACGCCGGACGAGAATCACCTCACCGAGCGGATCGTGATCGACGGCAGGTCGACGGACATCGTCTCGCTGAGTGGGATCCCCCGGTGAACATCTGGGGTCTCGACTTCTCGCACGCCTTCGGCGGCTTCGTGCTGTACGTCGAGGTGATCTTCGGCCTTCCGGGGGTGGGCGCGCTCACCGCCGACACGATCGGCACCTTCGACCTGCCCCCGATCGTCGCGCTCGCCGTCTACCTGGCAATCGTCGTGGTGCTGTTCAGTGCGCTGGTGGACGTGGTGGTGGCCTGGATCGATCCGCGGCTGCGGCGCGCCGTGAGGTGAGCGGCGACGACGGCGACCGTTGGTACCCTCGACTTCCACCCGATGAATCGAGATCTCGACCACCGGGACGGCCCTCGCGACGAGTGCGGTGTCTTCGGCGTCTTTGCCCCTGAGCGGGACGTCGCCAGGCTCTCCTACTTCGCGCTGTTCGCCCTACAGCACCGCGGCCAGGAGTCGGCCGGGATCGCGACGGCGCACTCCGGCCAGATCATGACCGTGCGCGACATGGGGCTCGTGTCTCAGGTCTTCGACGAGCAGACGCTGCAGGGACTCCAGGGTGAGATGGCCATCGGTCACGTGCGCTACTCGACCACGGGCTCGAACGCGTGGGAGAACGCCCAGCCGGTCTGGCGCTCCGACCGTCGCCAGGTCGCGCTCGCGCACAACGGCAACCTGATCAACGCCGTGGAGCTGCATTCGGAGCTTGTCGAGAAGGGCGTGCAGCTGCGCGGGACCTCCGACTCCGAGATCATCGCCGCGCTCCTCTCCACCCACGAGGCGGAGGCGATCGAGGACGCCGTCGCGGACGTGGTGCCGCGCCTCGAGGGCGCCTTCTCGACGGTGGTGATGACGAAGGAGGCCGTGGTCGCGTTCCGCGACCCGGCTGGGCTCCGTCCGCTCGCGCTCGGGATGCTTGGCGGGGACCCCTGCGTGGCATCGGAGAGCTGCGCTTTTGACATCCTCGGCGCCGAGCTGCTGCGCGACGTGCAGCCGGGTGAGATGGTCTCGCTCGGCACCGGCGGGATCGACACGCGACAGCTCGTGGAGTCTGAGCGGCGCGCGTTCTGCGTCTTCGAGCACATCTACTTCGCGCGCCCCGACTCGATACTCGAGGGCAACCGCACCCAGGTGTCGCGCCGCAAGATGGGCGAGATCCTCTGGCGCGAGGCGCCGGTCGAGGCGGACGTGGTGATCTCGGTGCCGGACTCGGGGAATCCGGCGGCGTCGGGCTACTCGAAGGCGTCGGGGATCCCGCGCGACGACGGCCTGATCAAGAACCGCTACGTGCAGCGCACGTTCATCCAGCCCGGCCAGGACCTACGCAAGCACGGCCTGCGCATGAAGTTCAACCCGCTGCGCGAGGTCGTGGCGGGCAAGCGGCTCGTGGTGGTGGACGACTCGATCGTGCGCGGCAATACCACGCGCCAGATCGTGCAGATGCTGCGCGACGCAGGAGCCGCCGAGATCCACATGCGCATCTCGGCCCCGCCGATCCGCCATCCGTGCCACTACGGCGTGGACATGTCGACGACGCAGGAGATGGTGGCGCACGGGCGCACCGAGGAGGAGATCGCCGCCGAGCTCGGCTGCGACTCGCTTCGCTACCTCTCGCTCGAGGGCGTGTACGAGGCGATCCGCTCCACGCGCGAGACCCACTGCGACGCCTGCTTCTCCGGCGACTACCCCCTCGAGCGGACCGAGTCCGCGAACGGTAAGTACGCGCTCGAGGAGCTGCCGGTCGTAAAGAGCTCGGTACCTGCGTAACTACTCGCGCCTGCGGCTCATCTCCCGCCGGGTCCAGCGTTACCTTTGCCTTTCCCCATGGATCTGACGGCCGCCCTCCACGAGCACTTCGACTTCCCCGCCTTCCGGCCCGGGCAGAGGGAGGCCTGCGAGGCCGCGCTGGCCGATCGCGACGTGATGGTGGTGATGCCCACCGGGTCCGGAAAGTCGCTCTGCTACCAGCTTCCGGCGCTGCTGCGCGACGACCTCACCGTGGTGGTCTCCCCGCTGGTGGCGCTCATGCAGGACCAGGTCGAGGCGCTGGCCGCGCGCGGGCTCGGCCATACGGTGGCGCTCGTCAACGCGCAGCAGGACGCGGGTGCGAACTCAGAGACGCTGCGGCGGGCGGAGGCCGGTGAGCTGAGGCTGCTGTACGTGGCGCCGGAGCGCTTCGCGGCGCCCGGCTTCCTCGACCGCATGCGCGCCGTGGACGTGGGGCTGTTCGTGGTGGACGAGGCGCACTGCGTCTCTCAGTGGGGCCACGACTTCCGGCCCGACTACTTCCGGCTGGCGGATGCCGCGCGCATCCTGGGTGCCGCCTCGATCGTGGCGTCCACGGCCACCGCCACGCCGCAGGTGGCGAGCGACGTGGTGCGGCGCCTCGCCCTGCGCGATCCGCTGCGGGTGGCCACCGGCTTCGACCGGCCGAACATCAGCTTCGCCGTCGCGAGGCCGACGGGTCACGAGAAGCGCGGGATGGTGGCGGAGGCGCTCTCTGTCGAGGGCTCGCTGCCGGCGATCGTCTACGCGGGCACCCGCGCCGGCTCGGAGGAGCTGGCGAGCGAGCTCACCACGGCGCTCGGCGAGGAGGCGGTGGCCTACCACGCGGGGCTCGATCGCGAGCGGCGGGCCGAGGTGCAGCGGCGCTTTCTGACCGACGATGTCCGCGTGATCTGCGCAACCAACGCGTTCGGCATGGGCGTCGACAAGGCGAACGTGCGCACGGTGGTGCATGCGAGCGTTCCGTCTTCGCTCGAGGCGTACTACCAGGAGGCCGGCCGCGCGGGCCGCGACGGCGCGCCGGCCCGGGCGCTGCTCCTGGCGGAGAACCGGGACAAGGCGCTGCACGTCCACTTCATCAAGCGCGAGGAGCTCGACCCCGGGCTGCCGGGCTGGCTGGCCGATCGCATCATCGCCGCGGCGGACGGCGAGGAGCGCTACTCGCTCGACGCTCGCGAGCTCGCGCGCGACCTGCGTGGGGATGGCGACCGCCTGAGGGCGCTCATCGGGCATCTCACGCGCGCGGGGGTCCTCACGCCGTCGCCGTCCGCGCCCGACCGGATCGCCGGCCGGATTGCGGGGCGCTTCGACGGGCGCGCCGCGGCGCTCTGCCGGACCTCGATCGAGGAGGCGGCCCGGGCGCGCTGGCGCCAGTACCGCGAGATCTGGGCGTACGTGGAGGAGGGCACCTGCCGCCGCGCGGCGATCCTCCGTCACTTCGGCGATCCGGCTGCCGCATCGTGTGGCGGGGACGGCTGCTGCGACGTGTGCGATCCCTCCCTCGCGGTCTCGGTGCCGGTGCCGGACCCGGTCGAGATAGGCGACCTCGACGACGCGATCCTGTCGATCGCCACCGGGGCGCGGCCGGCGGTCGGCCGCACCACCTGCGCCGAGATCCTGCACGGCTCGCGCAGCAAGAAGATCCAGCGCAACTCGTACGACGGGCTGCCCGCCTACGGCATGTCCGCGCATATGCGGCGCGCGGACATACTCGCGCGGGTCGACCAGCTCATCGAGCTGGGGCGTCTGGAGACGAGCGGCGGGGCGTATCCGGTTCTGCGCGTCGCGGCGTGAGCTTCCCGGTCGCAGTCCTCATCTCGGGGGAGGGGTCGAACCTCCAGGCGCTGCTCGACACGGTGCATGGGCGGGACGGCATCGAGATCGTCGCGGTGGCCGCGAGCCGCGCCGAGGCGCGCGGGCTCGCGCGGGCGGAGGGGGCGGGTGTGGAGACGGCGGTATTCGCGCTGGCCGACCAGCCCGACCGGACGCTACGGGACGAGGCGCTCGGCGATTGGCTGGAGGAGCGCGGTGCACGGCTGGTGGTGCTGGCGGGCTTCATGGAGCTGCTCACGCCCGCGTTCATCCGCCGCTTCGCGGGCGCGATCGTGAACGTGCACCCCGCGCTGCTTCCGGCGTTCCCGGGCCTGGGGGCCATCGAACAGGCGCTCGAGCACGGGGTGAAGGTGGCGGGCGTGACGGTCCATTTCGTGGACGAGGGAGTGGACAGCGGGCCGATCGTGCTTCAGGAATCGTTCGAGCTTCCTTACCATCGGGACATCGCGGCGATCGAGCAGCGCTTCCACGAGGTCGAGCACCGGCTGCTGCCGCGTGCGGTGCAGCTGATCGCGGCGGGTCGCGTGCAGGTGGACGAGAGCAATCCACGGCTCGTGCGCGTGGAGGCAGATGACTGAGCCGAAGCCGCCCGCCGTCGATCGATTGGCGCCGGGCGAGGTTCGCATCCGGCGCGCGCTCCTGAGCGTCTCGGACAAGCGCGGGCTCGTGGACTTCGCGCGCGGGCTGATCGGGCTCGGGGTCGAGATCGTCTCCACGGGCGGGACGGCCCGCGAGCTCGAGGAGGAGGGGATCGACACGCGGCCGGTGGAGGACTACACCGGCTTTCCGGAGATCCTTGACGGCCGCGTGAAGACGCTCAACCCGCGGATCTATGCGGGACTCCTCGCCGTGAGGTCAGACCCTGACCACGTAGAGACGCTCAACGCGCACGAGGTCGAGCCGATCGACCTGGTCTGCGTGAACCTGTATCCGTTCGAGCGCGTGTCGGGCAAGCGGGGGGTGGAGGACGCCGAGGTGATCGAGAACATCGACATCGGTGGTCCCACGCTGATCCGGGCGGCGGCGAAGAACTATGGGTTCGCGGCGGTGGTCGTGGGGCCGGAGAGCTACGACGCGGTCCTTGACGAGCTTCAGGAGTCGGAGGGACGGCTGTCGCTGCGCACGCGCCAGAGCCTCGCCATGGAGGCGTTCGCATACACCGCGCGCTACGACGCCGCGATCTCGCGCTGGTTCGCCGAGCGCGAGGAGGACTTCCCGGCCCAGTACACGCGCTCGTTCGAGAAGGTGCTCGACCTCTCGTACGGCGAGAACCCGCATCAGCGAGCGGCGTACTACGCGGAGGCCGGCTCGCGAACGCACCTGATGTCGATGGTGTCGAAGCTGCACGGCAAGGAGCTGTCGTTCAACAACCTGCTCGACCTCGACTCGGGCCGCTTGCTGATCGACGACTTCGAACTCCCCGCCGCGGCGATCATCAAGCACAACAACCCGTGCGGTGTGGCTCTCGGCGCCGGCCTCGGCGACGCGTTCGACAAGGCCCTTGTCACCGACCCTCAGAGCGCGTTCGGTGGGGTGTTCTGCTTCAACCGCCCGGTCGACCGCGCGCTCGCCGAGAAGCTGAGCGAGATCTTCGTGGAGGCGGTGTTCGCCCCGGGCTATGACGAGGACGCGCTCGAGCTGCTCCAGCAGAAGCCGAACGTGCGGCTGCTCGAGAACCAGGAGCGCCGCACCACGCCGATCTCGGAGCACGACATCAAGCGGGTGCGCGGCGGCATCCTCGCGCAGGACCGGGACACGGGGCTGGAGCAGCGCGAAGAGATGCAGGTGGCCACCACTCGCAAGCCGACGGAGGAGGAGTGGGGAGAGCTCCTGTTCAGCATGCGCGTGTGCAAGCACGTGCGCTCGAACGCGATCGTGATGTCGAAGGGGCTCGGGACCGTGGGGATCGGCGCGGGACAGATGAGCCGCGTGGATTCGGTGCGGCTCGCCGTCGAGAAGGCGTCCGCGGCGGGGCTGGCGCTGGATGGCGCGGCGATGGCCTCGGACGCGTTCTTCCCGTTCGCAGACGGTCCGCAGGCGGCGATAGACGCCGGCGTTCGGGCGATAATCCAGCCCGGCGGGTCGCAGCGCGACCATGAGGTGGTCGAGGCCTGCGACACCGCTGGCGTGGCGATGGTGTTCACGGCGCGCCGCCACTTCCGCCATTAGTTTTCGACATCTATCGAACAGACGACTACAGTTGAGCCAGCCGTAGGCATGAGAGAGCCACATCACCCATCCTGCGAGGAGCTTGAGCTCCCCGCCGTACTCCACGCATTCAGCGACCCGGCGCGACTTCAGATAGTCCGCAAGCTCGCTGACGGCGACGAGTGCACCTGCGGCACCTTCGACCTGGGGCTCTCCAAGGCGACCCTCTCCCACCACTTCCGCGTACTGCGCGAAAGCGGCGTCGTCCGAACCCGCCCCGACGGCCGCAAGCGAATGCTCTCGCTCCGCGACGACGACCTGAACAAGCGCTTCCCAGGACTGCTCGAAGCGGTGCTGGCAGCACAGCAGACACAGCGCGTAGAAGCGCTGCTCTAGCGCTTCCCTTCAATGGGCCGCCCGGGACTCGAACCCGGATCTCAAGGATTAACCTGCCGCACCGGCTCTCACCGGCCGCGACCCTGGGGATCGCGTTGCGGTCTGGACCATCTCTTCGCCCTCGACTCGACGTTAGGGCGGGCAGCGTATGGCCTCTGAGGGCTCTCCCTGACGGGGTTGCCTGCTGATAGCCCAATCCACGGGATTGTCACGCTTCGGTACCCGAGGCTCTAAGGGGGTCCCAGCAAACAGCTGCCGACCAACTAGCGGTTTCCCTACTAGCGCTCCTTTGCTACTGAAGTCCCGCGCTCTGCCATTGAGCTAACGGCCCTGCGCGCATTATGGCGTTCCTGGCGTCCGGCGTTATTGCGAACATATGTTCGTGCCACGCGCAGAACCCATAGCACCTGTGCCTTTGGTCGCGCAGAAAGGGCGGCCGCCCAAAGCGGAGAGCACCGCGACATTGCGCGAATGTCGCCGTCATGGCTTGGTGGTGTTTCATCGCTACAGCGAGGGCAAGCGAGGAATCCGATGGCGCTGCAGCAAGGTCAAGCGAATCCTTGTCGCCGAGGCGGGCGGATGCTGCGCCCTCTGCGGATACGACCGGTGCATGTTCAACCTGCACTTCCATCACGTGGATCCGACGACCAACTTGTTCGCGCTGAGCGTGGCGACCGGAAAGGCCCTGTCCAAGCTCCGCGAGGAGGCCAAGAAGTGCGTCCTCGTGTGCGCAAATTGCCATGGGGAGATTGAGAGCCGCCTGATCGCATCCCCGCCAGCAGGTGCCACGTACGCGGGCCCTACAATCGAACCCGAGCACACCACCCACTCAAGGGGGCGTGGTCTAGCGGTTTAAGACGCCGGCCTTTCACGCCGGAAATTCGCGGGTTCGAATCCCGTCGCCCCTACTTCGGTTCGATTTTGACTGCTACTCAGTCGCCGGCGGCGGCCGCTTCGGCCTCGAGCCGCGGGTCGTAGCTGCCGCACGAGGCGGCGAAGACCAGGAGCGCGGCGACCATGCCGGCCCAGTGGGTGGTCACGAGCATCACGATCAGGCCGGCCACCCCGCCGGCCACCGCTGAGAAGAGGACGTAGGCGAGCGGGATCTCGAGGATCCGGGCCGTCACGAGTGAGCACGCGAGCCAGATCACCGGGCCCACCAGCCAGCCCCAGTCCTCGAAGAAGTCCTCCGACAGCGCCAGGCCGAGGATCGCGAACGGGATCGCGACCACGATGGTCTGCACTGCGAGTGCTTTCCAGAACAGCCGGGCGTTCACGGGGGCGGATACTAGACTCGCCCGCCGGGGCGGTTAGCTCAGTTGGTAGAGCGCCTGCCTTACAAGCAGGAGGTCGCCCGTTCGAGCCGGGCACCGCCCATCCTCGCGCGCCAGCAATTCTGAAGAGTCGCAGCGCCGGACGCTGCTGCGTCTCGCGCAAAGCAGCACTCCCACTGTCCACCGGCCGGACTGCAGCTGTAGTCCGCCGAGGCTCATCCCGCTCGGTGCTTGTGCGATGGCACCGCCCGAACGGGCACTCCAGACGACAGGGTAGACGCGCTGGAGTTTGTGGCGCAATCACACAACCTGGATTAGGTTGGTTTCGCTCTCTAACGTCAACGGTCGACGCGAGCCGACCAGCTTGGAGGAACAATGGTCGGCCGGGTCGGCGGGGCGTAAACGATATGGCGCTTGAATCTCGCCGGGAACGATCGCTCCTGGTTGTGTTGAGCGCGTCCGTCTGCCTGCTCGTATTCAGTGGTGGAGGTGCCGAAGCCACCCAACCTGAGGACACCGACGAGGGCCGGGCCGGGCCGCAGGCGAAGGTCAGCCAAAAGAGAGGCGAAGAGGCCAGGTCCGCGCTCAGAGGCGATTCCCGGGTCCAGGCGTTGGCCGCCCCCAGCAACGACAACTTCGCCGGAGCGACCATCAGCGGAGCAGACGGCACCGTATTTGGCAACAACACCGACGCGACGGCACAGGCCGGCGAGCCCAACATCGCCGGCAGCCCCCCTGACAGGTCCGTTTGGTACAGCTGGACCGCCCCCGAGAACGGCCCGACCTCGTTCAACGTCCGTGACGCGACGTTCGACACGACGCTCGGCGTCTTCACCGGCGCTGCCGTGAACGCGTTGACCTCCGTTACGTCCAACGACGACTTCAACGGGGCGCTCCAGTCCAAGGTCACGTTCACCGCCACGGCAGGAACGACCTACCGGATCGCCGTGGACGGCTTCAGCGCGGCACAAGGCCCCTTCAGCCTGCAGTACTCCCAGAACAGTCCGGCCAACGACAACTTCGCGACGCCGGCGACGCTCACGGGTGTCACCGGGAAGATCTCCACGAACAGCGGCCGCTCGACCGGCGAGCCCGGCGAGCCCACCCACGGCAGCGTTCCGGACAGGAGCGTCTGGTACTCGTGGACGGCGCCCGAAAGCGGGCCGGCGGTCTTCCACACACGCGAGTCCAACTTCGACACCGCGTTGGCGGCCTACACAGGCACGACCATCACCGGACTCACGCAGCTGGCAAGCAACGACCAGTCCAACGGCACGAACCAGTCCAAGATCACGTTCGACGCCACGGCGGGCACTACCTACCGGATCGCGGTGGACGGATTTGGGAGTGCCACGGGGACCGTCGGCCTGCAGTGGACGACCAGTCCGCCCGCGAACGACAACTTCGCCCAGGCGCAAGGCCTCACAGGGCCCGTCGGGCTCAGCCCGGCCACCAGTGTTCGTTCAACCGGCGAGCCGGGCGAGCTCGACTTCCACGGCGGTGCCATTGCGGATAACTCGGTCTGGTTCACCTGGACGCCCACCGCGAGCGCACCCGCAGTCGTGCGGGTGCTCGACGTCGGCGGCGGCCTCGCCCCCGGTCTGTCGGTGTACACGGGTGGCAGTCTCGGCGCGCTGACCAGCGTTGGCAGCGGTGCCACGTCCGCCTCGTTCCCCGCCGTCGCGGGGACCGAGTACCGCATCGCCGTGGACGGGAACGCCGGCTCGACGGGCACGTTCAACCTCGAACACGTGCTTGGGGAATGCAACGGGCTTGCTGCCACGATCATGGGCCGGGGCTCCATCCCGGGCACACCGGGCAATGACGTGATCGTCGGAGCCACCGGGGCCGACGACATCTCCGGCGGAGATGGCAACGACACGATCTGCGGCCTCCACGGCGCTGACACGCTGGACGGCGGCCTAGACGACGACACGCTCGACGGTGGGGCTGGAGCCGATGTCCTGCGAGGGCTCGGTGGCAACGACAATCTGAAGGCCCAGGACGGCGAGGCAGACGCGTCCATCGACTGCGACGGTGGCGAGCCCGCCGGCGCGGCGGACGCGGCCGCTGTAGATGACGTCGACCCGGCCGCCGCGAACTGCGAGACGGTCACGGTCCCGGTCCCAGTCACGGTCCCGGGCGGCGGGGGTACCGGTGGCACGACCACACCCCCCGGCGACGTTCAGGCGCTGGCCGCCTCGTTCTCGGTCGCGAAGGCCAAGCTCGGCCGGGTGATCACGAGGGGGCTCCGGGTCCGGTTCCGCTGCAGCGCGGCCTGTGCGGCGAAGTTCGACCTGCTGATGGCCCGCAGGACGGCAAGGAAGCTTGGGATCGTGGCAGCCAGGCCGGTGCGGATCGGCAGGGGAAGCTCGAGGCTGACGGCGGCCGGCAACAAAAACGCCACCGTCAAGCTCACAAAGAAGGCCAAGCGGCGCCTGCGGAACGCCCTCCGCATCAGGGTCACCCTGCGCAGCACGTTCAGCGACAGCACCGGCAAGAAGATCGTCCAGACGAAGAAGCTGACACTCAAACGCTGACCAGCAGTGGGCGGTGGGTTCGAGGCCCATGGTCCGCTTCTAGGGAAAAGCCCCTCCACCACAGGCCTCGCCCGTTCGCCTTGCATGCGGAACGACTTCGGACGACTCGCTCCTGCTTTCGTGTGAGCAGCGGCGACCTTGTGGAAGCGCCGTGGAAGCGGCAAACCGCAGCAGACCGCAGCAGAGACTTGAGGTTTGTCGCTCGCTAGCCGTACGGAGCGACAGACCGCACTAGACCGTAAGCGAGTGAGTCCAGCTCGGACTCAGCCGCATGGCTGCTAGCCGCGGGTAGATATCTGCTGCACGGCCCAGCCGTTGCCGTCCGGATCGCTGAAGAACACGAACCCAACGTTGTCGAGCGGGTCTGCCTGAGGACTGGGATTCTCGCCCAAGACCTCGACCTCGGTGACCTCCACTCCTCGCTCCGCGAGCTGAGTACGCGCGGCCCGGATGTCGGAAACCACCAGCTGCAAACCCTTGAGCGAGCCTGTTTGCATGTCAGCGGCGGCGCCCTCTCGGACGACGATCGAACAGCCCGACCCTGGAGGCGTGAGCTGAACGACGCGATTCCCCTCGATGACCTCGACATCGTGGTCAACCTTGAAGCCGAGCTGCTCGGCATAGAAGGCCTTGGCACGGTCCACGTCCGAGACCGGGACCACCACCACTTCGAGTGTCCAATTCATGAAGCGTCTCCTGTGTTTTCTGTCGGGCCCGGCGACTGTGGTCGGGCCGTATAGACAGGAGACCCCAGGAGCTCAATGAATTCATCGCCAGGGCCGCGCGATGCTCCCTTCGCGTGAAAGCAGGAGCGATCATGTGGAAGCGCACGTGCTCGCGCCTTACAAGCAGGAGGTCGCCCGTTCGAGCCGGGCACCGCCCATCTCGATCCCGTTTCTCAAGCGGAACGACCGCCATCGCGGCATTGCCCCGACGCCTCCCCATGATGTTGTGGATGGACGGGCGACGCGGATACCGTGAGGGGTGAGGGATTACGACGGTCGCTCGCTGGCGCCAAAGTGTCGACTTTTTTGCGTGTGGCGCAAGTCCGCGGCTCCACCTGCCGACATATGGACGGGGGTGGGACGGTCTATCGGTGTATCCATGCGATTCCTGCCGCACGCGAGCGCGGCGACGTTCGTCGTCGTGGTCCTGCCGTCGCTCGTCCTGACGCTGGCGGGCCCGGACGGCCCCGCGTGGGTTGTTCTGCTCTCGGTGCTCGCCGGGATGGCCGCCTCGCTCGGTCTCGCCGCCGCCGGATCCGCGGTTTGGATGCGGCACCCAGGCTCACAGGACACCGTCTTCGGGGACCTCATGCTCTGGGGCTGGCTTCGGAAGTACCGCGCGGAGCGCCGACTGGCGGAAGCGCGCGCCCTGCTCGAAGGCGGCTCAGCGGCAGCCCTCGACGGCGCGGACGCCGAGACGCGCCGAGATCTCCTCGAGAAGCTGACCACGGCGCTCGAGGCGCGGGACGCCTACACGCACGGCCATTCCAAGCGCGTGACGCGCCATTCGGAGCGGGTCGCCCGCGAGCTGGGCATGCCGCAGGAACTGGTGGCGAAGGTCCGCATCGCGGCGGCCGTGCACGACGTCGGCAAGATCAACACGCCGCGCGAGGTGCTGACGAAGCCGGGGCGCCTCGACGACCGGGAGTTCGAGATCGTCAAGCAGCATCCGGTTGACGGTGCCGCGATGGTGCGAGATCTCGGCGACGCCGACATCACCGCGATGGTGCGCCATCACCACGAGCGCCTCGACGGCACCGGCTATCCCGACCGGCTGGCCGGCGACGAGATCCCGCTTGGTGCTCGGATAATTGCGGTGGCGGACACCTTCGACGCGATGACGTCGAGCCGTCCGTACCGGGCCGCCTGCAAGCATAAGAAGGCCCTCGACGTACTTGCCAAGGAGAGCGGCGCGCAGCTGGACCCGGCGGCGGTCGCCGCGTTCATGAGGTACTACTCGGGCAAGCGCTCGGTGGGGTGGACCGCGCTCGCCGCCGCCGCGCCGCAGCGGCTGGGCGCCTGGCTCGGTGGTGTCTTCCCGAACGTCGGTGCCGGCATCGCACCGGCTCTGCAGGGCCTCGCGGCGGTTGGCGCCGCGGGCGTAATCGGTGTAGGGCTTGGCGGTGGGACGGAATCGTCAGCCGCCGAGGTCGCTCGGCACCAGCCTGTTCAGGTTGCCGAAGCGCCCGACCCGGGTCGGGGGAACAGCGAGAACCGAGGCGCATCGAGTGGCGAGACGGGCCGGCGCGCGCCGGGCCTCGCTGATGGCCGCGGGCCTCGCGACCGTCGCGACCGAGCGGAGCGTGACGCCGCGAATGGACCCGACGGGCCCCATGCGGGCGATCCGAGTGGCGGACCCGAGGGAGGCCGTCCAGGCGAGGTCGGTTCGGGCGGCGACGGCGGATCCGGCGGAGGCGGAGGCACCGGGTCTCCCGGCGGAGGTGGGGGTACCCCAGGCGGAGGCGGGGGAACCACGACCCCGCCCGGTTCCGGCGGCGGCACGGACGGCTCCGCGCCGTCCATAACGCTCCCGGACGTGGAGGTCCCGAAGATCAAGGTGCCGTCGGTGGAAGTTGGCCCGATCTCGACCCCGGAAGTCGAGACGCCGCCCATCGAGATACCAAAGGTCGAGGTGCCGCCGGTGGGGCTTGGTCCGATACAGACTCCAAAGATCGTGACGCCCGGCGTCCGGCTGCCCGGACCCTAGGTTCGACACCGAGTACTTCGCTCGGCGCTACACGTGGAAGCGCTGTGGAAGCGGCAAACCGCCGCATAGGGCAGCAGCTAAGTGTGGTTGGTCGCTCGCCGAGCTGTCTGGAGCAACAGATGGCAGTGGACCGCAGCAGGTGCTCGCGCCTTACAAGCAGGAGGTCACTGGTTCGAGCCCAGTACCGCCCATGGCCTCAGCGCGGTGAAGGTCGCCCTACGCGCTGCTGCTCATGGCGCGAGCCGCGGCGACCAGGTTGTCGGCGAGCAACTCCGCCCCCAGCGACCGGGCGAGGGCCTTCGACGCGCCCGCGCCGCCGATCGCGAGGCGCGCCTGCTCGTTCAGCGCGCGGATGCCGTCAGCGGCATCGAGGAACCGCTGCGCACCCATCGCGCCGAGCACCACGAGCTCGGGCGACAGCTCGGCGATCACGGTCGCGAGATCGGACATCGGCGTCTCCGCCCCTAGGTAGGCGATCCTCCATCCGCGTTCGCGCAGGAGGAGCCCGAAGCAGAGCAGCCCAAGCTCGTGCTGTTCGCCCGGCGGGCACGCCAGCAGTGCGTGGTGCCCGTCGCCGTCGCCCCAGCCGCGAGCAAGGGTACGCAGCCTCCCACCGATCACGTTGCTGGCGAAGTGCTCCTGTCCGACGCTGCGCTCCGTTGCCGCCCAGCGCTCGCCCAGATCGTGCAGGAACGGCACGATCACCTGCCCGAGCGCGGACTCGAGGTCGAGCGATTCGAAGGTGCGATCCAGCGTCGCCTGAGCAGCGGGCTCGTCGAGCGCCGTGAGCGCATGGTCGAGCTGGCTGAGAAGTTCCTCCACCGTCACCGGCGGGGGCGAGGCTCGAAGCGCGACGCGCGCCGCCTCCGCCGCCGATAGGCCCGAAGAGATCTGGCGGCGCATCTCCCGCACGCGGCGTTCGTCCTCCGTGGAATACAGCCGCAGCCCGCCAGGCGTGCGCTCGGGCTCCACCAGGCCGTAGCGCGTCTCCCAGGCACGGAGCAGCTCGGGAGTCACCCCCACCCGCCGGCTGAGTTCGCCGATCCGCAGCCTTCCACCGTGTGCCATGGCCCCGATCTTACAGATCTCGACGATATCTATACGATATCTCTACAAATGCTATACAGTGCATCCCATGAACGTCACTCAGTTGCTTGGGGCCGCCGAAACCGAGGAAGAGCTGATGGGCCGAGTCGCCGACGGTGACGTCCGCGCCTTCGAGGCCGTCTACGACCGCTACAGCCGCCAGGCCTATTCGCTGGCGCGGCGCATCACGGGCGGGGCCGGCGGCGCCGAGGAGGCGACCCAAGACGCGTTCCTCTCGCTGTGGCGCGGAGCCTCCAGCTTCGATCCGCAACGGGCGACGCTTGCCACTTGGCTTCTCGCGCTGGTGCGTTACCGGAGCATCGACTGGGTGCGGCGGGCCACGCCTCGGGCCCTGCTCCAAGACCTCACCGAGGGCGCCGCCGAAAGGATTGAGGCACCGGAGCGCACGGAGGAGCAGGTTCTCGCGAGCGATGAACACAACCGGGCACTCCGCCTCGTGGCCGAGCTGCCGCCGGAGCAGCGCGAGGTGATCGACCTCGCGTACTTCGGGGGCTTGTCCCATACGGAAATTGCCGCGAGGGTCGGCATTCCCCTCGGGACAGTCAAGGGCCGGGTACGCCTGGGGCTGCTCAAGCTGCGCCACGCAGCGGAGCGCGAGGCGACCCCCGTGCCTGCCGCCTGACCCACCCTCAACATGACGTTAGGCGCTGGCCTGGAGGATCAGGCCCGCGACCTGCTCCGGGTCGTCCCAGGTGGGCACGTGACCGCAGCCGCGCAGCACGTGCGAGCGCCATCCCGGGGGGAGCCGGCGAGGTGGCGTGACCAGGCGGTCCAGCTCGCCCCACGCGAGCGTCACCGGCACCTCGATCTGCTCCGCACCGGCGAAGACCGCCGCACGCATGGCCGTGTTGGCGCCCTCGTATGACGGCGCCCGCGTGTACGCCCGCACCAGGCGGGCGGCTGCGGCTGGTGGGACGCGCTCAGGATGGCCGACGGTCCCACGTAGCAGCAGCCGCCGGCCCCTGCGTGTCCGCGCGAACGCCGACAACCCGGGTGAAAGGAGGCGGGCCAACGATCGCACGTCCGGTCCGCCGCGCTCGCCCAACGGGCGGCCCCACAACCCGGCCGCGCCCAGGCCCGTCACAGACAGCGCCCGGCGGGTCTTTGCGAGTTCTAGTGCCACCCACCCCCCCAGCGAGTTGCCGACCATGTGCGCGCGCTCCAGGCCGAGCCCATCCATGAACTGCCCGACCGCCGCGGCGAGCGCCTGCGGCGTGGGCGCCGCGTCATCGGGCAGCGGCGGCGACGCCCCAAAGCCCGGCAGGTCGAGCGCGATCACGTCCCGCTGTGCCCCGAGCAGTTCGATGACCGGCTCCCAGACCACGAGCTCCGCGCCGAGTGGGTGGATCAGAATGATCGGCTCACCTCTCCCCGCGCGTATGTAGTGAAGGAGGCTCCCCATGGACTTCAACGGACTCACAGCGCTAGTCACAGGTTCCAACCGCGGCATCGGGAAGGCGATCGTCGACGAGCTGTCGCGCAGGCCGCTCGGCGCTCTTCTCTGCGGCGTGCGTCGAGGAGGTGGCGAGCCACCGGTGGCTCCGCCGGGAGGCGCCGAGGTGGTGGAGACGGTCGAGGTGGACCTCTCCTCGCGCGAGTCGATCGAGCGTGCCGCCGCGACGCTGCCAGAGGTCGACCTCCTCGTGAACAACGCGGGCCTGATGACCGGGGGTCTGCTCGAGGAACAGGACACGGACGAGATCTACGGGATGTTCCAGGTCAATCTCGTCGGGCTCGTGCACCTGACGAAGCTGCTGCTGCCCGGAATGATCGAGCGCGGCCGCGGCACGATCGTCAACAACGCGAGCATCAGCGGCTACGCCTGGTTCCCGGCGGCGACGACCTACGCGGCCGCCAAGACAGGCGTCGTGGCGTTCAGCGAGTCGTTGCGGCGAGAGCTGCGCGGAACCGGGGTGAACGTGCTCCACCTCGTGACCCCGGGAGTGGACACGGACATGCTCGATGCCACCCGCGAGGTGTACGGCGGCCACATTGATGCCGACGCGTGGAGCGACGAGAGCCCGTCCGAGTGGGCGGCGAAGGTCGTCCGCGCCATCGAGCGCGACGATCACGTGCTCGGTCCCGGTGGACGGCTCGCGCTCGCGAAGCTCGCCTCGCGCGGGCCCGCGACGCTGCTGGACGCGCTTTCCAGCCGCATGTTCACGCGTGAGCGCCGGTAGGCGGGGCCTGCCAGCAGCGTCTGTACGGTGCCGATCCGGCGCTCGCGGAACCCGCCCTCGGACCAGGCGAAGTAGAACTCGAACAGGCGGATGAAGCGGGAGTCGCAGCCGAGTCGCCTTGCCTCGCCTTCGGACCTGAGCCAGGCCTCGCGCCAGCGTCGCAGCGTGGGCGGGTAGCCGGCCGTGATGTCATCGACGTCCAGCGTCCGCAGCTCGGTTGCCCGGCTGACGGAGTGGCCCAGCACCTCGAGCGACGGAAGGCAGCCTCCGGGGAAGATGATCTCGTTTGCGAAGCTGCGCGATCCCTTCTCGACCTCGTACGCCCGGTCGTCGATCGTGATCGCCTGGAGCAGCATCAGCCCGTCCGGCTCAAGCAGCTCTTCGCACGCCGCGAAGAACGTCTCGAAGTACTGCCAGCCGACCGCCTCGATCATCTCGATCGAGACGAGCTTGGAGTGCTTGCCGCCCAGCTCGCGGTAGTCGCTGAGAACGACCTTCACGCGGTCTTCGAGGCCGGCATCCCGGATCCGCTCGCGGGCGATCGCGTACTGCTCGCGAGACAGCGTCGCGGTCGTGACGCGGCATCCGTAGCGCTCCGCGGCGTGCAGTGCCATCGAGCCCCAGCCCGTGCCGATCTCGAGCAGGTGGTCGTCGGGCGTCAGCTCGAGCTTTCGGCAGGCGAGGTCGAGCTTTGCCTCCTGCGCGTCGCGCAGCGTCGCCGCCGGCGAGTCCCATACGCCGCAGGAGTAGGTCATCGTCTCGTCGAGGAACAAAGCGAACAGGTCGTTGCCGAGGTCGTAATGCGAGGCGATGTGCCTACGCGCCGCGGCGCGCGTGTTGCGTGGCACCCGGGTGAGCGCGTTCCGGAGCGGCGCGAGCGGTGCCCGCAGGCGGTCGAGCCGGGGGGCTTCGCGCGCCGCGATCCGCACGAGCGTGACGAGGTCGTCGCAGTCCCAACTCCCGGCGGCATAGCTCTCGGCGATCCCGCGGCTGCCCCGGGCGAGCGCCCGCCAGAAGGAGCGGTCGTGGACGACGATCGTGGCCCGGAAACCGGCGTCGGCCGGCCCGAACGAGCGGCGTTCGCCGGACTCCACGACCTCGATGCGCCCTTGCGTCAGGCGCCCCAGGAGGGCGGACATGAGTGCTCTCCAGATCATCGCGTCGCCGGGTGGGGGTGGTAAGGCGCGCCCTTCAGCTTCAACCGCCCCGCGTGCGCGTAAATGCCGGCCACGACTCGCGCGGTCATGAACGGATAGCGGACGAGCTGCCAGGCAGAGAGCTCGCGGCGCGTCAGCGCGAGCGTGGCGTCGAAGTCGACGTCGCCGTCGCGATGGCTTTCCATGTGCACGCGAAGCTGTTGCCCTGGGGTTGTCATCCGAATCCGGTACTCGGAGTCCATCCCCAGGAACGGCGAGACATGCAGAGCCTTGTCGACGGTCGAGTCCAGACCGTCCAGGATGTAGGTGTGACTCTCGCCCCACGGCGTGTTCGTGACCTCGGCGAGCACCCGCTCGACCTGCTCGCCGCTCCGATCGAAGCAGTAGTAGAGGCTGACCGGGTTGAAGAGATGACCGAACGTGCGCACGTGAGTGAGCAGCCGGACGGGGCCGTCGTGCTCGACCTCGAGGTAGTCACCGCGTCGAAACCACGCCGGGGCCGGCCGCCGTGCCGACCACAGGGGCACGCCGTCGAGCAGCTCCGGCAGCTCGTCGAAGTCGAGGTAGCTCATGAACAGGCGCTGGCGAAACTCGTGCTCGACCGGCGTGTGGCGGCGGTGGCGGACCCAGCCCTCGTAGAGCGCGCTGGCGGTCACGGCAGCGACCTGCCGAAGCTCTCGCAAACGCGGAGGGCCGAGGTCACGCCGTCCTCGTGGAAGCCGTAGCCCCAGTACGCGCCGCAGAAGTGGGTGCGGCGCGCGCCGCTCACCTCGTCCCAGCGGCGCTGCGCTGCGAGGCCGGCCGGCGTGTAGACCGGGTGGTGGTAGCGAATCCGGCGGATCACGGAGTCCGGGTCGATGGCATCCGCATGGTTCAGGGTCACGCAGAACTCATCCGACGCGCGTAGCGACTGGAGGCGATTCATGTGGTAGGTCACGGTCGTCCTGCCCACAGGCTCGTCCAGCAGGTGGAAGTTCCAGCTCGCCCACGCCCGCTTGCGGCGGGGAAGGAGCGAGCGGTCGGTGTGGAGCACCGCCTCGTTCTCCTGGTAGGGAATCGCGCCGAGCACCTCGGCCTCCGTCCGGCTGACGTCGGCGAGCATCGCGAGCGCCTGGTCGGAGTGCGCGGCGATGATCACCTCGTCGAAGCTTTCGGACTCGCCGCCGACGGGCGTGACCTCGACGCGATCGTCCCTGCGCTCGATCGACCTGACCGGGGTGGAGAGGCGCAGCCGATTCGCGAATGGACGAATGAGGGCCTCGACGTAACGCGCAGAGCCGCCGCGGACCGTCCGCCAGTTTGGGCGGCCGCTCAGCCCCAGCATGCCGTGGTTCGCGAAGAACTCGGCCAGCATGCCCGCCGGGAAGTCCCACATGCGACTCGGGTCGGCGGACCAGACCGCGGAGGCCTGCGGCACGATGAGGCGCCTCACGAACTCGTCCGAGTAACCGCCGGAGTCGAGGAACTCGGCGAGCGTCGGGCCGGAGCCATTCAGTCCGATGATGGTCGGCGCCTCGCGATTGAAGCGCATCAGGTCACGGATCATGCGGTGAAACGAGGGCCGCGCGATATTCGAGCGGCACGCGAACAGCCCGTTGGGTGATGCGCCGTTGTACTCGAAGTCTCCACCGTCGCTGACCGAGAAGCTCATCTCGGAGGGCTGCGTGGCCACGCCGAGGTCGTCCAGGAGGCGTTCGAAGGCGGGGTAGGTGCGGTCGTTCAGGACGATGAAGCCGGTGTCGACGTGATGCGTCTCGTCGGGGGTGTCGACGCGGATCGTGTTGGTGTGCCCACCGGCGTACGCGTTCGCCTCGAAGAGGGTGATTTCATGGTGCTCGTGGAGGAGATGGGCGCAGACGAGTCCGGAGACCCCCGCCCCGACGATCGCGATCTTCACCGCTCGACCGCCGCCGCGAGGGCTGCGCCTGCCAGGGCCGATGCTCCAGCGAGGGCGAGCGTTCCCCTTCGGGCTCGCAGCGGGACCGCGTCGCCCGCGGCGAGCGTCGCGACGAGATCGGCTAGATCACCGCCCACGGCGGCGAGCAGCCACGGCGTCACGGCGCCGTCACGGCCAGCCGCCCACGCGGCGCCGGCGGCCAATCCGATGTCGCGGGCGCCCAGTCCGCGGAGTGCCACGTGCACCGCGGGCTGCTCCCCGGCCGGCCCGAGCCAGCTCGCCCCGACCCGGTGGGGTAGGGCTATCAGCGCCAAGCCGAATGCGATGCGCCCGGCGGCGAACGTCACTGTGAAGCGGTTTGCCCGGTCCATTCTCTCTTCCTACGTGCGAAGAGCGGATCTCGATCAGTGCTCCGGATGAAAAATGTGGGAACACGGCCGCGATCTCAGCCGCGGGGACTTTGGGCAAGGGTTGAACCCTCAGTACGAGGGTAGGTCCGACCATCACCTCTTTAAGCAACGCCCCGGAGGACAACGAGATATGACCCCTGCCGACGCCCGTGCCCGGAAGGTCCTGGGGAAAGACCCGGGCGCGACCCTGATCACCCTCGCCGCCTTCCTCGCGTTCGTTCTCTCGGTGACCCTATGGTTCACGGACTCACGCGAGGAGGCCCTGTTCACTGGGCTGTGGGTGCCCTCGATACTCGCGGTCGGCGCGTTCTACGCCGCACTGCGACGGCGCTAGATATGACCGTGGGGCTCCTTATAGCTGGCGTGATCATCTTCGCCATGGTGGTGGCAGGCGTTTGGCTGATGCAGTACGCCGAGGCCGAGCCTGCTGCCCGCGCCGTGGGGCGGGCTCCCGATCCGGCGGAGGAGCAAGAAGCTGTGGAGAGCCTCTCAACTCCACGGTCGAGCATCCTCGTCGAGCGCCCGTCAAAAGACTGAGTTCGCCCTCGGCCGCTCGGCGGTTCTCTCAAGACGTCGTCCGATCGCCTGCACATGCAGTCGGGAGCCCGCACACTGTCGCTTCCAACGCTCGCGAGCTTGTGGAAGCGCTCGGGAAGCAGCAAACCGCAGCAGAGCGCAGCAGCCCGTGTGCGGGAGATCGCTTGTCAAGCGGTCTGAGCGACAGGCGGCGGTAGACCGCAGCACCTGCTCGCGCCTTACAAGCAGGAGGTCGCCCGTTCGAGCCGGGCACCGCCCATCATCGCGGGTCCGCTTCCGGAGCCGAACCGCTGCCCTCGCGCATGCCGGCGGCCCTTCTTCCGACATACCAAGCGACAAGAACTCGCGCATTCCGTCTCGGTCGCGCGCCACGGCTGAGCAACGTCTCGGCCCAGCCCAGGAGGGGCCTAGATCGCGCGCGTGACTATCTACTGGCGGCTGCTAGCCGCGCTGGCGGCTGCTCGACGGGCGGCTGCTCGACGGGCGGTTCCTCGACGGGCGGTTCCTCGACGGGCGGCTGCTCGACGGGCGGCTGCTCGACGGCTCGCTCCTCGACGGGCGGCTGCTCGACGGGCGGCTGCTCGACGGGCGGCTCCTCGACGGCTCGCTCCTCGACGGGCGGCTGCTCGACGGGCGGCTGCTCGACGGGCGGCTCCTCGACGGCTCGCTCCTCGACGGGCGGCTGCTCGACGGGCGGCTGCTCGACGGGCGGCTCCTCGACCGGCAGCTCCTCGACCGGCAGCTCCTGCACGGGCGGTGTCTGGAAAATTGGCGGCAATGGCCTCGGCGGCCCAGGTTGCGGCCGGGCCGAGTGGACCCCCGAGGCAGGTTCGCGCACCGTCGATAGAAGTTCGTTCTGTGCAACCGGCGCCGCAGCGGCATTTGGGCAGAGCAGCGGCAGGATCAAGCAGATCAGGCCGGGGTCCTCGACGGGCGGCTCCTCGACGGGTGGTTCGTCGACGGGTGGTTCGTCGACGGGTGGTTCGTCGACGGGTGGTTCGTCGACGGGTGGTTCGTCGACGGGTGGTTCGTCGACGGGTGGTTCCTCGACGGGTGGTTCCTCGATGGGTGGTTCCTCGATGGGTGGTTCCTCGATGGGCGGCTCCTCGACAGGCGGCTCCTCGATGGGCGGCTCCTCGACAGGCGGCTCCTCGATGGGCGGCTCCTGCACGGGCGGTGTCTGGAAGATCGGCGGCTGTGGCCTCGGCGGGGCGGGTTGCGGCCCGTCTGTCGGTGGAAAAGCTCCCGGTCCATCGCCGATCACGCCCGGTCCAGCTCCTGGTTCGTCCGACCGAGGCCCGGTGGCGTCGCCGCCGCCGCCACCCGGCGCGTGCGGGCCTGCCTGCTGGCCCCGGTCGCGCCGCGGGGCCGGCCTGTTCGAGACTTTGCGCTGCGAGCGCGAACGCAACTGCCGTTTGCCCTCTTCCCACCGCAACGCCCCGTAGCGGCCCGCCCGACCGTCGTGATAGGCGAACTCCTGTGATGCGTCGTGATGAGCCGCCCTCTCGACCCCGGCGGTTGCCGGCGCGACCTGACCACCCAAAGCGGCGCCGGACAGGGCCGCGGCTCCCATCGCCAGAACGCCCTGAGCGAGTGGAGTCGCCCCGCCGCCGACGCCAGGTAACAGCCTGCCGGCCCAACTCCCAAGCCGCTGCGGCGCGGTCACGATGAACGCCGACCAAGCCACTGCCCGCTTGCCGGAGTAGTACCGCAGGAACGCCGCCACCGCCACCGGGTCGAGCTGCGAACCGGCTTCGTTCGTGAGTATGTCGAGGGCCTTCTTATGCTTGCACGCGCTGCGATAAGGGCGGCTCGACGTGATGGCGTCGAAGGTGTCGGCCACCGAGATGATCCTTGCCCCGAGCGGTATCTCGTCCCCTGCCAGTCCGTCCGGGTATCCCGTGCCGTCCAGCCGCTCGTGGTGATGGCGGACCATCGCCGTGATTGCGGGATCCTCGGTCTCGGCGAGCATCTCGGCGCCGTCTGTAGGGTGGCGCTTTACAATCTCGAACTCCTCGTCGGTAAGCCTGCCGGGCTTGTTGAGGACCTCTCGCGGCGTGTGAACCTTGCCCACGTCGTGCAGCGCGGCGGCGAGCCGGACCTTCGCGACCTCCTCGGGTGACAGCCCCATCTCGCGGGCGATCCTCTCGGAGTGGCGGGTTACCCGACGCGAGTGGCCATGGGTGTACGCATCCCTTGCTTCGAGCAGGGAGCTCACCTCCTGAAGGACCTCAGAACGCCGCTCGCGGCCGAGCGCACCGCCTCGCCCATCCTGGGCTCCATCCTCGAGCAGCTCCCATGCATGGGACAAACGCCTCTCGGCTCGAAGCCGTCGCAGCCAGCCCCAGAGCATCAGGTCCCCGAAGACGAGGTCCCTGGACCCGGGCGTTCTCATCCAGATCGCCGAGCCGACGCTCGCGGCTGTGACCGACAGCGCCATGGCGAGAAGCACGGAGCCGACCACGAGCCAGGGCCGGCCCGCTGTCTCGATCACCGAGACGGCCAAGGCCGGTAGCACCATGACTCCTACCGTCGCCAAAACGGCCTGGGGGAAGTAGCGCTTCGCTGATGTCGGACCCCCTGCCACCACGCTTGTTATCGGCAGAATGGGCGCAAGTCTTGCGTGCGCTTAGGGCTCGGGCTCGGACTGTTGACGGGGGCAGGACCCCCCGGACGCGCCGGGTTCCCCCACCGGTCGCCTGGGGCGCCGTGGTCGGCGTTGTCACGGCAGGCTCTCCACTCACGTTCTGGTGACTCGATCCGTCGACCGTCTATGCCTCGAACTGGTGCTTATCGCCTCGGGTCTACATCGGCTTCGCGGTGGCAGACAGCCGGGCGAGGTGATCGTCGCCGAGAGCACCGTCGCTTCTGTCTTCGTTGTGGTCGCCGCGCTCGCTGTAACCGGACCTGTCTGGCTAATCGTCGTCGGATTCGTCGGCCACGGGCTCAAAGACCTGCCTCCCTCCGACCGCCGCGCAGGCTCGGGACTAGACACAATGCTCGAACGGATAACAACGAGCCGGACTTCATCGTCGTCGGCGATAGGGTCGCCCTGGGAGCGCTCCGGCGCGACCTCGCCGCCGAGTACGCGCGTTGGATGAACGAGCTCACGGTCCGGTGCGGTCTCAACCAGATGGGCATCGCCACGCCGGAAAGCCAGAAGAAATGGGTCGAGGGCAACCTCGAGCGGGGTGGATCGTTTGGGTCCCGCCACAGGTGGGGTAGACGACCGGGCATGGAAACAACCGAGGCGAACCTTGCTCGTCCACCGGTCGTCAGCCAGACCGAGTGGGACGCGGCTCTGACCGCCCTCCTCGAGCGCGAGCGGAACGTCGCCGCCGCGATGCACGAGCTCGCCGCCGCACGGAAGCGCATGCCGATGGTGCGGGTGGAGCACGACTATGCGTTCGAGGGCCCTGACGGGCGGCGGTCACTGTCCGAGCTGTTCGACGGACGCAGCCAGCTGATCCTCTACCGGTTCTTCTTCGAGGAGGGTACCGGCGGTTGGCCCGACGCCGGGTGCGTTGGCTGCTCGTCCGTCGCCGACGGCATCCCCGAGCTCGGCCTCCTGCATGCTCGCGACATCACCTTCGCGATGGCGTCGCGGGCACCTCAGGCGAACCTCCGCCGCTACGCCGAGCGCATGGGTTGGACGGACGTGCCGTGGTACACGATCCGTAGCGAGCGCTTCTCAGCTGACTTCGGGGTCGACGAGTGGTTCGGCTTCAACGTCTTCCTGCGCGATGGCAACGACGTCTACCGCACCTACTTCCTGCAGCACGGAGCGATGGTCCAATGGATCGGCAGCCTCTGGAGCCTGTGGTCCTTGACGCCCTATGGCGGGCAGTCCGACGACGAGGACTTGCCCGAGGGCTGGCCGCGGGCGCCGGGGTCGTTCTGGTTCCGCCGCCACGACGAGTTCGACGAACCGCCGCCGTCGGCCAGTTTGGGCATCGACGCGGACGATCGACCCTAGCTCCGTGCGTTACGTCGCTGGACACCAACATCAGTAGCCGACACTCCGCGACCTGGCGATCGTGCCCGGGCCGTTACTTGCCTGTGCGGTCGCGGTGCTTGCACCCCGGCCAGCAGCAGGGCCGCCGCTGGCCTTCCTCCAGCTCTTCCTGGGTCCTCCGAATACGGCGCGTCCGGGTGGTCTCCTGCTTGGCATCCTCGACCCAGCAGATGAACTCGTTGCGGGCCAATGGCGTGATGTCGTTCCAGGCATCGAGTGCCGTCGCGTTGGCGACCAGCGCCTCACGAAGGTCCGCAGGCAGTTCATGTACCACCCCACCGGGCACTCCCTGGCCGCTCACCGGTCCATCGTAACGAGCCCCGGGGAGAGCGCCAGGCGAGGCCGAGCTTACGGACCTCTGGGACCTGCGGCCCGCGCGGGAGCACTACTCGTAGACGAAGAGCAGCAGTCCGACACGACCCCGCCGCTGGCGCGCCTGCGCGTGACCGGCGCGGACGACGCCGCTCGCAACCGAGGCGATGCTCGCGCTCGCGGCCGACCGCACCTAGACTCGCCGGGTGAAGGGAACCCTCCGGCTCTCCGTGGGCGCCTGGTTCACGGTCGCGATGCTGATCCCGCTCGCTCTCGCGGGCGGTGAGAGCGCGGACGCCGCGTTCAGCCTCCACCCGGTCGCGGCCCAAGTCGAGCCGTGCCAGGTGGAGACGAAAAGGCTGAATGCCTTCAAACGCAAGATGGCCGCGCGCAAGCGCGCGTTCTTCCGGACGCACCGCTCGCTCAAGCAGCGCCGCGCGTTCCTGGCGAAGGAGAAGAAGAAGCTGACCGCGCTGAAGCGGGCGCGGACGCGCTGCCTCCGGAACGCACTTCCGCCGCCCGGTCCGCCTTCCCCACCCGCACCTCCCGCGCCTCCCGCGCCTCCGGCACCCGACACGACGCCGCCCGAGCTCAGGATCGAGTCGCCCGGCGCGGAGGCATGGTTCGGGGAGGCGAACGCGACGGTGAGTGGCGTGGCGCGAGACAGCGGCTCGGGCATCGCGGCGGTGGCCTGCAACGGACTGCCGGCAGCGCGAAACGGGGACGCCTTCACGTGCCAGGTTCCGCTCGGCGAGGGACCGAACACGATCGGGGTGACCGCCTCGGACACGGCAGGGAACGCCTCCGCCGCGAGCGTCGCCGTGAACCACGCCCCGGGCGGGGTCTCGGGCGAATCCGGCGCGACGGCGCTCGGCGCGGTAAAGAACGTCGATGCGGATCCGCGGCACGAGGACGCCACGATCTCGACGACGCCGGAGGGCGCGCGCATCGCCAGGAAGGAGATCGCGGTCCGCATGGTTGGCTCCGCCACGGTCGAGCAGGTCAACGAGGCGCTAGCTAGCGTCGACGGCTCGATCGTGGGTGCGATCGACGGCTGGCGGGATGTCGCCGTCGGAATCCCCGACCCCGGCAGCCTTGCGGCACTCGATGCGCTGCTTGCCGGACTCCGCGGCCGCCCAGGCGTCGAGCGCGCGGAACGCGCGCAGATCGCGGAGACGCAGGAGATTCCAACGGGCTTCGCCTCACCGCTGCCGTCCGCCGACGCGCTGCGCCTGAGCCACCTCTTCTCAATGCGCATGCCCGCGGCGTGGAACGCTCGGCGCGCGATCGACCTCGCCGACCGGCCGACGCTGATCGTCGCGGACCAGTTCGGCAACGGCCCGCTCTCGAGCAAGGTTGATGCGACGTACAACAGCGGCGACCTGCGCGTGCGCACGACGAGCAGCCCCCACGGCTACCACGTCGTCGGCATAGCGGCGTCTGGCTTCGCGAACGACGGCACGGACGCTGGCAAGGTCACAGGCGTCTTTCCGGCGACCACGCGGCTGCATGTGCTCGACGTGATCGGCGCCACGTACCAGATGGTCGGGGTGCAGATCATTCAGACCGTGCAGGGCCTGAACGGCAACGTTGTCGTCAACACGAGCCTGGGGCCGCCCACCCCGACGCCCGACCTCCAATCGAAGTTGGAGGGCTCGGACTGGGCGCAGCTGGTCCGAAACTCTCAAGGCCTCGAGGATCGGATGCTCCACGCGACGTCGGCCGGCAACAGCGCCGACTCGGCTGGCCGGAACACGCGATGGTCGAACGCCGCGGTTCGGTCGGACCTCGAGAACGCGTTCGGCCTCCCGATGACCGCACTCCGGAACACGCTTGCCGTCGAGAATCTGAGCGACACCGGCGCGCCGGCGTTCGAGCCTGGCTGCTTGTCGACGTTGTCGAACCGCAACGGCACGATCGCCACCGTGGGCGAGGACGTCTTCTCGCACCTCTTCGGCTCACAGGCGGGCAACGACAGCGGCACGTCGATGGCTTCGCCCGAGGTCGCCGGCCTCGCTACGTTCCTCTGGTCGATCGAGCCGACGCTTACCGCGCCGCAGATGCGCGAGCTGATGGTGGCCACCGCGCGCCCGGCGCTGTCGAATGCCGCGGGGAGCTGCAACACCGATGTGCCGTCGTCTCCGCGGCTCGACGCGTACAACGCGGCGCTCGGTCTCGACCAGGCGGCTGCGCCCACGAAGCAGACCGCTCCGGTGCGGCACGCGGTCGTCGACTTCGACGGAGACGGCACCTTCGACGAGGACGACCTCGAGTCGTTCTCGAACGTAAGCCGGCCGAGCGCCGGCGACCGCGACTGGTCGCGCCAGGACCTGAACGGGGATGGCTTCACCGGCGGTATCGAGAAGGCGCCGCTCGACCTCGACCCGACCAGCACGCCGGTACGGGGCGCGCCGAAGCTCGAGAAGGTCCGGCAGGACATCATCGGCGTGAGTGTCGAATTCGACGAGGCGAGCGTCACCGACATGCAGGCGCTCTGCTACTGGGCCTACTCGGGCCTATACGCCGGGGACCCGGACGAGCGCACGGAGCTGCTCGATCCCGCCACGAACTGCGGCGCGCAAGCCCAGTTCACGAACGGGAAGATCGTGGCGGTCGGCCAGAGCCCGCGCGGGCTCGGGGGGCACTTCCCGCCGCGCCGGCTCTGGACGATCGCTCCGCCGGCGGCCCCGGTCACGCTCACCCCGGAGGGCGAGGACCCGTTCTCCCCGGCCTGGTCGCCGGACGGCCAGCGCATCGCGTACACGAGGCAGGGCGCCGCGCAGCCCGGCATCTGGATCGTCAACGCCGCGGGGCAGAGCCCAGTGCGGCTGACCGACAACCTGGGCGACGTGGATGCCACGTGGTCACCCGATGGCAATCGGATCGCCTTCGCGGGGCGTAGCCGCAACCCGCAGGGGATCTATGTGGTCGATGCGGCTGGCGGCACGCCGACCCTGATTCCAGGCACAGACACGGCGCGCCTCACGCAGCCGTCCTGGTCTCCCGACGGCCGGAGGATCACAGCGGCCAGTCAAGGGATCAGTGAAGGGAATGCCTACGACCTCTTCACCTTCTCGCCCGACGGGCAGAACATGCGCAACCTGACGAACACTCGGTTCATCGAGGAAGGCGCGCCGGACTGGTCGCCAGGTGGCGGGCGGATCATCTTCACCAGCGACCAGTCGATCCCGAGTGACACGGTCCGGCGGCACCGCCTCTGGATCATCGACGCGGACGGCTCGAACCTCACGCAGCTCACGTTCCCCTTCGGCTCCAACACGAGTGGGACGACGGTCGAGGACTCCCATCCGGCGTGGGCACCCGACGGGCTGAGCGTGACCTTCGCGCGCAGCCATCAGAACGGCAGCCGTTTCGTGATGACCAGGGTCATCACCGAGAATGCGGCTGTGCCCGTCACGCCGCTGCCGACGAACAACACGGACCACACGTTCGACATGCCCGACTGGCAGCCGATACCGGTGCCCTGACGAGCCGGCCCGCGCCGAATAGCTCAGCGCTGGCGAGGTTTGGGCGTCCAAGGCCGCAGGCGAGGCCACCAGGCCGGCACGGCGCGCCGGTACGCGGTGTACTCCTCGCCGTAGCGCGCCCTCAGCGTCGGCTCTTCGTAGCTCCACACGAACGTGGCGACGACGAGCCCGAACGCGGCCGCGTACGCGAGCAGGACCGGGCGTCCGAGAACGAGCGCCTGGCCCACGATTGTTGCGCCGACGGCGAGGTACATCGGATTGCGCACATGGCGATACAGCCCGCCGACCACGAGCCGCTCCGTAGGCGCGATCGGTGCCGGCGTCCCACGCCCCTCGAAGACGAAGCGGCCGAACGCATGCAGGAGGACGCCAGTGCCGAGAGCGATCAGAGCCGAACCGAGTACGACGACGGCAGTCGCCGGATTCGAGGACCGCCAGCCAGTCAGCAGCCACGGCACGACGCCGGCCACCACGCCGGGCGCCACGAGGAGGAACAGGACGCTGCCGAATGCGGCCTGAGATCTGCGCACGCCGCGAGCGTACGCCCTATTCGGCTCGTGGACGGGGCAGCGGAATCGAGCTCGAGACCGGCGCCTACTGCTGCATCCTTGGATCCTGCGTGGGGTCGGCGTACATCGGGGGGCAACCTTGCTGGATGGCTTCGGGTCGCAGTTCGTAGTGCCAGCGTTCGTTGCCGTAGATCTGGCACAGCCCGTAGTCGGCGCCGTGCTCGGACAGCCACGCCTCGGCAGCGGAGGGCCCGATGTCGACCGCGTCCCCGGACACGTGAGGAGATGTCTCCGCGGTGGCCACCCATCGAGCGGCTTCCGCTTCGGATCCGTACTTCGAGACTGCCTCCTGGCGTAGGTGCTCCTGGTACTCCGGGGAACGCCAGCCGCTATCGACGTGGAACTCGACGCCAGCGACCGCGGCGTCAGTCGCCGCTTGGCGCAGCGCACCGAGCAGATCAGAGTCGAGGTTGGCTACACCCGGAACCTCGTCGTCGAAGACCGTCGTGTCGTCGGGCACGCCACCGCCAGCCTCGCCAAGTGCACCACGGTGCTCACTGGGAAGGACATCGTTGGGTGATGCGGCCGTCGAGGACGACGACGCCGGCAACTGGTGGCCGACCGCTGCGGCGATCGCCGCGATGACGACGACCAGGCCGGCGGCCCGGATCTTGCGAATCCGAATCCCACGTGTCGTTGTTCGTGCTGGTTGCCTATAGATCACACCGCCATTGAAGGCAGCGTGGTGTTGCCAGCACATATGTGGTTTTCGATATGCCGACGATATGTGCCAGCTCTAGCATCGGAGCATGCGCGTGTTGCTCGTTGAGGACGAGCCCTATATGGCGGAGGCCATCCGCGATGGCCTACGCCTGGAGGCGATCGCGGCAGACATCGCAGGTGACGGCGACGCCGCTCTGGAGCTGCTGGGCCTCAACGCCTACGACATCGCCATCCTCGACCGCGACATCCCCGGGCCCTCCGGTGATGAGATCGCCGAACGCATCGTGGCCTCCGACAGCGGCATGCCGATCCTCATGCTCACCGCTGCCGACCGTCTCGACGACAAGGCCTCCGGGTTCGGGCTCGGCGCCGACGACTACCTTACGAAGCCGTTCGAACTCCAAGAGCTCGTACTCCGTCTCAGAGCGCTCGACCGCAGGCGCGCCCACAACAGGCCGCCTGTGCAAGAGATCGCAGGTCTGCGGCTGGATCCGTTCCGCCGCGAGGTCTACCGCGACGGCCGCCACGTCGCGCTGACCCGCAAGCAGTTCGCGGTGCTCGAAGTCCTCGTCGCGGCCGAAGGCGGTGTCGTCAGCGCCGAAGAGCTACTGGAACGGGCGTGGGATGAGAACGCAGACCCGTTCACCAACGCCGTGCGCATCACGGTCTCGGCACTGCGCAAACGCCTCGGCGAACCCTGGATCATCGCCACCGTGACCGGCGTCGGCTACCGCATCGACACCCAATCCGGCCCCGAACGGGAGGGAGAGGGTGGTGGATAGAGCACCTGGCTTGAGCGTTCGCCTCAAACTCACCCTCAGCTACGTCGGATTCCTCATGCTCGCCGGCGTCTTGCTGCTCGCCGTCGTGTGGGTGTTCCTGCTGCGCTACGTACCCGAGGTCCTAGTAGGACCGGGCCCCCAGAGTCCCACCCGCTCCGACCTCCTGGATGCTTTCGCTCCAAAGGCGGCCATCATGTTGGCGTTCCTGCTCGTGTTCGGTCTCCTGGGAGGGTGGCTTCTCGCCGGCCACATGCTCGCCCCCCTTACTCGCATCACAAGCGCCACACGCATGGCCGCGACCGGATCCCTCTCCCACCGAATCCAGCTGGAAGGCCGCAAGGACGAGTTCCGCGAACTCGCCGACGCCTTCGACGCCATGCTCGCGCGGCTCGAAGCCCACGTCGCCGAACAGCAGAGATTCGCAGCCAACGCCTCCCACGAACTGCGCACCCCGCTGGCGGTCACGCAGACACTTCTCGACGTTGCCCGCAACGATCCGAACCGCGACAACGGCGAACTCGTCGACCGCCTCCACGCCGTCAACACCCGAGCGATCGACCTCACTGAAGCATTGCTCCTGCTGAGCCGCGCCGACCAGCGCTCCTTCGCCCGAGACCACGTCGACCTGTCCCTCATTGCGGAAGAGGCCACTGAAACGCTCCTCCCTTCCGCGGAAAAGCGCGGCGTCACCATCGAGACCTCCGGCGACATGACCCCCACCATCGGCTCACACGCGCTCCTGCTGCAGTTGGGTACGAACCTTGTGCACAACGCGATCGTCCACAATCTGGCTGAACAGGGCACCGTGTGGGTCACGACCAGCGCTCACCCCAAGAATGTGGTGCTCAGCGTCGAGAACACCGGCGAGAAGCTCACCCCACAGCTGGTCGCCACCCTGGTCGAGCCGTTTCAGCGCGGTACGAAACGCATACGCACCGACCACTCGGGGGTCGGCCTCGGCCTGGCAATCGTCAAGAGCATCACCCAAGCACACGACGGAACCTTCACCCTCACCCCCCGGGCCGCCGGGGGACTCCACGCCACGGTGCAACTACCCGCCGCGCCACCGCACACTGGCCCCGCCTGAGGCGGGATACTGTGGGCCGTGTCGCAGGAGGAGTACCTGCTGGCCAACCAACCTTCGGAGTTGCAGCGTCTGCAGCTGCAATCACGCGTTTGGGAACCCACCGGACGGCGGCTCCTTTCGAAGGTCGGCAGTGGATCAGGCGGACGTGCTCTGGACGTCGGCTGTGGAGCCCTGGGCTGGCTTCGGATCCTCAGCGAGTGGGTCGGTCCCTCCGGCCAGGTCGTGGGTGCGGACATCGACGAGAGCCTCCTCGATGCCGCTCGTTCATTTCTGGAGGAAGAAGGGATCTCCAACGTGGAGCTCGTCGTCGACGATGTCTTCGACAGCAAGCTGGAGCCGCAATCGTTCGACCTCGTCCATGCCCGTTACCTGATAGCCCCGCTCGGGCGTGGCCCCGAGCAGGTGGCCTCGCACCAGCGTTTGGTCAAGCCGGGTGGCTCAGTGGTCCTGGAGGAGTGGGACCTGGGCTCGTGGCATTTCAATCCCCCCGCCCCTGCGGCCGAGCGACTGATCCGCTTGCTCTCCGAGATCTTTGCCGGCCTGGGCGGCGAGGCGGGCCGCGGCCTCGCTGAACTGCTCCGCGGTATCGGTGTTGAGGAGCCGGAGATCGACGCACACGTGATCGCGCTCAGGCCAGGCCATCCCTATTTGCGCCTGCCGCTTCAGTTCAGCGTCGCGCTCGAGTCGCGGCTGCTTGAGACGCTGAGCGAGGACGAGCTTGCCTCGCTACGCCGCGAGGCCGAGGCCGAGATCGCCGAGCCGGGGAGATGGGGCACGACCTTCACCCTGATCCAGAGTTGGGGGATGCTCCAAGGCTGAGGCCTCCTACTCGGCTGGGCGCAGGCTCCACTCGATCCGCGCGGTCGACCCGTTGTCCCCACCGCCCTCGATGCCGTCCATGTTGTAGACGCCGCCGAGCGTGCGGTCCTCGCGGACGGCCTCGGTGTGGACGCCCGGCTCGAACTCGGACCCCTTCGAGTAGAGCGAACCAGCGAAGTCGAACCAGCCCGGATACAGCCGGTCGATACCAGGGCGCGGCGTGCCATTGCAGGTCCAGGTCAGGTCCCCGTAGTGGTAGCCCTCGCTCTGGACGTGGTAGCGGATGCCGGGACCGAAGTGGCGCGTGCCGAGCTCGAACACCAGCCGCGCCCAGGCCGGGTCAGGCGGGTCGGCCCCGGCGTCCGGCCGCTCCGAGCCGACCGCCAGCTGACCGACCCTTCATAGGTGCATCCGGTGCCGGTGTGTGTGCCCGACTCTGTCCAGTTCATCGTCCCGGGAGCTGTCTGGTACGCAAGGGTCGCATCGTGAAGCCCTCCCTGGACATTGCCCCGGCCTGGCTTCGCGATTCGCGTCAGGCGCACGGCCGACGTGAATACCTGCGTGAGCCCCTGGTTCCCGTAGGTTGTGGTCACGCTCCCTTCGAGGGCCGCCGGCCCCGTCGGCAGGGGATAGCAGTTGGTCGTCGGGCGGCCTATATCGAGCACCGCATCGCGGCCACAGTTCACGCGATAGGTCTGGCGATCACCCTCGCAGCGCAGCGATCCATTGACCCGCCGCGGCGCGGTCACGATCCGATAGGTCTGGTTCCACTTGAACCGACCGAGGGCAACGCGGAAGACACCGATCCCGCCCCTGTTCACGCTGCGGTCGGTATCCAGCAAGCGCCGACGGCTACCGGTGACTGCGAATACGCGCGTCCGTCGCGCCCCAACGCAGCCGGCGTTGTGCGAGCCTTCAGCGGCTTCCGTCGCGGTGCCGGCAGGCGCTACTGGCGCAAGCGTAACCGCTGCTTTGTTACTGCGCGAGGAGCGCGGCCGCGCTGCCGTCCGGTGGCGGGTCGTCCAGCCGCCCTGGGGTCCGGCTCGGCTCGTTGGCGGCGGCAGCCCAGTCGACGACGGCCTTCGCCGGGTCCTTGGGGTCAACGGCGACAGGGACCTCGGCGCCGGGCGCCGCGAGCCAGGCGGCGTAGAAGGGGATCCATCCACTGACCGATCGGCTACTAGCGGAGCTAGCCCGTCTGGCCTAGCGACGACCGCGCGCCCGGGTTGGGCGTGCGTCGCTCCGCCTGGGCGGCACTCGCGTAGGTCGCCGCGAAACCCTCTCGCCAGCTCGGGTAGCGCGGCTCCCAGCCGAGCTCGCGCTTGGCCTTGGCGTTCGAGGCGCCGCGCGTCTCGGTGCCCATCACGACGGCGACATCGCCGGCCACCAGCCGTGCCAGCCAGCGGGGAAAGCGGCGGGGTGGCCCGGCGCCAAGCGCCTCTGCGAGCGCCGGCAGCCACTCGCGTACCGGCGCCGGCTCGTCGTCCACGATGTTGAAGATGCCCGGCCCGTCGTGTTCGAGCGCGAGCACGGTCGCTGCGGCGGCGTCGTCGAGATGGATGAACGAGACGAAGCCCCCGCCGTCGCCGATGATCGGGTACTGCCGCTTGCGCACCGGCTCGACCAGCCCGTCGTTGGCGGCGCCGTAGAAGGCGCCGTAGCGAAGCGCGATCCCGCCGGCCTTCGTGACCGCCTCCTCGAGGCGGCGCATCGCGGCGAACGACTCGCGCGCCTTCGCGGGCGGAGCGAGATCGAGCGCGTCGTCCTCGGTCTTGACCCACGCGCCCTCGCGTGCTGTCCGGTAGCTCGCGAAGCTCTGAGCGACGAACCGGTCGACCTTCGCCTCGCGCGCGGCGGCGAGCAGTGCGTCGGTGCCCTCGGTCCGCAGCCTGTTCGTCTCCGCGAACGTGCGGTCGAAATCGCGCGAGAAGTTCAGGTCCGACAGGGCGGTCGCCTGGTGGACGATCGCGTCCGGCGCGGCCTGGAGCACCGCGCGGCGCACGGCCTCACCATCGAGCAGGTCGAGCGCGACCGGCTCAGCGCCGAGCGCCCTTATCTGCTCCGCTTTCTCAGGCGACCTCGAGCTGCCGATCACCTCATGGCCTCGGTCGACGAGCTGGGGGACCAGCCTGGTCCCGATCGCACCAGTTGCTCCTGCAACGAAGACTCGCATTTGTTTGCCTCCTTTGGTCACATCGTCCGCATCGCGCGGGTCTACTTGGTATGACACCTCCCGACCACCGGATGTGACAGATGGATGAGCAAGAGTTTTTGGTGCAGCATTTCGAGGAGCACCGCAACCGGCTGCGCGCCGTGGCCTACCGGATGCTCGGCTCGCTGAGCGAGGCCGACGACGCCGTCCAGGAGGCGTGGCTCCGTCTCAACCGGACCGACGCGGACAAGGTGGAGAACCTTGGCGGATGGCTCACGACCGTCGTCGCGCGCATCTCGCTGAACATGCTGCGCTCACGCCGCTCGCAGCGCGAGGAACCCTTCGATCTGCGCATGCCGGAGCCGATCGTCGACCGCGCCGACGGCACCGACCCGGAGCACGAGGCGCTCCTGGCCGACTCCGTCGGCCTGGCGCTGCTCGTGGTCCTCGAGACGCTGAACCCGGCCGAGCGGCTCGCGTTCGTCCTGCACGACATGTTCGCGGTGCCGTTCGACGAGATCGCACCGATCGTCGACCGCTCCCCCGATGCGGCGCGCCAGCTCGCGAGCCGCGCCCGGCGCCGCGTTCAGGGCGAGACTCCAAGCTCGGACGCCGACCTTGACACCCAGCGCGAGGTCCTCGACGCCTTCCTCGCGGCCGCGCGCGAGGGCGACTTCGAGGGGCTGCTCGAGGTTCTGGACCCGGACGTGGTCCGCAGGGCCGACACCGGCGCCCTTTCCATCGTCGCCGAGGGTGTTGTCCGCGGAGCGGCCAACGTGGCCCGCCAGGCGCTCGCCTTCTCGCGCCTCGATCTGGACGTGCGGCCGGCGCTCGTGAACGGCGCGATCGGGGCGGTCACCTACCGGGACGGGCGTCCGTTCTCGATCGCGGGCCTCACGATCCGAAACCGGCGGATCGTCGAGATGGACATCCTCGCCGACCCCGAGCGCCTCAGCCAGCTCGACCTGGTGATGCTCGACTGACCCGCGTGCGTTACGCGGTGATAGCCGCGCCCGCTGCAAGCGGCGCCGGCTGACGGCGCAGCTTCATGCGCGGCTTGGAAGCGACCGCACCAGCGGGGTCGCGCAGCAGGCGGCGGACATCCGCCAGGCCGATGGCGCCGAGCACGACCGGGACGCCTGCATGGAGGGCACGGTAGGCCAGCACCGCCGCGGTGGCGGTGGGCAGCGACATGCCGTACAGGACGAACACGCCGATCAGCCCGCCCTCGGCGCTGCCGGGTATCGGGATGATCGCGCCGCCGTGTCCGAGCGTGTAGGCCAGCACCAGCAGACCGATGGGCAGGCCGGCCGGCCCAACTGCCTGGAAGGCGGCCGCCAGCGCGGCGACGTCGAAAGCGAAGTATCCGATCGCACCGGCGATCACCAGGCGGTCCCCCGAGCGCAGCAGCTCGGCGCTCGCTCCCACCCCGTCGCGGAGGTACTCACGCGCGCTTGCCAGTGCTGTCCTCAATCGTCCGGCGGGCATCCGCTCCACCGGGCCCTGCGAGCGCGGCAGGGCAAACAGGGCGACGATGAGCACGAGGGCGGCAACCCCGGGTAGGAGGGTGAGGGCGAGCGACGCCTCACCGGACAGCGCGCCGGCCGCGACGCCGAAGCCGGCGATCACGACGGCGACGAAGCTGACAAGGCTGGTGATGAGGAAGAGGGCAACGGTCCGGCTGGCGGCGAATGAACGGGGGACGCCGGCGCGGTCGAGCAGTACGGCGCCGACGGCCAGACCCCCGGCGCCGCCTGACGGCAGCACGACGTTCATGCCCTGCACGGCCATCGACATGCTCGTGCTCGCGCGCCGGCTGGGGCGTCGGTCGTACACGCCGTGGAAGGCGAACGCGAAGCAGGCCGTCGAGGCCAGTTCCAGTACGAGGGCCGTGGCAATCCAGCCACTGTCCGCACCGGCAAGCTGATGGCCGATCTCCGCCAGGCCGGGAAGCTGCGTGGCCACGAGCGCGCCGACGGCCGCAAGGACCGCGACGACCGCCAGCTTGCGAGCGATCTGGCGGGTGCTCGGGAGCTCGGCGGAGTCGTTGGTGAGGTGGTGCGCGCTCATCGGGGTACAGCCTCCCTTGGCGAACCCCTACCTCGCGTCGGTGATGCCACCTAGGGGGACCCTGAACTTTCCATGACGTAGCGTGCCGCTCCAATGGAGCACGCGGTCCAAACGCCCGCCACGGCCGCCGACGCGGCGGCGGTGGCAGAGGTCGTCGTGGCGCTCGAATCGGCGCTGTACGGCGAATCCGCGTTCTCGCAGGCGGATCTGGAAGGCGAGTGGTTGGACCTCGACCTCGAGCGGGACGCGCGCGTGGTCCGCGACGGCGACCGCATCGTTGCCTACGGCGTGGTGCGCGAGCAAGGCGAGGTCGCGCGGGTCGAGGGCTACGTCCACCCCGACGCGCTCGGGCGCGGACTCGGGAAGCTGATCGCGACCGGACTCGAGGAGGGAGCGGTTCGCGCCGGGGCACGCAGGATCCAAAACGGCGTGCTCGAGGCCGACTCCGCCGCCCGCAGGCTGCTGGAGTCGCTCGGCTACGACGCCGTGCGCGTCTTCCGTGAGATGCGCATCCAGCTCGAGACGCCGCCGCCCGCGCCCGACTGGCCGGACGGGCTGCGCGTGGTCCCCTTCGACCCCAAGCGTGATGCGCGCGAGTTCCATGCCGCGAACCAGGAGGCGTTCGCCGATGCCTGGGATTACACGCCGCGCGACTTCGAGACGTGGTCGAAGGTCCACCTCGGGAGCGAGCGCTTCGACCCTTCGCTCTGGTGCGTGGTACGCGCCGGGGACGAGATCGCAGCCGGGACGATCTGCGTGGGCGACACGTACGGCGGCGGCTTTGTCCATGCGCTCTTCACGCGCCGCCCATGGCGCAGGCAGGGTGTGGGCGCGGCTCTCCTGCGCGACCTGTTCGGACGCTTCTGGGAGCGCGGCGAGCACAGCGTCGGGCTCGGGGTCGACGCGGCGAGCGACAGCGGCGCGTTCCGCCTCTACGAGCGCGCCGGGATGGCGCCCGCGCTCGGCTGGGTGGCATACGAGAAGGAACTCGGCGATGCTCCGTGATTCGTAACTGAGTCGGCGACCGAGGAGACACGGACGATGCCGCTGTATCTATCGAAGTTCAGCTATACGCCGGAGACCTGGGCGAGGCTGATCGACAACCCGGAAGACCGTCGGACGGCCGCGGAGACCTACATCGAGTCGGTCGGCGGGAAGCTTCACGGCTTCTGGTACGCGTTTGGCGCGCACGATGGCTACACGCTGTGGGAGGCGCCCGACAACGTGTCCATGGCCGTAGTCGCGCTTGCGCTCAGCGCTGGCGGTGCGATCAGCTCGCTTGAAACGACCGTTCTGCTGTCCGTCGATGACACGATGGATGCGTTGCGGAGGGTCGAGCAGGTGAAGTACAGGACGCCGGGCTCGTAGTCGCACCGATGAGTTAGCCGCGGCGCGCCGGTCGTAACCTAGGAGTGACGAACGGCCAAAGGAGGCGCACGATGCCCGAGCACACGATTGGAACGCGCGAGGAATGGCAGGCGGCTCGCGACGAGCTGGCGAAGCTCGAGTCCGAGCACGCGGAACTCGGTCAGAAGGTGACCGAGCAGCGACGCCAGCTTCCCTGGGTCCCGGTGGAAAAGGAGTACGAGTTCGACACACAGGACGGGAAGAAGACGCTCGCCGAGCTCTTCGACGGGCGCTCGCAGCTGCTCGCCTACAACATCATGTACGGGCCCGATTACGAGGTCGGCGCCTGCCCCGGATGTTCGAACCTGGGGGATGAGCTCGACGCGACGCGCGTGCACCTGGCCCACCGCGACGTGACGCTGATCTGCTTCTCGCGCGCACCGATCGACCGGCTCAACGCCTACAAGGAGCGGATGGGCTGGCAGTTCCCGTACGTGTCGACCAATCGAACGGAGTTTCCGTTCGACTTCCGGCTCGCCGCCACGCCCGAGGAGGCGCCGGAGATCCCCGGATTCCAGGAGATGGTCGACAACCCACCCGAGTGGCTCGAGGAGTGGGGCCGGCAGGTGGGAGCCAAGCTCGAGGACGGGCTGCGCGAGGCGCCGAGCTTTATCGCCTTCGCGCGCGACAACGGGAGCATCTACCACACGTACACGGTGCAGGCACCCGACCCGTTCGTCGCGCCGTACAACTCGTTCCTGCTTCAGCGGACGCCGAAGGCTCCGTCCGAGGAACCCCGCGCCTGGCGGAAGGACGAGTACCCGGACTGATCGCCGCACCCGGCTGAGCCGGGTTCCTGCAGTAGCCTGTGTATATGCCTGAAGCATATATCTCGCAGGTTGCGAACCGGCTTGGAGCGATGGCCCTGACGCTGAGCGACGGCATCAGGGAGGCCACCGAGGCGGCCACGGGGATGGGAGGAGGTCCCCCGGCCGCGTTGGTGTCGCTTCACGAGTGGGCGGACGGCAGCTCGGTGGAAGTGCTGGCCGACGCGATGCGCGTTTCGCACTCGCGCGCGGTGCGCGTGGTCGACCGCCTCGAAGCGTCCGGCCTGGCGCGCCGCGAATCGGATCCCTCGGACGGGCGCCGGGCGCTGGTGTGGCTCGAGCCGCCGGGTCGCGAGCTGGCCGAGCGGGCGCTCGAGGCCCGCTCGCGCGTCCTGCAGTCCGCGGTCGCGGAGCTCGATGCCGCAGACGTTCGGCATCTCGAGCGCCTGCTCGGCGCGCTGCTCACCGCCACGACAGTCGATGTGCGCGCGGCGAAGGAGACGTGCCGGCTCTGCGACGCGCACGCGTGCGGGCACTACGAGGGCGTGTGCCCGGTGAGTCAGGCCGCAGATTGGTGGAGAGCACTGGCGTGACCCGCGCTCGCGGCGCAGGGCTCGCGCCCGTGGTGGCCCTGTTCGCGCTCGCCATCGTCGCGCCGCTCTTCTTCAGCGCGAACAGCGACGTCCTCAACAACATGGTCCTGGCGGCCATCTACGTGGTGATGGCGCTCGGGCTCAACATCATCGTGGGCTTCGCCGGCCTGCTCGACCTGGGCTACGTGGCCTTCTTCGCGATCGGGGCGTACACGGCCGCCTATTTCGGCTCGGACTTCTGGGGCATCCATGTGAACTTCGTGCTCATCCTCGCGCTCGCCGTGGCGACCACGGCCATCGCTGGCGCCCTGATCGGCGTTCCGACGCTGCGTCTGCGCGGCGACTACATCGCGATCGTGACCCTCGCCTTCGGTGAGATCATCGGCCAGGTCGTCTCCAATGGCCGCCAGATCGAGTTCTTCGGCGGGACGCTCACCTCGGGCCCGATCGGCATCGGGCCCATCGACCGCATCGACCTGCCGCTGATCGGCCGCTTCGGAGCGCTGGACCTGCGCCCGTGGTACTGGTTCGCGCTCGCGCTGGTCGCGCTCGCGCTCATGGTGAACGTGAACCTGCGCGACTCGCGCATCGGCCGCGCGTGGACCGCGATGCGCGACGACGAGTCGGTGGCCGCCTGCGCGGGCGTCCCCATCGTGCGCACCAAGCTGCTGGCGTATGGCACCGGTGCCGCGTTCGGCGGGATCTCGGGCGCGTTCTTCGCCTCGTACCTGGGCGTGGTCAACCCGGCCCAGTTCGAGCTCTCCTTCTCGATCTTCATCCTCGCGATGGTGGTGCTCGGCGGACTCGGGTCGATCCCGGGCGTCGTGGTCGGCGCGATCATCCTCTCGGTGGTCAACAACTACCTGCTGCCCGACGTCCTGTTCGACCTTCCGGGCAAGGTCGGGCTGGCGTTCGATCTGTCGGAGATCAGCGCCGGCATCTACGGCGCGATCCTCGTCGTGATGATGCTTCTGCGACCGCAGGGGCTCGTGCCGGCCCGGCGCCGCCTGGCGCCGTCAGCTGGGACGGTTCCGCGCGGCGACGTGCCTGCCCTGGCGAACGAGGATGCAGGCCGCGACTAGCGGATGCGGCGTGAGACCGGTGGGCGACCCATCGGCTTGCCGCCGTAGATCACGCGGCCGCGCTTGCTCTGGTAGGTGAGCCACGAGGTCGCTCCATGTTGGCTGATACCCGGCTTGGAGTAGTCGCATACTCCGCCGGGGAACGCCTGCCCGAGCCGGCCCCACTGGGCGTCGGTGAAGGTGACCGGGTAGTCGTCGCGGCGCATCGGCTTGAGCTGGCACTTCATGACGTCCTCCGTCAGAGGGCCGTCGGCGCCCTGGCGCGGCGTGCCATAGGACGACACCGTCTGGTCGCACACCTCGGCGGGTTGCTCACCACCCTGACCGTCGGTGCACCGCGGTGCGACGGTGCCCGGCCTGTCCTGGATGATCTTCCGCGCCAGCGGGATCTTGCGATGGTCGGCGTGAACGCGGGCCAGCCAGCGGTCCATCGCGAACACGGACTCGTCGGCGAACGAGGGGTCGCCGATCAGCGGGGCCTCGCCGCGCCACAGGATCTGGTTGGCGGCCGTCCCGAAGTTGCGCTCGAGGCGCGCCCGCATTGCGTAGGTGCGGTAGACGTCGTGGAATGCGCCGGGATCCGGCCCGCGCAGGTCGATGATCGCGACCTTGTTGAGGTTGTTGGCGTGGTTGATCGCACCGGTCCGGTAGGCCCGCTCGAGAGCGATCGGGTCGGCCGCCGTGCGCTCCGCCGTCAGGTTGAGGTCGATGTCCGCCCCGCCGATGTGGGTGTTGAAGTCCACGAACTGAGCCGGCGAGATCCGCCCCTGGCGCAGGCCCTTGAGCCCGTACTGAACGCCGACGTTGTCGAAGCCGCGGCGGGCGAAGCCGCGCTCGTCGCGGCCGAACGCGTTGACCATGTAGTCCTGGAGGGTGCAGCGCACGCCCTGCGGATTCGTCTGCTCGTTGTAGACCTGGTCGTCCGGCACGCCGGGGCAGGACCGGGTGGGCTCGCCCGAGTTCGGGATGGCGGTTGTGAACGAGACCGGGTTGGCGGGGTTCGGATGGTCGAAGAACGCGGTGGTCGCGACGGGGTCGTAGATCACGCCCAGGTCCCAGCGCGTCGGGTTCTGGAGGTACTGCAAGCCGAAGTAGTACTCCTCGTACTGCATCGCCGAGGACCAGGCGTCCGGGAACGAACACTGTGGCGTGAGGCCCTGATAGACGCCGGGGTAGGCGTTGGCCACCTGGTGCTGGACGAGGGAGCCGCCCGAGCAGCCGCTGCCGATCGTCCAGCGCAGGGTGCCGTAGTGATCGATCGTGTACTCCTTGGTCATCACCAGCGCCTCGGCCTGCGTGAGCAGGTTGCAGTTGTGTCCCGCGTGGTCGAGCGCATGCGACATCACGACGAACCCGCCGCCCAACACCTTCGGCTCCAGCACGCTGGGGGCGTCTGCGGTCTCGTACGCGGTGTCGCATGAGAAGCCGTGCGTGATCACCAGCCGGCGGTTGAACTGCGGCTGCGGCGCCGTCGGCGTCCAAGGCTTGCTCGGGTCGAACAATGTCGCGATCGCGTACTGGTCCCGGTCGATGTAGCCGGTCTCGAGCCGAACGATGAACGGCATGGTGAAACCGTCCGTGGTCGTCGTCGTGGCGATGCTGTCGGCGGACGGGGGGTTCTCCGGGTCGTAGGGCTGGAACGGACCGCTGTCGTTCGAGGTCGTGCCGGGCAGGGCCGCGCCGTCGGTCGACGCGCCCTTCGGCAGGTACATGAACCTGTACGAGGGCGGCTGGTTGCACTTGGCGTCCTTCGCGCCTTCCTGGCAGGTCCACGGCTGGATTTGTGGGCCCGCGAAGACCGGACCACCGATCGGATGGTTGGTCACGAACAGCCGCGCCGCGCCGCCACGCCGGATGCGCGCAGTTAGCCTGACGCGCCCCACGCGCAGGCGGCGAACCACGCCCTCCAGGCGCCTGCGGCCCGTCCGGTGGAGCGCCCGGGTCACGTTCCGGCGCCCCGCCCTCAAGCGCAGGCGCGAGGGCTTCACGCCGCGCGGCAGCGTCACGCGCACGAAAGCGTCGCCGCCCGACACGAGGTCCGCTCGGTTGGACAGCACCTTGATGCGCGGCGCCGGCGCCCGCGCGTCGGCCGGCGCCGCGGCGAGCGCAGCCACCAGCGCGGCGGCGCATGCCAAAACTGCCAGCGCACGCAGCTTTCGTGCCGTGTTCAACGCTCCCCCACCACGCCGCCGCAACTTTTACCGGACGGCAGCGGCGGGTGCGCCAGCAGGGCTCAGGCCTGAGGCTGTACCGGGCGCTCGGGGGCCTGCGGCGGCGGCAGCTCGGACTGGCTCAGCGAGAACGGTGGGTATCTGTCGGTGACGAGGATCCATGCGTAGCCGACCACTCGGTTGTGCCAGCGGATCACGCCCTCCACGAACTCGAACATGCCGCGCGGGTAGCGGCCAGTGAACAGAATCGCGAACCAGGCGACGATCACCACCACGAACACCGCGATGTAGAGCAGACCCAGCACGATGTAGTGCGGGATCGCGAGGAACCACTTGACCAGCGGCAGCCAGCGGTTGAGGTCACGCTTGGCGTCGGGGTAGGGGAAGTCGAGCCGCACCCACTGGTGCTCGTCGGTCGAGGGGTAGCGGTCGTTCATCAGCGCGACGTAGGTACCGATGCGGTTGGTGAAGCGCAGCAGCTCGAGGTTCCAGTCGAACCACCAGCGCGGGTACTTCTCCCGGAAGAGAATCATCAGCAGTGCCGGGAAGAACAGCAGGCCGGTGCCACCGATCGCGATGGTCTGAGCGTCGCCGCTCCCCTCCCACCCGCCGCTGTAGCCGCCGATGCTTCCGCACACGATGGCGATCGGGATCACCGTGAAGATCCGGAAGGCGGTGGTCAGACGATTCAGGGGGCGGTCTGGATAGTCGACTGCGAACCGAACTGGATAGTCCTCGTTCATGCAAGCACCCTCTCTCGTTGTGATTCGACCTCGACGGTCTCCTCCGGGCTGCGGCCCTCCAGCGAGACGTCCGGAAGGATGCGATCGAGCCATACGGGCAGCCACCATGCCCGGTCGCCGAGGAGCGTGACCACCGCTGGTGCGATCACCATCCGCACGATCAGCACGTCGATCAGGATGGCGAGGCCAAGGCCGAGCCCGAACATCTTCGAGATCACGTCGGTCGCGGTCACGAAGCCCAGGAAGACTCCGGACATGATCAGTCCGGCGAACACAACGACCTTGCCGATGCGGCCCATCCCGTGGATCACGCTCTCGCGAGGCCCGTCGCCCTCGTTGTAGGCCTCGTGGATCCGGCTGAGCAGGAAGACGTTGTAGTCCATGCTCAGCCCGAAGAGGATCGCGAACAGCATCACCGGCAGGAACGAGATGATCGGGATGCCCGAGTCGGCGCCGATCAGGCTCGCGCCGATGCCCTCCTGGAACACCGCCACCACCACGCCATAGGCAGCGGCCACCGAGAGCAGGTTGAAAACCGCGGAGACGAGCGGGATCCACAGCGAGCGGAACACCATCACGAGCAGCAGCACCGACAGACCGATCACGACCGCGATGAACAGCGGCAGGCGCCCGGCGACCTTGTCGGAGACGTCCTCGAAGCCGGCGACGTTGCCGCCCACGTAGACCTTCAGCGGCGTGTCGGCTGTCGCCTTGGGGATGACGGTCCCCCGCAGGTGGTCGAGTAGCGCGGACGTCTTCGCGTCCTGGGGAGCGGTGGTCGGGATGGCGAAGATCGTGGCCATCTCGCCGTCCTCGCTGACTGACGCCGGCGGGACCGAGGCGATGCCCGGCGTGTCGGCCACCGCCTGCTGGAGCGCGCGCAGCTGCTGCTCGGTCTCGGGCGCGCCCTTCGGCGTGTCGACGGCGAGCAGGAACGGGCCATTTGAGCCCGGCCCGAACGCCTCGGTCAGCTGGTCGTAGGCCACGCGCTGCGTGCGCGACTCGGCCTGGTTGCCGTCGTCGGGCTGGCCGATCCGCAAATCGGTGACCGGGAACGCAAAGACCAGCAGCACCACGACGCCGGCGGCGATCGAGGCCCAGGGCCGGCGGGTCACGATCTCGCCCCAGCGGCTGAATGCGGACGAGGCCTGGACGTGCTCCGCCTTCTTCGGCACCAGCCTGCGCCCGAAGGCGCCCATCATGATCGGGAGGATCGTCAGCGCCGAGACCACAACCGCGCCGATGGCGAGCGCCGCACCGAGGCCCATCTTCCCGACGTACGGGACGCCGATAACCAGCAGGCCGGCGATCGCCACCATCACGATCAGACCGGCGGCCACGACCGTGACGCCGGACGTTGCGGCTGAACGCGCGGCAGCGTCCTGCATGCTGTCACCCGCGGCTCGCTGCTCGCGGTAGCGGCCGATGATCAGAAGCGCGTAGTCGATGCCGGCGCCGAGGCCGAGCATCACCGCGATTACGGCAGCGAAGCTGGGCAGGCCGAGCGGCGCCGCGAGCACCGCCAGCAGGATCTGGCCTGCCGCGACGCCCAGCAGCGCGCCGATGAGCGTCGCGCCCATCGCCCACCCGGAGCGAAACAGCAGGGTCAGCAGCACGATGGCTATGAGTACGCCGATGAGTTCGCCGACGGGGGCCGACTGCTCGGACGCCAGGTCGATCAGGACGCCGCGCGACTCGACCTGAACCTCTGGCTCGGCGGTCTCGCCCGCCGCGATCAGCGCCTCGCCGTCCGCCTTCTCGACATCCCCGGGCTCCTTGGAGTAGCGCACGTCGACCGACGCCAGGCGCCCGTCCTCCGAGATCTGGCCGCCCGGCTCGAACGGGCTGGCCGCCAGCTTCACGCCGTCAAGCTTGCGGACCTCTGCGAGCGCGCCGTCGATCGCCGCCTTGGGTCCAGGATCGGAGACCTTGCCCTCGTCGACGGTGAACACAAGCGTCGAGTCCACCCCGCCGAAGGCCGGCGAGTGCGCTTGGAAGAGATCTATCGCCTGCTGAGACTCGGCCCCCGGCAGGGAGAAGTCGTCGGCGGGCTTTTCGCTGGCGCCGGCCGCCAGGACCAGCAGCACCACGACGCCGACCGCCGCAGCGAGGCTGCGCTTCCAATGCGAAGACAGGGTGCGCGCCAGGCGCGCGAGAAGCTGAGACATAGGTGGTGCCTTCCGAACGCGGGTGAACCGAGCGCATAGGGCGAACCACCGGACCAGTGAGGGAACGCCGAGGGGATCGAGACTAACTGACGCTGCGGACTTAGGGAGACCAATTTGTGGCGCCCGGGTCCATATGGGCCTACCTTGTCCTGATGGCAGGGGATCGGAGGCTCCTCGTCGCGGTGTTTGCCGCGCTGAGCACGGCCGTTGCGGCAGTCGTTCCAGCGGGTGCGCTGGCAGCGGCGGATCAGCCGAACTGGAAGTACTTCCCGAACATCCCGCACCTGGACGGGTCGGATCCCGACCGGCGAGTGGTGGGCTGTTTCCCCGGGGGGACCGTGCCGGCGGTCCCATGCGATGTCGACGAACGCGACCCGCCGGTGTTTGCCTCGACCCCCTGGGACTCCGGTTCGCCTACGCCGACGTTCACAACGAGCGGTCCGAATGCGGATGCTGCTCTTTCGGCACTCAGCCCTCTGAACCCGGGCCCCGACCGTTCCGTCAAGCCGGTCAGCGTGGAGCGTGAGTACCTCGCTCCCTGGACCAATTCCTGGCGCAGCGGCAGGTGCAACCCGGCCGTGTTCGCAGGACCACCTCCGGGCAGCGGCGGCACCAACGCGAATGACGTCAACGCGGCGATCATCAACCTGTTCTCGGGCCTCAACCGCATGCACGACTGGTCGGAGGCTCTCGGCTTCAACCCTGCGGCGTTCAACATGGAGGGCAGCGACCCGGTGCTGGGCGATGCCCAGGCGGGACCGAAGGCGGGCGCGCCGACCTTCTCCGGGCGTGACGCCGCGAACGCCACCACTCCCGCCGACGGCACGTCCCCCGCCATCAGCTCGTACCTGTGGCAGCCGATCGCCGGTGCCTACTACCCGCAGTGCGTCGACGACTCCTTCGACATGTCGGGGATCGCGCACCAATACGCCCATGCGATCGTGAACCGCCGGGTTCGGGCCGGGGCCGCGGGCGGTTTCACGGGCAGCGCGGATGGTCAGGCGCGTGCGATCGGCGAGGGCCTTGCCGACGTGGTGGCGGTGGGCTATCTGCACGATCTCGGCTACGCGCCTGCCGACGACGAGGACCCGTTCGCCGTCGGCGCCTACGTGAGCGGCAACGGCTCGCGCGGCATTCGCAACTACTCCATGGCCGCGAGCCCGCTCAACTACTCGGACGTGCAGGGCTACGACGGCAGCGGCGGCAATGCGCCGCATGACGACGGCGAGATCTGGGCGGCGGTGAATTACGACATCAGGCAGGCGCTGGTGGCCAAGTACCCATCGGACGGCCAGCGACGCTGGATCCAGCTCGTCTTCGACGCACTGCCGGATCTGCCCGCCACGGCGACCATGGTGCAGGCGCGCGATGCGTACCTCGCCGCCGCGGAGGCCGCTGACCAGCCGGTGCTCTGGAGCGCGTTCGCGAGGCGCGGCCTGGGTGACGGTGCCTCGAGCGTCGGCAGCGGCGATCCGAACCCCGTGGCGAGCTTCACCTCACCGGAGCGCACCGACGAGGCCACGGTCACGTTCGCGCCCTCGGCGGCTGACCGGGCGGGTGCGCCGCCGATCGCCGCCGAGCTCTTCGTCGGCGACCACGAGGCTGGCGTGACTCCGGTGGCCGACACCGACCCCTCGACCGCGCTCGACGACGTCGTGACACTCGTCCCCGGCCACTACCGCTTCGTCGCCCGCGGCGCCGGCTTCGGCACGCAGCGCTTCGAGCGCGACATCCCGGCCTCGTCCGGCGTGGCTCTTGGCGTTCCCATGGCGACGAACCGCGCTTCGGCCACGAACGGCGCGGCGGTCTCAGGCGACGGGGACCGCCGCCAGCAGCTCATCGACGACACCGAGGAGACCAATTGGGAGGTGGCCAACCGGTCGCCCGACGTCGGCGGCGCCCAGGTGACGGTGCGCCTGGCCGGTGGACCTCAGCGCGTCGAGCGCGTGAACGTGAGCGCTCTCCTGCGTGGCACCGACGACGGCGATGAGCGCGAGGACGTGGACAACCAGAACCGCTTCACGGCGTTGCGCCAGTTCGAGCTCCACACCTGCGTGGAGGGCTGCGATGCGGGGGGCGAGTTCACGAAGATCTACACCAGTCCGGCCGATGCCTTCCCCGGCGCCGCGCCGCGGCCGATGACACCCGATCTCAACCTGCGCAGCTTCGACGTGCCCGACACGCTCGCCACCCACATCCGCCTGGTTGTGGTGAGCAACCAGTGCACCGGCCTGCCGCTCTTCAATGACAACTCCCTCGAAAACGATCCCTCGAGCAACTCCGACTGCACCCTCGGAAACGCGGGAGGCGTGACACGGACGGATCGAACGGTGCGCGCGGCGGAGCTGCAGGTGTTCTCGACGTTGCCGGAGGCGCCGACGCAGCAGCCGACGCCAACGCCAACGCCCACGGACGCCGTTCCGACCCTGACCGCGGTGTCGATGAAGCCGAATCGCTTCAGGCTCGGACGCGGGCTGCCGCAGAGCTCGGCGGTGCGCACGGGCACGACGATCCGCTTCCGGCTCTCCGAGGCAGCCAGGGTCAGCTACGACTTCCGGCGGGCGCTGCCGGGCCGGAAGGTCGGCCGGCGCTGCCTGGCTCCCACTCGCGCACGCAGGGGGCGTCCGCGCTGCACTCGCTACGTGCGTTCCGGGAGCCTCAGGCGATCCGCTGTCCTCGGGTCCAACCTGCTCCGCTTCCAGGGTCGGCTGACCCGCCGCCGGGCGCTTCGTCCCGGCAAGTACCGCCTCACGCTGGTGGCCACCGACGCGGCGGCCCAGCGGTCGGCCCCGAAGAGCCTGACCTTCAGGCTCCTCGCCCGCCGGCGCTGACCCGGCCGCTCTTCAAGAGCTCCCGCCATTCCTCCGGGTCCACGTCGGCCGGCTCGGTCGTCTCGATGAAGTCGAGCAGGACATCGAGGAAGCGCTGGGGCTCGTCGAGGTGCGGGAAGTGCCCCGCGTCCTCGAACAGCTCGAGGCGGCTGCTCGGCACGAGCTGGTGCGCCGACAGGCCGTGCTCGACCGGGATGATCGGGTCGCGCTCGCCCCAGACGATCAGAAACGGGATGTTCTCGGCGAGGTAGAGGCGGTCGGTGGCGTTCACCCGCTGTCCGAGCGGGTCCACGATCGTCCGCAGGGTGTGCACGAACGCGGCGCGCGCCTCGGGGTCCTCCAGTGAGGCGTGCCCGCGGGCCAGCTCGGCCATGTCGGTGCCCGCGTGAAGCCCGAGCCGTCCGAAGAACCGGCCAACGGAGCGGCCCACGTCGAGCAACCGGGTGCTCGCCAGCAGCGGCAGGACGATCTCGGAGAGCGGCAGCGTCGCGGCCCGCAGCAGCATGTTCAGCTCGCGACCCAGCCCGCCGCTGTCCACGAGCACCAGGCGCTCGCAGCGCTCCGGGAACTGGTAGGCCGCCTGCATCACCACCCCGCCTCCGAGCGAGTGCCCCACGAAGGTCGCGCTCTCGTGCCCGAGCGTCACCATCAGGTCACGGATCCCGCTCGCGTAGGCGCCGAGCGAATAGTCGCCGCGCGGCTTTGCCGACTCGCCGTGTCCGATCAGATCCGGCGCGATCACCGTGAAGCGGCTGGCGAGGTAGGGCATCACGCGTTCCCACGTGGCCGACGTGGAGGTGATCCCATGGACGAGCACTATCGCGGGGCCGCTCCCCGCGCAGCGGTAGGCCACGCGGTGTCCGTGGAGCTCGATCTCCTTGAGTTCGAGGTCCTCTGCGGGGACCCGCCGGGCGGTGCCTGTGGTGGCTGCGCTGGGCATGCGGCGCAAGCCTAGAGGAGGCTAAAATGGCCGCACTGCAACCGAGGGAGGTCCGATGGCCTGGAAGATCGAGGGCCAGTACTTCGAGAACTGCTCCTGCGATGTCCCGTGTCCGTGCACCGTGTCGCTCGATCTCGGCGCGGACCGGGATCGCTGCAACGCCTTTCTCGTCTTCCAGGTCGAGTCGGGTGAGGTGGACGGAGTCGATGTGAGCGACCTCACCGTGGCCGCGATGATCGACACGCCGAAGGTCATGAGCGAGGGCAACTGGCGGCTCGGCGTCCTCATCGATGACCGTGCGTCCGACGAGCAGGTGGAGAAGCTCGGCGCGGTGTTCGGTGGACAGCTGGGCGGGCCGATGGAGGCTCTTGGGCCGCTCGTCAGCGAGCAGCTCGGGATGGAGCGTGTGCCGATGGAGGTCTCACACGAGAACGGCACGCACCGGATCAAGGTGGGCGACGACGGCGAGGTCGCGGTGCAGGAGATCGTCTCGTTCGGCAAGGAGGACGGGGTCCCCGCGAGGCTCGTGGGCATCTTCCACCCGGCGGGCTCGGATCTGACGATCGCGAAGGCCACCACGTCGCACGTGAGCGCGTTCGGAATCGACTTCGCCTTCGAGGGCGGCTCCGCCTTCGCCAATCCGTTCTCCTGGGCCGCCTGACTTGGAGGCAGCCCAGGTTCAACGCCGTACCACGTCGTCCCGGCTCGACCGAGCCCAGCTCGGTTTGCTGGGCGCACTGCTCGTCCTAGCGCTCATCGCCTGGTTTGTCACCGACAACCGGATGGGCGAGATGGACTCGACCCCCGGGATGGCGCTCGGCTCGCTCGGCTTCTACGTAACGGTCTGGGTCGTGATGATGGCCGCGATGATGTTCCCCTCGGTGGCGCCCACCGTGCTCATGTACGACCGCCTTCGCGAGGGGCACCGCGCACGTGGCGCCGGCGCCGCACCGGACGCGACGGCGCTCTTCGTGGCCGGCTACCTCCTCGTCTGGACGCTCGCCGGTCTCGTTGCGTACGGGGTGTTCGAGCTGGTGCGAGCCATCGACCCGCCATTCCTTGCCTGGGACGAGGCCGGGCGCTACGTGACCGCCGGCGTGATCCTGGTCGCCGCCATCTACCAGGTGACGCCGCTCAAGCAGGCCTGCCTGGTCAAGTGCCGCAGCCCCATGATGTTCCTCGCCGAGCGCTGGCGTCACGGCCGCGTGGGCGGCCTCGAGCTCGGGGCGCGACACGGCGCGTGGTGCCTCGGCTGCTGCTGGGCGCTGATGGCGGCGCTGTTCGCGGTCGGGGTCATGAGCCTTGGCTGGATGGCCCTGATCGCTGCGTTCATAGCCGCCGAGAAGCTGCTGCCGTGGCCCGTCGCCGCGCGTTGGACCGTTGCGGTGTTGCTGCTCCTGCTCGGACTCGGCATCGCGATCTCACCGGCGGACGTGCCCGGCTTCTCCGAGCCCGGCATGTCGATGCCGGACGGCGGCGGCGGTCAGGGCGACGGCATGCAGATGATGCGCTAGCTACTTCTCGCCGGTCACCCGGAAACGTGCGAGCGGCGGGTCATGGTCGCTCTGCTGCTCGTCGTCGAATTCCGCGTTCATGTGGATCGGACCGAAGTCCGGACGCGGGGCGAGCAGGGAGCGCGACGCCAGGATGTGGTCGAGCACCTGACCGTTGCCCTCGAAGATGTACGAGTAGTGGTTGTTCTCCGGCACCATCTGCCAGAGCTCCGTGAGCTCGTACTCCGACCCGGGCGCTCCGCGCTGGAGCACGTTGACCGTCTCTGAGAACTCGAAGTCGTTGAGATCTCCGAGCACGATCACGCGCGCATTCTTGTCGACGGCCAGCAGCCGCTCGACCCACCCGTTCACGACGCGTGCCTGTCCGCGGCGCTGCAGCTCGCTCGGCCTGTAGGGCTCCTGGAAGCGGCCGAACAGGGGGGCGTCGCCGCCCTTGGACGCGAAGTGGTTCGCCACCACGAACAGCCTGCGGCCCTCGAACAGGAACTCGCCTGCAAGCGGCTTTCGGCTGTCCTCCCAGACCGCGTTCTCGGGCTCGATCCGGCCCGGGCTGAACGTGAGCTGCGCGCCCGGCTGCGCCGGGTCCTCCTCGGTGGCGGTCAGCGCGGTGCCGCCTGGACGATCCACGAAGCTCACGCGATCCGGCTGGAATAGGAATCCGACCCGGATGTTCGCGTTCGGTGCTCCCCCGTCCTGGTTGTGGACCGGGTCGATCTGGCGGTACTCGTAGGTCGGTCCGCCAACGTCCGCGATGGCGTCCACGAGCGCGGCGAAGGTCGGATCGCCGGCCGGGCCGGCGGGGCCCTCGCCATCGAGGTCCTGCACCTCCTCGACGCCGAGGATGTCCGGCGCCCTGAGGTTGTCCTTGATCTGGCGCGCGATCTCCTGGATGCGCGCGGCGTCGTTCACCGGGTCGAGGTTCTCGACGTTGTAGGAGGCGACCGACAGGTCGTGCTTGCCCGCCGGCGGCGCCGACTCAGGCGTTAGGCCGCCCTGCTCGAGTGTCGGGAAGTCCCGCGCCAGGAACTTGTAGTTGCCGAACGAGTAGTCCACCACCGCCTCGATTGGACCGTCGAAGTGGTCGCCCACCTGCGCCTTCGGCGCGGCCGCCGCGCCGCTGTCGCGGGCCACCGGGTCGTTCAGGATGATCCGCTCCGGGTTGAAGTCGCCGAAGCGGTACTCGTGCGGCAGCTCCTCGTCGAAGGAGCGCACAAGGATGCCGCCGCGAGACGTGCGCAGGCCAGCGTGCTCACCGTTGTCGGCAAGCACGGCCAGCTCCGAGTTCTCGTTCGCCGCGCCAGGGCTGAACGTGTTCGTCGGCGCGATCACAACGGCGCGGTTCACCTGCGTGAGCATGCCCTCGAGCGACTCGTAGAAGTCGATGCCGTCCTCGTCGGGATCGAAGGTCGGGTCCTGGTTCGCAGTGTCGAGCGGGGGGCCCGACTTGCTCTCCACGTTCCCGTTCACGAGGGGCGGGTCATCCACCTGCGGATCGGGTGTGTCGTTGTCGATCACGGTCGTGGGCGGCACACGTCCGCCCTCGCCCACCACGGTGGGCGCGACCTCGCCCGCGCCGCCCGGCGCGACGGTCGCACGGTCGATCTCGGTAATGGAGAGGTTCGCGAAGGCGGCGGCCCCGAAGTTGCCGGCGGGGAAGTCCGGCGCGGTGCACGAGGGGGTGCAGCCGGCGCGGAACTCCGTGACGCGGCCGCTCACGAGGACGGCGGAGCCCACTGCCGCGGCCGTGGGCGGAGGGCCACTGGTGAAGACGAAGACGCCCTCCGAGGTCCTGTCATCCGCATCGGGCTGGGGGTCCTGGAAGTAGAAGCCGTTGAAGCGCCGCGCGGTGACCACGCCCGGCACCGCCAGCGCGAACGAGCCGCGGTAGGGCGACAGGTGCTGGCGTCCCTGGATGTCGTGGATGCGGAGGCCGGAGATCGGGGGCTCGGGGGTGGTATTGCCGCCGCTGTTCTGGGGGTCGCCCGGCTTCGGCCCCTGGAAATCCTGCAGGTTGTTGTTCGTGTCGGTGGTCCCGCCCAGGCGCTCGAAGGCGCTGTCGGTGTTCGTGCCGGGCGTCAGGAGCCCCGCCCCCTCGTGGCAGGGGCTGTCCGGAGAGCCCACTCCGTCCCGCGCCGTGTCGGCTGGGTCGGCTGGGGAGGTGATCCGGATGCCTGAGGCGTTCGAGCTCATGAAGTCGGTGAAGCCGGTCGCGTACGTCTGGTCGGGCACGACCGCCCCGGAATAGCCGCCTGCTCCGTTGTTGGCGAACAGGTAGGAGCCGCCCGCTGGGAGGAATACGTCGCTGCCGACCGTCGCGCGGTTCGAGGGCGCTCCCGACCCTGCGGCGCAGCCCTGGAGCCGCCAGCCGGAGATGTCGACCGGTCCCGCCGAGCGGTTGCGCAGCTCCACGAACTCGTCGTTGCCGCCGGCGGGTCCGCGGGTGCGGAACTCGGAGATCACGATATCTCCGGGAGGCGCCGACTGGCCGGCCGCCGGGACGGCGTAGGCCAGCACGGCCAGAACGGTGAGCGGAACGAGGCGCGAGAGTCTCAGCATGCGCGCAGGGTAGCCCTCTTTCGGCGTCTTGACCGAAAAGGGGTTAACGCGAACGGACTATGACCCGCAGGCCTCCGCGCGGCGAGAGCGTCGGCATCTGGCGGATCGACAGCTCGCCGTCTGGCTCGGCGAGCTCGATATAAAAGCGCTCCCGAATGGCCTCGGCGATCGTCCTGACCTCGAGCAGGCCGAAGCGCATCCCGATGCAGGTGCGCGAGCCGCCGCCAAATGGGATGTATGCGCCCTTCGGGAGCGCCGCGCGCGCCTCCTCGGTGAAGCGCTCCGGACGGAAGCGGAACGGCTCTGGGAAGACATCCGCCAGGTGGTGGCTCGCCCACGAGCAGTAGTTCACGAGCACACCGCCCGGCACGCCCACACCATGCAGCTCGAAGGCGTCGACCGAGCGCCGCGGCCCGATCCACGCCGGGGGATACATGCGGAGCGTCTCGTCGATGGCGAGGTCGAGATCGTGCTCACCGGGATTGCGGGCCAGCTCGTAGAACAGGAACGTGACGGTGGAGGTGGTGGTGTCGTGCCCGGCGAAGAGCAGCGTCATCACCTGGTCGCGCAGCTCGCTCTGCGAGAGCCGGGAGCCGTCCTCGTCGGTCGCGTCAATGAGCATGCTGAGCAGGTCCGACCCGCGCTCACCGGACTCGAGGCGTCGCTCGATCTCCGCGAAGATGACCTCGTCGAGCCAGGCTCGAGCTCGCACCATCGCGCGATACGGGCTTCCGGGTCCGCGAAGCATCTGCGCCGCGTAAGCGCGTCCCCAGTACCCGAGCGCCCGCTCGAACTGCTGGGCCATCTCCGGGCCGCTCGCGGGGTCGAAGCCAAACAGAGCGCGCATGGCAATCCGCAGCGCGAGCCTGCGGGTCCAGGCGTACAGGTCGAGCCGCCCGCCGTCGCGCCAGGGCTCGAGCGCCCGCTCGACCTCCTCGGCCATCGTCCCAGTGGCGGCGGCGATCTGCTCGCGGTGGAATGCGGGCAGCATGATCCGGCGCGCGCGCCGGTGATAGTCGCCGTCGGTGGTGAGCAGACCGTCGCCGAGCAGGGGGATCAGATCCCCCATCCCGCCGTCGCGCCAGCGGAAGTTCGACGCTCCCGAGACGGTCATGTAGTGGTTCGCCTCCGGACCGAGCGCGAACACCACCGGCGCGTACATCAGCCGCATCGAGAAGACCGGCCCGTAGTGCTCGTGCAGCCGCAGCAGAAGCGGCAGCGGATCGCGCTCGAACTCGCGCGTTCGCCGTACGCTGAAGCCGAGCTCGCCGGGCGGGAACTGGCCGCGGGCGGCCTTCTGCCAGCGCATGTCCGAGCGCACGCGCTCGAGAACGCCGCCGGGAACGGGTGGAGGCGGGGCCACGCCCATCGACGAGCATCCTACGGGTAGCCTGCGGCCATGCGAACAAGGAGGTTCCGCAGGGAGGAGACACACGTGGCGCGCTACGCGTGGCCGGCGGGCGTGGCCGCCGCGGGCGCTGCGTGGTATGCCGCCGACAGCCTTCGCCACCGCCGCGAGGGCGGTCACGGCTACCGGCTGCGAGGCGAGGTCGACGTGCGCGAGGCGAGCTTCCTGCGTGCCGCCGAGGCCCTGACCGGCGCGCCGGTCTCCTTCGGCAACGACGCCGAGATCCTGATCAACGGCGACCAGATCTTTCCCGCGTATGTCGGGGCGATAAGGGACGCGGACGAGACGGTGAACCTCCTGACCTACGCGTACTGGCGCGGGGACATCGCCACCGAGGTTGCCGACACGCTGTGCGAGAAGGCGAGCGCCGGCGTGGAGTGCAACGTGATCGTCGACGCGGTCGGCGCGGCCAAGATGGACCGGAAACTCGTGCGCAAGATGCGCGAGGCGGGCGTGAACGTCTGCTTCTTCCGGCCGCCGAAGCCATATGCGGTGCGGCGTCTCCAGTACCGCACACACCGCAAGCTCTTGATCGTCGACGGCACAACCGGCTTCACGGGTGGCGTGGGGATCGCCGAGGAGTGGACCGGCAACGCCGAGGACCCCGACCACTGGCGCGACACCCACGTGCGGGTGAGCGGGCCCGTTGTCCGTGGCCTCCAGGGCGCCTTCGCCGAGAACTGGCTCGAGTGCACCGGGGACGTGCTCGCGGGCGACCGCTACCTGCCACAGATCGACGAGCTGGAGGACGGCGGGCCCATGCAGGTGATGCGATCGAGCGCCACGGTCGGCGACTCGAACGCCGAGGCGCTCATCTACCTCGCCGTGGCGGCGGCCAAGCGCTCGATCGAGCTCACCTCCGCCTATTTCGTGCCGCGCCCGGCCTTCACCGACGCGCTTGTGGAGGCCGCGGAGCGCGGAGTCCGCATGCGCATCCTCGTGCCGGGGTCGCACATCGACAAGCAGCTCGTCCGCACCGCCGGCCGCGCCGCGTATGACGAGCTGATCGGGGCCGGCATCGAGATCTACGAGTACTGCCCGACGATGCTGCACGCGAAGACCCTCACGGTCGACGAGATCTGGTCCTCGGTCGGATCGGTGAACTTCGACAACCGCTCCTTTCAGCTCCACGACGAGGTGACGCTGTGCGTTCAGAGCGAGCGCTTCGCGGGCCAGCTGCACGAGGTGTTCGAGCGCGACCTCGAGGACTCGGAGCGGATCGAGCCCGAGGAGTGGCGCGATCGCCCGATCACGCAGCGCGCACGCGAGAACGTGACCAAGTACGCACGGCGCGAGCTATAGCTCCCTCGGGTAAAGTCGCGCGACCGACCTAGGAGGACCGTTGGACGCAAGCCAGCTCAAGTCGCTACCCCTGTTCGCGGACGTGCCAGACGAGGAGCTCGCGCAGATCGCGGGCTTCGCGCAGGAGGTGACGGTGGACCAGGGCCGCGAGCTGGTCCGGGAGGGTGACTTCTCCTACGAGTTCATGGCGATCGAGGAGGGCGAGGCGGAGGTAACGCGCTCGGGCCAGCACGTGGCCGACCTCGGGCCCGGCGACTTCTTCGGCGAGATGGGCCTGCTCGAGAAGACCCTCCGCAACGCCACCGTGACCGCGAAGACGCCCATGAAGCTGGTCACGCTCACCGGCTGGGACATGAAGCGGATGGAGCGCCACATTCCGGAGGCGATCGAGCGGGTGCGCAACACGCTCGAAGAGCGCCGCCAGAGCTGAGGCACCATGGCGGCGCGGATAGTCCTGTTCGGCGCCACCGGGTACACCGGCCGGCTCGTGGCCGAGGCGATGGTCGAGCGCGGGCTGAAGCCGGTGCTCGCGGCTCGCAGCAAGGACAAGCTCGACGCGCTCGCCGGGGAGCTCGGCGGCGGGCTCGAGACCGCGACGGCCGACGTGGCCGACCCGCCCAGCGTCCGCGCGCTCGTGGAGAGCGGCGACGTGCTCGTGACCACCGTCGGGCCGTTCGCCCGCTTCGGTGCCCCGGCCGCGGCGGCGGCCACCACGGCCGGCGCCCACTACATCGACTCGACCGGCGAGCCACCCTTCATACGAGAGGTGTTCGAGCGCTACGGGCCCGCGGCCGACCAGGCGGGCATCGGCATGCTCACGGCGTTCGGCTACGACTGGGTCCCGGGGAACCTCGCCGGCGGCCTCGCCCTCGAGCGCGCCGGCGAGCTGGCCACGCGGGTGGACGTGGGCTACTTCATCACCGGCAGCGGGGCGTCGATGAGCGGCGGGACGAAGGCGTCGCTCGTGGGCGCGATCTCCGAGCCGGCGTTCGGGCTCCGTGACGGCCGCGTCCAGACCGAGCGCGGCGCAAAGCGGGTGAGAAGCTTCACGGTCGGCTCGAAGCAGCTCCGGGCCGTCTCGGTGGGCAGCTCGGAGCACTTCGCACTGCCGCGCTTGGCGCCGCGCCTGCGCGACGTGAACGCCTACCTAGGGTGGTTCGGTCCTGCCTCGCGCGCGATGCAGGTGATGTCGGCCGGCACCTCGGTGGCGATGAAGGTGCCGGGCGTGGACAAGCTCTGGAGCGCGGCCGGGGAGCGCTTCGTGCAGGGTTCCACCGGCGGCCCCGACGCGGACGCCCGCTCGAAGAGCGGCTCGCACATCGTGGGCATCGCATACGACGCGGCCGGGCGCCCGCTGAGTGAGGTGCACGTGAAGGGCGTGGACGGCTACACGTTCACCGGCCGCATGCTGGCCTGGGGCGCGGAGCGCGTCGCCGCCGGGGCGCTGAAGGGCACCGGCGCGCTGGGGCCCGTGGACGCATTCGGCCTCGACGAGCTGGTCAGGGGCTGCGCGGAGGCCGGTATCTCCGAGGAGGGCGCAGGCGCCGGGGCCGGCGCCGCGGCGCCCAGCTCTGAGCGCGCCGCTGCCCCGACCGGCTGAACGGCGGGCATTGAAGGGGTTGTCCCACCGGGTGGGTCGTCCGGGTGGCGCTATCCGCAACCGAGATGACACACCTGATCCGAAGGCCGTTGGGCGCAGACGCCTTGCGGCGCTCGGCGCGGCGGGGCTCGTTGCCCTCATTGCTGGTGTAAGCGTTGGCTCCGGCGCCGGCGATGACGGCGAGCGCAAGCCGGGGGCGCGTGGCGGCGCCGCCCAGGCCGCTCTCGAGCGCGATCAGGAGGAGGCGCTCCGCCAGGTGGACCGCCTTAGCCTGCGCCAGCAGGTGGGCCAGGTGACGGTCTCAAGCTTTCCGGGCACGGCCATGCCGGAGTACATCCGGCGCCGGCTGCGCGCGCGGGAGACGGCGGGCGTGATCCTGTTCGGTGCGAACGGCGGAGACCGCGCCGTGTGGCGGCGCCTTACGCGCTCGCTTCAGGGCGCAGCCGGTGGGCGGGCGCTCGTCATGGTCGACCAGGAGGGCGGCGACATTCGCACGGTGGGCTACGCGGGCCCGACCGCGAGCCAGCCATTCCAGGGACCGCCGGGCAGCGTGCGCCGCTCCGCTGCGGCCGCCGGTCGGCAGCTGCGCGCGGCGGGGATCCAGGTGAACCTCGCGCCCGTCGCGGACGTCCCGCGCCCGGACTCGGTGATGGCCACCCGCTCCTTCGCGGGTGACGAGCGCGGGATCGCGGCCAGCACGCGGGCATCGATTCGCGGGCTGCGCGCTGCTCGGGTCGCGGCCACCGCCAAGCACTTCCCCGGGCTCGGCGGAGCGACCGTGAACACCGACGACGGTCCCGCAACGATTCGCGTGCCGATCCAGCACGACCTCGTTCCCTTCCGCGGGGCGATCGCCGAGGGAGTGCCGCTCGTGATGCTCTCGCACGCGAGTTATCCGGCGTTGGACGCCAACCGGATCGCCTCCCAATCGCGGCCGATCGTGACCGGCCTCCTGCGCAGGAAGCTCGGCTTCGAGGGCGTGATCGTGACGGACAGCCTCGAGGCCGACGCCGTGCTGGCGCGCTCGGGCGTGGCGGCCGCGGCCGAGCGCTCGATCAGGGCAGGAGCGGACCTGATCCTGATGACCGGCTCCGCGAGCTGGAACGACGTGTTCCCGCACCTGCTCGCCGAGGCCCGCAGCGACGACGCGCTCCGGAAGCGCATCCGCGAGAGCGCCGCACGCGTGCTGGCGTTGAAGCGCGAGCTATTCCGATGAGTCGGGGCGCTCGAGCGCCAGTTCCATCAACTCGTGGTGCACCGCATGCGTGCCGCCCGACCGGCGCGTCCAGTCGTTATCGGGCCCGAGCTCCCAGCCGAAGGTGTCGTCCGCCAGGCAGCGCTCGATCGTGTCCTCGAGCTGCGTACGCAGCGACTCGGAGTCCACGGGGGCGAGCAGCTCGACCCGCGTGTCGAGGTTGCGCGGCATGATGTCCGGCGATCCGAGCCAGTAGCGGCGCTCGCCGCCGCGGTGGAATCCGTAGATGCGCGAGTGCTCGAGGAAGCGCCCGACCACCGACACCACGGTGATGTTCTCCGACACTCCCTCGAGCCCCGGGCGCAGGCAGCAGATCCCGCGCACGTTCAGGTCCACGCTCACGCCCGCCTGCGAGGCCGCGTAGAGCGCCCGGATGCAGCGCGCGTCCACAAGCGCGTTCATCTTGAGGATGATCCGCGCCTCCTCACCCCGCTCCTTGGCGTCGATGGTCTTCTGAACCTCGTCCAGGAACCAGTCGCGCATGTGATCCGGGGCGATCACCGCCTTGCGGTACTCCGGCGCGCGTGCCGCGCCCGTGAGCGAGTTGAACAGCTCGGCAACGTCTGCCCCGAGCTCGCGGTCGCACGTGAACAGGCCGTAGTCCTCGTAGAGGCGCGCTGTCTTCGCGTGATAGTTGCCCGTCCCGATATGGACGTAGTGGCGCGCTCGCGAGCCCTCGCGGCGCACCACCAGCAGCGCCTTCGCGTGTGTCTTCAACCCGGGGAGGCCGTGCACCACGTGTGCACCGGCCTCCTCGAGCGAGCGCGCCCAGCCGATGTTGCGGCGCTCGTCGAACCTGGCCTTCAGCTCCACGAGGCAGACGGCCTGCTTGCCGCGCTCGCAGGCCTCTATAAGTGCCGGCACGAGGTCCGAGTCGTCGGACGTGCGGTACACGGTCATCTTGATCGCCAGCACGTCGGGGTCCCTCACGGCCTGCCGCACGAAGCGCTCCACCGTGCCCGCGAACGAGTGATACGGGTGGTGTATGAGGAGGTCGCCCTGGCGCATCGCCGCGAACACGTCGGCCGTTTCCTCGTCGGTGTCCGCGAACGGCGGGGGTACCACCGGTGTCCACGGCTCGAGGCGCAGCTCGCGATGGCCGTCGATGTCGTGGAGCGCCATCAGGTCGTCCAGGGCCAGCAGGCCATCCACGTCCACCACCTGCGTCTCTTCGATCGCAAGCTGCTCGATCAGGTACTGGCGCATGTCCGGGTCCATCGTCGACGCCACCTCGAGGCGCACGACCTCTCCGAAGCGCCTGCGTCGCAGCTCGTCCTCCACGGCGCGGAGCAAATCGTCAGCCTCGTCGGAGACCGTGAAGTCGGCGTCGCGCGTGACACGGAAGAAGTCGTGGCCCAGGATCTCCATCCCCGGAAAGAGGTCATCGAGGTGGCGCGCGATCACCGACTCGAGCGGCGCGAACACGTCGTCCACGATCGGAACGAAGCGGGGCACCACCTCCTTCGGCACCTTCACGCGCGCGAAGGTCTCCAGGCCCGACACCGGATCGCGCAGCGACACTCCGATCGACAGCGACAGGTTCGAGATGTACGGGAACGGCCGCCCGGGCCCCACCGCCAGCGGGGTGAGCACCGGGAAGATCTGCTCCGAAAACAGCCGATCGATCGTCTCGAGCTCCTCGCTGGAGCACTGCGGCACCTCGGCCACCCGCACGCCGTGCTCCGACAGCGCCGGGCGCACGTGCTCCTCCCACGCCTTCGAGTGCCGGCTCGCAAGTTCGGCGTTGCGCTCGTTCACCCGCTCGAGCGTTTCGCGCGCCGAGAGCCCGTCGGGGCCGCGCGCGTCGATCCCGGCGTCCACCTGGTCGTGGAGCCCGGCCACGCGCACCATGAAGAACTCGTCGAGGTTGTTCGCGTAGATCGCTAGGAACTTCACGCGCTCGAGCAGCGGCATGCGCTCGTCGTCCGCCAGCTCCAGCACGCGCTCGTTGAACTGAAGCCAGGAGACCTCGCGGTTCACGAACAGCTCGGGGGAGTCGAGCGCCGGGGTCTCGGCTGTTGCGGTTACCGCCTCCATCGGGTCCCTATATCGTGACGCAGCGTGCTGTGGCTGCTGCGCCATGGAGACGCCGCCGACGGATCGCCCGATGCCGAGCGACCGCTCACCGAGAAGGGCGAGGAGCAGTCGCGTGCTGCGGGACGCGCGCTCAAGAGGCTCGGTGTGCGGCCGAGCGCGTGCCTCACGAGCCCGAAGGTGCGCGCCGCCGACACCGCGCGGCTCGCCTGCGATGAGCTGGGCGTGGAGCCGCAGCACGAGCCAAAGCTCGCGGGCGGTCCGTTCGATGCGGAGGCCCTTGCCGCGGGCCTCGGCGACGACGTGCTGCTGGTGGGCCACGACCCCGACTTCTCGATGGCGGTGCACAGCCTCACCGGGGCGCAGGTGCGCATGAAGAAGGGCGGGCTCGCGGGGGTCGAGAGGGGCGAGCTCAAGGTGCTCCTCCGGCCGGACGAGACACGCGCGATTGCCGGCTAGGCAAGACGACGTCCCTCGACGAGTTCGAGCAGCAGTCCCTCGCGCAGGCCGCCGCGGGCGATGCGCAGCGGAAGCTGGAGCAGATCGGAGATCGCCTCGAGGATGAGGATGCCCGCCGGGAGCAGCCGCACGCGCTCGGTGTCGAGCTCGAAGCGCTCGGCCACCTCGGCGATCGGCGTGCTGGAGAGCACGCGGATGCCGCGTTCGAGTGTCTCGTGCTCCAGCTCCGCTCCCACGAGCCGGCGCAGCGAGGTGGCGGTTCCGCCAACCGCGACAGCGCTCGTGGCCGGCGGCGGCTCGAGCCCCTCGAAGGTCCCCTCCACATGGCGGCGCAGCTTCTCGAGCTCGTCGACGGAGGGCGGGTCGGAGCGCAGATAGGCGTCGGCGAGGAAACCAGAGCCGATCCGAAACGACTCAGACCACGTCATCTCGCCGTCGGGCTCGCCGATCGCGATCTCGCTGGAGCCGCCGCCCACGTCGATCACGGCCACCGTGCCCCCGGGCGCCTCGAGCAGCGTGCGCGTGGCGCCCACGAAGGACAGCCGCGCCTCCTCCTCGCCGGACAGGACGCTCAGCTCCACGCCGCCGGCCTCCTCGACGGCGCCCACCAGCTCGTCGCGGTTCGTGGCGGTGCGGATGGCGGCGGTCGCGACGGCAACGATGTGCTCCGCGCCCACCTCGCGTGCCACGGATGTCTGGGTGCGGACCACCTCGGCGGTCTCCGTGATCTTCTCTGGCGGGATCACGCCGCCGTCCTGAAGGCTCTTGCCGATGCGCGTGAACGCCCGCAGGGCCACCAGCTCGCGCAGCCGTCCCTCGCCCGCATCAGCCACCAGCAGTCGCGTGGTGTTGCTGCCGATGTCGATGCACGCGCAGATCAAGCAGTGGGGGGCGCCACCACTGGGTGCGAGGCGTCCTCGAACTCCCTGAACAGGCCGGTGACGACGAAGGCGGTCTGCTCGCCGATGTCCACTGCGTTGTCTCCGATCCGCTCGATGCAGCGGCCCACCAGCATCATGTGCATTGCCCACTCGCGCTGGTCGGGATCGTCCCCGATCTCGAGCGCGTGGTGGAAAACGGCGCGGTTCAGGCGGTCGATCTCGTCGTCTTGGCGCACGAGGTCCTGAGCCATCAGGACGTCGCGGCGCTCGAACGCCTGGCCGCACTGGACGACCTGCTGGCGGGCCTGAAGGCCCATGCTCTGGATGTAGTCGAGCATCTGTTGATCAGACGGAGGCTCGTGGCCGTCGAGTGGCACGAGCTTCGCCATGTTGACGCATTGGTCGCCCATGCGTTCGACGTGCTTGATCACGTGCAGCAGTGCGGCCACCACCCGCAGGTCGCCGGCCACCGGCGCCTGGAGGGCCAGCAGCGACAGAATTCCCTGGTGCACCTCGAGGTAGCGGCCGTCGATCCGGTCGTCGTCCGCGATCACCATGCTCGCCAGTTCGACGTCGTGGTGCATGATCGTCTCGAGAGCGCGGTCGAGTGCGGTCGCCACGAGGTCGAGCCCGCCGAGCGCGGCGCGCTCGAGCCCCGCCAGCTCCTCCTGGAAGTGGGTGCGGGTGGTGGTCATCCCACCTTCCCCGTCACGTAGGCCTCCGTGCGAGGGTCGGTGGGGTTCGTGAACACCGTCTCGGTGTCGTCGAACTCGACGAGCGTGCCGACCCGGTTCTCCGGCGTGACCGTGAAGAACGCCGTCCTGTCAGAGACACGTGCGGCCTGCTGCATGTTGTGCGTCACGATCACGATCGAGTACTCCCGCTTGAGGTCGATCATCAGGTCCTCGATCTTCCCGGTGGAGATCGGGTCGAGCGCCGAGCAGGGCTCGTCCATCAGGATCACGTCCGGCTCGACCGCCAAGCAGCGCGCGATGCAGAGGCGCTGCTGCTGGCCTCCGGACATGCCGAAGGCGTTGGTCTTGAGCCGGTCCTTGACCTCGTCCCAGACCGCCGCGTGGCGCAGTGCCCGCTCCACGATCTCGTCCATGTCGCCCTTAACGCCGAGTACCCGCGGGCCGAACGCGATGTTGTCGTAGATCGACTTCGGGAACGGATTCGGCTTCTGGAACACCATCCCGATCCGCTTGCGCACCTCCACCGCGTCCACGTCCGGGCCGTAGAGATCCTGCCCGTGGTAGGCCACCTTCCCCTCGACCCTTGCCGAGGGAATCAGGTCGTTCATCCGGTTGAGGCAGCGGATTAGCGTCGACTTGCCGCAGCCCGACGGGCCGATCAGCGCGGTGATCTCGTTCCTCGCGATGTCGAACGTCACCTCGCGGACGGCCGCCTTGTCGCCGTAGGAGACGGTCACGTCGTCGAGCTGGAAGATCGCCTCCCGCGGTTTCGCCTCCTCGCGCGAAGGTGCCTCCTTTGCGGTCGGCTTGATCGTCGTCAACGGAATGGCCATTCGTCACCTACCACTTCTGCTCGTATCGATTTCGCAGCCAGATCGCGACGCTGTTCATGGCGAGCAGCAGGATCATGAGCAGCAGAATTCCGGCTGCCGCGAGCGGCCTGTAGTCGTTGATGTTGTTGGACGCGCGGGAGATCCAGTCGAAGATCTGGATCGGCATCGCAGTGAAGTCCGAGTCGAGCCCGGTTGGGTTGAAGGCGACGACCGTGGCAGCCCCGACCACGATCAGCGGCGCGGTCTCGCCGATCGCGCGCGACAGCGCAAGGATCACGCCCGTGGCGATGCCCGGCACGGCTGCCGGCAGAACCTGGCGCCAGATCGTCTGCCACTGGGTGGCGCCGAGCGCCATCGACCCCTCGCGAATCGACGAGGGCACCGCGCGCAGCGCCTCGCGCCCCGCGATGATCACCATCGGCAGCACCAGCAGCGCGAGCGTGAGCCCGCCCGCCAGCACGACGTTCCCGAGGTGGAGCGGTCCGCGGACCAGGAACGCGAGCCCGAGGATGCCGTACACGATCGACGGCACCGCGGCCAGGTTCTGGATGTTCAGCTCGATCAGGCGGTTCCACCACTTGGTGGGATCCCCGTACTCCTCCAGGTAGATGGCGGTCGCGACCCCGACGGGCACGATGAAGAAGGCGCACACGCCCATCAGCCAGATCGTGCCCCAGAGCGCAGCCTGGATGCCGGCCTTGTCGGCCGAGATCGACGTGAAGTTGTTGACGAAGTCCCAGCTGAGCGTGCCGGCGCCGTCGAGCGCCACGTCCACGAGCAGCACCACCAGCAGGCCGATCGCGATCGCAAGGCACGCCATCAGCGCCAGCCGGAAGGCCAGGTCCTTCGCGATTCGAGACCGCGAGGCGTTCACTCGTATACCTGCCTGTACTTGCGCACGAACCGGATCGAGATCAGGTTCATCACGAGCGTGAGCACGAACAGCGTCGTGCCGACGGCGAAGATCGTCTTGTAGGCGATGGAGCCCGTGGCGGCGTCGCCCTTGGCGGTGGCGCCGATGAAGGCGGTGAGCGTCTCCATCGGCTTGCCGACATCGGTGCCCCACTGTGGCTGCTGGCCACCCGCGATCAGCACGACCATCGTCTCGCCGACCGCGCGCGACAGCGCGAGCACGATGGAGGCCACGATCCCCGACAGGGCCGCAGGGAACACGACCCGCAGCGCCACCTGGAACTTCGAGGCTCCCAGGCCGAAGGCGCCCTCACGCAGGGCCTGCGGCACCGAGCGCATCGAGTCCTCCGAGATGGACGCCACGATCGGGATGATCAGGAAGCCGATGATGATTCCGGCGGCGAGCGCGTTGAAGATCGCCACGTCCATGTTGAGGAAGCCGCGCAGGACGTCCGGCGTGAAGAAGGTCAGCGCGAAGTAGCCGAAGACGATCGTGGGCACGCCGGCCAGCAGCTCGAGCGCCGGCTTGATCGTCTTTCGCACCCGCGGACGGGCGTACTCGCTCAGGTAGATGGCCGCGCCGAGCCCGAGCGGGACGGCGACGATCATCGCGATCAGCGAGGTGGCGAAGGTCCCGAGCACCAGCGGCAGCACGCCGAAGCTGGCGTCTCCGAACAGTGGCGTCCACTTCGTCCCGAACAGGAAGTCGCCGACGCCCACCTCTCCGAAGAAGACGATGGTCTCCCGCAGCAGGGCGTAGACGATGCCGGTTGTGGTGAGCAGCGAGATCAGCGCGGCTAGCACGAGGAGGGCCTTGATGAGGCCCTCCCCGTACCGCGGGCGGCTTGCCGCGAGCGCTGTGCTGGCTGCTTCCATCTAGCTCCCGAGGGCTGCCTTCGACTTGTCGGCCTGCTCGTCGCTCATAGGGACGATCTGGGAGGCCTCTGCAATCGCCTCGTGGTTCGCCTCGATGTAGTCGAGGAACGCCTTGACCTCGGGCCGCTTCAGCGCCTTGGCGCTGGGATACATGAACAGCGGCCGCGAGAGCGGCTTGTACTCACCGCTCTGGATCGTCTCGGTGGTGGGCTCGATGCAGCCGTCACCGCCGTCGACCTTCACCAGGTTGAGCTTGTCCTGGTTCTGCTCGTAGTAGGAGTGGCCGAAGTAGCCGAAGCCGCCGGACTCGCCGGTGACACCCTGCACCAGGATGTTGTCGTCCTCGGAGGGCTGATAGTCCTCGCGCGAGACGCCCTCCTCACCGTTGATCACGTCGGTGAAGAAGTCGAAGGTGCCGGAGTCGGTGCCCGGCCCGAACAGGCTGAGCTCGGCGTCAGGCAGCTTCGGGTCGATCTCGCTGAGGTTCTTGACCTTGGAGCCCTGGTTCCACAGCTTCTTCAGCTGATCGGTGGTGAGGCACTCGACCTTCAGCTCGGGGTTCGTGACGACCGCGATGCCGTCGTTCGCGACCTGGAGCTCCGTGTAGTCGATCCCGCCCTTCTTGCAGACCGAGGCCTCCTCGTCGGCCTTGATCGGCCGCGAGGCGTCCGAGATGTCGGTCTCGCCCGCGCAGAACTTCTCGAAGCCGCCGCCGGTGCCGGAGGTGCCGACGGTGATCTTCACGTCGGGGTTCTCGGCCTGGAAGGCCTCCTGCGCAGCCTGCGCGAACGGCGCGACGGTGCTCGACCCGTCGATCTTGATGCTGCCGGAGAGGTCGCCGCCGCCGCTCGAGCCAGAGCTGGCGGAGCTCTCGTTGTCGTCGTTACCGCAGGCGGCGACGCCCATGGCGAGGGCACCGCACGCGGCGATGGTGATGAGTTTCTTCATGTCCCGCACGCTCGCACCGGCAGGACCTCAGTCTGTTATCCACCTGTCGCCACCTTGTGAAAAGGGTGTGAAAGGCGGTACCCGAAACCGAAGTGCGTGTGGATGTACGCACAGCCGGGGCTCGCCTCCTCCAGCTTCTGGCGCAGGCGTGCCACGTAGACATCCACGGAACGGTCCGACTTGCAATACGGCTCCTCCCACACCACCCGGTAGAGCTCTTCCCGGCTGACGATTCGGTCGCATCGCTCTGCGAGGGCGGTGAGCAGGCTGAGCTCTCGCACCGTGAGCCTCAGCGGCCGGCCTCTGGCATAGGCGATGTACTCGTCCGGACGGATCTCGAGGTCTCCAACAACCATGGTGGGCGACTGTGCCACCTAAGTGCGGAAAGTCCGTTATTCCGGCGTTGCCCGGTTGTGAAAAGGCTGTGAAACGACCTCGCTCCGGGGGCTGCCCGCCTAGACTCCAGGGAGATGGCGGATTTGCGTATCGCGATCCTCGACTCTGACTCGGGGTTCGTGAGAGTGCTGGTGAAGCGCGCCGGCGACCTCGGCTGGCAGTACCGCTGCCTCGAATCGCCTCCACCCGTGGACGAGTTCGTGGCGATGCGGGTGAACGCCCTGGTCGTCGATCTGGCGCTGCTCGGCCCCGGCGGCTGGGAGTTCCTCGAGCGAGTGTCCGCGGCGCTGCCCGGCATGGGAGTGATCGTCTGTACCGGACCGACGAGCGTGTCCCAGCGCGTGCGCGGCCTGCGCGCCGGCGCCGACGACTGGGTCACGAAGCCGTGTCACCCCGAGGAGGTCCTCGCGCGCGTGGAGGCCGTGGTTCGCCGGCGCAAGCGCTCCGCGGACCGCTCGGACGTGGGTCCGCTCGTGGCCGGCGAGCTCGAGATCCGCGCCGACCAGTTCCAGGCGTTCGTCGGCGGCCGCAGCATCGATCTCACGCGCAGGGAGTTCGAGCTGCTCGAGCTGCTCGCCCTGACGCAGGGCAAGGTGCTTCAGCGCGAGGAGATCTACCAAGCGGTGTGGGGCTACACGATGGCGCACGGCGACCGCTCGGTTGACGTGTTCGTGCGCAAGCTCCGCCTGAAGCTCGAGACCGCCTCGCCCGACTGGAGCTACATCCACACGCACTTCGGGGTGGGCTATCGCTTCCAGCCAGAGCGCCCAGGCGGGCCCGACGAGGCAGCCGCGTTCGAGGCGAGCCTCGGCCAGGAGCCCGCCATGCCGCCGCCAGCTCCGCCGGCCCTCGACGAGCTCCCGCCGGGCCCTGAGCCGCGCGATGGCAGGGCCCGCGCCGTCGTCGGCAGCGTCCTCGGCGGCTAGCGGCGACCCCTCACAATCGCGACCGTGCCCGCGAGCAGGCCGAGTGCCCCCAGGGCCAGCGCAGCGACCGCGAGCCACACCGGCGCGCCGTCGTCGTCCTCTGACTCAGTTGCGGCCTCACCGGGCTGCGCGGCGGTTGCAGTCGATGTGAGCTCCACCTGCGGCGCCGGCTCCTCGGAGTCGGGCGGGCCGATCCAGCGCACGACCTCGCCGCCCGCGTAGGTCTGGATCGCCTTGAACGTGAGCTTCGTGCCCGGCGCGTCCGGAGTGCCGACCGAGAGGCCGAAGTCCTGGAACTCGCCCGGCTTCACGATGCCGATCTTGCCGTCGCCAGTCCAGGTGATTGTGTCGACCTCCTCGGTCAACTTTTCGCCCTCGGCCTCGATGGGCTTGGCCGCCTTGCGCATCTTCACGACCGCCGTCCAGCCTGGCACCGGCTCCGTCGACACGAAGGCGAACCCTGCGGGGAACTGAACCTCGATTTTTGTCGTGCCAGCGTCATCTCTCTCGTTTGGTACGCGCACGTCGAGCCGGGTGAAGCCGCCGGCGGGCGCCTCCGAGGGCTGAAGCGTCACATGCGCGGATGCGGCACCTGCCACTACAAGCGTCGCGGCAAGCACCGCAACGGCGATCGTCGTCTTCATCAGGGTTCCTCCTTGGTAGGTCATTTGATGGGCACCTCGGTCACTTCGCGGTAGGCGTCGAACTTGCTCACCCGCGCATCGACCTCGAGCCTCCAGTCACCAGCAGGGGCGATCCCCGCCCGCCGGACCACGTAATGGCCCGGGCCGGCCTTCTCGGCCCGCAGGTGGAGCGGACCGATCCGCTTGTCGGGCAGGGAGGCGCTCACGCGTAGCTCCTTCACCCGGTCGTACTGCGTGCCGTCGCTGCGGCGGAAGAGGTACATGTGCAGCTCGTTGGCGCCGGGACGCGCCGGATCGACCGTCAGCTCCATGCGAGCGGGTCCGAGGTCGAGGGTGTCTGCAAACGGACCCCTCGCGGATGACGGCGGTGGGTACGACACAAGTGCAGCGGCCACGCCGAGCACGGCCACCATCAGGAGCGTCTCGGCTCGCAGCGACCTGCGCAGCAGGGCTCCGGTCCTGCCGGGTGGCTCCCGCCGCTCGGCGAGGCGGGCGAGACGGGGGCGAGCGCGCTGCCTGTTCCATGCGCCGAGCGCAAGCAGCAGGAGCAGAAGGACGATCTTCGCGAGGAGTGCGCGGCCGAAGGCGGTCTCGGTGAAGTCCGAAAGCGATTCGAGCTCAGGTATCGCCTGCGCGATGCCACTCGCGACGAGCGCCGCCACGGCGAGAATGGCGACGCTCGAGAAGCGGGTCACGGCGTACGCGAGCAGCGGAGTCCGCTCTCGCGAATCGAGGCGCCGAGTGGCCGCCGGCAGCGCCACCAGGAGGGTTGCCACTCCGCCGACCCACACAGACATCGCGCTCACGTGCACGAAGTTGGCGGGCACGAGCACGGTGCGTGGATCGACCGTGGAGGCGTGTCCGGCCAGCGCCGGCGTGAGGCAGAGGAAGGCTGCGAGCGCGCCAGCCGCGCTCAGGGAAGCGGGCCGCAGCCGCGGCTCCGAGTCGAGCCCCGGCAGCGCGATGAGAGTGCCAAAAACTGCGAAGGCGACGAGCCGGAGGCTCCAGACGGTTCCGAAGCGTGTGCCGATCACGTCGCCCAGGACGTTCAGGTCAAAGGCGCCCCATACGGATGTCGCGCCGGCTGTCGCACCCTGCAGGAAGAGCCCGAGCGCCGAGCACACCACGCCGGCCGAGGCCGCGACGAGTCCGATGGTCCGCGCGCGTGCCGCAAACGCGACGCCTGCCAGGTGCCAGGCCTCGCCTCCCCGCGCCACGTCACTCAGCGCGGGCCGCCAGACGGCGACGACGAAGACGAGCCCTCCGGCAGCGAGTGCGATCGCGAGGTAGGACAGCGCCCGAACTGCACCGAAGGCGGCCTCCGTCACGGGACCGGCGCGTCCGGCGTCGATCAGATCGGCGACGCTGGACGTCGGCGCGGCCCCGCCGGCTCCGACCGTGAATGTGAAGCCGCCCGTAACCGGATGCGAATCGGCGGAGATGACCCGATAGGTGGCCGTGTAGACACCGTCGCCGAGGCCGGAACGCAGATCCACCGCGACCGAGTCCCCGCTACCCCCGGGGTGCTGAGTCGAGCCGTTGTCAACCCGCTTGCCGTGGGCGTCGTAGACCCGCACCGAGCCGAACGCCACCTCCACAGGCTCGTCGAAGCGAAGCACCACGCGCTGAGGCGCACGGGGGACCTGGTCGCCGCGGCTTGGCTGCGAGTCTTCGAGCACCGCATGCGCGCTCGCCGCCGCAGGCAGCGCGAGCGCGGCTAGGCTGGCGAAGACGACGGCCGCGAGCTGTGCCCGCCTTGTCACCAGGCCTCGTCCGGCTCGTGGTCGGCAGTGCGGCGCCTACGGCGGACGAGGGCGACCAGCGCCGCTCCGGTGATGACCGCCACCGCGAGTGAGATGGCGGCAGCCAGCGGAAATCCTCCCTCGTCCTTCCCGAGCCACGTGAGGCTGCCCTCGATGGCCGCGGGCCGTCCGGCAACGGACACCGGCAGCTTCCAGTCGAAGATCCTCACACGCCGCGACTCGTCCTTGCGGACCTGCTCGGGCTCTGCCTTGGCCATCCAGTGGATACGGTGGTCGTGCCAGTCGTAGCGCCCGTTCTCCGCCACACGCTTCCAACTGGGATTCGCCTCCGGATTGGCGCTGCGCGGGACCCGCACCTGGGCGAAGCGATCCTCGTTCAGGTACAGGGCCGGCGAGCGCCGGTTCACCTGCACGGTGCCATCGGGCAGGAAGCGCAGGTACGGCTCATGGCGGTACCCCTCGACCACAACGACGCTGTCACTTCCGTTCCGGAGCTCGATGCGGTCGTCGCCGCCGAGAACCTCGGCGTCGAGCCCATCGATGACGGGCACGATCGCTCGGACCTCTGAGTTGTAGTTCGGGTTGCCCTCATGGGCGACCGCGTTGGGTGCGAGCGCGCACAGCGCCGTCAGCGCCATGGCGGCCGCAGCTCGGATTACGGGCACGGATCCTCCGGCTTGGACGTGAAGCGTCCGCGCCTCAGGCAGTGCCGGCGCGGAGGCTAGGTCAGTGCCAGGGCCGGCGGTGCGCGCTCGGCGAGCGCCTGCGCGATCAGACGCCCGCCGCGCGGGAGCGCTGACTTCGAGGGGCGTACGCCCGGCAGCAGCGGGGCCCGCGTGTAACGGATCTCGGGATCGGTGCCCTCGCGGAGTCGCTCGAGCGTGTCCTCACCGACGTAACGTCCGGCGAGCAGCGGCACGGCCACGACGCACAGCGGCGCGGCGTACGCCACCAACTCCATCTGCCCCGCGAGTGCCGCCAGCAGCAGCGCCACGGAGGTGACCGCTGCTGCGATGAGGAGGAGGCGCAGGTCCCGTGCGGGCATCCCGGCTCACCATATACAGCGTTGCCATACTACGCCGCCGCATGTCGAGGAATCAGCGCATCGGGCTGATCGTTGCGGCCGTTCTGGTGGCCGTGCTCGCCTTCGTGATCGCAAACCCGGGAGGGGACGACGAGGGCGATACGGCGTCGCAGACGACCCCAACGACCAGCACCGAGAGCACCGAAACGACCGAAGGCACCGACACCACCGAAACGCAGACCGAGGCGCCCGCGCCTCCGAAGCCCGAGACCACGAGGATCGACATCCGTGGCGGCGAGGTGGCAGGCGGACCCGCCGAGATCAACGCGAAGAACGGCGACACCGTTGTGATCGTGGTGAGCGCGGACACGCCCGACGACATCCACCTGCACGGCTACGACATCGAGAAGAAGGTCGAGCCGGGGAAGCCCGCGACCTTCAGGTTCAAGGCCAATCTCGAAGGCGAGTTCGAGATCGAGAGCCACGTGGCCGAAGATGCCGGCCGCGACCCGCTGCTGGGAACGCTCATAGTCGAACCGAAGTGAGGCGCCCGTGTTCCTGATCGGGCACGGGATCTCCGTACGGTCGGACCTGCCCATTCCCGAGTGGCTGTTCGGGTGGGCGGCGGCGATGGTGCTGGTCGTCTCGTTCGTCGCGCTCGCGGTCCTGTGGCCGGAGCCGCGTCTGCAGAAGCCCACCTGGCGCCCGCTGCCGGGCGGGATCGGCCGCGTGCTCGCGAGCCGCCCCGTGGAGATCGTTTGCGGAGCGATCGGGATCTTCCTGTTCGGGCTCACCGTCTATGCGGGCCTGCGCGGCACTGAGAGCACCACGGCGAACTTCGCGCCGATCTTCATCTACGTGATCTTCTGGCTCGCGCTGGTGCCACTGAGCGTCCTCTTCGGAGATGTGTTCCGGGCGTTCAACCCGTGGCGCGCAATCGGCAGGGCGGCGGCGTGGGTGGCGCGCACGGCGGCCCGTACCGAGCTGCCCGCGCCGCTCGAGTACCCGGCGTGGCTGGGCCGCTGGCCCGCGGCCGTGGGCATATTCGCGTTCGCGACGATGGAGCTGATCGCCTCGAACGGCGACAAGCCGGACAGCCTGGCCGTCGCGGCGCTCGCCTACTCCGCGGTCACGTTCATCGGTATGGCGCTCTACGGCGTCGACCGCTGGATCGACCGCGGCGAGGCCTTCTCGGTCTACTTCAACCTGTTCTCGCGCCTGTCGGCGGTCGAGACGCGCGAGGGCGAGGTGGGTCTACGCAGGCCGCTCTCCGGGCTGCCGCGGCTCGAGCAACTGCCCGGGACGGTGGCGCTGATGGCGGTGATGATCGGCTCGGTCTCGTTCGACGGCTTCTCCGGAAAACGGCCCTGGAACAGCATCTCCCCGGACATCGCCGAGTTCTTCCAGGACCGCGGTCTCACGCCGCAGCACGCGCTCGAGGCCACCTTCATGCTCGGCCTGATCGGAGCGGTGCTGTTCGTGGCGGGCTTCTACTGGCTGGGAGTGCTTGGGGCGAGGAGCGTGGGCGGCGGCTTCAGCGCCCGTCGGCTGGCCAACGAGTTCGCGCACTCGCTCGTGCCGATCGCCCTCGCCTACGTGGCCGCGCACTACTTCACGCTGCTGCTCTTCCAGGGCCAGGGCATCGTCTACCTGATCTCGGACCCACTGGGCAAGGGGTCGGACATCTTCGGCACGGCCGACACCCAGATCGACTACACGCTGATCGGCGCGAACGCGACCTGGTACTGGCAGGTGGCCTTTGTGGTGGCCGGGCACGTGGCCGCGCTGATGCTGGCCCACGACCGCGCGCTCGCCATCTACGAGGACAACAGGAAGGCCGTGCGCTCGCAGTACTGGATGCTCGGGGTGATGGTCGGCTTCACGAGCCTCGCCCTGTGGCTGCTGTCGTCAGCGAACTCCTGACCTACGTCGCGGGCTGCACGCCCTTCGTGCAGAAGGCGCACGTGCCGGCCCGAATGGGAATCGAGGAGAGACAGTGCGGGCAGTCTCGCTCGGTCACCTTCGCGGGCATCAGCTTCTGCGCCCCCTTGACGATCAGGAACAGGACGAACGCAATGATCAGGAACGTGACGAGTGCGGTCAGGAAGCTGCCGTACCGAACCACTCCGTCCCCGATCGAGAACGTGAGATCCGAGAAGTCGGGCTTTCCGACCACGGCCGCAACGAGACTCATGATCACGTCCTCGACCAGCGACGTGACCACCGCGGCGAACGCAACGCCGAGCACGAACGCGACAGCCAGCTCGAGCAGGTTGCCCTTGAGCGCGAACTCCTTGAACTCTCTGATCATGACGGGCCCCTCATTGGGTCGGGATGACTGCATGCTGCGAGTCCGGAAGCTACTCCGAGGTCACGCGCAGCTACTGTCGTCAGCGAACGCATGACCTTCCAGATCGCGCACGCCGGCCACTGGCTCACATCGGTCGCATACTTCCTGCCCGTGGTCGCGTTCCTGATCTGGCTCGCGGTGACGCAGATCCGGGAGCGGCGTAGAGAGGACCGATAGAGCGCGTCAACGCCTCAGCGGCGTCGCCGGGCGGTGATCAACCAAGAGCGCGAATCGAGGGCCACCCCTTGCTCGTCGCTGTGGTGCGCCGCGAGGGTCTCGCGCAGGCGCTCGACGGCGCGAGCCGCTTCGGCGTCGCTCAGGCTCCCGAGGGCCGCGCTCGTGTCCTGAAACCCCCGGACGAACCCGAGCGCGGTGTCGAGGTCGTGTCCGTAGAGGACCGGCTCGTGGACGTCCTCGAAGCGCATGCCTTCGAAGCCGGCGCCCTCGAGGATGCGCGCGGTGGCTTCGGCATCGCCGAGCGAGAAGGCGTCCGCGCCGGGCTGGGGTGGCTGCGCCGCGTCGCCGAGCGCGGCGTCGATCGCCAGCACCCATTCGTTGTGCTCACGACGCTGCCAGACGAGCAGCACCAGGCGCCCCTCGGGTCGCAGCGCGGCGGCGATGTTGGCGAACGCGGCGGCCGGATCGGAGAAAAACATCGTCCCGAAGCGGCTGATCGCCACGTCGAAGCCGGCGGGGTCGAAGCGATGCTCCTGGGCGTCGCCCAGCTCGTACCGGAGGTTGTCGAGCCGTTCCGCCGCCGTGAGCTCACGCGCGCGCTCAAGCATGCGCTCGGACACGTCGACGCCGACAACGCGGCCAGGCGCCGCGGCTCGTGCGGCCTCGCGAGTTGTCAGGCCGGTTCCGCAGCCGATGTCCACCACCTCGTCACCGGGGCTGATCCCGTAGGCGGCACGAAGGTGCTCGTGGTGAGCGCGCAGCTCGGCGTCGTAGAAGTCCAGGCTGTTCGGCGCGGACACCGACGCGATGCTATGGACTGCGGCCCGAGCTAGCCCTTCAGCCAGTCCTCGAACGTCGGGCCGGCCAGCTTGGCGTTCGGGCCGGGCAGCGCGGCGCCTGAGTCGTAGAGCTCGCCCTCCGGGAAGAACTCGTTCGTCTCGACGACCTGCAGCGACTCACCGTTGTTCGCCACGACGAGCCGCGCCAGGTCGGCCAGCCGCTCAGCGCGCGGCCCGGCGATCTCGAGGGTCGGCCCGGTCGGTGCCGAGTCCAGCACAAGCTCGGCCAGCTCCTCCGCCACTGTGCGGGCGGCTACCACCTGAGTCTGCATCGCCGCAACGTAGGCCACGTCCCCCTTTCGCCCCCAGTCGAGCAGCTGCTCCACGAACTCGTGGAACTGCGTCGCCCGCAGGATGCGCGTCGGGATCGGGCCCTCAAGCGCCGCCTGCTCCTGGGCGAGCTTGGCCGCGTTGTATCCCGTCTTGAACTTGTCGATGCCGATGATCGACACGAGCACGATCCGCTTCACGCCGGCTTCGGCGCCGGCCTCGTGCAGGTTGCGCGTGGCCGTCGTGAAGAAGTTCGTCGCCTCTTGCTCGTCGGGCGACGGGCCGGTCGCCGCGTCGACGATCGCGTCCACCCCGGCGAGCGCCTCGGCAAGGCCCTCGCCGGTGATCACGTCCACGCCCCTCGAACGGGCGATCGGGACGACCTCGTTGCCCTGCGCCTCGATGGTGTCGACCAGCGGGCGCCCAAGACGTCCGGTCGCTCCCGTCACGGCAATCTTCGTCATTGGTGGTTCCTCCTGTCACATCCATCGCGTTTCATGGTTCACCTCCTTGACCCCTCACGACCAAGGGATGTGACAGTGAACGAGCCTCGTACAATCAGCGGCATGGGGCGGGAGGACGGGCAGCGGTGGATGGCGCTTTACGTGCTCTGCGCCGGAATGTTGATGATCGTGCTCGACGCGACGATCGTGAACGTCGCCCTGCCGACGATCCAGGACGACCTCGGCTTCTCGCAGAACGATCTCGCGTGGGTGGTCAATGCGTACCTGGTCGCGTTCGGCGGCCTGCTGCTGCTCGCCGGGCGGATTGGGGACTTGATCGGGCAGCGGCGCATCTTCCTCATCGGTCTCGCCGTCTTCACCGGCGCGTCGCTGCTCTGCGCCGTGGCCCAGAGCCAGGGTGTCCTTATCGGAGCGCGCTTCGTCCAGGGAGTTGGCGGCGCGCTGACATCAGCGGTGATCCTGGGGATGATCGTGACCATGTTCCCGGAGCCCCGGGAACAGGCGAAGGCGATCGGCGTCTATACCTTCGTCGCCGTCGCCGGTGGCTCGATCGGGCTGCTCCTGGGCGGGGTGCTCACGGAGACGATCAACTGGCACTGGATCTTCTTCGTGAACGTGCCGGTCGGAATTTTCACGGCGTTTCTCGCGATCAGGCTCGTGCCCGATCGGGAGGGGATCGGTCTCACGGCCGGGGCCGACCTCCCCGGCGCCGCGCTGCTCACGGGTGGTCTGATGCTCGGCGTGTACACAATCCTCGGGGTCGCTGAGGAGGGCTGGGGATCCAGCCAGACGCTCGCGCTCGGCGCGGTCTCGGTCGCGCTCATCGCGGTGTTCCTCGCCCGCCAGGCGCGGGTGGCGAATCCTCTGCTGCCGCTGCGCCTGTTCCGCTCGGCTAACGTCGCCGGTGCGAACCTGGTCCAGGCCCTGCTGGTCGTCGGGATGTTCGGGATGTTCTTCCTCGGCGCGCTCTATATGCAGCGAATCCTCGGCTACGGCGCGCTCGAGGTCGGCCTCGCCTACCTGCCGATGACCGTGGTGATGGGAACGATGTCCTTCCGCTTCACCGGAGAGCTCAGCCTGCGATTTGGCCCGCAAGCGACGCTCCTTCCGGCGATGGTCTTTGTCGCCGTCGGGCTGCTCCTGCTCGCTCGCACCCCAGTCGACGCGACCTACGCGGTCGATCTGTTGCCCGCAATGATCCTGATCGGGCTCGGGGCCGGGCTCGGCTTCCCCTCGCTGATGACCCTCGCGATGTCCGGTGCCACGCCGAGCGACTCGGGGGTGGCGTCGGGGCTCGTCAACACCAGCGTCCAGGTGGGTGGTGCGATCGGTCTTGCGGTGCTCGCCACCTTCGCGACCGAGCGCACCGAGGCACAGCTTGCCGAGGGCGTGTCGGCCGCCGAGGCACTCAACTCCGGCTTCCACCTCGCGTACCTGATCGGCGCCGGCATGGTGCTCGTCGCGATCGCGGTCGCGCTCAGCGTTCTGCGCTCGAGCGTGCCCGAGGCGGCGGTCGAACCCATCACGGAGATCGCCGCCGAGCCAGTCGAGGGCCCACCCGCTCGAGCCGTCCCACTGCCTACGGATGTCGTCCCCGGCGGCGGCTGCGTCGAGACCGGTATGCGAGTCGTGATGGCTCCCGGCGGCTGCGCCGGCTGCTAGCCCGCCGTCGCACGTCGGCGATTCAGCGCCTCGTGCAGCGAGCGAACGACGAGAGCGCCGTCGCCGACCGCCGACGCCACTCGCTTGGTCGAGCCACTTCGCACGTCCCCGATGGCGAAGACACCCGGTCGAGTGGTCTCCAGCAGCAAAGGCTCGCGCTCGCTGCCGTTTCGATGCTTTGCAAAGCTCTGGTGACGCCGGGCGTCCTCGCCTGTGACGATGAATCCCTTGTCGTCGAGGCCGACCAGGTCGTCGAACTCATCGGTCCGTGGGGCGGCGCCGATCATGGCGAACACACCCGTGACATCCAGTCGATCCTCGGCCTGATCGCGGCAGCCGATCGTGACCGCCTCGAGCTCGTCGCTGCCGTGGAGGGCCTTCACCTCACATCCCTCCCAGATCTCGACGTTGTCGGCGGCCTCGATGCGATCAATGAGGTAGGTGGACATCGTCGCGGCAGGCGGCCGCCGCACGACGAGGTAGATCCGACGCGCGTAGCCAGCCAGGTTGACCACGGCCTGTCCGGCTGAGTTGCCGCCGCCGACCACGACAACGTCTTCGCCTGAGGCTTGGAGGGCCTCGATATGAGTGGCCGCGTAGTAGAGACCTCGGCCCTCGAAGGACTCGGCTCCGTCGGCCGGCAGGCGGCGATAGTCGGCACCGACGGCGAGGACGACGAGCTGGGCACGCACCCGCTGACCGTCTGCGAGCACCATCGGCCGCAGGCCGTCGCTCTCGGACATGGAGAAGCGGCAGCCGTCGTGGGCGCTGGAGATGATGGCGCCGAACTTCCACGCCTGCAGCGTCGCTCGCTGCGCCAGGTCTGACCCCGACAGACCGGTCGGAAAGCCGAGGTAGTTCTCGATCCGAGCGCTGGTCCCCGCCTGGCCTCCCGGGGCGAAGCGCTCGATGACCAGCGTTGAAATGCCCTCCGACGAGGCGTAGACCGCGGTGGCCAGCCCGGCGGGGCCCGCTCCGAGCACCACCACGTCGAAGGTTCTCTGATCGACCTTGGCGCGCAGACCGAGCTCGTCGGCGACTTCGGTGACCGTCGGAGATCGCAGTACGTTGTGGGTGCGGACGAGTACCGGGCACTCGTCGACGCCGATTCCCAGCCGCTCGAGCAGCTCCTTGCTCTCGTCGTCGGTGTCGATGTCGTGCCAGCTGAACGGAACCAGATTGCGCTCGAGGAACTCCCGGATCGCGAAGGCATCGCCTGACGATCGTTTTCCGATCAGCCGTTCGTAGCCCAGGCGCTGGCCAATCAGCCACTCACGGCGCGTGATCATCGTGCGCAGGAGCAGGTCGCCCAGCTCCGCGGAGCCGGCCACCAGCGCGCGCAATGCATCGGGCGGTAGGGCCAGTATCGAGCTCTCCTCGGCGATTACGCCGCGGGCGAGCGTCGGCTCGCCGGTGAACATGGAGATGTCGGCGGCGAAGGTCCCCGGCTGGCATTGGGCGAAGTAGTGGTCGCCATCGGGTTGGCGGTCGATGACGTCGATGGCCCCCGACAGGACGACGTAGAAGGGCGTATCGCGCTGGCCCTGCTCGAAGAGCACCTCTCCCGGGGAGAGCGACAGTGTCTCGCCGCGTTCCGCCAGCTGTTCGATCTGAGCCGCCGTGAGGCGCGGGAACAGCGTCGGATGGTCCGAGTCCAGGAAGCCGGGAACTGGGGGCGGTGGTGTGTAGGGGTTGGCGGTCAGAAGCCGAGTGTAGGCTGGCCGCCCACCACCGGCAGGCTGATCTGGCTGTTCGATGGCTGGAGCGTCAGACGCGTGCCCGGGTCGGGCCTGATCGTGTAGTCGTGGTCGGTCGACACCACCACGAGGCCGATCCGACGACCCGCCTTGAAGATGTAGTCGTCGGGCTGGAGGTCCCAGCGGAGGTCGTAGGCCTGACCTCGGCGAAGAGGACGGCCGTTTTTGACGCTCAGACGGTTCTGCGGATCAAGCCAGCCGCGCGTGACCATCACCGGCGCGTCCGCCGAGCCGCCCGGCCCGTAGTCCACGAGTACCGCCGTGAGGTTTGCCGCGTTTCGGTTCTCGACCGACATCGTCAGGTTGACCCACGGTGTGCCGCTGATACGGACGTCCTGGCCGAGCTCGGGCGAGCGGTAGATCAGTCGGTTCTGCTGTGCTGCGTCGGGCTCCTGGATCAGCACGTCGTCGGTGTCGAAGGTGCGCCCCTCGTCCACGAAGTCCTGAATCACAGCAGACTGGTTCGAGGCGCTCGACAGCCCGCCCGGAGCGGTTGCACTCGGCGCCGACAGATGCAGCGTGGTCGCGCTCGTGCCCGGTGCGGGCCAGTCAGCCTCGTCGTGGTAGGAGCCGTCCTCGCGCTGGATCGTGGAGCGGGGCTCGCTCATGATCCCGTTCTGCACGCCGAACAGCTCATGGTCCATCCAACGGTTCTCGGTGGCCTTGTACGGAACGTTGCCGGGGGCGGGTGGGCCGCCGTGGCCGCCGTTGTGGAGCCAGAGCTTGCGCGGCACGTCGTACTGGTCGAGGCGGTACCACCATTCGGCGAACGCCTTGGTCTTCACGTTCCAGTCGTTCAGCCCGTGGACCACGAACACGCTCGAGCGGATGTCGCCGACATCGTCGAGGTAATCGCGCGCGGCCCAGAACGGGCTGTAGTCGCCCGTCACGCGGTCCTGTCTGTGGTTGAGGGTGTTCAACGTGTCCGGACAGCGGCCGCCGGGCACCATCCGGCTGCCGCCGATGAACGAGGCCAGCACGTCGGTGTCCTCGCCGAGGTAGCCGTTCTCCCCCACGCCCTGAGTCTCGGAGTGGGGAGCCACGACGAGTCCGTTGGCGCGGTAGTAGTCGTACCAGCTGGAGATGGCCGAGATCGGGACGATCGTCTCGAGGCCCTCGACCCCGGTGGTGGCCACCTGGTTCGGCAGGGTGCCGTTGTAGGAGACGCCGACCATGCCCACGGCGCCCGTGGTCCAGTTCGCGCTCACCGCGTCGCCATTCGCGTCGAATCCGCGTGCGCGGCCGTTCAGCCAATCGATCACGGCCTTGGTGCCAAGAGTCTCCACCCGATCGCCGACCGTCGGGCAGCCGTCCGAGTTGAAGGTTCCGATGCTTTCTCCCAGCACGACGGCGTACCCGCGCGGGACGTAGTAGTTGTCGAGTGAGCCGGGAAGATCGGCGCGGGGACCCGCGGCGACCCGCATGCGGGTACGCGCACTGCGCTCGCTCGTGCGCTTCGAGCGCGCGGATCGCTCGATCCGGGTCGCCTTGGTGCCCTGATTCCCGAGAAACTCCTGGGGCAGGAACTGGAAGTCGACCTCGTGGTTCTCCGCAGGGCCGAAATCACCCCGGTAGGGGCTGTGCTCGAAGACCACCGGGACCTTGTAGCCCTGCGTCTCCGTCTCACCCGGGCGACTGATCCGGATGCGGACACGGTCGAGGCGGCCGTCGTCGTCGCTGTCGAGCTTCGTCTCCACGAACACGGTCTCTTCAATCGCGTCTGCGAGCGCGAACTGAGGCTGCGTTTGGCCGTTCTCGACCTTCAGCCAGGGTGGCGGGGTGGGGTCCCCCGCCGCCGCCGGTGCAGCCGTCACCCCGAGCGCCACAACCGCGATCGTTGCTGCCCGCCGGATCCACCCGATATACACACACCCGTTCACAGTCACGCTGGTGCCCTACCCGGTTTTGGAAATTCGTCGACAAGGGCGCCAGGCGGCAACATTTGGAGTGCCCCGGGTAGGGCAGAGGGGCGGGGAAATTCAGACGGGAGGGGAATCCTGATGAAACTCACACGTCTGCGTGCGGCGATCGGCGCCACATGCCTCATCGTTGCGCTAATGGCTGCGCCTGCGGGCGCACAGCCGCCCGAGTCCACGCCCGGCGGCCCATGGGCGCAGCCGAACCAGAACGAATCGCTTTCGGCGATCCGCGACTACGGCGAGCTGGTTTCGACGCTCGAGAAGCTGGTCGCTCGCAAGAATGGGGCAGCCGAGCTCACGTATTCGCCGTTCCGCGCCAAGGGCAGCGGTCGCGCGATCCCGATCGTCACGATCGGCAGCGGCGCTCGCGGCATCGTGATCATCGCCAACCAGCACGGCAACGAGTTCACCGTGAGCAACTCAGCGGTGGAGCTCGTCCGCGCGCTAACGAGCAACGCCGCGGGGGCGAAGGAGATCCGGGAAGCCGTGACCGTGACTGTCATGCCGCGGGTGAACATCGATGGCTTCGATGCCACGCCGATCGGCGAGCCGTGGCGCCACAACGTCGACCCGTTCTGCACGGTCGCCCCATGTCCGGCGTTCTACGCCCTGGGCCGGGGATATGACATCAACCGCTATCACTCCTACCTGGTCAGCGACCCGCTCGACGACCCGAACACCGGGCCGGTCGCTGTTGGCCAGGGTGACAACCCGGTGCCCGAGGCCCTGGCGGTCCGCAATGCGTACGACGCCGCGGGCGGCCCGGAGGGAGTCGACGTGGTGATGGACCTGCACCACCAGGGGTCGAAGACCGACGCCGAGGGCCGGATGGTCACCGGCTCGACACTGTGGCCGAATGCGACGGCGACCGCCGACCAGCTCGGTATCCGCTCGCAGTTCGATCAGGTCGTCTTCCGCTCCAAGCAGGCCGTGTCCACGCTCGTGCAGGCCATCGAGCGATACGGGTACGCGAACTTCTCTCGGTACTGCGGCACGACGCCGCCGGGGATCTCGCGGAACGCCTACGGCCTCCTCGGCTCCGCGTCGGTGCTGCTCGAGATGCGGGGCGACATCGGCCAGAAGTCGAACGGCTACATCGCCAAGACCGCCTATGTGGCCGCTGGATCCGTGGTCGAGGCGCTGGCCGACGGCAGTCTCTCGCAGGCCGACGTCGGTGTGGCCGAGGCGCTCCAGCTGACGCCGAGCGAGACCGATTGCCCTCCGGCTGAGGAGGGCGGCGAGTAGGGTTCGACCAGAAGCACGCTTGGAGAGCCCGACCAGCTGGAGGACGGAAAACAATGGCGGACGTAAAGCCGATTCCCGACGGCTACCCGCAGGTCACGCCGTACCTGTGCGTGGACGACGCGAAGGCCGCGATCGAGTTCTATTCGAACGTCCTGGGAGCCAAGGAGCGGATGCACATGCCAGGCCCCGACGGCAGGATCGGCCACGCCGAGCTCGAGCTCGGCGAGTCGCTCATCATGCTCGCGGACGAGTTCCCCGAGATGGGCATACGCGCCCCGAAGGCCGTGGGCGGCACGCCGGTGATGATCAGCATCTACGTCGAGGACGCGGACGCCGTCTTCGATGCCGCCGTAGCAGCGGGCGCCACCGCCATGCGTCCGGTGGAGAACCAATTCTACGGGGACCGCACCGGTCAGTTCGAGGACCCCTTCGGGCACCGCTGGAGCGTCGCGACCCACGTCGAGGACGTGCCGCCTGACGAGATGGAGAAGCGGGCGGCAGAGGCAATGAGCGGCTGAGAAGAGCAGTCGAGCGACGCAGTCGCTCGCGCTGAGTGCGAAAACCAAGCCCGGCAAGGAAGAGGGCCAGGGACAGTGCTCCGCACGGCCCTGGCCCGATGACACAGCCGGGCGCAGGTTTGCAGCCCGAATCAGCGCGAGCGACGGGACTCGAACCCGCGACCTCCGGCGTGACAGGCCGGCGCTCTAACCAACTGAGCTACGCCCGCTAGGGACGTCCGAGCATAGCGGTCCCAGCGTCTCCCCAAGGAGCTGGACGATCTCGAGATCGTGCACCTCGGGGGAGTTGAAGATGAGCCCGTTGATGCCGGTCTCGAGCAGCTCGCTTGTCTTCTCGGCGACCGTGTCGGGGTCGCCGGTCAACACCATTGCGCGACGGTCCGGGTCCATGCCCGTCGCCTGCGCGAGGCGCTCAAGCTTGGCGTCCGCCTCCTCCTGGGTGGCCGCGATGATGATCGTGCCGAGACGCGTCGTCGTGATCTCCGCTGGGTCGCGTCCGAGCCGCTCGCAGTGGCCCTCGAGCACGCCGATGAGGTGTCGCAGCCTGTCGGCATCGCCGAAGAAGTTCGACGCGTCGGCGTACTGGGCCACCATCCGCAGCGTCTTCTTCTCGCCGCTCCCGCCGATCATGATCGGGATGTCGCCGCGGATCGGCTTCGGGTTGTTGTAGGCCTCGTGGACGCTGTGGTGCTTGCCCTCGTAGGTCGCGCGCTCCTGCGTGAACATCGCGCGGACGATGTTGAGGTGGTCCTCGAGCCGCTCGAAGCGCTCGCCGAGCGACGGGAACTCGTAGCCGTACGCGGTCGCCTCGTCAACGTTCCACCCGGCGCCGATGCCGTGAATGGCGCGGCCGCCGGAGATCACGTCGAGCGTCGTGGTGACCTTGGCGTGAAGCGCGGGGTTCCGGTAGGTCGTGGCGCCCACGAGCAGGCTCAGGTTCACCCTGCTCGTGCGCCCTGCGAGTGCGGCGAGGATCGTGTTGCCCTCGAGCATCCAGTTCTCGGGTGGTCCCACGCCGCGGATCTGGTGCAGGTGGTCCATCACGAGGACCGTGTCGAAGCCCGACGACTCCGCGGTCGAGGCGATGTCGGAGAGGCGTTCGAAGAGGTCGTCCTCGCTCACTCGCGGGAAGTTGAAGTTGGGCATCTGCAGGCCGAGGCGGATCGGTGCTCGAAGCATCGTTCGAGGATACGCTCCGCGGCGTGCAGCTCGCCGGACAGACCGCCCTCGTCACCGGGGCCACCGGCGGCATCGGAAATGCAATCGCGCACGCGCTCCACCAGCGCGGCGCGCGGGTGCTGCTGAGCGGCCGCCGCCGGGACGCCCTCGACGAGCTTGCGGCAAGCCTCGGAGGACGCGCGGAGGTGCTGGTGGCCGATCTCGCCGATCGGCACGGCCCCGCTCGGCTCGCCGAGGCCGCCGGAGCTGTCGACGTGCTCGTGGCGAACGCCGCCCTTCCCGCGAGCGGGAGGGTCGAGGACTTCGACCATGACCAGATCGACCGCGCCCTCGACGTGAATCTGCGTGCACCGATGCAGCTCACTCGCGCGCTGCTGCCGGGGATGCTCGAGCGGGGGCGCGGCCACGTCGTGTTCGTCTCGTCGCTGTCGGGCAAGGCTGCCTCGCCCCGCTCGGGCATCTACTCGGCGACCAAGTTCGGCCTCCGCGGCTTCGCGGCCGGCCTGCGCGAGGACGTGGAGCCGCTGGGCATCGGAGTCACGGTCGTCTTTCCGGGGTTCGTGAGCGACGCCGGGCTGTTCGCGGACAGCGGCGTGAAGCTGCCGCCCTGGGTCGGAACGCGCACGCCGGAGCAGGTGGCGGCGGCGGTGGTCAGCGGGATCGAGCGAGAGCGTGCCGAGGTGGACGTGGCGCCCCTCGGCCTGCGCCTCGGCACGCGGATAGCGGGGCTCGCCCCGGTCACCGCCGCTCGAGTGCAACGACGGCTCGGCTCCGCGCGGATCGCCGACGCTCTCGCCGAGGCGCAGCGCGACAAGCGTTGAGCCGAGCCGCGGTTGCCGAGTGCGCCTTCTTGGGTGTCGATTTCGGCCACCCGGGGAATGTCCGTGGCATGACTACCCGGGGCAGGGGAATTCTGACAAGCGCGTTCGCGATCGTTGCCGTCCTGGCGGCTGTGGCGCCGGCGAATGCAGGCTTGATCGGCAGCAGATCGACCGCGGGCGACTGGACACTCGGCGGCGTCCCATGCCAGCTGATTCCGGTCCCGGCGGCCAATCCGGTCGGTACGGGGGCGTGCCCCGGCGTGAGGCCGGGCGCGGTGGTCAGTAGCGACGCCGGGCAGTGCACTTTCAACTTCCTGTTCCAGGGATCCGACGGCAGCCGCTACATGGGCACGGCGGGGCACTGCATCCTCGGCGACAGCCCCACCGGCGGCGATGCGGGCGAGCAGACCTGGGCGGCCGGGACCGGGCCCGTGGCCCGCGACGGTCAGGGCAACCGCATCGGTGAGTTCGCCTACGCGATCCTCCAGGACCCGAAGGACTTCTCGCTGATCAGGCTCGACGCGGGTGTGGCGGCAAACCCCCAGATGTGCCACTTCGGCGGCCCGACGGGCGTGAACTCCGACCAAGGTGCCGACCCGGTGGTTCTACACCACTTCGGCCAGGGCATCGGTGTGGGCACGGTGCTGCCGGCCCGCAGCGCGCTCGCCCTCGGCACGCCGCATCCCGACCACGTCTATGCGCAGGGTGCGGTGGTGCCCGGCGACTCCGGCAGCGGCATCATCTCGGACGATGGCCGAGCCGTGGGCGTGATCGTGACCACAGGCATCCACTCCGAGTCGATCGGAACGGACGGCGTGGACGCCGGCCTGATGGGCATCACCCGCCTCGCCCCACAGGTCGCCCGTGCGCAGCAGGTGACGGGTGTGAGCTACACGCTGCAGCAGGCGCCGGAGCTGTAGGTAACTGACTTACATCAACGGGCGCTGAGCTGAGCTGTCCGGCTCGAGCCGCTCGTCCTCGAGGTCGAGCGCCACGCGCACGATGCGCGCCTGCTCGCGCTTGTGGGCCGCCGAGTAGCCCTCGCCGGTGGACGCCCGCAGCTGCCGGCCGACGTAGTCGTAGGCCATCCGCTCGGGGAGGATCTTCGCCATGCGACGGCGCATGAACGCGCGCGCGCCCATGTTGCGCGGCTCCTCCTGCACCCAGACCACGCGCTCGAGCTTGGGATAGCTCTCCATCAGCTCGACGAGGTCCTCCTCGGGGAACGGGTAGAGCAGCTCCACGCGCGCGACCGCGATGTGCTCCGCGGCGTCCCGCTCCTCGTGGCCGGCGATGTCGTAGTAGACCTTGCCGGAACAGAGCACGAGCTTCGTGACCGCCTCGCGGCCGCTCTCGGCGAAGCGCGGGTCGTCGATCACGCGCTCGAAGTGGCCCTCGGCGAGGTCCTTCAGCGTGGACGACGCCTCGGGGAGGCGCAGCAGGCTCTTCGGCGTCATCAGAATCAGCGGGCGCGGCTTCGACACGAGCGCCTGGCGGCGCAGCAGGTGGAAGTACTGGGCGGGGGTGGTGCAGTTGGCCACGCGGATGTTGCCCTCGGCGGCGGCCTGGAGGAAGCGCTCGATGCGTGCGCTCGAGTGCTCCGGACCCGAGCCCTCGTAGCCGTGCGGCAGCAGCAGCGTCAGGCGCGAGGTCTGTCCCCACTTGGCGAGGCCCGACACCATGAACTGGTCGATGATCACCTGGGCGCCGTTCACGAAGTCGCCGAACTGCGCCTCCCAGAGCACCAGGGCGTCGGGCGCCTGGACGCTGTAGCCGTACTCGAAGCCCATGCAGGCCTGCTCGGAGAGCGGGCTGTTGTGGAGCTCGAACGGGGCGTTCGCGTCGCGCAGGTGCTGGAGCGGGTTGTGGCGCTCGCCGGTCTTCGCGTCGTGCAGGACGGCGTGGCGCTGGCTGAAGGTGCCGCGCTCCGAGTCCTGCCCCGTGAGCCGGACGGGCACGCCGAGCGCCAGCAGCGAGGCGAACGCGAGCGTCTCGGCGTGGGCCCAGTCGATCGGCCCACCTGACCCGAGCGCCTCGCGTCGCCGTTCCAGGAACGGGCGCAGCTTGCGGTGCAGCTCGAACCCGTCGGGCAGTCGCAGGACCTGCTCACCGAGCGAGCGCAGGGTGTCCTCGGGCACGGTTGTCCGCGGCTCGCGGCTCATCGTGCGATCCAGTTCGTGGGTGCCGGTATCGGGAGGCGCGCCGATCGACTCCTTGAGCTCGGTGTGCGCCGCTCCCATGCGCTCGTAGGCCTCGCTCGCCATGCGCTCGGCCTCCTCCTGGCTCACGACACCGTCCGCCACGAGACGATCGGCGTAGAGCTTGCGCACCGGCGGGTGGTTCTTGATCAGCTCGTACATCTGCGGTTGCGTGTACGCGGGCTCGTCGGTCTCGTTGTGGCCGAAGCGGCGGTAGCCGATCAGGTCGATGAGCGCGTCGCGGCCGAAGGTCTCGCGGTAGGCGTGCGCCAGGCGCACGGCGGATACGCACGCCTCCACATCGTCGGCGTTCACGTGGATGATCGGCATGTCGAAGCCCTTCGCGGGGTCCGACGCGTAGCGCGTGGAGCGGCTCTCGTGCGGGTCGGTCGTGAAGCCGAGCTGGTTGTTCGCGATCAGGTGGATCGTGCCGCCCGTGCTGTAGCCGGGTAGCGCCTGGAGGTTCAGGGTCTCGGAGACGATGCCCTGGCCGGGGAAGGCGGCATCGCCGTGAATCACGACGGGCACGACGGCAGCCGGGTCGTGGGCGAGCTCGCGGGCCTTGCGCGTGGTCTGGTCGGCGCGGGCGCGACCCTCGATCACGGGGTTCACGAACTCGAGGTGGCTCGGATTCGGGGAGAGCGTCACGGTCACGGCGCGACCCGCCTCGGTGGAGTACGTGCCGCTGGCGCCGTAGTGGTACTTCACGTCACCGGTGCCGCCCTCGGGCGCGGCGGTGTCCACGGCGAGCGTCTGCTCTCCCTCGAACTCCGCGAGGATCGCGGCGTAGGGCCGGCCGACGGTGTGGGCGAGCACGTTCAGCCGCCCGCGGTGCGCCATGCCGAGCACGACCTCGCGGGCGCCGGCGCCGGCTCCGAGCTCGATCGTCTCATCCAGCATCGGGACGATCGAGTCGAGTCCCTCGATCGAGAACTGCTTCTTACCGAGGAAGGCCTTGTGCAGGTAGTTCTCGAGCGCCTCCACCTCGGACAGGCGCTGGAGCAGGCGCCGCCGAGCGTCCGGCTCGAGCGGCTGGCGGTACGTGCCCGACTCGATGTTCTTGCGCAGCCAGATGCGCTGCTCGTGGTCCGAGATGTGCTCGATCTCGTAGGCGATCGTGCCGGTGTAGGTCTCGCGCAGCTTCGGGAGCGCGTCGGCGAAGGTCTCACCTGGCACGGCCACGCGGAGCACCGAAGCGGGGATGCGGCGCATGAGCTCGTCGTTCAGGCCGACGGTGGCGGGCTCGAGGGCGGGGTCGCCGACCGGCTCTGAACCGAGCGGGTCGAGCCGGGCGGCGAGATGGCCGTGCATGCGGTGTGCCTTCACCAGGGACGTGGCCGCCTGGACCGCCTGGAGCAGCGCGGCGTCCACGCCGGGCGCAGCGGCGGGGGTGGCGGCCGCGGGAACCGGCTCCGCGGCCGTGACCGGCGCGGGAGTGGCCGGGCCCTCGGCCCGTGGGGTCACCCCCACGGCCTCGAACACCGACTCGTAGAAGCCGTCCTCGCCCTGAAGCAGCTGGTCGATGCGGCGGAGGAACGCGCCGGACTCCGCGCCCTGGATCACGCGGTGGTCGTAGGTCGAGGTCATCGTCATGACCTTCTGGACCCCGAGCTCGGCGAGCCGGTCGGGATCGACCTTGGTCAGACCCGGCGGATAGCCGATGGCACCGGTCGCGACGATCGTCCCCTGGCCGGGCATCAGGCGCGGCACGCTCGCCACGGTGCCGATTCCGCCAGGGTTGGTGAGCGTGATGTTCGCCCCTTGATAGGCGTCCGGCTGAAGGGTGTTGTCGCGCGCGCCCACCACCAGCTCGTCGTAGCGCGCCACGAAGTCGGCGAAGCTGAGCTCGCTGGCGTCGCGCAGAACCGGCACCACGAGCGAGCGCGTGCCGTCCTTGCGCTCCACGTCCACGGCCAGCCCGAGGCTCATGCTGCCCGGCGTCACGCGCTGCGGCTTCCCGTCCTCCTCGGCGTACGCGTGGCCCATCACCGGCATGTCGCCCGCTGCCTGCACGATCGCCCAGGCGATCAGGTGCGTGAACGAGAGCTTCTTGTCGGCGGCCTTCAGCTCCTTGCGACGGCCGTCGAGCGCGTCCACCGGCACCGTGCGGAAGCTCGTGGCGGTGGGGATCGAGCGGCTCTCGTTCATGAACTTCACGAGCGTGGCCGCGGGACCGCGGATGGGCTTCACGTCGGCGGCCGCCGGTGCGGGGGCGGCGCCTCCGCCATTCCCCTCGACGGCGGCGAGCACGTCCTCCTTCGTCACCCGTCCGCGCGGCCCGGACCCAGTGATCGACTCCACGTCAAGCCCGTGAGCGCTCGCGATTCGTGCGGCCACCGGGGTCGCGTTTCCGCCGTTTGTCGCCGGTGCGCCCACGGCGGGTTTCGTCTCCGTGGGCTCGGCGCTCGGCTGCACCGGCCCATTCGACGCTCCGGCACCTCCAGCAATTCGGCACAACACCGTTCCGACGGCCACCGTCTCGTCGGCCTGGACGAGGATCTCGGCGATCGTGCCCGCCACGGGTGAGGGCAGCTCGGCGTCGACCTTGTCGGTTGAAATTTCGACCAGGGGATCGTCGACGGCGACCGCGTCGCCCGGCTTCACGCGCCACTCGAGGATCGTGCCCTCGGCGACCGAATCCCCCATCTCTGGGAAGGCGACGTCCGTCAACTCGCTGCTCTCGGCGGGGGCCGCCGGGGCGGCTCCCTCGCCGTCGGGCTCTATCTCGCCGAGCACACTTCCCACCTGAACCGTCTCATCGGCTTCCGCGGCGATGTTTACAAGCGTTCCGGACACGGGCGCCGGCACTTCGGCATCCACCTTGTCCGTGGAGATCTCGACGAGCGGCTCGTCGGCGTCGACCCGGTCACCGACCTGCTTCAGCCAACCCAGGACCGTGCCTTCGGTAACCGACTCGCCCATCTGGGGCATCGTGATCTGAACGCTCGTGGCGCGTGTGGCCATCCCAGCACTCAACTGTAGCCCCCGCGCGGGGCGCCGCTAGCTTGTGGGCGGTGAGGACCATCCGCAGCGGTGCCGCGGTGGCCCTCGTCGTGATCGCCGTTCTCGGCGGGGGCCTGCTCGCGCTCGCGACCTATAGCGCGGAGCGCGAGCTCAGCGTGGGCCGGATCGAGCTGTCTGTGCAGCCGTTCCACTCGGGCGCTCTCGACCTGTATGTCCCGCTCGTGGACTGGGGTGCGCGCTTCGGCGCCGTGCGGCTCCCGGCCCGGCTGTCGATCGACGTTCGGACCGTGGACCGGGAGGCAGCCGAGCGGCTCGCCGCCGGCCAGCTCCCCGATGTGGAGGCGGTGCGAGGGGAGGCGCGCGATGCTGTGGCGTCCTACCTGCGGGTGCTCCTGCTGGTGGTCTTCGCCTTCGGCCTTGCGGCCGGGCTGATCGTGGCGCTCGCCGTGCGCGGTCGCGGCGCCCCGCGGCTGCGATGGCTGTTCGCCACGGCGCTCGGTACCGCGCTGGCCGGCTCCCTGGCCCTCGCGCTGCTGCTCCCTCCGCGTGGGACGATCGCCGACCCGCAGTACTACGCCAACGGCCCCGACATCCCCGTGGCGCTGCGGGCGGTGGAGCAGGCCCAGGGCTCCGCGCGGGTGATCACGGAGGAGTTGAACGAGCAGCTCGTGGGGCTGGCGCGTCTCGTGGCCACGAGCTCGCAGCGTGAGCCCGGGCGCGACCTCAATCACCTCGTCCTGGCGTCGGACCTGCACAACAACCTGCTCGCCCTTCCGGCCCTCGACCGCGCGGTGGGGCAGAGGCCGCTCTTCTTCGCGGGCGACCTCACCTCGAGCGGCTCGCCGTTCGAGTTCACGCTCGTGCAGCGGATCGTGAGGATCGGCCACCCGTTCGTGTTCGTCTCCGGCAACCACGACTCGGACGCGCTCGTCCGCCGGATGGCCCTGGCCGGCGGCATCGTGCTCACGCAGCGCGGCCGGCTCCGGGCGGACGGGACGTATGGGCCGGTGGTCGTGAGGGTGCGCGGCGTGCGCGTGGCGGGCTACGCCGACCCATTCGAGCGCCGCGCTCGCGACCGCTTCCGCCAGCTCCGCGAGCCACGGCCCACCCCGGAGCAGCAGGAGGAGTTCCGCGACTGGCTGCGGCCGCTGCTCGGCCGCGTGGACGTGGTGATGGTGCACTCACCCGCGCTCGCGGAGAGCGCCGTGGACGAGCTTCGCCGAATCCCGCCGCGGCGCCCGCTGGCCCTCCTGACCGGACACACGCACATGCAGAGCTTCCACTCGTCCACCAACCTGCTCGAGCTGAACGGGGGGACCGTGGGTGGCGGCGGAACCGGCAACCTGGAGAAGAACCAGCCCTTCGGGCTCGCCGTGCTGATCTACGGACGAGAGGGCGGCTTCAAGCCCGTGGCGGCCGATCTCGTCCAGATCGACGCCCACGGCGGCTCCGCACGGGCCGAGCGGCGGCGCGTGGAGCCATAGGCTCTTCGGCGATGACGCGCCGTCGGAAGTTCTGGGGCTGGGGCTTCGAGGACCAGCAGCCGTCGCACGAGCAGGTCGAGGCTGCGGCCGCGGGGGCGCGCGAGCACCTCGGGTTCGGCCCGGTCGAGGTCGAGCGGCCCGCTCGGCTCGAGGACGTCGAGCTTCGGCCTCCGCGGCTGGAGCCGCCGGCTTCCCTTGCCGCGATCTGCCGCGCCGACCCGTACGAGCGCGCTGCACACGCGTACGGGAAGTCGTACCGCGACGTCGTGAAGGCGTTCCGCGGGGAGTTCGACAACCCGCCGGACGCGGTGGCGCATCCCTCGGACGAGGCCGAGCTCGAGCGGGTGCTCGCGTGGTGCGAGGAGGCGGGCGCGGCCGCGATCCCGTTCGGCGGCGGAACGAGCGTGGTCGGCGGCGTTGAGCCTCCGCCGGATCTGCCGACCGTGACCATCGACCTGAAGGCGATGGACCGGGTGCTGGAGGTCGATGCGGCATCGCGAGCGGCGCGCATCCAGGCGGGCGCCACCGGGCCTGGCCTCGAGGAGCAGCTGCGCGAGCACCGCCTCACGCTGAGGCACTTCCCGCAGTCGTTCGAGTACTCGACGCTCGGTGGCTGGATCGCCACGCGCGCCGGCGGCCACTACGCGACCCTCCACACTCACATCGACGACTTTGTCGAGTCGCTTCGCGCGCTCACCCCGCGCGGCTGGTGGGAGAGCCGGCGGCTGCCCGGATCCGGGGCCGGACCGAGCCCGGACCGGATGCTGATCGGCTCCGAGGGCATCCTCGGCGTGATCACCGAGGCATGGATGCGAGTGCAGGACGTGCCGCGCTTCCGCGAGTCAGCGGCGGTGCTGTTCGACTCGTTCGAATCGGGCGCGCAGGCGGTGCGCGCGCTGTCGCAGTCCGGCCTGCATCCGTCGAACTGCCGGCTGCTCGACCCCGGCGAGGCGGCGCTCACCGGCGCGGCGCCCGCCGACCAGGCTCTGCTCGTGCTGGGCTTCGAGTCAGCCGACCATGAGCTCGGCCCATGGAGGGCCCGCGCGCTCGAGCTGTGCGCCGACCACGGCGGCGGTCGGCGCGAGCGCGACACCGAGGCCGGCGGCGGCCGCGGCGCGGGCTCCGCCGCCAAGCGCGGCGAATCCGAGGGCGCTTGGCGCGACGCCTTCCTCCAGGCGCCCTACCTGCGCGACACGCTGGTCGCGGCCGGCGTCCTCGCCGAGACCTTCGAGACGGCGATCACCTGGGACCGCTTCGAGGGTCTGGTCGACGGCGTGCGCGAGGGCGTCCGCGCGGCGCTTTCCGGCGAGGGCGTCGTGACCTGCCGGCTCACGCACGTGTATCCGGACGGCGCCGCGCCCTACTTCACGGTGCTCGCGCCCGCCCGCCGCGGCGCCGAGCTCGAGCAGTGGGCCGAGCTGAAGCAGGCGGCCTCCGAGGCGATCATCGTGGCGGGCGGCACGATCACGCACCATCACGCGGTCGGTCGTGACCACAGGCCCTGGTACGACCGCCAGCGCCCCGAGCCGTTCGCAGACGCTCTGCGTGCGGCGAAGTCCGCCGTGGACCCCGCCGGGATCCTCAACCCCGGTGTCCTGCTCGACCCCTGAGAGGATTCACCCGTGGCAAGGCGACGCGAACTGGCCCGCGCCGACAGGGTGCTGCCCGGACTCTGGCGGCTGCGCCTGCCGCTGCCCTGGCCCGGGGTGCCCCACGGCAACGCCTACGCGATAGCCGCCGGCGACGGCGTGGTGCTCGTGGATACCGGCCTCCACGAGCCCGGTTCGATGCGCCAGCTCGAGCTCGCTCTGGACCAGGCGGGCCTGCGCGTGGAGCACGTGCGCCTGGTGGTCTGCACGCACGCGCACTCCGATCACTACGGCCAGGCGGCGCCGATCATGGAGCGCACCGGCGCCGAGCTCTGGATGCACCCGAACCACGAGCACATGACGAAGGCGGCCGAGGATCCAGAGCGCGCCTTCGAGCGGCGCTTCGAGATCGCGCGCCAGTCGGGCGTGCCGGCGGACACGCTCGCCGCCTACCGCGAGGCGCGAGGCGAGCCGAGCTTTGGGATCGCCGACATCGTGACGCCGGACCGCGACCTCCTGCCCGGGGTGGAGGTCGAGACAGACCTCGGCGTGTGGCAAGTGCACGAGACACCCGGCCACGCGCCCTCTCACGTGGTGCTGCACCAGCCCGAGCACGGCCTCCTCCTGTCGGGCGACCATCTGCTCGGCCGCGTGTCGCTCTACTACGACTACGGCTACACGCCGGACCCCGCCGGCGAATTCCTACGGAGCCTCGACGTCGTCGACGGGTTGGACGTCGGGCTCGTGCTCGCGGGACACGGCCGCCCGGTGCGGAACGCGCGGGCCTTGATCGCCGAGAACCGCAGGACCATCGCGGAGCGCATTGACCGGATCAAAGCGTCGCTCCGTGACGGCCCCCGCACGGCGTTCGACATCGTCCCGGAGATGTGGGAGGACGTCGACCTCCCGGAGCCGCTCATGATCGGCTGGGGCCTGACGGAGGCCCTCTGCTACCTGAATCACATGGAGCTCGGCGGCGAGGTGGAGCGGGTGGACGGCGAGGATCCGGAGCGCTGGCAACCCCTGGCCTAATTCGGTACTGGCGGAACCCTCAGGGCGGGCGTAGGGTTGAAGCGGCCTCGGCACCGTCCTTCGCCTACGACCATGGTGGCCCACCTGACAGGCGGGCGAAGCGCCTTCCTGGTGCTTCTCACGTTTCTAGTGCTCTCGGCGTTTGCGCCAGGGCTGGCACGCGCTTCCACGGCACACGTGAGCGGTTGCCACGCCATCAACGGGGGCGGCTGCATCAACCAGCACTTCACCTACACGGCCGCAGCCGGCGAGGCGAACGACCTCACGATCAGCACCCACTCCACGGGTACCTACTCGAGCACCTACGACGTCGAGGATCCCGGGGCTGTGATCGTGCTTCCGCCCGACATGACCGAAAACCCTCCTGGCGCCGAGGATCCCACCTGCAATCAGATCAGCGACCACCACGTGCGCTGCAGCGCACTCGGGAAGCTCGCGAGCGGGGCGCACACCACGGTGAGGCTCGGCGACATGGACGACCAAGCACGCGTGACGCCGCAGGTCATCACGGCCATCTACGGCGACGCCGGTAACGACTCGATCAGCGCCAGTGGCCACGTCGACGATCTGCACGGCGGCGACGGCGACGACACCGTGGTGACGACGGACGACGCCGCGGACGTCCTCTTCGGAGACGCCGGGGACGACGTCCTGAGGACGAGCCAGCCGCTCGACAGGACCGAGCCGGACGGCGGCCCGGGCAACGACACCTTCGACTTCTCGAACCGCAGCGGCAACGTCAGCGCCATCGCGAACAACACGGACAGCGGGGCCGGCAACACCTATCCCGGAATCGAGAATTTCATCGGCGGCGCCGGTAACGACACGCTCACCGGCGACGGCGGCCCGAACTCGCTCGCCGGTGGAGCCGGGGACGACGCGCTCAGCGGCCTCGGCGGCGACGACACGTTCGATCCCGGGCCGGGCCCGATCACGGCGGGACCGGTGACCTTCAGCGATGACGACGCCGTCAACGGCGGCGACGGCACCGGCGACCTCGTCACCTACAAGACCCGCACCGCGAACCTCGTGATCGATGCCGACGGCGTCGCCGACGACGGGGCCTCCGGGGAGGACGACAACATCGGCACGACGGTGGAGAACATCCACGGTGGCACGGGCGACGACGAGCTCATCGGGAACGCGTCAAACAACGTGCTCAACGGTTGGACCGGGGCGGACGTGCTTGACGGTTCCGGCGGAACCGGCGACGTGGCGAGCTACGAGGGGCGCGCGCCCGACCTGGTGCTGAACCTCGACGGCGTCACGAACGACGGCGCCGCTGGGGAAGGCGACCGGATCAGGCTGAGCATCGAGAACATCTGGGGAGGGCGCGGCGACGACGACATCACCGGCAGCAGCTTCTTCTTCGGCCCTTCGGGCGGATCCACCGGGATCAACGAGCTGCGCGGCGGCTTCGGCGACGACCACATCGACGGCCTGGGCCAGAACGACATCCTGCGCGGCAATGGCACGACGGAGCTCGTCCTCGCGAGCGACGACGATCACCTCGACGGCGGCGAGGGGAACGACATCCTCGATGGGGATACCGCCAACGCGGTGTTCTTCGATCCGGAGCCCGACGACCTGATCGGAGGCGACGGCATCGACCTCGCCGACTACTCCGGGCGGTTCGGGAACCTGACAATCGACATTCCGGAGGCCCCGCCCAACCCGATCATCCTGCCCGCCGCGAACGACGGCCAGGCCGGGGAGGGCGACCGCGTCTACAGCAGCGTCGAGAACGTCGACGGCGGGGGCGGCAGCGACACGATCACCGGCAGCAGTGCGGCCAATGTGCTGAACGGTGGTAGCGGCGGCGCGGACACGCTGAACGGCCTGGGGGCAGGCGACACACTGAACGGCGGCAACGAGGCGGGCACGGCCATCACGGCCGGGGACAACCTGAACGGCGGGGACGGCGTGGACATCCTTAACGGCGGCGACGACAACGACCTCTTGAACGGCGGCACCTCGGCGGACACGCTCAACGGCGGCGCCAACAGCGACACCCTGAACGGCGATGCCGGTACCGATTCGCTGAACGGCGATGCCGGGCAGGATCAGCTGAACGGCGGCGCCGACGGGGACACGCTCAACGCCGGCGGCGGATCGCTCGAGACGCTGAACGGCGACGCCGGGGCCGACAACCTCTCGACCGGGACGAGCCTGGCCTCCACCCTGAACGGCGGCGACGACGGCGACACGATCAGCTCGGTGGGCGCGACGGGCACCGGCGTCACGCAGCTCTCCGGCGGCGCCGGAGCCGACACGTTGATCCCGGGCACCGCGGCGCGTGACGCCGTCGCAGGCGGCGTTGGGACGGACACGGTTTCCTACGCCGGCCGCAGCGTGGCTGTGACAGTCACGATTGGGACGAGCGCGTTCGACGACGGCCAGGCGGGCGTAAACAACGGCGACGACCGCGTGGACGGCGATGTCGAGAACGTGATCGGCGGCCCTGCCGGTGACAGCCTGACCGGGAACTCGGAGGCCAACGCGCTCGACGGTGGCGCCGGTCCCGACACGCTGGTGGGGGGCGACGGCGCCGACACACTGCTCGGCGGCACGGAGGACGACCACCTGAAGAGCCGCGACGCCTTCGCCGATCAGGACGACTGTGGCGCGGGCGCCGCGGACAAGGTCACCTATGACTCGCAGGACACCCGCACCGGGTGTGAGCGCTCGGCGCCGAACCAGACCGCAGCGCCGACGATCTCGGGGACCGCGCGCGACGGCGAGACGCTCGATGCCAACCCCGGAACGTGGGAAGGCGAGGCCACGATCGCGTTCGTGTACCGCTGGCGGCGCTGCGACGCGGACGGTGTCACGAATTGCAGCGACATCCCCGGGACCAGCGCCGACGACCAGAGCTACTCCGCGACTCCGGAGGACGTGGGGCACACGCTGCGTGTGCGCGTGACCGCGTCGAACGGCGTCGATTCGGCGGACGCCGAGTCGGCCGCGACCACCGAGGTGCTCGCCGATCCGCCGGCGAACACCGCCGCGCCGACCATCGCCGGCACGTTGCGCGACGCGGAAACCGTCACGGCCGACCCGGGCACCTGGTCCGGAACCCCGCCGCTGGCCTTCGCATACCAGTGGCGCAGCTGCGACGCCCAGAACGACGCCGACTGCACGGACATCGCGGGCGCCACCGCGAGCAGCTTCCAGATCACGTCGGTGGAGGTCGGCCGCAGGCTGCGGGTGCGCACCACGGCGACCAACGCCACGGGCCCCGGCCAGGCCGCGACCGAAGACTCGAGTGCGAGTGAGGTGGTCGCCCCGGCGCCGCCCGCGAACACCTCCGCGCCGACGGTGACCGGCGACACGCAGAGCGGGCAGACGGTGGCCGCCGATCCCGGCAGCTGGTCCGGAACGCCGACGCTCTCATTCGCCTACCAGTGGCGCAGCTGCGACGCCGACAGCGGCGACTGTGTCGACATCGCGGGGGCGACCGGCGACACCTTCGCGCTCACCTCAGCCGAGGTCGCGCGACGCGTCACCGTGCGCGTTACGGCCACCAACGCCGGGGGAAGTGCCTCGGCCGAGTCCGCACAAAGCCGGGTGGTCACCAGCGCCGCGGGCGAGCCCGGAGGCGGCGGCGGCGGAGGCGGCGGAGGCGGAGGCGGTGGTGGTGGGCGGCGGCCCACTGCCGAGCGGCGTCTTCTCCATCGCGGGAGCGCGCATCTCGTCGTCGAACGGTCGCGCGACGATCACGGTCAACGTCCCGGGGCCCGGGATCCTGGCGCTGACTGCGGCCAGTCCGCCTTCCGCCGTGGGACGCGCGCAGGCCGCGAAGCGCATCGTCGTCAGCCGCATCCTCCGCAACGTGACGAAGGCGGGCACCGTCAAGCTGGTCATCAAGCCTTCGCGAAAGGCAATGGCGATCCTGAAGCGAAAGCGCAAGCTGAAGATCGGGGTGAAGACGTCCTACACGCCCGTGGGCGGGACGCGGAGCAGCCTCAAGCGGACGCTCACGCTGCGCCTGAAACGGCGCTGACCGGCTAGACCGCGGCCTTCGCCCGCGTCCAGGGATGCGCCGCGCGCAGGGCGGCCAGGATCGCTCGTGTTGCCGGCGAGCGGTTCAGGGTGTAGAAGTGCACTCCGGGCGCGCCTCGCGCCAGGAGATCGGAGCACTGGAGGGTCGCGTAAGCGACCCCGAGCTCTGCAACCGCTTCCGGGTCGTCGGCGCGCCCGTTGAGCTGCCGTTCGAGGTCCTCGGGAATCGTCGCGCCGCACATGTCGGTGAAGCGGTGGATCTGGCCGTAGTTCGTGATCGGCATGATCCCCGGGACAATCGGCACGTCGATGCCCGCTGCCCTGGCCTCGTCGACGTAGTCGAAGTAGACCTCGTTGTCGAAGAAGAGCTGGGTGATCAGGAAGCCCGCGCCCGCCTCGACCTTCTCGCGCGCGTAGCGAAGGTCGCTCGCGCGATCGGGGGCGTCGAGGTGCACCTCGGGGAAGCACGCGGCGCCCACGCAGAAGTCGAATCGCTCGCGGATCAGCCGGATCAGCTCGACCGAGTAGGACAGCCCGCCGGGGTGCGGCTTCCAGGCGGTCTCGCCGCGGGGCGGGTCGCCGCGCAGGGCGAGCACGTTCTCGATGCCTGCCGCCTCGATCTCCTCGAGGATCTCCACCAGTCGCTCGCGCGGCTCGCCGACGCACGACAGGTGCGCCATCGCCTCGATCCCGAAGTCGCGCTTGACCGTCTTCGTGATCTCGACGGTTCGGTTGCGCGTGGTCCCGCCGGCCCCGTAGGTCACCGAGACGTAGTCGGGCTCGTCGTCCTTCAGGACCTCGAGCGTGTTCCTGAGCGTCTGCTGCCCCTCGTCGGTCTTCGGCGGGAAGAACTCGAACGAGAAGACGGGCCGCTGCCGCTCGAGCAGGTCTCCGATCCGCATGGCACAACCTTAACACGATCGTGTCAAGGTTGGGGTCTGACCCTTTTAGGAGGGAGGTTGAGGGTTGTCGGGGAGTTGGGGTCTGACCCTTTTAGGAGGGAGGTTGAGGGTTGTCGGGCGGGATGATCTCCAGCCCGGTGGCCACCGTCTCGCGCCCGCCGACGCGGTACTGCACGTCGACCGAGTCGTTCTTTCCGTAGTAGCCCCACAGCCCGAAGAAGATCGCCGTCCACTTGCCCTTGCTGAGGCGCTCCTTCTCGAGCGGCTTGTCGAAGTGGAGCTCGCGGCCGACCAGCCTGTAGTCGCGCCCCTGTGCCTGCGGGACGCCGTTCACGAACACCCTGAGGGGCGGCTGCGCGCCGTCGGGCAGAGGCACGCGCCAGGCGCTCACTTGAGCGCGCGCCTCAGTGCGTCGTACGGGCTCTCGTCACCGCGCTGCTCCACCACGCGCCGCCGCATCCGGCCGGTGAACGCCTCGCTCGATCCGTCGCCCCGCACGTCGACGCCGGCGCGCAGTCCGCGCGGTCCGGAAAGTTCGACGCGGGCGACGACGATCTGCACAGGTTCGAGCCTGCGAATCAGTGTGCCGCCCTGCGGGCGTGCATGCGCGCCGGCCGCGAGGTCTCGCCCCTCCCGCTCGAGTTCCTCTAGTGCGTCGGTGAGCGCGGAGTAGGGCCTCTTGGCCACCCTGCCGCCGGCCCGCACAACAACCGTGTACGCCTCAGCCGCCAATGGCCGACATGGTGCGCGGCGGCTGGCGGAAGCCCGGCTCGCCGACGTGGTGCTTCAACTCCTTGCGCCAGACAGCCTCGCGGACGACCCGCTCCAGCTCCGCGTCGCTCGCGCCGTTCCGCAGCGGCGCGCGCAGGTCCGTCTCGTGAATCGAGAACAGGCACGTGCGCAGCTTGCCGTCGGCGGTCAGGCGGATGCGGTTGCAGTCCGCGCAGAAGGGCTCGGAGACCGGGTTGATGAAGCCGATCTCGCCGCGGCCGTCGGCGAAGCGGAACACCCGCGCGGTCGAGTGCGGCTCGCGCGGCAGCTCCTCGAGCGGGTGGACCCGGTGGATGATCGCCCGGATCTCCTCACCGGGAAGCACCTGGTCGCTCGACCACGCGTGGTCGCCGTCGAGCGGCATGAACTCGATGAAACGCACCTGATAGCTCGTCGAGCGGGCGAACTCGGCGAACGGCAGCGCCTCCTGCTCGGTGAAGTCGCGCAGCGCCACCGCGTTCACCTTGATCGGCCGCACCTCGGGATGTGCCCCGATCGCCTCGAGGCCGCGCAATACCTGCGGCAGCGAGTCGCGGCGGGTGAGCTGGAAGAAGCGGTCGCGCTGAAGCGAGTCGATCGACACATTCACGCGCGTTATTCCCGCGTCCACGAGCGCGGCGGCGTCTCGTTCGAGCAGATAGCCGTTGGTGGTGAGCGACAGATCCTCGATGCCATCCACGCGCGAGAGCATCGAGACGAGCCGGGGGAACTCGCGCCGCACCAGCGGCTCGCCGCCGGTGAGGCGCAGGTCCGTGACGCCCATCCCCGCCAGCACGCGCACCACCCGCTCGATCTCCTCGAAGCGCAGGATGTCCTCGCGGTCGAGCCAGGGCAGGCCGTCGGCGGGCATGCAGTACTGGCAGCGGAAGTTGCAGCGGTCGGTGACCGAGACACGCAGGTCCGAGATCAGCCGGCCGTGGCCATCGACGAGGGGTTCGACGCTCACCTTGTGGAAGGGTATCCGCAGTGGACCTCCCGCTGACCGAAATCCGCGCGCCCACGCGCGGCAACCGCAAGCTCGAGGCGCTCTTCGAGGCCGCCAACGCGGACCGGCGCCTTCATGCCTGGTGGTACATGCAGCAGGTGAACGCCGACCGCCGCGACATGTCCGACCACTCCTGGGTCCACATCCAGATCGTCGTGAACATCGCGCTGCGGCTGTTTCGCCTGCTGAATCGCGGCGGCGTGGAGCCGGCGATGGTGACCACCCACGGCATGAACGTGCGCGACGCCGAGGTGGTGATCGCGGCGGCCTGCCTGTTCCACGACACCGGGATGTCGATCCACCGCACCGACCACGAGCAGTACAGCCTGTTTCTGGCATCGGACCGGATGCCGGCGCTGCTCGAGGGCTCCTACAAGGAGCCCGAGCTGACGGTGGTCATCTCGGAGGCGCTCCACGCCGTGATCGGCCACCGCCGGGCCGGCGACCCGATGACGATCGAGGCCGGCATCGTGCGGGTGTCCGACGCGCTCGACATGGCGAGCGGCCGCTCGCGGATCCCGTTCGAGACCCGCCGCCCGAACATCCACTCCGTCTCAGCCGCCGCGATCGACGACGTGACCATCGAGCCCGGCGACGAGAAGGCAGTGCAGGTGAAGATCGCGATGAACAACTCCTCCGGCCTCTTCCAGATCGACGAGCTGCTCGCGACCAAGCTGCGCGGCTCGGGCATCGAGGAGCACGTGGAGGTCGTGGCCGAGATCGAGGCCGAGCACGAGAAGCGGCTCGTGCCCGTCTTCCGGATCTAGCGCTTCTTCGGGTCGATCAGGTTCGTCGGCGCCACCGGCTTCTCGCTGCGCTTCTCGCGCGAGTCGATCGGCACGTAGTCCTGCTCGCGCGCGCCGGTGTAGATCTGGCGCGGGCGGGCGATCTTCGTCTCGTCGTCGGTGACCATCTCGAGCCACTGGGCGACCCAGCCCGACGTCCGCGGGATGGCGAACATCACCGTGAACATGTCCGGCGGCAGGTTGAGCGCCTCGTAGATCAGCCCCGAGTAGAAGTCGACGTTCGGGTAGAGCTTGCGCTCGATGAAGTAGTCGTCGTCGAGGGCGCGCTTCTCGAGCTCCGTGGCGATGTCGAGCTTCGGGTTCTTCCCGGTGACCTCGAAGACCTCGTCCACGTGCTTCTTGATGATCTCGGCGCGCGGGTCGTAGTTCTTGTAGACCCGGTGCCCGAAGCCCATCAGCTTCTCGTCGCGGCTCTTCACCTTCTCGAGGAAGTCGGGGATGTTCTCCTTGGTCCCGATCTGGTCGAGCATCCTCAGCACCGCCTCGTTCGCGCCGCCGTGCAGCGGGCCGTAGAGCGCGGCCACGCCCGCGGCCATTGCCGAGTACGGGTCGACCTGTGACGAGCCGACCCCGCGCACCGCGTTCGTCGAGCAGTTCTGCTCGTGGTCGGCGTGGAGGATCCAGAGGACGTCGAGCGCGCGCTCGAGCCGCGGGTCGGGCTCGTACTGCGACTCGGTCATCTTGAACATCATCGAGAGGAAGTTGCCGGGGTAGGACAGGTCGTTGTCCGGATACACGTACGGCAGCCCGAGGTTGTGCCGGTACGCGAAGGCGGCGAGCGTCGGCACCTTGGCGATCAGCCGGACGGCGGCCATGTGGCGCTCGAGCTCGTCGTCGATGTTCTTGGCGTCGGGATAGAAGGTCGAGAGCGCGCCGACCGTGGCGAGCAGCATTCCCATCGGGTGGGCGTCGTAGCGGAAGCCCTCGACGAACTTCTTGATGTTCTCGTGGACGAAGGTGTGGTGGGTGATCTCGAAGACCCACTCGTCGAGCTGGTCCTGGGTGGGCAGCTCGCCGTAGATCAGGAGGTAGGCGACCTCGAGGTAGGACGACTTCTCGCAGAGCTGGTCGATCGGGTAGCCGCGGTACTCGAGGATCCCGGCCTCCCCGTCGATGAAGCAGACCGAGCTGCGCACAGACGCCGTGTTCGTGAACGCCGGGTCGTAGGTCATGAGGCCGAAGTCGTCCTCGGACACCTTGATCTGGCGAAAGTCCATCGCCTTGACGGTGCCGTCCGAGATCTCGACGTCGTAGCTCTCGCCGGTGCGGTTGTCCGTGACGCTGAGGGTCTCGTTCGCCGTGGCTACTCCACCCCCGTCATCGCGATCTGTCTGCTCGTCAGCCATATGTCTCCCTCTTTTCCCCAGATTGTGGCGAAAGACGCACGCCGGTCAGCGGCCGCGGCCGAAGAGGCGCTTCATGATGCCGCCGCCGGTGCCGCCGCCGCCCGTGGGCAGCCCTTGCTTCGGCGGAGGCCCGAGGTTGGCGCACTCGGCAGCGGTGATGTTGAGAGTCACGGCGCGCTCGGCGGTGCGGGCCACCTCGGGGGCATCGACGAAGCGGCGCTCGCCGCCGGTGGTCTGGATGACGAGCCCGTCGAAGATGTGCTCGGGAACATTGTCGAGCACCTCGACGACCTTGCCGATCTCCTGGCCGTCCGAGCTGATCACGGGCGTACCGCGCTCGAGCGCGGTGTAGTGCACTGCGAGGCCGTCGTCACTCGCCGGCAGCGTGCTCGCCCTTCGGCTCGTGCTCCTCGGTGGCGGAGAGGTAGATCGCCGTGCCGACCGCGCCGAGCACCAGGACGATCGAGATCGCGCCCACGAGTCGCGTGGCGTTGCGCGTGCTCGGGAAGTCCTCCCGCATGACGCCGAGGGCCGAGACGAGCAGCGCCCACACGGCGAGCGCGCCTCCGACGAAGTAGAAGCCTTCCACGCTCCGAAAACTACCGAAGGGTGCGCCGCGACGTCCGCGATTCGACCCGAACACGCCGAGGCGCGGACGGCTCCGGTGCGCCATGCGGGCCACGGCGCGGCGGCTGCGGTGGACGCCGGCGCGGGTGCGGATCGCGGTCGGGTGACCCCCCACCGCCGTCCTCCGCCTCGGGCACGGGCGGATCCTTGATCGCCCACCACACGAGCCAGAGCAGGGCGACGATCGGGACCTTCAATGCGACCGCCAGCCAGACGATCCCCCAAGCGCTGCCGCTCATGGCGCGCATCGTACCGCGATGGTCGTCCTTTCGGATGACACAAGTTCCGCCGCGAGGCTGACGACTCCGCGCCGACCCAGCCTTACGGTGGCGCCGTGAGACACCAGGTTCCCCATACGGATCGAAAAGCTTGACTGGGGGAGAGACCGCACCTAGCTTGGGCACCGTCCTCCGACGAACGCCTCCGGGCGGACAGAAAGGAACAAATGTCACGACATAAGTTCGCGCGGCCCGCCCTCGGTGCCGTCGCAATCCTGGCGGCGGCGGCGCTCGCCGTGCCGGCGCTGGCCGCTGCACCCCGGAACGCCCAGCTGAAGACGATCGGCGGCGTAAAGATGATTCCCAACCGCAGCATCACGGACTCGATGCGCTTCGGGGACGACGTGCTCTCCGTCCAGACGGGCGGGAAGGTCACGCTGATCGACCGGACGAAGGCGCCGCACACCTTCTCTGTCGTGAAGCGCGGCCAGGTGCCGGGGAACCTCAGGCAGATGGATGCCTGCTTCGGTAAGGGGCCGTGTGACGATCTGGCCGTCGCACACGGTGCCATCAACCCCGACACCGGTGAGGAGCAGGACCCGACCACGCCGCTCGTGAACGTGGGCAAGGATGGCTTCAATGCCCCGGGCGACTCCGTCCTGATCCCGCCGGGCGGCAAGACCAGCGTGAAGGTCTCGGCACCCGCCGGATCCACGCTCAACCTGATCTGCGCGATCCATCCGTGGATGCAGAACAAGGTCAAGGTCGGCAAGCGCGGCTAGCCGGCTGCCTGATCGTGCTGCTTGCCGCGGCCTTCGCCACCCCGGCGGAGGCCGCGGTGCGGCACGAATGGGTCGCCGCCGTGCCGACCACGTGGAACATCGTGCCCAACGGGCGCGACGGGATCATGGGCACCACGTTCGACCCATCCCAGACCGTCTTTCCGACGGTCGTGTACCGGCGCTACACGAAGAACTGGCGCCGGCCGCTCCGCAACGCGCCGGTGGCGAACGTCGACCACGACATGGTTCCCGGACCGCTCCTTCACGCGCGCGTGGGCGACCGGCTGCGCATCCACTTCAAGAACAGGGACCCGCACAGCCCGCACTCGATGCACTTCCACGGCGTGCACTACAGGCCGGGCTCCGACGGGTCGTACATCCCCGGCTTCTCAGGCCCGGGCGGGAACGTGAAGCCCGGCAAGACCTTCACCTACCGGCTGAACGCGGGTGGTGACTCGGCGGGCGTGTGGCCCTATCACGACCACTCGCCCTCGATGCACGAATCGCTTGCCGGCGGGCTCTGGGGCGCGCTGTCGATCCGCGGGCGCCACGAGCGGCGACCCGACCGCGAGTTCGTCACGGTCTTCGCGCCCATGAAGGACTTCCAGACGATCAACGGCAGGGCGTTCGTGGGCAACACGCCGATCTACCGCTCGAAGGTCGGCGACCGCGTGCAGTGGGACGTGCTCGCGATCGGCGACGAGCACCACACCTTTCACGTGCACGGCCACCGCTGGCGCACCGCCGCGGGAGTGCCCGAGGACACCCGAACGCTCGGTCCCGCCGAGAGCTTCCGCGTGTCCTGGCGCGAGGACGCCCCGGGCACGTGGCTCTACCACTGCCACGTGGAGCAGCACATGGCGCGGGGCATGATCGGCATCTACCAGGTGTCGCCACGATGAGGGCCGTGGCGATCGCGCTGGCCGGGCTCGCCGTGCTGGCCGCGCCCGCGCAGGCGGACTCGATCTTCGTGTCGGCCGGCACCAGCAACTTCCTGCCGGGCGAGCTCGACGTGCTCGTGGGCGACACCGTCGTCTGGCGCAACAACAGCGTGAAGACCCACAACGTGAAGTCGGAGGCGGAGGGCTACGACTCCGGGCGGATCGCGCCGCGCGCGGCTGCGAACCACGTGTTCGCGTCGACCGGGAGCTTCCCGTACGTCTGCACGATCCATGACGGCATGGCCGGCGAGATCGGCGTTCATCCGTTGCTCCTGAGTGGGCCGAAGCGGCCGGTGAGGCGCGGCGCCTCGGTGGCATTCCACGTGCGGGCCCCTGGGGGAACCCCGGCGGTCACGATCGAGGCGGACAGCGGCTCCGGCTACGTGCCGGTCGCCGTTGCGGGCCTGCCCGCGGGCGGTGGCCACGTGGGTCATGTCGAGCCCGGCACACTCCACGCCAACGTGGTCGCGTTGGAGAGCGCGACCTATCGGGCGGCCTCGGCCGCTGGGCACAGCCCGGAGCTGCGAGTTGAGGTGAGCGACGGCGCCACGCTGTCGGTCTCCACCAAGCGCAGGCCGGCCGCCGGCGTGCTGATCAACGTGAAGGCGAGCCCAGCATCACCCGGCGAGAACGTCGTGCTCCAGCTGAAGCTGCGCGAGCGCTTCGGCTGGTGGCCCGTGGCCCGCGCCCGCCTCGACAGGCGCTCGCGCGCGGCGTTTACGGTCAGGCGCTACGGCGCGGTGCCTGCCAGGGTCGTGATGGTGGGCGCCGACTGGGCGAGCCCGCTGTCGAAGAGCCCCGTGTTCAGGCTGTCACGCCGTACGCCTCGGTGAACGCGTCCCGCGCGTAGGCGACGGACGCATAGGCGAAGCCCTTGTCGCCCCAGCTCGTTCCCCAGCTGTTGCGGATGATGAAGCGGTCGGCGGTGTAGCCCACCACCGAGACCGCGTGCCCGCCGCGGGCGGTGTCGCGCTTGTAGACGTCGAGCATGCCCTTCGTGTCGGGCGCCTTGTCCCAGGTGCGGTCGACACTCAGCCTGGTGAGGATCGGACCCTTCGTCGCGATCCAGCGGCGCCAGCCCTCGAGGTCGTCGTTGCCCTTCGGGGTGAGGTTGAAGTACCCGCCGATCTTGAACTCGGACGCGAGCGCGTAGAAGGTCTCCTCGTCCCCGGGGAACAGCTTGCCGGTGTCGAACCCGAGCACCTGCTCGCGCACCGCGCCGTACTTGCGCGCGACGTCGAGGGCCGCCTTGAGGCTCGTGCCGGCCACCTCGATGAAGGTGCTCGGGGGCGTCGCGAACTGGTCGGTCTCCTTCGAGGCCATCCACTGGAAGCGCACGGACAGCCGCTCCGAGTTCTTCAGGCGCCCGGCCTTGACCATGTGCCAGCGCAGGACGGAGTCGGCAGTGGCCCAGCCGACGCATGAGCCGCTGGCGCCCTGGTCACCCACCTTCCACCACGCCGCTCGCAGGTCCTTCGACGTTGGGATCGAAGGCGCGGCGGCCAGCAGGCCTGCCTGGTCGGCGTGCTCGATCCGCCAGTCGCGGTCGGTCTTGGGGGACGGGACCACGTTGAGAACCCGCTTGACGCGCTTGGCCTTGGGCCTTGCCATTCGCGCACCTCCTGAAGGGCCGGGGAGTACCTGGCGCGAGCCTAGCCCGTGGATCTGGGTCCGACAACCGCGTCGATCGAGGTAATCCGCTTGAACCCTTCGTAGCGTTCGTCGATCTCTTCGCGTGTGAGGCTTTCGGCGCGCTCGCAGCCGAACTGCTCGACCCAGAAGGACGCAAGCGTCGAGCCGTAGGCCATCGCGCGGCGCAGGGTCGCGTCGTCGATGGACCCGCTCTGCGAGTCGAGGTAGCCCATCAGCCCGCCCGCGAAGGAGTCGCCGGCGCCGGTCGGGTCGCGCACCGTCTCGAGCGGGTAGGCCGGCAGCGCGAAGAAGCCGTCCTCGGTGAACAGCGCGGCGCCGTACTCGCCCTGCTTGGCGATCACCACCCGCGGCCCCATCGCGCGCACCGCCCCAGCAGCCCTGACCAGGTTCGGCTCCTCGGTGAGCATTCGCAGCTCGGCGTCGTTCATCAGGACCATGTCCACGCCGGAGATCGTCTCGAGGAGCGACTCGCGCGTGCTCTCGATCCAGAAGTTCATCGAATCGAGCGCGGCGAGCCGGGCGCCCTTGCACTGCCCGCGCACGTCCCGCTGGAGGTCCGGCTGGATGTTCGCGAGGAAGAGCAGGTCGCAGTTGCGCGACGCATCGGACAGCTTCGGAGCGAAGTCCCCGAACACGTTCAGCTGGGTGTCGAGCGTGTGCGCGGTGTTGAGATCCCACTCGTACTCGCCGCTCCAGAAGAACGTCTTACCGCCCTCGATGTGCTCGATGTCATCGGTCACGACGCCGTGGCGGCGCAGCACCTCGTACTCGGCCTCGCCGAAGTCGTCCCCCACCGGACCCACCGGCCGCACCTCGGTGAAGAAGCTCGCGGCGAGGGAGAAGTGCACTGCGGACCCACCGAGAGCACGCTCACGCTCCCCGAACGGGGTCTTGATCGCATCAAAGGCGATGGAACCGACGACTGTGAGCGACACGGCGGCGGGGAGGCTAGCCGACCGGGGGCCCCCGCCGCTGCGGCTGCGCCGGCGAACGACAGCATTGAGGAGGTCGACCGTCCTGCCTGGACTACCCATACGGTAGGTAGAGCAGGACGGTCGGAATAGTCTCCGCCCATGCGCGCTTGCCAAATCCAGGAATTCGGCGGCCCCGAGGTCCTCCAGGTCGTCGACCTCCCCAAGCCCGAGCCCGGCGACGGCGAGGTCCTGATCGAGGTCGCGCGCGCGGGGATGAACTTCGCGGACACCCATCAGCGCGAGAACTCGTACCTCGCTCGCTACGAGGTGCCGCTCGTGCTCGGCGGCGAGGTGGTGGGCGCGACGCCCGACGGGCAGCGCGTGGTAGCGCTGATGTCAACGGGCGGCTACGCCGAGTACGCCGTGGCGCACGAATCCACCGTCTTCCCGATCCCCGATGGGATGGAGGACGGCGCCGCGCTCGCGCTGCTGATCCACGGCCTGACGGCGTGGCATCTCTACAGGACGAGCGCGAAGCTGGCGGAGGGCGAGTCGGTGGTCGTAATCTCCGGCGCTGGAGGCGTCGGCAGCCTCGCGGTGCAGCTGGCGGAGCCCTTCGGCGCCGGCCGGGTGATCGCCACGGCGAGCACCGAGGAGAAGCGCGCCAAGGCGATCGAGCTGGGCGCGGACGCCGCCGTTGACGCTGCGGAGGAGGACCTCAAGGGCGCGCTGATCGAGGCGAACGAGGGCAGGCCCGTGGACGTGGTGCTCGAGATGTCGGGCGGGCGAGTGTTCGAGCAGTGCGCGGACGCGCTTGCTCCCTTCGGGCGGATCGTGGCCTACGGCATCGCGAGCCGCGAGCAGAACACCCTCGAGACCGGCCGGCTGATGCGAAAGAGCCGCAGCGTCGTCGGCTTCTGGCTCATGCACTGCCTCGGGCGGCGGGACATGATGGAGGAGCCGCTCGCCGACCTCTTCGAGCGCGCTGCGCGCGGTGAGCTCGTACCGCAGGTGGGCACCACCTATCCGATGTCCGAGGTGCGCAAGGCACACGAGGACATGCAGGGCCGCCGCACGAGCGGCAAGGTGCTGCTGGATCCCTCCCGCTAGCGTCAGGGACCGCAGATGACGACCTTTGCCGAACTTGGCCTCTCTGAATCGACCCTGGAGACGCTCACCCACCTCGGGTACGCGAGCCCGACGCCGATCCAGGAGCAGGCGATTCCCTCGATGATGCAGGGCAAGGACGTGATCGGGCAGGCCCAGACGGGCACCGGCAAGACTGCCGCGTTCGGCCTGCCGATGGTGGAGTACGCGGACCCGGACGACCCGAGCGTCCAGGCGCTCGTGCTCACGCCGACCCGCGAGCTCTGCATCCAGGTGACCCAGGCGCTGCGCGCGTACGGCGACCAGAAGGGCCTGAACGTGGTGGCCGTGTTCGGCGGCGCTCCGATCCGCGACCAGGCCGCGCGGCTGAAGGACGCGCAGATCGTGGTCGGCACGGTGGGCCGCGTGATGGACATGATCGGCCGCCACCATCTCTTCCTCGACAACGCTCGCTACGTGGTCCTCGACGAGGCCGACGAGATGCTCGATCTGGGCTTCCTCGAGGACGTGGAGTCGATCCTCAAGCGTGCGCCGATGGGCCGCCAGACGGCCCTGTTCAGCGCCACGGTGCCGCCGGAGATCCGCCGCCTGGCCGACACCTTCATGCACGACCCGGTGGAGATCAAGGTGCGCGCGTCCACGCTCACGATCGACACGGTCGACCACTTCTACGTGGAGGTTCCGGACAAGGAGAAGCCCGACGCACTCGTGCGCCTGCTCAAGGAGGAGCGCCCCGAGCAGGCGATCGTCTTCGTGCGCACGAAGATCGGCGTGGACCGGCTCGCGCGCCGGCTCGGCGACGCGGGCGTGCGCGTGAAGGCGTTGCACGGCGACATGTCGCAGGGCCAGCGCGACGGCGTGATGATCGCCTTCAAGGGCGGCCGGGAGCGCCTGCTGATCGCAACCGACGTGGCCGCCCGCGGGCTCGACATCACGGGCGTCAGCCACGTCGTGAACTACGACATCCCGAACTCGCCGGACATCTACGTGCACCGCATCGGCCGGACCGGCCGCGCCGGGGAGAGCGGGCGCGCCATCACGCTGATCACGCCGAAGCAGCGGCGCGACCTGGAGGCGATCGAGCGCCACGCGAAGACTGAGATCGAGCAGTGGAGCGCGAACGGCAAGGGCCAGAGGCGCTCGAAGGCCGAACGCGAGGCGGGCCGCGATCCGGACCGCGAGACGCGCAGGCCGCGGCACACGAAGCCGAACCCGCGCGACGGCGTGCCGTACTCGAAGCTGATCGTGGGTGTTGGGCGCCAGGACGGGATCGAACCCGCCGACGTGGTGAGCGCGGTGGTGGACCACTCACATCTCGAGAACGACGACGTGCGCAACGTCAAGGTGCTCGAGCGCTTCTCGTTCGTGGAAGTGCCGGCTGATCGCGCGCAGGACGTCGCGGAAGCCGTTTCTGGCAAGCAAGCCCGTGGAGCCAAGCTCCAGGTGGAGGTAGCGAAGAAGGCATGAGCAGCGTCACGATGCACACCAACCACGGCCCGATCGAAATCGACCTCTTCGACGGAGACGCGCCCAAGACCGTCGACAACTTCACGAAGCTGTCGCGCGACGGCTACTACGACGGGTTGATCTTCCATCGCGTGATCCCCGACTTCATGGTCCAGGGCGGGTGCCCGCACGGCACCGGCACCGGCGGCCCCGGCTACGAGTTCGAGGACGAGATCAACGAGCACAAGATCGAGCGCGGCGCGCTCGCGATGGCGAACCGCGGCCCGGACACGAACGGAAGCCAGTTCTTCATCGTGACCACCGAGGCCGCGCCCTGGCTCGACGGCAAGCACACCGTGTTCGGGCGCATCACGTCCGGCATGGAGGCGGTGGACGCGATCGAGGGGCTCGAGACCGGCCCGGGCGACCGTCCCGTCGAGGACGCCAAGATCGAGCGCGTGGAGGTCCATGACGGTTGAGCTCCTGTGGTGGGACGGCTGTCCCTCTCACCCGGACGCGCTCGTCGAGCTCCGGCGCATCCTGCGCGAGGAGGGCGTGGAGGCGGAGGTCTCGCGCGTGGAGATCGAGGACGACGAGCAGGCGAGGCGCGAGCGCTTCCCGGGCTCGCCGACGATTCGCATAGACGGCGAGGACATCGTTCCGCCTGGCGAGGGCGATCCGTTCTCGCTCACCTGCCGCGTCTACCGCACGCGCGACGGGCGCTACTCGCCGCTGCCGGACCCCGAGGACGTACGCGCCGCCGTGCGCCGAGCCGCATGACCGCGATCGGCGACATGGCACCCCCGTTCACCCTGCCGGACACGGCGGGCAAGGAGCATTCGCTCGAGACGCCCGCAGTGGTGGTGTTCACGTGCAACCACTGCCCCTACGCGCTGGCCTGGCACGACCGCATCGCGTCAGCCGCGCGCGACTACCCGGACGTCCACTTCTACGCGATCAACCCGAACGACGCCGAGCGCTACCCAGGCGACTCGCTCGAGGCGATGCGCGAGCGGGTCGAGCGCGAGAAATGGCCGATGCCCTACCTCCGCGACGAGTCGCAGGACGTGGCCCGCGCGTTCGACGCTAAGACGACGCCAGACCTCTTCGTCGTCGACGCCGACGGCGTGCTGCGCTACCGAGGCGCGCCGGACGCCGACCACGGCGACGAGTCGCTCGACGCGGAGTGGCTGCGCGACGCGCTCAACTGCCTGCGGGCCAGCGAGGACGTGACGCGGCCGGAGACCGAGCCGGTCGGCTGCAGCATCAAGTGGAAGCAGTGATCGCGCGGATCGCCGCCTCCGTATCGCTCAGGTCCTGAAGCAGAGCGTCGGGCTCTGAGGCCCTGAGCGAGTCCAGGTCGGCGAAGCCCGTGGCCACCGCCACGGCGCGAGCGCCGGCCTCGCGCGCCGCCAGCACGTCGAGCGGCGTGTCGCCCACGAGCACCGCGCCCGTGGGCTCGCCGTAGCGCGCGGCCGCTCGCTCACGGGCCACGGCCACCAGGTCCGAGCGGCGCTCGTGAGGGTCGGAGCCGTAGGCGCCGGCCTCGAGGTCGAGCCAGCGCTCGAGGCCGAAGGCACCCACCTTCACGGCGGCGTTCGGCTCGAGGTTCCCGGTGAGGAGTGACTGCACGACCCCGTCGCGCTCGTGCAGGGCGGAGAGCGTCTCCCGAACTCCCGGGTAGATGTGGCCCTCCGAGGCAATCGCATCCCTGCGCTCGGCGAGGTTCGCCGCGAGTCCCTCGAGCACGTCCGGCAGCTGCTCGTGCGAGCCGTTCAGCATCGAGAGCGCGATCTGGTGGTCGGTCCGTCCGGCGTAGTCCACCCGCTCGGGGTCGCGTCCGACGACGGTCCGAAAGGCGTCCTCGAAGGCGAAGCGCCCGTGACCGGCCGAGTCCACGAGCGTCCCGTCGATGTCCCACAGTACGAGCAGCACCAGCACTATCGTGACTCATCCCATGACCGTTATCTGGCCGGATGAGCTCGAGGAGATCCTGGATGGCGACCATGCGCTGATGCTCGCCTACGCGACACCAGCCAACGGCGTGGTCCTCCTGCCGGTGAGCAACTTCGCCCTGCTGGACCGCGCGGCGGGGATCGTGAGCTCCGTGAACACGTCGGTCGGCGCCTGGAAGAAGCTCGAGCGGATCCGGCGCAACCCACGTGTCGCACTCGCCTTCCACACCCGCGAGCACGCGGCCACCGATCGGCCGGAGTACGTCCTCGTCCAGGGCACGGCGTCGCTCGGCGCGCCGGTGGAGGACTACCCCTCCACCATCCTGGACGTCTGGGAGCGCTTCGAGCCCTGGGCCGATCAGAATGCGCTCTGGAAGCGTTGGCGGCGCGTGTACGCGCTACGTACCGCGATAGAGGTGTCGATCGAGCGGATCCTGGTGTGGCCGGACCTGGGATGTCGTGGTCCGGTGGAGGTGCATGGCGCGCCGCTCCCACCGGATCCGCCCGCTCCACAGGCCGCGCCGAAGAAGGGCACCGCTCCGCGGATCGACCAGGGCCGCGCGGCGGATAAGGCGGCGCGCCTGCCGCATGCCGTCCTCGGCTGGGTGGGCGCCGATGGGTTCCCGCTTGCGGTTCCGGTGGAGGTCGCCGGCTCCGACGACCGGGGCGTCCTGTTGGACGCCCCGGAGGGGCTCGTGCCCCCGGGTAGCAGGCGCGCCGGCCTCACGGCGCACTGGTTCAGTCGCGGAGTGATTGGACAGGACCAGCGCAAGCACACCGGCTGGCTCGAGTCAGGGGAGCAGCTCGTCTACGCCCCGCACACCCAGTCCAACTATCGATTCCCTGCATCCAAGCCGCTGTTCAAGCTCGTCTCGGGCGCCTTCACCCGGCTGGGGGTGAGGGGCGCGCGGCGAGCCGGCCTCGCGCCCTAGCGGAGCTCCACGCCCAGCAGCTCCTCGAGCTGCGGCAGCGTCCGCTCCGCTCCGCGGTGGAGCACCGCCGTCATCCCCACGGCCTCGGCTCCCTCGCAGTTCTCGCGCAGGTCGTCCACGAACACACAGTCCGCCGGGGCGAGGCCGACGCGCTCGCAGCCGAGCTCGTAGATCGCGGGCTCGGGCTTGTGCATACCCTCGTCGCCGGAGATCACCACGCCGTCGAACAGCTCTGGGAAGGTCGAGCGGTCGTAGCGGCCGGCGCCCATCGAGTTCGAGATGAGCCCCGTGCGGATGCCGCTCGCGCGTGCGCGGCGGAGCGCCTCGACCATCTCGTCGTCCGGCCGTATGTGGCCGAACATGCGGTCCACGAGCCCGGCGCGGCGGCCGTCCTCGAGCTCGAGCAGCTCGCCGAAGCGCTCCGCGAATTGGTCCTCGGTGAGCTCGCCGCGCTCGAGGCCGCGCACGCACTCGAGCGCGCGTGGATCGTCGCGGAACAGGCCTCTGATCGTGTCGGGATCGAGGCCCTCGTCCTCACAGAACGCCCGGAACGAATCGAACACGTTCGTGGTGAGGACTCCGCCGAAGTCCACCAGCAGGCCCTTCACGAGTGGGCGATCTCCCTGGCCTTCTCCGCCAGCATCGGCACCCCGCGATCGAACAGGCCGAGGTACTCGTCGTCCGAGTTGCCGGCCTGGAAGCGCTTGTAGTTGCCCTCCATGAACACGGCCGCCTTCCAGAGGGCAAGCGCCTGGTACCAGTTGAGAGCGGACATCGAGCGGCCGCTCCGCTCCTCGTATCGAGCGATGATCTCCTCGCGGGTGAGGAAGCCGCCCGAGCGGGTCACGGCGTTCAGGTTGGCGAACATCGTGTCCTGCGGGTCGTCCGGCTCGACCCAGGTCACGGTCAGGTAGCCCACGTCCGCGAGGGGATCGCCGATTGTGGACAGCTCCCAGTCGAAGATCGCGACGAGCTCAGCCGGCGCGCTGTCGGCCATCATCACGTTGCCGAGCCGGTAGTCGCCGTGCACGATCGTCGACTCGGGTGACTCCGGCATGTTGAGCCCCAGCCACTCGCCAAGCTCCTCGACCACGGGCAGCTCGCGCGTCTTGTTGTGCTCCCACAGCCCGGTGAAGCGCCGCACCTGGCGCTCGAGGTAGCCGGTCGGCTTCCCGTAGCCCTCGAGGCCGCAGGCGCGCCAGTCCACGTCGTGCAGCTCCACCAGCGCGTCCACGAGTTCCTCGGCGGTGCGCCGGCGCTCGTCGGCGGTGTCGAGTGCGGGCGGGATGGCGCTCGCGAGCACGCTCCCGTGTATCTCCTCCATCACGTAGAACGGCACGCCCAGCACCGATTCGTCGTCGCCGACGGCGATCACCGTCGGCACGCGCACGGGCGTGCCCTCGAGCGCCTTCAGCAGGCGCGCCTCGCGCAGCACGTCGTGGGCTGAGGGGGGAAGCGGCGGGCGCGGGGGTCGGCGGAGCACCACGCGGGCGTCGCCGCGCCGGACGAGGAACGTGATGTTCGAGTGGCCCTCGCCGATGCGCTCCGCCTCCAGACGACCCTCGCCGATGCCATGCGCGTCGAGGAACGCCTCGAGCGGCTCGCGCACCACGAGCGGGGGTAGCTCGAGGCCCGCGGCGTCCTCGGCTGTGTCGACCACGTCCATCGCGGCCGGGATCCTACGTAGTTGCCCAGGCCTCCATGAGGAACCAGCCCTGCCGCCCGTCGCTGTCGCGCATCAATTCCACGCGCATGCGGGCGGGCACGCCGCGACCGTTGGGCGGCACGAGGCGCACGTCGAACTCGCGCAGCTCGGCGCTGCCTGCGAGGACCTCCACCAGGTGCGCGGCCACGTACTGGCGGTCCGCCGAGTGCACGAGCTGGCGCCAGCCGAGGTGCCGCAGCGCGGCCTCGTCGAGCCCCACGAGGGAGCAGAACGCGCTGTTGGCCGTCCAGACCGCGCCGTCCGTGCCGACGACGGCGCGTGCTGCCAGGACGGTCAGCGAGGCTTCCATCTCCAGACAGGATCGGCGCCGACCGCGGGCGCGCCCATCACCCGAGCGGCCCGATCTGGAAGCCTCGCCGTCCTCCGATCGGACTCCTTCGTTCGCGGAAAAGCCACTTTCAGTGGTAGAACAGCCCGGTGCCAGCAGAGCGGATCCGAGTTCTGATCGCCGACGACCATCCGCTCTACCGCACAGGACTCGTGGATACCGTCAAGCGCCGCCCCGAGCTGGAGCTGGTGGGGCAGGCCGAGGACGGTACGGCCGCGCTCGAGGGAATCCGCAGCCTGGACCCCGACGTATGCGTCCTGGACGTGAAAATGCCCGGTCTGAGCGGCGTGGAGGTGCTGCGGGCCCTGGAACGCGAGGGCCGGGACGTGCGCGTGGTCTTCGTGTCCGCCTACTACGACAGCGACGTCGTGTACGGCGCCCTCGGCAGCGGCGCGTCCGGATACCTGTCGAAGGACTCGACGGGTGACGAGATCTGCGACGCGCTCGTGGCGGCCTCCCAGGGCCGAACCACGCTCGGCACCGACGTGCAGGCCGCCGTGGCCCACGAGATCCGCCGTCGCACCGGCGATCACGAACGCCTGCTCACCCCGCGCGAGGACGAGATCCTGCGACACACGGCCAACGGCATGTCGGCACCGGACATCGCACGGCAGCTCCACCTCGGAACGACGACGGTGAAGACCCACCTGCAGCGGGTCTACGAGAAGCTGGGCGTCTCCGACCGCGCGGCGGCGGTGGCGGAGGCGATGCGGCGGGGGATTTTGGAGTAGCTGGCGCCGTGGGGGGTCTGACCCCCAGTGGCCGCGGGGGGTCAGACCCCCAGAGTGGTCAGAGCCCAGGCGGAGTCTGGGGGTCTGACCCCCGAGTCTGGGGGTCTGACCCCACGACTGACCCCCTCCCGTTCTTCTCCGGCATCCAGAACTCCACGGTTGTACCGCTCCCCGGCGCGCTCCTCATCGCGAAGCGGCCGCCGGCCGCCTCGGCTCGCTCGCGCATCGAGACCAGGCCGATGTGGCCGGCCTCGGCCGGGGCGTCCGGCTCCGGTAGGTCGAATCCGATTCCGTCGTCCCGGACGCGCACCACCACGCCGACGCCGCGGCGCTCGAGCAGCACATCGACCTTGCTGGCCATGGCGTGCTTTCGCACGTTGGTGAGGGCCTCGAGCGCGACGCGGTAGAGGATCGCGCGGGCCTCCGGTGCCGGTTCGTCGTCCAGGCGGTTCTCCACCCGCCAGTCGAATCCCTGGTCTGCGAAGGAGTCGGTGAGGAACAGCTCGAGGGCTGCGCCCAGCCCGGCCTCGTCGAGCGCCGGCGGGCGAAGCTCAAAGAGCAGGCGCCGCAGGCGGCGGTTGGCCTCGACAAGGGCCGTACGAGTCTTCAGCACCGCCTCGCGGGCGACCGGATCCTCGAGCGCCGCCGCCAGCGCGTCCATGCGCAGGCCGGCCGCCGCCACCGCCTGGGCGGTGTCGTCGTGGATGTCCGCCGCGATTCGGCGGCGCGTCTCCTCCTCGGCCGCCACGAGCTCCGCCAGCAGCCGCGCCTGGGCCTCCTGGCGGTGCTCGATGTCGACGGCGGCGGCGTTGAGGGCGTTGGCCACGTCGGTGAGCTCGCCGAGTCTTTTCGGAACGGGCGCACGAGCGGTGAGATCGCCGGCACCAAAGCGCCGAGCCGACTCCACGACCGCGGAGCTCCAGCGTCCGAGCAGCAGAGTCGTCACGACGTAGCTGAGCGCGAGCGCCGTCACGAGGCCGAGAGCGGCGAGCAGCAGGTAGCGGCGCAGGTCGTGGTTCGGGTCCGCGAAGACACTCTCGGAGGTGCGACCCGCGATGATGAACAGGCGGCGCTCCGCGGTCCCGCCCACAGGCGCGAAGGCGTTGATCGTCGACGAGCCGTCGGGTCCCTTCACCGCTGCCGTTCCCTGATGCTCCCGTAGGACGGTCTCCACGAGTGGCCGCTCCACAGCCCGGTGCGCGCCGCGCGCATGGCCCGGCACACGCGCCACCAGCTTTCCGCGGTGGTCGAGGATCACGTACTTCGTCCCGCTGGGCGAGTCATGCAACCCGATCGCCTTGGTGAACTGGTTCACGTCGAGGGCGGCGAATACCACGGCCGGACGCTTGAACCGCCCACGGTCCACAGCGTGGCTCGCGAGCAGCGCAGTCATGCGTGAGAAGGGTGCAGCGTCCAGCTCTCCGAGGAGGAAGGCCCGCTCGGTCTGCGCATGGCGAAACCACGCGGTATTCGACACGTCCGCACGTCCTATCGGCTGCACCAAGCCCCGCGTGGTCGTTCCGCAGTAGATCCGTCCGCTCGGGCTCGCCACTCCCACCGAGCTGAACAGATCGGTGGACCGCGGCACCAGTTCGAGCAGCCTCTGGCAGTGTTTGGCCCCTGGCCTGGCGGCAAGGTCCTCGGCCGTCGCTGACAGGAACCTGGCCGTTGCGTCCACCTCCGCCTCCGCGTCCGACGCCGCCAGCGTGGTGGTGTCGAGCAGGTCCTTCTGGGCGTGGCGATGGGCCTCGGTTCGCTCTTCGAGCGCGACGATCACGGCGATCGCAGTCGGGGGCGCGAGCGCCACGAGAACCAGTAACAGGATGCGGCCGCGAAGTCCGAGCGTCATCTTCCTGGCGCAGTCTCGCTCAGAGCCCGGCGTCGCGCGCGTCTAAGCTTCGGGCTCGATGCGACCCAACCGGCTGCTGATCCCGCTCACGCTGCTCGTCTTCCTCGCGCTCGCCGCGCCCGCGGCCGCGTTTGACTGGAGCGTCAACGTCGTCGACTACGAGTTCCAGCCCAAGGAACGCCAGATCGCGCTGGGCGACTCGGTGACCTGGAACTTCGCGGTCGACGGCCACACGAGCGTGAGCAACCGCGGTCAGCCGGACTCTTGGAACTCCGCCCCGGACGGCGGGGCGAACAGCGCCGGGACCCCGTTCACGAAGGTCTTCAACACCCCGGGGCGCTACCAGTACATCTGCATCCAGCACCAGACCTTCATGGAAGGTGTCGTCCAGGTTGGCACCGACACCGTCGCCGACAGCCTCGACAACTTCAAGTCGAAGCGCACCGGCAACCGCGTGAAGCTCAGCTTCCGGTTGAAAGAGCCCGCCACGGTCACCTACAAGCTGACCGGCAAGTCGCGCCGCACGGTCAAGAAGGGCCGCCTCGCCGCCGGTCAGCACAGCTTCACGCTGCGGCGCCTGAAGCGCGGCACGTACCGCGGGGTGCTCACCGTGGTCGATGACTTCGACAAGAAGAGCACCCCGCGGAACTTCTTCGTGATCCGCTGACGGCATGAAACCGCTTCGCACCGCCGCTCTGGCCGCGCTCCTTGCGCTCGCGCTCTGCGCTCCGGCCGCCGCGAAGGACCCGGGCCGCTGGACGCTCAGCGGCTGGAGCTCGGTGTCCAACTTCTACTGGCAGGGCATGACCTCGGCCGGGCCGACCGCGCCGCTCTACTTCTCCGGCCCCGTGGAGGGCCTTCACCGCACCAGCCGCTTCCTCAGCCAGACGGGCACGATCTCTCCGGCGATTCCCGCCTCCGTGAAGGCGGTCGAGGGCTACAACCACGTCGGAGACATCTCGTTTGACGGGCGGGATGGTCGGCGTGTGCTGCTTCCGCTCGAGTGCTACAGCCCCGGTGGCCCGAATGGGGGCAACACCTGCGGAACCGGGGCGATCGGCACAGCCGATCCGAACACGCTGGCCTTCCGTTACTACGTGAAGCTCGACCCGACGGAGATCGCCAAGGCCATGTGGGTCGAGGCGTCGCCCGACGGCCTCCTGTGGACGTCGAGCGGGAACGACCTGCTGGCCTACCGTGCCGAGGACGTGAGCTCGGCGAACTCCGCTCCGGCCGCGCCGCCGATCCACTCGGTGCGGCGTCTCGCGGGCGCGGTGCCGCCCAGTGGCGTGACAGGAGCGGCGTTCCGCGGCGGGCGCCTGTTCTTGGCGGGCGCGCAGGGCACGACCTACCAGGTCTGGTCGGTGGACCTCGCAACGGGCAAACGCCGCCTCGAGCTGGAGATCAAGAACGTGCAGGGCGAGGCGGAGGGCCTCCACGTCACGTCGCTGCTCGGCGGCACGCTCCACTTCCTCATCGCCCCGCTGGCGCAGAAGCCCACGTTCGGCCCGACCGTCGGGCTGCTGCACTTCACCCTTTCGGTCGGGTCGGGCCTGCGCGTGACCGCCACCGCCACCCGCCGTGGGTCGCACCGTCCGCGCGTGAGGGTGCGGGTGACGCGGCGAGGCGCTCCGGTGGAGGGCGCGAAGGTGGCGATCGCGGGCGCACGGACACGTACGAACGCGAGGGGTGCCGCCACGCTCTGGCCCGCGCTGGATACGGCGGGCCGCTTCGCGGCGGTGGGGAGCAAGGGCGGCCTCGCGGGCCGCTCGCGCTTCCTCGCGATTGGTCCCGCGCCGGCAGCGGGCCGTGCCGCCGGCTCCGTGCCGCTGCGCTAGGCGATCTCGTCCACGTGGCGGACGTTCGCCACGTCGTCCGCATCGGGGCTTGGGGTGCCCTCGAACCATGCGTCGAGGATCTCCTCGAGCAGCGCCGCGCTCGTTGTTCGCAGCGACAGGGCCAGCACGTTCGCGTCGTTCCACGTGCGGGCGCCGCGGGCGGTCTCGGCGTCGCCGCACAGCGCCGCACGCACTCCCGCCACCTTGTTGGCCGCGATCGATGCGCCGGTGCCGGTCCAGCAGCAGACGATCCCCTGCTCGGCGCGGCCCTCGGCAACGTCGCGGGCGGCGGCCTCGCTGGCCCAGGCCCAGTCGTCGCGCTCGTCGTCGCTCAGCGCACCGTGCACGATCGGCTCGTGCCCGCGGCGTCGCAGCTCGCCGACGACGGCCTCCGCCACGCCCGTGCGCTCGTCCGCTGCGACCGAAATATTCATCAGCGCTCAGCCTAGTCTTGAGGCGTGCCCGAGCTGCCCGAGGTCGAGATCACCGCACGCCGCCTGACGGCGGGGCTGGCCGGTGCGCGGGTCGAATCGGCGCTGGCACCCGGCATGGTGGCGCTGAAGACCTTCGACCCGCCGCTGGACGCGCTCGCCGGACGCGAGCTGGACGGCGTGCGCCGGATCGGAAAGATGCTCGCGGTGGAGTCGGGCGACCTGACGCTGCTCATCCACCTGATGTCGTCCGGCCGTCTCCAGCTCTTCGACGGGCGGGCGTCGCTCCGCGACCGCTCCTCGCGGGTGCTCGTGCGGCTCGAGGACGGCCGCGAGCTGCGGCTGCGCGAGTTCGGCACCAAGCAGCGAGCGTGGGCGAAGCTGTTGCGCTCCGACGCCGTGGCGGCCGACGACGCCGTGGCCGGCCTGGGCCCGGACGCCTACCCGGCCCCGCCGGTCGAGGAGCTCACCAGCCTGCTCGACCAGCCACGCCACCTCCACCCGCTCCTGCGCGACCAGCGCACGATCGCGGGGATCGGGCGCTCCTGGGTGGACGAGCTCCTGTGGACCGCGCGCCTCTCCCCGTTCCAGAAGGGAGCGGACCTCGACGCCGGCGAGATCGAGGCTCTGCACGCCGCGTGCGGCGAGGTGCTCGGCGCCGCGCTCGATCACTACGAGGACGTGATCGGCGAAACGGTCCCCGACAAACTGCCGATGCCGCTCCAGGTGCACCGCCGGGCCGGCGAGGAGTGCCCGCGCTGCGGCACGCGCATCGAGGCGATCCACTTCAAGGACTACGTGATGTGTTACTGCCCGGAGGAGCAGACGGGTGGGAGGGTGCTGAAGGACCGGCGGCTGTCGAGGCTGCTGAAGTGATCGGACCGCTGCTACGCGCCCTGCTTACGGGGTCACGCGGCCGCGTAGGTTGAAGACGTAGTCCGAGACGTTCGTGCTCAGGACATCGTCGGCCACTTCGATGAACAGCCGCCGCCCAGAGCGGGACAGGATCGCGACGGCGACGTCACGACCGTGGCTGTAATAGCCGACGGCTCCGGGCGGAGGAGTGTCCGTCGGCCTTTCGAGGCTGACGAAGCGCTTTCCGAGCTTGCGGAATCCCCAGTCCCACAGCAGGTCGTAGGTGGGCCACCCGATGACATGCTCCTGCTCGCTCACCAACGAGGCGCTAATCAGGATTTGGACGAGTCGGAAGGCCTTCGACTGCTCGTCGAGGAAGACAGCCCCGGTCTGCGTCAGGGGCACCGAGACGATCAGGCGAGGGCGGAGCCGCGTTCGCTCGCCGTGGCGCCTGACGGTGCGCGCCGCGAGCCAGACCCGGCAGAAGTCCATGCCTCGCGTGAGGTCCCCGGTGACCAACCTGCGGCCGTGCTTGGGCGCGCGCATCTTGATGCCACCGACGGCCTCTCCGGTGATTGCGCGGTCGCCTCCCGTTGTTGCGGGCTCGTCGTCCAGGGGACCGGTGCAGTCGACCCGCACGACCCTGCCCGCGATCCGCCTGTAGCGCGTCGCGGCCCTCTGCGTGAAGACGACGACGATCGCGCCCTGCACCCGCACGATCTTCACGCCGTGCGCCTCGCCAACCGGAAGCTTGGTCTGGGCGACGCCGGTTGACGGCGCGACCAGCAGGACCAGGGTTACGCCGATGCCGGCTAAGGCCTTCAACACCGCGAGCCTACTCCCGGGTGCCACCGGAAGCGAGCGCCTACTCCGCCACCCCCGCGGCTTCGAGGGCATGCGAGCGCTCTGTGAACTGGTCCATGCGAACGATCTTGCCGTCGCGGAGCGTGTAGACGTCATAGAAGCGGGCGTCGATCTGAACCCCGCTCCCGCGACCGCGCCCCTGTAGGCGGACCGTCACAACGACGCGGTCGCCCGAGTCCACGAACTCCTCGGGCATCACCTTGTAGTCGTGCCACTCGCCCTTCCAACGCGCCAGGCTTGCCCGAACCGCACCGTGTCCTTGCGTCGCCAGCTCCTCAGTCGGATTCCACACGATCCCGGGATCGGCGTACGCCAACGCCTCGTCGACGTCGACGACGATCAAGAACCTACGAACGATCTCCACGTTCTCCTGCGACATCGCCTCGCAGTATCCCGCCTGCAAGCGGATGACTAGGCTCCGATACGTGGTGTCACCAGGGGACCAGGCGCCGGACTTCGAGCTTCCGGACCAGGACGGCGAGCCCGTTCGGCTCTCCGAGCTGCGCGGCCGCCCCGTCGTCCTCTACTTCTACCCCAAGGCCGACACACCGGGCTGCACGACGCAGGCCTGTGGCATGCGCGACCACCTGCCCGACTACGAGCGGGCCGGCGCGGTGGTGCTCGGTGCCTCACCCGACCCCGTCGCCGCGGTCAAGCGCTTCCACGACAGCAGGGGCTCAACTTCAGGCTGCTCGCCGACGAGGACCACGCCGTGGCGGACACGTACGGCGTTTGGGTGGAGAAGTCGATGTACGGCAGGACCTTCTGGGGCGCCCAGCGCGCCACGTTCATCATTGACGCCGATGGGACCGTGGCGGACGTGATCCCGAAGGTCTCGCCGAAGACCCACGACGAGCAGGTTCTGAAGATCCTCGGCGCTCTGTGAGCTGGCTGCTCCTCAGCCTCGCGGTTCTGATTGCCGTTTACGTGGGCCTGATCGCCGCGCTGGTGATCGGCAACCGCCAATGGGACGTCCGCATGATCGCCAAGCTGGTGCCCTACTGCGCGATCCTCTTCAAGCGCCTGCTCGCGGACCCTCGCGTTCCACGCCGCTGGAAGCTGTGGTCGGCGTTCGCGCTCGCCTACCTGGCGATGCCCTTCGACCTCGTCCCGGACTTCATTCCGGTGCTCGGTCAGCTGGATGACGCCATCGTGGTGGCACTGGTGCTGCGCGGCCTTCTCAGGAGTGCCGGCCCGCAGCTGATGCGAGAGCACTGGCCGGGGCCGGCCTCTCTCTTGGTTCCGCTGGAGCGCTTCGCGGCTGCGGCTCCGGCGTTTGGCGGTGGATCGCGACGCCCGCGATGACGAGCCCGACGCCGGCCACCTCCACCCACGAGGGCACCTGCGCGAGTACCACGATGCCGATCACGGTGGCCGTGGCGGGCAGCAGGGACACCATCAGCGCGTAGGTGGCGCGCGGCAGCCGGCGCATCGCCAGCTGGTCGGACACGTAGGGGATCACCGATGAGCAGAGCCCGACGCCGACGCCCGCGAGCAGCGCCACCGGGTCGGTGAGCGCCGGGAGCACCTCCCACCCGCCGAGCGGCGTGACCACCACCGCCGCCACGAGCATCGAGGCCGCGAGCCCGTCGATGCCGCTGAGCGCGTCGCGGCGCGCGACCCTGTGCGCCAGCACTATGTACGCCGCGAACAGCAGAGCGTTCACGAAGGCGAGCGCCACGCCAAGCGGCTCCCCCGCGAACTGCACGCCCGTGAGCAGATAGACCCCGGGCACCGCGAGCACGAGTGCCGCCACGTTGCGAGTGCTGCGCGCCCCGAGCGCGGCAAGCGCGATCACGGGCAGGAACTCGATTGCCGCGACCGTGCCGAGCGGCAGGCGGTCGATCGCCACGTAGAAGCACACGTTCATGACCGCGAGTACCGCTCCCCAGGTGAGCAGCAGCCGGCGTCCGGAGCGGTCGAGCTTCGCGTACGCCCGCCAGGGGCGGCGCCAGAGCGCGAACACCACCGCCGCTGACGCGATGCGCAGCCACGCAACCCCGAGCACGTCCACCCGCGCGAAGAGCAGCACGGCAAACGCAGGGCCGAGGTAGTGAAAGACCGCGCTTACGACGAAGTAGAGGTGGGGAGGGACGCGCTCGCTCATCACAACAGGATCGACGACGACCGGACGCGCGTACATGGCATCTCGAAGGTATGATGGGCGATATGGCTACGAATGGGTCGCTAGATTCGACCAATCGCCTTCTGCTGGGCGAGTTGCAGCGAGATGCCCGAATATCGCTGGCAGAGCTGGGGCGCCGCGTCGGGCTGTCCTCGCCCGCGGTGGCCGAGCGCCTTCAGCGCCTCGAGCAGAACGGGACCATCACCGGCTACCGCGCCGAGGTCGATCCGCGCGCGCTGGGCCTGTCGCTCAGCGCGATCATCCGCATTCGGCCCTCGCCGGGGCAGATCCAGAACGTGGCCGAGCTGGCCCAGCGGACGCCGGAGATCGTCGAGTGCCACCGCGTGACCGGCGAGGACTGCTACGTGATGCGCGCCCACCTGCGCGACGTGCTCCACCTCGAGGAGGTGATCGACCGCTTCACGGTGCTCGGCCAGACCACCACGTCGATCATGCAGTCGTCGCCGGTGCCGGGCCGCCCCGTGTCGCTGGAGGCGTGAGTTGGGCCTTCCGCTGTTGACCGAGCGGCTCGAGCTGCGCGCGTTCGAGCCGAGCGACCTCGAGGCGCTTCATGCCGTGAACGGCGATCCGCAGGTCACTCGCTACATGAGGGCGTACCCGACGATCGAGCACACGCGCCGTGCGCTCGACATCCACGTGCGCGAGGCGCGCGCGGGGAGGCCCGCCTTCTGGGCGGTGATCGAGCGCACGTCCGGCGACCTGATCGGAGACGCCGGCGTGGGCCTGGTCGACGGGATCGGACCCGAGTTCGAGCTCGGCTACTCGCTCGGGACGCGCTGGTGGGGTCGCGGATATGCCACCGAGGCGGCCCTGGCCGTTCGCGAATACGCCCTGGGCGAGCTGGCGCTCCCGGAGGTGCTCGCGCTCGTGCGTCCCGACAACGCGGCGTCGATCAACGTGGTCGAGAAGATCGGCATGGAGCGAGTCGGGACGCGGGTCTCCGACGGCGTCGAGCACCTCCTGTACTCGGCTACTGCACCGTGAGCTTGCCGGTCATGCCGCCGGCCTTATGGCCGTCGACCGGGCAGTAGTACTCGTACTCGCCGGGCTTCAGGTCCACGGTCACCTTCGCGGTCTCGCCCTCGCCGATGGTGTCGGTCTCCTCCTCGATTCCCTGTCCCTCGACCTCCACGGCGTGCGGGAGAGAGGACGGGTTGTCTAGGACGATCGTCGCCTTCCCGGCCTTGGCGGTGAGGGTGCTCTCTTCGAACTTGAACGCGCCACCCGGGTCGGCGGTCAGCTTCAGCGTTTGCGCCGCGCCGCCGCCACCTCCACCGCTGCTCTCGGTGGTCTCCGTCTCCGCGGCCTGGCCGCCGTCTGAACTGCCGCTGTCGGAGTTGTCGTCGTCTCCGCAGCCGGCGCCCACAAGGGCGAGGGCCACGAGCAACGCGATGATCGAGAAGATGCGCATGGCCGGGTGTACGCAGGCGGCGCGGCGGAGGTTCAGTAGGTGAGCTTGCCGCGCATGACCTCGGCGCCGCGCTCTCCGCCGGTCGATCGCCGGGTCACCACGACCACGTGGTATTCGCCTGGGCTCACCGCCGCCGTGAGCTCAGCGGCCGCGGTGCCGTCGCTGCGCGCGTGGAAGCTTCCGCCGTTGATCCAGCGGCCGTCGGAGCGCACGCACCAGAGCTCGTAGACCGCACCGCGACTCACCGGGAGATGGTGCGCACGCAGGCGAACCCGCGTGCCGCCCTCCACCTCGGCCGCGGTGGCGTTGCCGAGCACCTGGCCGGATGTGCTCCATAGCTCGGCGCGGGCGTAGGCGCTCTCGCCGCCCCCGCCGGGCAGGAGTAGCGCGAGCACCACCGCGAGGGCCGTCACGGCGGCGGCCGCCGCGGGAATCGCGAAGCGTGGCCAGCTACGCCGGGGCCGGACGGATCGCGCCCGCTCCGTCACGAACTGGTCCAGCACGGCGTCCTCGAGCTGAGGGGAGAGGGCGGCGATCGTGTCGTCTGCCTGCGCGTAGTCGAGCAGCGCGGGCAGACCCGCGAGCCGGCGCCGCTCCAGGGCGCAGCGGTCGCACTCGGCGAGATGCCGGTTCATCTCGTCCACCTCGCCGGGCTCGAGCGCGCCGAGCACGTGGGGACCGATCAGGTCGCCGTAGTCGCGGCAGCCGGTCACGGCTCGATCTCCATCTCGTCCAGGATCAGGCGCAGGCTCCGCAGGGCGTAGGACGTGCGGCTCTTGACCGTGCCCAGCGGGATCCCGGTGCGCTCCGCGATCTCGCGCATTGTCAGGCCGCCGTAGTGGGCGAGCCGGATCACCTCACGGTGGGCGGGCGACAGCCGTGCGAGCGCCGCCGTGATCTGCCAGCGCAGCACGGCCTGGTCGAGCGCGGCATCGATCTCCGCCGCGTTGTCGAGCGAGTCCTCCTGATCGGCCCGCTTCGGTCGCGCGGCCGCACGTCGGTGCGCATCCACGATGCGGTTGCGCGCGATCGCGTAGAGCCAGGTGCGCACGCTGGCGCGCCGCTGGTCGTAGTCGCCGGCGTGCCGCCAGAGCTGAGCGAACACGTCCTGGACGACCTCCTCCGCCTGCTCGCGATCGCCGAGCGCGCTGGAGGCGAATCCGAACAGCTCGCCGGCGTAGCGCCGGTAGAGCTCGCGCAGCTCATCCCCGCTGCGGTCGCGCGGCAGACGTTCGACCAGCATCGCGTCGCTCGACGGCATGCCTCAAGCTATACGCGATCGCGCCGCCCATGGGTCAATCCCGGCGCAGGAGCACAAGTGCGAATCCGAGCGTCTCACGCCCGCCCGGCATGGTCATGCGCTCTCGCGCGCTGCGGGCGCGCTCGCGCAGGACCTCCGCGCCCGGATCCTCGGGATTGGCCGCCGCCCAGCGCTCCGCGTTCAGGATCAGGCGCCACTCGTAGCGGTCCCAGTCGGCCTCGCTGGCCACGGAGGAGTGGAGCGGCGTCAGCCCTGCCTCCTCCGCGGCTCGCATGAGCCCGCTGTAGTCGGGCAGCTCGTCCGCGCTCGCGCCGCCCAGCGCGTCGAGGTACTCGGCGCTCGGCCCGACGCGCCAGTAGCCCTCGCCGAGCAGAACCTCTCCGCCCGGGCGGACAAGGTCACGCAGCGCGCCCAGAGCATCCGGGAAGCCGCCGAGTGCGTGGCTCGCGGCGATGCAGAGCACGACGTCGAACGGCCCGGCCGGCGGGCTGTCGCTCACCTGAAGATCGAGTCCGGCCGGCGCCGCCTCGATCAGCGCAGCGTCCGAGTCGTAGCCCGTGGCCTCGACGTCGAAGCACTCGGCCACTCGCCGCAGCACCTCGGCGCGGCCACAGGCCACGTCGAGCACCCGCGCGGCCGGCGGCGGCTCGAGCAGCGCGATCGCCTCGTCGAGCGCCGCCTCGCTCAGGGGGTTCCAGAGGCGAAGCTCGCCATGGGCGATCCGAGATGCCTGGGCGCGATCCACCTCGGCAACGTACCTTTGAGGCCGTGTCCCTGGCCCCCGCCGCCACTCTCGGTGAGTCGTTCAGCTCATTCTTCGACGCGGTCGACTCGTTCTTCTCGAACCTCGCCTCGGTGCGGCTGTTCCCCCTGCTCGTGGCCCTGCTGCTGTTCACGTGCTACCTGACGCTGCGGGCGCGGGCCAGCTTCAACATCCTGCGTGCCGCTTACCCGACCGAGCGCATCCGCTTCCAGCAGATCTGGGGCGCCTACTTCGCGGGATACGGCTTCAACGCCGTGATACCGGCGCGCGGCGGCGATGTCGTCCGCCTCTTCCTCACGAGGAACTCGATCCCGAACTCGAGCTATCCGGCCGTGGCTGCGACCTTCGTGGTCGAGCTGATCTTCGACGTGGCGATGGGGTCGCTGATCCTGGCGTTCGCGTTCACGCAGGGTGTGTTTCCGAAGCCGCCGGACTTCGCCAAGCTGAACGCGTTCGACCTCGCCTACCTGGCTCAGCACCCGCAGTTCACGCTGTTCCTCGTCACGCTGCTCGCCGTGGGAGGGCTCGTGGGCTTCGCGCTCCTGAGCGTGCGCGTGAAGGCGTTCTGGGAGCGGGTGCGCCAGGGCCTCACGATCCTCCAGGACCGCGAGCGCTACTTCCGCGAGGTGTTTCTCGTCCAGCTTGGCGGCTGGTGCTTCCGCTTTGCCGCCTTCTGGATGCTGCTCGAGGCGTTCAACGTGGGCGGGTCGGTGAAGAACGTGCTGCTCGTCCTGGGCGTGAACGCGGTGTCCGCGGCCGTGCCCTTCACCCCGCAGGGCGCCGGCGTGCAGCAGGCGCTGCTCACGAAGGTGTTCGCCGGCGCGGCACCGGGCGCCACCGTGGCGGCCTACTCGGTCGGTCAACAGATCGCGATCGGAGCGCTCACGTTCGGCATCGGCTTCGCGTCGATCTTCTTCATCTTCAAGTACCGCAGCTTCAAGGAGGTCATCGCCCGCGGCCAGGCGGACCGCGCTACGTCCCGAAGCCCTCGCGGGCCTCCCGAACCAGAATGACCGCCTCCGGGAAGAGCGTCTGCATCGCCCCGCGCAGCTCCTGAGTCTGCTGCTCGGCGTTGCCCTGGAGGTTGAGACGGTTCAGTCCGGCGACCGTCATGTCGACGGCCAGCTTGATCGCGTTGTCGGCCCAGGCCACTTTTTGCGCTCCCTGCATCTGCTGGGCGAACTCCTCCATGCGCCGGCGCAGCTCGTCCGGGTCGCCGAAGAGGCCGCCGAATGGGTCTTCAGAGGACATGCCTCAAGGGTAGGGGGTCTCCGATACAGTCGCCGCGTGCGCATCGCCGAGGTGATGACCCAGGGCGTGGTGACGGCCGAGAGCGGCGACAGTCTGCAGCACGTGGGCGAGCTCATGCGCGATCGCAACGTCGGCTCCGTCGTGATCTGCGACAGCGGCCGGCCGGTCGGCGTGATCACCGACCGCGACCTTGCCCTTGCCGTGGTGGCCGACGGCATCGAGGCCGCCTCTCCGGCCGGCGAGCACGCGTCACGCCCGATCGTGACCGGTGAGGTCGAGATGGACCTCGAGGAGGCCGTGGCGATCATGATCCAGCACCGCATCCGGCGGCTGCCGGTGACCGAGGGGGACGGGCTTGTGGGCATCGTGACGATCGACGACCTCGCCGTGAGGGCAGGCGACCTCCACCAGGCTCAGCAGATCACGGCCGAGGTTGCGAAGGCCGCGCTGCCCGAGTTCTACTTCCACCAGCGGGGGGGCTGACGGTGGCGCCCATGACACCGGACCAGCTGCGCACGCGGCAGCGGATCGAGGGTCTGATCCGCCTGATGACGCCTGCTCTCGACGCGGTCCTGGCCGTGGGCGAGCGGATCTCGCGCGTCGTCGAGCGCGAGGATGTCGAGTACTACCCGCCACGCGTAACGCGCGAGAGCCCACCCCCGCCGAAGCAGACGTGAACCGCGAGGAGCAGCTGCAGTGGGAGGCCCGCTGGGGCCTCCCGGCCGCAATCGCTGCCTTCGCCGCCGGACTGATGCTGCTCCTGAGCGGGCTTCTCTTCGTCCCTGAGAACCGCGACGGCATCGAGCCCTATGCCGACTTTCTGATCTCCGTCGACGAGCAGTCGGGCGCGTACCTCGTGTCCGGCCTGTTGGGTGCGGTCGGCTCGCTGCTCCTGATCGGGGTCTTCCTCTACCTGTTTCGCGCCTCGGTGGCCCGCGGCGCACCCGTGCCGCGCTGGTTCCTGTACCTGGTCGTGGGCGCCCCGGTCATCTACGCGATCTCAAGCGTTTGGCTGATCCTCAGCGCAATCGACTTCGCCGACGAGTTCACCGCCGGAGACCCCATCCGCGGTGACAAGGGGGAGGATCGCGCACAGGACATCGGCGACTCCGGCCCGGTGCTCCTGGGCCTCTCCCTCGCCGGCACCGTTGCGATCGCCTTCCTGTTCGTGATGCTGCCGCTGCGCGCGCGGCGGGTCGGGCTGCTCACACCCTTCATGGGAATCCTCGGCGTGGTGGCCGGCGCGCTGATCGTGTTCCGTGGCCAGTTCCCCGGCCTCTCCACGGTCGTTCAGGCGTTCTGGCTCGGCGCGCTCGGGATGATCTACCTGAGGCGCTGGCCGGGCGGCCCCGGGCCCGCGTGGGTGAGCGGCACGGCCGAGCCCTGGCCGACGGCCGCGCAGCGGCGCGGCGCCGTTCCAATGCCGGGCGAGGAGCAGGAGCCCACCCTCGACCCGACGCCTCCAGAGCCGGAGCCCGTCCCGCAGCGCCCGAAGTCGCGCAAGCGGCGCCGCAAGGGCTAGCTCGGCCGCGTGGCCGGCGAGTGCCAGCTGCGGGTGAGCACGAGCACCACAAGACCTGCTGCGGCCGGCGCAAGGCCCACGAACGCATAGCCGAGTCCCTCCACGAGCAGCCCGCTGGCGAGCGGGCCGAGCAGGTAGCCGATGATCCCGACCTGCGACCAGACCACCATCGCCGTGACTATCCGCTCCACGGGCACCGCCTCCACGAGCATTCCGAGCGAGCCGGTGTTCCCGAGGCCGATACCGACGCCGGCCAGCAGAAGCGCAACGATCCAGAGCGGGACGCTTGCGGCCATACCCGCGAGCGAGATGCCGGCCACCGTCAGGAGGACTGCGGCGAACACGAGCGGCCGCGGTGGCATGCCGCCGGACACGCCCGCGCTGGCAGCGACGACGATCGATGCGCCCACGTAGAGCGCCCCGATCTGCGCCTGGCTGAGGCGCTCGGCGAAGTGGAGCGGCAGCACACCCTCGAGCACGCCGAGCGCGAGGACGGCGAACAGGATGGCGGCCGATGCGACCCAGAAGCCGCGCGTTCGCAGTGCCCCGCGGTCAGATGCGAACTCGCGCCGGGTGGCGGGCGCCGCGACGAACAGGACCAGCGGCACGGCGAGCACGAGGAGTGCCAGATAGGCGAGGAACGGGCCGTGGATACCCCCGAAGATGCCGAGCGCCGGCCCGATCAGCCCGCCCACGGAGTAGGCCGCGAACACTCGGCTCATGCACAGGTACTCCTGCCCGGGCCAGCGCTCGAGCGTGTCGAAGGTCACGCCGATCCAGATGCCGCCGGAGCCGATCCCCATGATGAGGCGCGCCGGGAAGTAGACCGCAAGCGAGTCGCCGAGGACGAAGCCGAGCGCACCCAGCGCAACGAGCGCAAGCGATCCGGCCAGCAGCACCCTCGCGCCCGCGCGGCGTACGAGCCAGCCCGCGAGCGCGAAGCCAGCGACCATGCCGGCCGGGAATGAGGCCACGAGCGCGCCGATCGTCGCGGGGCCGGCGCCGGTCGCATCGGCGATCGCGGGGGCAACCGGGACGATCACGCTGTACCCGGTCGCGTCCAGGGCGCCGAGCGCGAGCAGCAGCGGGTAGGCGGCGATGGCTCCGCGCGCCGGTGTCACCGCTCAGGCGCAGCAGGCCGCCGATTGGCCGCGCCGGAGGCCCAATCTGTGCCGACGCGGCGCGATGGCCTTCGTAGCGCTCCGGGCGACGTTGCAGCAGCGCTGGCCCGTGGTGCGTGCGAGCTCGACCTGGCGACTGTTTGCGTAGAGCGCGCTGAGATTGCTGTTCATCTCGTTACTCCTTCCCAGGCTTGCTCGCCCGGACGATTGCTGAGGTTGCGTGCTCGTGGACGCGATGCGTCTCGCGCACATCGACGTCGGTGAGGCCGGCGTCGGTGAGGGCCTGCTCGAACTCGTCGCGTGTGAGCGCGCCTGCGATGCAGCCGGTCCACTGCTGCATGTCTGCGCGCGTGGCCTCGTCCATGTCGGGGTCGGCGATCACGTCGGAGACGGCGAAGCGACCGCCTGGCTTGAGTACCCGCGCGGCCTCGGCGAGCACCCTGCGCTTGTCGGCGGCAAGGTTGATCACGCAGTTCGAGATCACGACGTCGACCGAGTTGTCGGCGAGCGGGATCTCCTCGATGTAGCCCTTCACGAATTCGACGTTCGCGACGCCGGCGTCGGAGGCGTTGGCGCGCGCGAGCTCAAGCATCTCGTCGGTCATGTCGAGCCCGATTGCCTTGCCCGTGGTCCCGACGCGCCGGGCGGAGATGAGCACGTCAGCGCCCGCGCCCGAGCCGAGGTCGAGCACGGTCTCGCCTTCGTGGAGGTCGGCGACCGCGGTGGGGACGCCGCATCCGAGCGAGGCCTCGACCGCCGCCCTGGGCGCCGCGTCGCCCTCATCGTCGTAGAGCACCACACCGAAGACCTCGTTGCCATCCTTGTCGGTCGATGCAATGTCCGGTCCGCAGCCGGCGATCGCGGCCGGGGCTCCGCAGCAGCCGGACCCTGTGCTTTCAGCCACCGCGGCAGCGGCGGCGGCGTAGCGCTCGCGCACCTGCTCGCGGATGTCTGTGTCGGTCAGCTCAGCCATTCGGCCAGTCTCCTCACTTCGATAGATGGGCCTCGATGCAGAGCACTCTAGCGCATACATAGATGGTTGTCGAAGTAACCGCTAGACTGGCCTGCGTGACCACAGCTCCGATGGAACTTCATCCAAAGCAGAAGCGCGCCGCGGGCGAGCGTTGCTGCGAGCCCGTCGTATATCCCGACGTCGAGCGCCAGCAGGCCGAGCGCATGGCGGTGCTCGCCAAGGCGATCGCCGATCCGGTGCGCCTCCAGCTCGTCGACGTACTTCGCAAGCACGCCGGCAAGGTCTGCGTCTGTGAGCTGGTGCCGCTATTCGACCTGTCGCAGCCGACCGTCTCGCACCACCTGAAGGTGCTGCGGGATGCCGGCATAGTCGACTCCGAGCGCCAGGGACTGTGGGTCTACTACTACGTTCTGCCGGGCTCGCTCGACGAGCTCGCCGGCTGGCTCGGGTAAGAGGTCGCCGCTAGACGGCGTCGACCGCCGTCGCGATCTCCGTGTAGGCCACCGCGGGGTCGCCCGAGCCGAAGATCGAGGAGCCCGCTACGAACAGCGTGGCCCCGGCCCTGCGGGTGGCCTCGGCGGTGGAGGCGTCGATCCCGCCGTCCACCTCGATCGGGGTGTCGGGTCCCAGCAGCTCGCGCAGCCGCGCCACCTTGCCGGTGGAGCTCGTGATGTAGGGCTGGCCGCCCCAGCCGGGGTTCACGGTCATGCAGAGCACGTGGTCCAGGTCGTCGGTGAGCCCGGCCACCACGTCCGGCGGGGTGGCGGGGTTGAGTGCCAGCCCGGCGTCGAGTCCGGCGGCCCGCACGGCCTGGAGCGCGTAGTGGACGTGCGGCGTGGCCTCCCAGTGCACGATCAGCGTGTCAGCGCCCGCGGCCGCGAACTCGTCGACGCGACGCTCCGGGCGCTCGACCATGAGGTGCACGTCGAGCACGCCCTCGCGTTCGTGGACGAGGTCCCGGAGAGCGTCGACGATCAGCGCCCCGATCGAGATTGGCGGCACGAAGTGCCCGTCCATCACGTCCACGTGGATCACGCGGGCGCCCGCAGCCATCAGCTGCTCGACCTGCTCGCCGAGGCGGGCGAAGTCGGCGGCCAGGATCGATGGGGCCACCCGGACGTCCTTTAGGAGCTCGGAGCGCAAGGCGGGGCGACGGTACCACGCCGCCCCGCCGCGCTGGGCATCCGTGCCGCTAGTCGAGCGTTGGGTTCTCGAAGCGGTTCTCCTCGCGGTCCTCCACCTGGTCGAGCGAGGTGATGTCGCGGCGGTTGACCCGCTCGCAGTCGTTGTCCACCTGGTCGAACTGGTCGGCGACCACGCGGTCGTGGCCCTCGCCGCAGTGCACGAGGTCCACCTCGCCGTCGCGGACTCGGAAGAGATCGCGGCCATTCCCGCCGCTCAGCTCGTCGCCCTCGGCGTCGCCGATGGCGCTCACATCCACCCGGGCGAGCGCCCAGAGCATGTCGTTCCCATCACCGCCGTCGCTGGTGTCCCGCCCGGGGTTCGCGAAGATCTTGTCCGCGCCCGGGCCGCCGCTCTGGCTGTCCTCGCCCTTCCCGCCGGACATGAAGTCGCGGCCGGGGCCGCCATTCGACACGTCGTTTCCGAGCCCACCGTGCAGCCGCTCGCAGCGGAAGCGATGGAAGCTGAAGCCTGGGCCGCCGTCGATCGTGTCGTTGTCGGCTCCGCCGAAGACGCGGTCGCAGCCGGGGCCGCCGTTCAGGGTGTCGTTGCCCGCTCCGCCATGCACGCGGTCTCGTCCGCGTCCTCCGTCCACGGTGTCGGCGCCCTGGCCGCTGCGCACGAGATCGGCCGCGCCGAGCGCGTTCACCGTGTCGTCGCCCGCGCGGGCGAGGATGCGGTCCCTCTGGTCGGTGCCGGTGAGCACGTTCGAGCTTGCATCGCCGACGATCGTGGCGGCCATCGCGGCCGTCGCGGCCATCAGCGAGACCGCCGCGACCGCCGTCAGGGACGTCAGAAACCTGTTGCTACGCTGCCTCACGGGGCATCCTCCTTGGTCGGTGGGTGCCCCTCTAACCGTCCTGGCGCGCGCTAGTTGCGCTCCGCCGGCCGGTTCAGGCGCGTGCGGCCTGTTTGGCGTGCGCGCGGATCTCAGAGAGGATCCGCTCGAGGCGCGGCTCGGTGTCGCGGTCGACGAAGTTCATCGAGGCGGCCACGGCCGGATGCACCCGCGCGATCTCCGCGTGCAGGGCGTGCGCCACCGCCCGGTAGGCCGGGTGGCCCTCGCGGCCGGAGCGCAGCTCGATCAGGTGCATCGCCTCGCGGGCGTTCATGTCGAGGATGTAGCGAATCCGGTAGCCGAGCGCGAGCGCATAGGGAGCGAGCTCCGGATGGCCCAGCTCGACGATGCGCGCGTGCTCGGCTCGCGAGCGCTCGAGTCCCGCCCGGTACAGGTCGCCGACCCCAGCCTCGTCGAGTTCCTCGGGCACGCCAGCGCCGAGCTCCGGGCCGAGCGTCTGCCACTGGACCGTGAGCAGCCGGTGCCGCTGAAGGTCGCGGAAGGCGCCGTAATCGGACACGACCTCGAAGCGGTAGGAGAGCGCCTCGAAGCCGCGGCCGGGCCGGTGCCGGCGGTTACGGCGCTCGCCCACCAGCTCGGCCAGCATCGCCGCTCGCTCGTCGGGCGGGAGGTGGTGGAGCGCGCTGCGCGCCTCGTCCTCGGATACGGCGGCGGACTCGAACAGGAGCGCGGCCAGCAGCTCCTCCTCGCTGCCCTGGACCGAGAGCAGCCGCACGGCCGGGCCGGCCTCGTCCTCGCCGCCGCGAGCGCGGTCCAGTCCCAGGCGGGCGGCCCAGCGGTCCGCGGCCTGCTCGCGCTGCCCGAGGTACTCGACCCACTCGCCGCCGCGGTCGGGACGCTCCACTCGCGCCACGAAGCTCGGCACCACGGCCTTCAGCTCCTCGAGGATCATGCGCGCGTACTCGCGTGCCTCGGGGAGCGGCGAGGCGGACAGCCGCAGCAGGAGCTGCTCGTAGGCCTGGCCCGACGCGAAGATGCCCACGTGCGAGAGCGAGGCCGCCGGCAGCAGTCCCCTTAGGAGGTCGAGCGCCTTGGCACGGATGGCGCGCGCGTGGGCGGCCTCGGGCTCGCCGTCGGGCCGCGGGAAACGCTCCGCGGCCCAGGCCTCGACGCGCGGCAGCGCCTCCGAATAGGCATCGAAGAGAAAGTCCATCGCCGCCTCATACTCCGGGCCGAGCTCCTGGTGGCGCCAGTAGCGATAGCCGAGGCCCTCGCCCATCGGGGCGTCGTATGCCATGTAGCGGGTGGACTGCTCGAGGTACGCGGCGAGCCGGCCGCGCTGGAGCATCTTCGTCATCACGTTCGAGACCCACTCACACGCGATGTGGGCGCCGCCAAGCTGCGCCACCGAGTCGTCGCCGAAGCCGATGAAGATGCGCTCGTAGAGCTTGCGTGCTCGCTCACCTGCAGTGGGGTCAGGCTGAAGCCTGACCCCGTCTGAGCCCGACGCGGTATCCGCCGCGAACTCATCGAGGTAGAGGCGTCGCAGCGTCCCCTGATAGCGCGAATAGCGCGCGAACAGCGCTCCCTTCACGGTCTCCGGGAGGTTCACGAGCGCGAAGACCGGCAGGTCGAGGTTCGTGAAATGGGGGGAGAGGAGGGCGCGCTCCTCTTCAGTGAAGGTCTCGATTGGGTAGTCCATCGACGCTGCGCGCCACCTTACCTTTGCGAGCGGCGGGCCGTTACAGCAGGTGAAGGGGTGGTTTTCCGTCGACCGTCCTGGATTGACTACCGCATGGGTAGTCCAGGCAGGACGGTCGATCTCATCAATGCTGCAGTTCAGGCCAGCCGCTGCTCCAGCACGCACTCGAGTCGCGCATGCTGCTCGTCCACCGGCACCGCCTTGTCGAGGCGCATGTCGATCCGGGGCCCGTCGATCGTGAGCGTGGCCACCTGGTTGTCGAACCAGGGGCCGTCGCCCGTCATGCGCCAGCCGATCTTGGGGTCGCGCACGCCCGCGAGCCGGGCGATTGCGCGCGTGGCCCACGCGGCGGGGCGCGACATCGCCATCCTGATCTGGCGCCGCTCGCCCTTGCCTAGCGGGTTGCGGTAGGGCGAGCAGACCGCCTGCCAGACGTTGGTGCGCATGCCCGTCCCGCGCGGGTAGCCGACCTCGAAGAGGTAGGCGTGGTGCACGTCGCCGGAGAGGGCCACGATCGAGGCGGGCGGCTCACCGCGCTCGCCGCTGCCGATAGCCCTGAACAGGTCGGTCAGGCGCGCGAAGGAGTCCTGGAAGGCGGCCCAGTGCTCCATGTCCACGGCCTGGCGGATCTTCTCGGCGCCGCGGGCGGCGAGGCCGCCCCAGGCGCCGCCCGCCACCGCCTCGCTCCAGGCCTCGCCGAAGTGCATGCCGCGGCCGAGGAGCCACGGAAGCGAGGTGCCCACCAGCAGGTGGTCGAACCCGCCCGTGACGTGCTCTTCGACCCAGTCCCACTCCCCGTCGTCGAGCATCGAGCGCTTGCCCTCCTCGAGTACGCGGCCGGCGCGTGAGTCGATCACGACCAGGCGGGTGCGGCCGAGGTCGCGGCAGTAGCTCCAGCGGGCCCCGTCAGTCTCGCGATCGGCGCGGTAGGCGAAGTCCTTCAGCAGCTCCTCCGCGTCGTCGCACGCCTTCACCTTCGCCAACAGCTCGTCGTCCCGATGGGCCTCGGGCGCCAGGTTCCCGAGGTGCTGGTAGACCCAGTACGACGACAGCGCCCCCATGATGTGCTGGTTCCACCACTCGTGCTTGCGCGCCTCCTCGACCCAAGCCTGAGAGATATTCCAGTCGTCGTGCACGTCGTGGTCGTCGAAGATCATCATCGTCGAGACGGTTGAAAGCAGCCAGCGGATCGCGGGCTCGCTCCAGCTCTCGAGGTAGAGCTGCGTGTAGTCCTCGAAGTCGAGCACGCGCTCACCGGGCGGCTCGGCCGGGTGGCGCCGCGTCTCGATGAACGAGAGCGTGCTGGGCGACACCTCGTCGGCGTACACCTGGTCGCCGAGCATCAGCAGCACGTCGGGCCAGGCCTCGCGCGGCTCGTCGCGCATGCGCAGGGCCATCGTGCGCAGGGCGTCGATCTCTCGCCCGCGCTCGTCATGGTCCTTCTTCAGCGAGAACGGCGGCTCGTGCGGCGCGGCCACGCGGCAGGAGCCGAACGCGATCTGGAGCGGCGACTCCTTCGGGTAGGTGTGGAAGGAGCTGGCCGGGAAGCCGTCGTCCCGCGGCCAGACGCGCTCGCCGTCGAGCTTCACCTCGTATTCGTGCCAGCTGCCTCTGTCGAGGTCGGCGCAGCAGACGAGCGCATAGTGGTGGTCGCACACGCAGAAGGTGCGCTCGCGGGTGCCCAGGATCTCGACCTCGCACTCGGAGTCGGTCTCGACCCACAGCACCGCCTCGGTCTCACCGACGTATCGGAGCAGGGGGCCAAGCACGAGCGAGGGCATGCTTCGACCGTACCCCGGGGAGTAGCTTTCGGATCGTGGAGTCGCAGCTTCAGGAGGTGGGGCGGTCCATCCACGCCGCATTTCCCGGGAAGTCGCGGCATCCTCTGCGCGCGCTGGACGAGCGGGCGATGGCGCTGGCATCCCACGACGCGGAGCTGCGAGCGGCGCTGTTTCGCTTCGTGGACGTGACGCCGGCCTGCCGCTCGCTCGACGACCTCGCGCGGCACCTCGCCGGATACCTCGATGAGGTCGACGACCGTCCGCCGCCGATCGAGGCGGCCATGCGCATGTCGGGTACGAAGGCGGGTCGCGCCGCGCTCGGCGCCGCCGCTGCGGCCGGCGTGCGCCACATGGCGCATCGCTTCATCGTTGGGGAGACGCCCAAGGCCGCGCTCAAGACGATCCGCCATCTCTGGGAGAACGGAGCGGCCGTCTCGCTCGACCTGCTCGGCGAGGCGACCGTGACCGAGGCAGAGGCCGACCGCTACGCCGCGCGCTGCCTCGACGCGCTCGAGACGCTGGCCGACGCCGCGGACTCGTGGCCGGAGAGGGAGGTGCTCGAGGCCGATTCGCTCGGCCGCCTCCCGCGAGTGAACCTGTCCGTGAAGGTGTCCGCGCTCACGCCGCTGCTGCGCCCCGAGGCGCCCGAGGTGGGCCGCGAGGACGCCGCCCGCCGCATGCGGCCGCTCCTGCTGCGCGCGCGAGAGCTGGGAGCGCACCTGCACATCGACATGGAGTCGGTGGACACGATTGAGGCCACGCTCGGCCTGGTGTTCGAGCTGCTCGACGAGCCTGAGCTGCGCGACGGGCCGTCCGCTGGGGTCGTGATGCAGGCCTACCTGCGCGAGTCTCCTGAGCAGCTCGAGCGGGTGATCGACTGGGCGAGCGCGAGCCCGCGCGAGCAGGCGGTGGTGGTGCGCCTCGTGAAGGGCGCCTACTGGGACCACGAGGTCGTGGACGCGCGCCAGCACGGCTGGATCCCGCCAGTGTTCGAGGACAAGCGCGACTCGGACCGCAACTTCGAGGCGCTCACCCGGCGGCTGCTCGAGGCATGGCCGCACGTGCGCCCCGCGATCGCGTCGCACAACCTGCGCTCGGTCGCGCACGCGCTGGCGGCGGCGCGGGAGCTCGGGCGCGAGGACCGCGACATCGAGTTCCAGGTGCTGCGCGGGCTCGGCGATGATCTGGCCGCAGCGCTCGCCGACCTCGGCCAGCGCGTGCGGATCTACTGCCCGGTCGGCGACATGGTGGCCGGCATGGCGTACCTGGTCCGGAGGCTGCTGGAGAACACCTCCAACGAGTCGTTCCTGGGCGAGCAGCAGCGCGGCACGCCGATCGAACAGCTGCTCGCGGCACCGTGAGCTTCCGCAACGAGCCGATCCTGGAGCTGCGCCGCGCGCCTGCGCGCGAGTCCCTGCTCGAGGCGTTGCGTGGGCTCGATGCCCGGTTGCCGCTGGAGGTCCCGGTGCTCGTGGGCGGCGAGCGCGGCTCCGCCTCGGGCCTCGACTCGACCGACCCAGGCGCGCCGCAGCGGCTGGTCGCGCGGGCCGGCAGCGCGACGGAGGCCGACGCCGCCGCGGCCGTCGAGGCGGCCGAGCGCGGCTTCCGCGACTGGGGCGCCCGGTCGGCGGCCGACCGCGCCGAGGTCCTGCGGCGCGCGGCGGCGATCCTGCGCGAGCGCCGCCTCGAGCTGGCAGCCCTCCAGGTGCGCGAATGCGCGAAGCCGTGGCCGGAGGCCGACGGTGACGTGTGCGAGGCGATCGACTTCCTCGAGTACTACGCGCTCGAGGCGATCGCGCTCGACGCGGGACGTGAGCTCGTGCAGGTGCCGGGCGAGCGCAACACGATGCGATATGCGCCGCGCGGGGTGGCGGTGGTGATCGCACCCTGGAACTTCCCGCTCGCGATCCCCTGCGGCATGACCGCCGCGGCACTGGCGGCCGGAAACGCGGCCGTGCTGAAGCCGGCGGAGCAGTCCCCGGCAAGCGCCGGCGCGCTCGTGGACGCGCTGCACGAGGCCGGCGTGCCGCGCGACGCGCTCTCGCTCTTGCCCGGGTACGGCGAGGCCGGCGCCGCCCTGGTGCGTGACCCACGCGTGCACGTGATCGCGTTCACGGGGTCGAGCGCCGTGGGGCTCGAGATTCTGCGCGCCGCGGCGGAGACCCCCGACGGGCAGGGCCATGTGAAGCGCGTGGTGTCGGAGATGGGTGGCAAGAACTGCGTGATCGTGGATGCGGACGCGGACCTCGACGAGGTGGTCCCCGAGCTCGTGCACTCGGCCTTCGGCTACGCCGGGCAGAAGTGCTCGGCCGCTGCGCGGGTGCTGGTGCACGAGGCCACGGCGGACACCCTTCTCGAGCGCCTGGCCGGCGCGGTGAGCGTGCTCGACGTGGGACAGGCCGACCGCTTCGCCACCGAGGTGCCACCGGTAATCGAGCGCGAGGCGCAGGAGCGAGTGCGCCGCTACGCCGCGATGGCCGAGCCGGTCTCCCAGGCGGAGTCCGTTCCGGACGAGGGCTGGTTCTGCGCGCCGACGCTCGTGGCGGACCTTCCCGACGACTCTCCCGTCTTGAGCGACGAGATCTTCGGGCCGCTCCTGGCCCTCACACGCGTGAAGAGCGCGGACGAGGCTTGCGACATTGTCGATTCGCTCCCGTTCGCCCTCACCGGCGGCCTCTTTTCGCGCAGTCCCGCGACGGTCGAGCGGATCGCGGCCCGGCTCCCGGTGGGCAACCTCTACGTGAACCGCGGGATCACCGGCGCGATGGTCGGCCGCCAGCCCTTCGGCGGCAACCGCCGCTCGGGAATCGGCTCAAAGGCGGGCGGGCCGGATTACCTGCTTCAGTTCGTGGAGCCCAGGGTCGTGACGGAGAACACCATGAGACACGGCATACCCGTGGACTGAAGGGGTAGGAGGAACACATGATTGGAGCAATAATTCTCGGCCTGCTGGCCGGATTCATAGCCAAGGCGCTGATGCCAGGGGACGATCCCGGCGGCTTCTTCGTAACGATTCTGCTGGGCCTGGCGGGCTCGCTTGTCGGCTTTTTCCTGTTTACCGAGCTGCTCGGGATCGGGGACAGCGACATGTTCGACCTCGGCGGCCTGATCGGCGCGATCATCGGCACGATGATCCTGCTCGGCATCTACAGGGCAGTCGCCGGCGGCGACGACAAGCCGCGCAAGAGCGTCACCACGCCATAAACAGCGCGCGTTTGCGGCGAGCCCACCCTCTAATGTGTGGCTCGCCGTGAGCGCTCCTGCCTTCGATCTACAGTCGCACTCGCTTCATTCCGATGGCGAGCTGCCCGCTGCGCAGGTGGTGGAGAACGCCGCCCTGGCGGGTGTGGAGCTGCTCGCGCTGTCCGATCACGACACGGTCGACGGTGTGGACGAGGCACTGGCCGCGGGAGCCGTGCACGGCGTCCGGGTCGTCCCCGCCACCGAGATCTCGGCCGTTGACGGCGAGTACGAGGACCTGCACGTGCTCGGCTACGGGATCGATCACCGCAGCGCCCTGCTGGGCGAGCGGCTGCTCGACGCGCGCGCGGACCGCGAGCGCCGGGCCGATGCGATGGCGGACCGGCTTCGCGAGCTCGGCTTCGAGGTCGATCCGGCTCCGATAGAGGCGCGCAAGGCGGCCGGCAAGCCGGTCGGCCGGCCGCATCTCGCGGCTGCGGTTCTGGCCCACCCCGCCAACGCCAACCGACTCACCGAAGAGGGGCACTCGGATGTCTCGTCGTTCATCCCGGCGTACCTGATCCAGGGCAAGCCCGGCTACGTGGCGCGCTCGCATCCGACGGTGGAGGAGGCCATCTCGTGGATTCACGAGGCGGCCGGGGTGGCTGTCTGGGCGCATCCGTTCTGGGACGTCGACGCCAGCGATGAGGTGTGCGCGTCCATCGACCGCTACCGCGCGGTTGGGCTCGATGGGGTCGAGGTCTTCTACACCTCTCACACGCGCGAGCAGACCATGCTTCTGGCGCAGCGCTGTGAGGAGCTGGGCCTGCTGAAGACCGGGTCGTCGGACTATCACGGGCCCGACCACCGCCTCTTCAGCCGCTTCCGCGCCTTCGACCTTCACGGCTGCGAGCCGAACCTCGGCCCGATCGCGCACGGCACGCTCGCGGCGCCGTCTCGCACCGGCTCGGGCCTCTGCTTCTGGCTCACCGGCCTCTCCGGCTCGGGGAAGTCGACCGTCGGCCGGCTCGCGGCGGGCCAGCTGCGCGACCGCGGCCACCACGTGGAGGTGCTCGACGGCGACGACGTCCGCCAGAACCTCTGTGCCGGCCTCGGTTTCTCGCGCGAGGACCGCGACGTGAACGTGCGCCGCATCGCGTGGGTGGCCGACCTCCTGTCGCGCAACGGAGTGGTCACCTTCGTGGCGGCCGTGTCCCCGTACCGCGGCACCCGCGACGAGGCCCGCGCCCGCATGTCCGATCGCTTCGTGGAGGTGCACGTGCGGGCCTCCGTCGACGAGTGCGAGCGCCGCGACGTGAAGGGCCTCTACGAACGCGCCCGTACGGGTGAGATACAGGGCTTCACCGGCGTTTCCGATCCCTACGAGGAGCCGCTCAATGCCGAGCTGACCCTCGAAACCGAGTCCGAGTCGCCCGAGGAGTCGGCGGCGAAGCTCGTGGAGTACGTGGAGCGGCGCCTGAGCGGCTCCACGGAGCGCGAGCCCGCCCCGAGCGCCTGAACTGCAGCATTAAAGGGTGCCCGCTGCGCCTGCGGCGCCCACTCCATCGAGGTTTGCCGCCATATGTCCGGCAAACCTGGAGAGAGTCAGGCCGGGCGGGGTTGCGCGCCGGCTGACGGCGCGCCCGCGGGAGCGCCGTCCCCATCGGCGGCGCCCCCTTCAATGCTGTCTTTCTCGGGTGGGGGACCCTGACCACTGGCCGCCGCCATCGCCTCCGCTCGCGCCTGCGCCGGCGTTCGTCGGAGCGCCCCCATCAGCGGCAGCGCGGAGAGCACCAGTATCGCCGCCTGGCGGAAGGCCCAGGCGAAGCCCTCGCGGGCGGAGCCTGCGGTCTGGCGGATGATCTCCTCGTCGAAGCCCGGCTCGGGCTCGAAGCGGTCCTCGGTACCGCCGGTGTAGTCGTGAAGCGTCGACTGAACCACCGCCGCCGCCTCGGGCCTCGGCATCTGCCAGTCGTGAACTATGTCGTCGATCTCGTCGTCGGCGAACCACGACATGTGCGCGGTCAGCGCTCCGCCGAAGGTGGCGATCAGGATCGCCACGCCGAGTGCGGCGCCGAGCTGGCGCGCCGTGTTCAGCACGCCCGACGCGAGCCCGAGGTCCTGGCCCGTCACGGCGCCCATGGCGCCCACGTTCAACGCGGGGAAGCCCATGCCCATCCCGAAGCCGATCATCACGAGGCCGGGCAGGATGCGGATGTAGGCCCAGGCGTCATCCGCGGTCGATGGCAGGAACGAGACCCACAGCATCCCCACGGCCATGATTATCAGTGCTGGTTTTGCGAGCTCGCCGGGTGCGCGCGTGTCAGCGGCGCGGCCCACGAACGGCCAGGCCACAAGGCCGCACAGGGGGACCGGAACGATTGCGAAGGCGGCCTCCAGCTGCGTGTAGCCCCATAGGTTCACGAACACCAGCGAGAGCAGCAGCAGCGACCCGATCGCCCCGGCGGCGAAGAACAGCATTCCGATGTTCGCGTTGCGGAACTGGCGGTTCGAGAGCAGGCCCGGCGTGATCATCGGATCGGGCGCCCGCCGCTCCCACCAGAAGAACAGGACGCCGAGCAGGATCGCCCCCTGCATCAGGGTGAGCCAGAGCGGGAGGTCGCCGCCGAACGGGTTCGCCTCGACCAGTGCCATCGTCAGGAACAGCACGGCGCCGCCGAGCAGGAGCATGCCTCGCACGTCGACCTGCTTGCCGACCGCGCTGAGATCCCAGGTCTCCGGCCACCACCGCAGCGCCAGGATGATTCCGATGATGCCGAACGGGATGTTGATGAGGAAGATCCAATGCCAGCTCGCCAGCTCGATCAGGACCCCGCCGAACACCGGGCCGGCGGCCGAGGACACCAGTGCCACGACCGCGATCAGCGCCAGCCCGAACCCGCGCTGCGCGGGCGGGAACACAAGGATCGTCATCGCGAACCCGAGCGGCGCGAGGATGCCGGCGCCCACTCCCTGGAGCACGCGGAAGACGATCAGCCATTCGATCGACCAGGCGGCCGCGCAGAGGGCAGAGCCGATCGTGAAGACCGCCAGGCCGATGACGAAGAACTTGCGCCGCCCGAACTGGTCCGCGAGCCGGCCCATGGAGACCAGCAGGACGGCGAACACGATGTTGTAGGCGTTGATCACCCAGGTGACGTTGGCCACGTCCGTGGACATCTCGTCCTGCAGCTCCGGGATCGAGATGTTCACGATCGAGATGTCCAGCAGGGCCATCGCCCAGCCGATCATCATCACGCCGAAGATGCGCCACTTGTTGGCGTAGAGGAACTCCGCAGGCGGGTTCTGGCGCTCGATTACGGCTTCGTCACTGACGGCAGCTCACCACCCTCCGGGACGCGCCCGTCGAACTGCAGGTCCTTCTTCGTGACCCCGTCCTCGGGCTCGTCGTTGTCGAAGGGATCCATGTCGTTCGGGATGCCGTCGTCGTCGCTGTCGTCGTCGCCGTGCTCGCGCGGCGGGCGCAGCGCGCCGTCCGGGCCAAACTCGGGAAGCGTGCCGCCGGACGCGGTGACCGCTGCCACGGACAGCTCGGTGAGCTTCTCGGTGTCCTCGTTCGCGATGTTGTCGAAGCGCGTGATGTCGTCCTCGACCTCCTCGTCATCGTCGAACATGCGCCGCACGATGCGCTCGCGGTCGGCCACCACGAGCCAGCGGCGGTCGCGGACGATGATCTGCGTCCCAACGGCGGTGATTGACTTGGGCCGGTCGGGCAGGTCCTCCTGGTCCACGTCGTCGAAGAGCGCGGTGAGGTCCTCGCCGTCCATCTTGCCGGGGATCGGCAGACCGAGGAACGACAGCAGCGTGGGCGCCACGTCCTGGGTCGAGGCGTACCAGTCCACGTCGTCGCCCGACTTGTCGCCGTTCGGGTGGCGGATCAGGTACGGGATCTCGTACGACATCCGGTGCGAGGTCGGCGCGGCGCGCCCGAGATAGCCGTGCTCGCCGAGCGCGAGGCCGTGGTCGCCCAGTACGAACACCACCGTGTCGTCCGGGACCTCGTCCATCAGCCGGCCGAGCTCCTCGTCCACCGCCTCCACATGCTCGACGTAGGCCTCGCGCACGCGGTCGATGTCGTTGTCGGAGAACTGCAGCTCCACGAGCCGCCCGTCGGTCGGGCCGAGGCCGTCGTCCTCCGCCCGTCCCGGCCGCACGTAGAACGGGGGCGCGGCGAACGCGTCGGCCGGGTCGAACGGGTCCACGCCGATGAAGAAGGAATCGGCGCGCTTGACCTCCCGCAGTGCCCGGACTCCCAGTTGCATCGTGCGGCGCGTCTCACCGGTGAGGCGCTTGAAGGAGGGGATCAGCTCCTCGTCGATGCCCGAGCTGACGTCGCCGCTTGCCGAGGAGCCCGCTCGCCGCACATCCGGGAAGCGCGCTCCGCTGAACACCGGGTTGTCGGTCACGTAGATCGTCTCGATGCCGGCCGCGCGTGTGAGCTCCATCAGGAGCGGCTGGTGGTCCCACACCGGGTTGAAGCCGGGCACGGGCGGGAAGCCCTCGAGCCGCCGCCAGTCTCGGAACGGGAAGGCGCGCATGCCCGTGACGAGCGCGCGCCGCGCTGACAGCGCGGGCATCGACTCCGGAATCGCGCGGTCGAAGCGCAGCGACTTCTTGGTCAGCTCGTTCAGGTTCGGCGTCTTGGCCGGAGCGCCGCCCTCGAACGCATCCACATGGTCGGCGCGCACGAGCGGCAGCACCACGAGCAGCGCGTTGCGGGCGCGATCGTCGCCGAGCTGCGCCGACGCGGGTGCAGCCGCCGCCAGCGAGCCGAGCACTCCGGCACCGGCGGCGGTGGCTCCGCCGCGGCGCAGCAGGCTGCGGCGCGTGAGCGTCATCCGCCGAGCACGCTCTTGCCGGCCTTGCGGCTGAACTGGGGCAGGGTGCCGCCCGCCTCGTCCTCGAGGATCCGCCAGTACTTGGCCACCAGCTCCGGGTGCTCCGCGGCCACGTCCACGAGCTCCTTCGGATCGTTCTTCTTGTCGTACAGGCGCTTGCGCTTGCCCTCGCTGTCCGAGATGAAAAACCAGTCGTTGTCACCGGCCAGGACGTGGTCGTCGTAGCACGAGGTGAAGTGCGGTCGCGCGGGAGGGCGCTTGCCGTCGAAGATCACCGAGAGGTCCTCGCCGGCCATCATCCCCGGCGCGCGAGCGCCCATGAACGAGAGCGCGGTCTTGGTGATGTCGTGGTTCGACGCGAAGTAGTCGTCCCACTGGCCGGCCAGCTTGCCCTCGGGGTGCCGGATCATGAACGGCACGTGGTAGATGTGCCAGTGGGCGCGCGAGCCGTGCTTGCCGACGATTCCGTGCTCGCCGAGCGTCAGCCCGTGGTCCGACGAGTAGATCACCACCGTCTCGTCGAGCAGCTTCTGGTCCGCCATCCGGTTCATCAACCGGCCGACCCACTCGTCCATGAATGTGATCTCGGCGGCGTACAGCTCGCGTACCCGCTCGATCGTCTCGTCGTCGAGCTCCACGTCGATGACCCACGAGTAAGGCGTCTCGAACGGCTGGATCGGGATGATGCCCTTGTCCTTCTCGATGCCCTTCGGGGCGCCCTTGGCATCCACGTACACGCGCGGGGCGTCGAGCGGCTCGTGAGGGTCGAAGCAGTCCACGCCGAGGAAGAACGGGCGCCTCTTCTTGAGGTCGTCGACGAGGTTGATCCCGCTGCGCACGACGCGGGCGGTCGGATAGTCGCGGTCGCTGTCGCGGTAGATCGAGTTCCAGCCGACCATCGAGCGCAGCCGGCCGACCTCCACCGAGTCGTTCAGCTCGGGCAGCAGGTAGCGCTCGATTGCGCTGCGCGGCGCCGGGCGCTTGAACGGCTTGTTGAGGAAACGGTAGGCGCCCTGCGAGTAGCTCGCCTTCACGTAGTCGAGCGTGCGCCGGAAGTTCGAGAAGCGCGGTCCGACCAGGAAGGGGTTGTCTGTGCAGTAGGCCGTCTCGACACCAGCCTCGCCGAGCACCTCGGTCACGATCGGCTGGTCGTCCTGGATCGGGATCCAGCCGGGGCCGAGCGGCAGGCCCTTGGTCGGCACGTAGTTGCGGAAGGGGAACGAACGCACGCCGGTGAGCAGGCCGCGGCGCGCGGGGCCGGTCGGCATCGCCTCGGGCACCGCGAGCTTGAAGCTGAGCGAGTCCTTGCCGAGGGCGTCGAGGTTGGGCGTGTCGTTCAGCTTGCCCTCGGGGTTGTAGTGGCCAAGGTAGTCCGCCCGCGTGGAGTCCGTGAAGATCAGCAGGACGTTGGGCGCGTCCTTGCCATGTGAGGCGGCCGGCTCGAAATAATCGTCCCCGCAGGCGCTCACGCCCACGGCGGCTGCGCCGGCGGCTCCGGCACCGAAAAGACCGCGACGTGTGAAGCCGTTCCCCGAGCCCATTCCGGGCGGCAGGCTAGCTGACGAGCGGTTAGGCTCGACACATCAGCGCCAGGGCGTGCATCGCAGTTGCGATCGCGGGGATCGCGTTGGCTCTACCGGCTGAGGCCGGCGCGGCGTCCGAGTGTCCGATCAGTTACGGCAGCGCCGACGATGCCAAGCCGAACAAGATCTACCTCTACTACCCGACGGTCGCCGATCCCACGTTTCCGGAGTTCGGGGCAGCCGGGGGCGGGCCAACCTCGCCGGCGGTGCCCTTCGACATCACTCAACTCCCGAGCTACACAGGTACCACCGCCGCTCTGAAGAGCCGCATCAACGATGTCGTGACGGACGACTTCTGCGAGTTCAACGCGCAGATGATCCCGACCACCTCGATGCCCACCACGCCGGCGCGGAGGGCGATCGTCGCGATAGGCACCGACTCCGAGCCCGCTGGCCGCTGGGGACGCACCGATGTAGTGGACTTCGGCGACACGATCGACGTGGGCAACGCGCGCGTCTGGGCGGGGACCTACCAGAACACCGCGGGCTTCCCCGGGGGCGCGCTCGAGGGGTCGAACTCGACATCGACGCGTTGGGGCAATGCCATCGGCGGCACCGCGGCGCACGAGGTGGGCCACACCTACGGCCTGGTGCACAACACCACGACCCTGCCGGGCGAGGACGCGTTCGGGCGCCACCTCATGCCGGCGGGCAGCGAGGTGACCCAGGAGCAGCGCGCGGGCTACCGGCGTCACTTCTCCGACACCGAATTCTCGACCCTCGCGGCAAACATCGGGCTGTCGATCCAGACAATGCACAACTGGGACCTCGTGAACCCCAATGCCGCCACCGGACACCGCTTTCGGCTGACGTTTCTCAGCACCCAACCGTCGATGCTGATGACGTGGTCGTACGGCGGCTCGCGGACTCCGTGGATCAATCCGACGGTGAGCTCGTTCGGCACGCAGGCTTTCAAGGGCACCACCTACAACCGCTACCGCATCACGTGGCAGACGGCGGATCCCTGGAGCGGCGGCGCGCCGGGTGAGGTGCCGGGCGGGGGCGAGTTCCACGTGGGCGCCACCTTCTCGGGCGTGAACTTCAACCAGCCCGACCCGATCATCATCACGAACAGCGAGCTGCTCGACGATTCGGGCGACCCGCTGCCGCTGAAGCCGCGGCTGCCCGGCTACGACTCGGGCACGATCGCTATGGACGACGGCGGCTTCGCCATGGAATTCGTGAACTTCGACCCGCGGCCGATGCACATCCGCAACGTGATCGTCCGCGAGCTCCCGCGGGTGATGTCGATCGGCTCGATGGTGCCCGGTGGCCGGATGCGAGACCCGTTCGGAGAGCGGTTCAGGCCCTGGAGGAACGGAACGCGGTTCGTGCTCGACAAGAGCCGCCCACTCACCCGGAAGCGCAGCAAGCTGAAGGTCGAGGTCGCTCAGCTCGGGCAGCTTCGCCACATCCTCCAGGCCTCTGGCCGCGACTGCGGCGCGAGCGACGCCCCGGCCGGTCTGTCCGATGCCGCGTCCTGTCAGCCCGGCTTCAACGCGGACCTGTTCCCGGCGACCACGATGTTCGTAACCGCGGAGGCCGTGACCCCGGACGCGAAGGTGTGGAACCGCCGACGCAAGCGGTTCGTGAGGACGGACCTCGTGAGCAGGATCTACTACCAGTTCGGCGGCCGGAGGATCGACTTCAACAAGAACGGCCTGGACGACGCGATCGACATTGCCTTCCTCAAGGCCCCGGACCGCAACGGGGACGGCGTGATCGACCAGTTCCAGCGCTAGCGCAGCTCGATGTCCACGCGCTCGTTGTAGAAGGCGACGAGATCGCGTATCGCGGCCACCTGTTCGATCGGATCCTCGTAACTCCACGCCACGGCCTCCTCGCCACCGACCGAGAAGTGAGTGGCATCTCCCTTGAAGGGGCAGGTGGTCCGGCGGTCGCTCGGCTCGAGCTCGGCTGAGATGTCCTCGCGCGGGATGTACCAGCGAGTGGGCAGGCTGCCCTCGGTGAGCGCCAGCGCGCGCTCGCTGTCGGCCACGGTGTGGCCGTTGATCCCCACCTGGACCCGGCGTGGCTCGGGATGCGTCTCGATCTGGTGCGCTGCGGGAACCGCGGGCACTACGAGCTCGTCGACGCTTCCGCCTTCTCCGGCACCTCGATCTCGCGCTTGAGGATCTTGCCGGTCGGGCCCTTCGGCAGCTCGTCCACGAACCACACCTTGCGCGGGTACTTGTACGCGGCCACCTGCTCCTTGACGTAGCTCTTCAGCTCGTCTGCCTCGAGCGATTCGCCCTCCTTCAGCACCACCGCGGCACCCACCTCCTCGCCAAGCTCGTCGTGGGGCACGCCCACCACCGCGGCCTCCTGGATCGCCGGGTGCTCGTAGAGCACCTCCTCGATCTCGCGCGGGTAGACGTTGTAGCCGCCGCGGATGATCAGGTCCTTCTTGCGGTCGACGATGAAGAAGTAGCCGTCCTCGTCCATCTTGGCCATGTCGCCGGTGCGGAACCAGCCCTCGTCCGTGATCGCCTCCTTGTTGGCGTCGTCACGGTTCCAGTAGCCCTTCATGATGTTGTGGCCGCGGATCACGATCTCGCCGACCTCGCCCTGGTCGACCTCGTTGCCGTCGTCGTCCCAGACCTGCATCTCGACACCCTCGATCGGGGTGCCGATGGAGCCGGGCTTGCGCTCCTTGTCGGGATGGTTGAAGGAGGCCACCGGCGAGGTCTCCGAGAGGCCGTAGCCCTCGAGGATCATGCAGCCGAACTTCTCCTCGAACTCCCGCATCAGCTCCGCCGGCATTGCGGCGCCGCCGGACATGCAGAGGCGCAGGGAGGAGCAGTCCGCGCTGTCGCACGACTGCGAGTGGAGCATCGCGTTGTACATCGTCGGGACGCCCTGGAAGATCGTGACCTTGTCGCGGCCGATGATCTCGAGCGCCTTGTCGGGATCGAAGCGCGGCAGCATCGTCACGGTGGCGCCCACGCTCACGGCGCTGTTCATCGTGCAGGTCTGGCCGAAGGAGTGGAACAGTGGGAGGGCACCGAGGAGCACGTCGTCCTCGCCCATCTCGCCCAGCTTCTGGGAGACGCCCGCCGAGTTGCGGTGCAGGTTGGCGTGCGTGAGCTCCGCGCCCTTCGGCTTGCCCGTGGTGCCGGAGGTGTAGAGGATCACGGCGGTGTCGTCCTCGTCGCGGTCGACCACGTCCTTGTCCGGCTCCTGGTCGGCGAGCAGCTTCTCGAACTCCCCGGGCTTGACGAGGATCACCTCGGTGCCGGCCTTCTCCGCGCCCTCCTCGGCGGCTTCCGCGAAGTCGCCCCAGGCAAACACGATCTTCGCGCCCGGGTCCTCGAGGTAGAAGGCCACCTCACGGCCCTTGAGCAGCACGTTCATCGGCACCACCACGCCGCCCGCACGCAGGATCCCGTAGTAGATCGCGGGGAAGTACGGCACGTTCGGCATCATCAGACCGACGCGGTCGCCCGGCTCGAGGCCCTTCGACCTCAGGAGGCCGGCCACGCGGGCGCTGCCCTCGTCGAGCATGGAGTAATTCAGCTCCACGTCGTCGAGCTTGAAGGCGGTCTTATCGCCGCTCTGCGCGGCGATCTCGGTGAGGATGCGTGCGAGGTTCGCGCTCATGTGGGGAGCGTACCCGGGTCAGACCCCTTGAGTCGAAGCCACTTAAGGGGTCAGACCCCTTGAGTCGGGGAGGCTTAGATCGCCGCTGGGCCTAGTTCAGGTTCGGCAGCGCGCTGCTCACGTCGCGGGCGACGTCGAACAGCGGGTCTGGATAGAGGCCGACCGCGATCGTCGCGGCGGCGAACAGCACCGCGACCGCCACCACCTCGGGCTGGGCGCGGGCGTCGGCCTCGGGGGACCAGCCCGCGACGGGCCGGACGCGGCGCGGCGGCACGGTCGGCAGCTCGACCTCGTAGCGTCCCATCCACATCACCGCGATCAGGCGCAGGTAGTACACGAGCGAGATCACCGATCCGATCACGATGGCGATGCCGAGCCAGGTGTAGTCGCCCGCCACGGACGCGTCGATCAAATAGAACTTGCCGATGAAGCCGCCGGTGGCCGGGAAGCCCGCCAGCGACAGCATCGCGATCGTCAGCGGCCATGCCAGCCAGGGCGAGATGGTGCCGAGGTTCTCGAACGAGCGCAGGTCGTCGCCGTGCTCGGACACGCGCTCGCGCGCGACCACCACCGCGAACGCCGCCACGTTCATCAGCAGGTACACCGCCAGGTAGAACGCCGTGGCGCGCACGCCGAGCTCCGTGTGGACGACGACGCCGGCCAGCAGGTAGCCGGCCTGGGCCACGCTGGACCACGCCAGCATGCGCTTCACCGAACGCTGCGGGATCGCGCCGACGTTCCCGATCACGATGGTCAGCGCGGCGAGCACGGCGAGTGCGGGACCCCAGTCGAGCTCCGCCCAGCCGAGCGCGTGATCGAACAGGCGGATGAAGATTGCGAACGCGGCGGCCTTGGTGGCCACCGCCATGAAGGTCGTGATCGGCGTGGGAGCGCCCTGGTAGACGTCCGGCGTCCACTGGTGGAAGGGCGCCACCGATGCCTTGAACGCGAGGCCGGTGGCGCAGAGGGCGACGCCGGAGAGGAGCAGCGGGTCGGATGGACTCACCTCACCGCGCTCGAGCACGCCGGAGATGGCGTCGAACTCCATCGCGCCGGTCGCGCCGTAGACGAGCGCCAGTCCGTACAGGAGCGTGGCGGATCCCACCGATCCCACCACCAGGTATTTGAGCCCGGCCTCGAGCGAGGTTCGCCGGTGCAGGTGCGTCGCGCACAGCACGTACAGCGGGATCGAGAGCAGCTCGAACCCGATGAACAGCGTCATCAGGCTCTCCGACGCGGCCAGGACGACCATGCCGGCGATCGACCCCAGCAGCAGCGCGTGGTACTCGCCGTGACCAGCCTGCTCGGCCGCGAGCGAGCGCAGCGACAGCACGACGGTCACGAGCCCCGCCACGTAGAAGAGCATCGACACCCCGAGCGCGAGCGTGTCCACGCCGAGGGCGCCCTCGAGGATCGGGTCGCGGTTGCCCGGCTCCCAGATCCAGATCGTGAGCCCGATGGCGGTGAGGAGCGCCACGGCCGTGAGCACCGGCACGATCACGGTGCGGACGAAGCGCGAGCCGAGCAGGCCCACCATCAGCACGATCACCGAGCCGCCCACGAGCGCGAAGAGCGGCGACAGCTCCTTGTAGTCGATAACCGGGCCCTTGACGGTCTGCGCGGCGGCGAGGAGCGTGCTCATCGGATCGCCGACACCTCCTGACCGACTTCGGAGATCGCCTGCCCCGTATCCCGCTCGGTCCGGTCGACCACGAAGTGCGGGTACACGCCGAGCGCCACGATCACGGCCACCAGCGGAGCGATGGCCGCGAGGTTCACGGCGTCGATGTCACGCGACTCCACCGCCGGCCCCGCGCGGCCGTGCATCGTTCCCTGGTAGAGCCGGATCATGTAGACGGCCGCGAGCACCACCCCGACGCTCGCCACGAGTCCGTAGACCAGCTGGTCCTCGAACGCCCCGAACAGGATCAGGATCTCGCCCACGAAGTTGCCCGAGCCCGGCATCGCGAGCGTGGCCAGCGAGATCACGAGGAACAGGCCCGCCAGCACCGGTGCCCGGAACGCCATGCCGCCCAGCTCGGAGAGCGACTCGCTCCCGCGGGCGCGGATCGCGATCACCCCGAGGATCAGGAACAGCGGCACGGTCACGAGGCCGTGGTTCAGCATCTGGAAGAGCGCGCCCTGGGCACCCTTCTCCTCCAGGGCGAAGATGCCCAGCACGATGAAGCCGAGCTGCGCGATCGAGGAGTACGCGAGCACGAGGCGCACGTTGTCCTGCGAGAACGCGAGGATCGAGCCGTAGAGGATCGAGAAGACGGCGAGGATGATGAAGAGCTCCTGCCAGTAGTGAGTGCCCTCTGGCATCACCGGCAGCACGATGCGCAGGAAGCCGTAGACGCCGACCTTCGACAGCACGCCTGATAGCAGCGCCAGCACGGGGATCGACGTGGAGCGGTAGGTCTCCGGCACCCAGCCGTGGAGCGGGAAGAGCGGCGCCTTGACGAAGAACGCGAGCGCGAACAGCAGCACGATCCAGTGCTGCGATCCCTCCGGAATCGAGCGTTGCTGCAGCTCGGAGAGCGAGAAGGAGATCTCACCGCCGTCCGGCGTGGCGAGCACGCCGAGGGCGATCGCCGCGGCCATCATCAGCAGCGAGCCCGACAGCGTGTAGATCACGAACTTGGTCGTCGCGCGCACGCGCTCGCCGCTGCCCCACCCGCCGATCAGGAAGTAGAAGGGCACCAGCATCAGGTCGAAGAAGACGATGAAGAGCGCGAGGTCCTGCGCCATGAATGCGCCGAGCACCGCCGTCTCCGCCAGCGCGAGGTTGAAGAAGAAGAGCTTTGGCCGCTCCAACACGGTGAACGCGGCCACCAGCGTGCAGGGCACCCAGGCGATCGCGGTCAGGGCGATCATGAACAGGTTGAGCCCGTCGACGCCCAGCTTGTAGCTGATGCCGAGCTCGCCGATCCACTCGTCGTTCGTGATCCACTGGAGCCCGGCGCCCGACTCGAAGTCGATCAGCATGATCACCACGTACGCGAGCACCGCGAGCGGGCCGGCGAGCACCGCCGAGCGTGCGAAACGACTGGGCAGCAGCGCCGCGACCAGAGCGCAGGCCAGCGGCAGGAACAGCACGATGGACAGGTGGATGGTCACGAGCTGTTGATCAGGAAGTAGAGGGTCAGGGCGGCCACGCCGACCAGAAGCAAGAGCGCGTACGCCCGCAGGTAGCCCGTCTGGATCGCGCGGGCGAAGGAGCTGCCCACTCGCACCACGCCCGTTGCGCCGCCCACGATCGTGCCCTGCACGAACTCGGTCTCGATCACGCGCCTGCTGAAGCCTCCGACCGTGGACACCGGCCGCACGAACATCGCCTCGTACAGCTCGTCGAAGTACCACTTGTTCACGAGGAAGCCGTGCAGCCAGGCGAAGCGCTCACGGGCGCGAGCAGCCGTGCCCGGGTTGCGCACGTACACCCACCACGCGAGCCCGATTCCGAGGATCGAGATCAGGCCGCCCACCACGAGGCCCCAGACCTCGGCGCCGGTTGTGGGCGCGGTGTCGTGGAAGCGCGAGTCGGCGAAGGTCGGCTCAAGGAACTTCTCGAGGATGTCGGATACGCCCGGGATCGCCACCACGCCGCCCACGATCGAGAGCAGCGCGAGCGGGCCCATCGCCGCCTTCATCGGCCAGGCCCGCTCGGCCACGTGATGCTCCGGGCCGGGGAAGCCCACGTCCGTGTCCTCGGGCTCGCCCGTCATCGGGTTCACCGGATCGCCGTGCGCGAGGTGGCCTCCCTCCAGTTCGCGCGCCTCCGGCGCCGGCTCCCCGAGGAAGACCCGGAACACCATTCGGAACGAGTAGAACGCCGTGAGGAAGGCGCCGATGTACCCGAAGATCGCGAGCACGACGTAGAGGTCGCCGCGGTTGATCGTGAAGGCGATGATCTCGTCCTTCGAGAAGAACCCGGCCGTGAGCGGGAAGCCCGCCAGCGCGAGCGCCCCGATGGTGAACGTGATGAAGGTGAACGGCATCGCGCGCCTGAAGCCGCCCATGCGGTCCATGTCCTGAATGCCGGCCATCGCGCCGATCACCGAGCCCGCGCCCATGAAGAGGAGCGCCTTGAAGAACGCGTGCGTCATCAGGTGGAACAGCCCCGCGCCGTACGCGGCGATCGACGCACCCATCACCATGTAGCCGATCTGCGAGATCGTGGAGTAGGCGATCACGCGCTTCAGGTCGGTGACCACCACCGCCACCGTGCCCGCGAAGACGAGCGTTGCGCAGCCGATGATCGCGCCGATGTCCGCGGCGGTGGGGGCGAGCTCGAACAGCGGATGCGTGCGGGCGATCAGGTAGACGCCCGCGGTGACCATCGTCGCGGCGTGGATCAGTGCGGAGACGGGGGTCGGGCCCTCCATGGCGTCTGGAAGCCAGGTGTGCAGCGGCAGCTGCGCGGACTTGGCGAAGGCGCCGACGAGCAGCAGCAGGCAGATCGCCACGAGCGTGCCGTCGTTCGGGCCGAACGACTCTCCGGCGCCCTCGAACACCGTCAGGAAGTCGAGCGACGAGACCTTGTCGAGGATCAGGAACGCGGCAATGACCAGCGCCACGTCGCCGATCACGTTGATCACGAAGGCCTTGATGCCTGCCCGCACCGCTGTCTGGCGCCGGTACCAGAAGGAGATCAGGAGGTACGAGGCAGCGCCCACGAACGCCCAGCCGATGATCAGGATCACGAAGTTCGCCGCGAGGACCAGCAGCAGCATCGAGAAGACGAAGAGGTTCAGGTACGAGAAGTAGCGCGCGTAGCCGCGGTCGCCGCCCATGTAGGCCACCGAGTAGAGGTGGATCAGGAACGACACGCCCGACACCACGAGGCACATGAACACCGACAGCGGATCCACGAGGATCGCGAGGTCGGCGCTGAAGTCGCCGGTGGCCGCGTAGGTCCACGCGCTGTCCACCAGCTGCCGCTCCTCCTCCGGGTGGTCGAGCAGGTCGAACAGCGCGCCGATCGAGGCGAGGAACGACAGGAAGATCGCCGCCGTGCCGATCCACCCGGGCAGCCGGCCCGGCAGCACCCGCCAGCCGAGCGCGATGATGAGCATCCCGACGAGCGGGCAGGCGAGTACGAGCCAGCCGTAGGAGGTGGCGCTCACCCTCGGAGCTCCGACATCTCGTCGATATCGATCGGGAGCCGGTTGCGGTACATCGCGACGATGATTCCGAGCCCCACCACCACCTCACATGCCGCGATCACCATCACGATCAGCGCGAACACCTGACCCGCCTCGCTGCCGTGCATGCGCGAGAACGCCACCAGTGCGAGGTTGCCCGCGTTCAGCATCAGCTCGAGACAGAGCAGAACCACGAGCGGGTTGCGGCGGCTGATCACGCCGGCGGCGCCGATCGCGAAGATGAAGGCCGAGAGGACGAGGTACCAGGTGATGTCCACTTAGACGCGAACCTCCAGCGTCTCGGTGGGCGGCGGTTCGTCCCGCTTGCGCATCGGGCCCGTGCCCACGGGCGCCTCCTCGAGCCCGCGGCGGCGGCGCGCCAGCACCACGGCGCCCACCGCGGCCACGAGCAGCAGGAACGAGGCCGCCTCGAACGGAAGCAGGAAGTCGGTGAGCAGCAGCTCCCCGATGGCGCCGGGCGAGCCGAACGTGTCGGCGCCCTCGCCGCGGGCGACGTCGACGCCGCGCGTGTCGAGCGCCTGAAGCCCGCTGGAGATGAACGCGATGCACAGCTCCACCGCGATGGCCGCCGCGAACAGCGGCCCGAACATGGCCACGCCGCCGCTCTCCGGGCGCAGCGGTACGTCGGCGCCGCCGATGTACGCAACCACGAACAGGTAGAGCACCATCACCGCGCCCGCGTAGACCACCACCTGGGCGGCCGCGAGGAACTCGGCGTTCAGAAGCAGGAACAGCACGGCCAGCCCGAGCAGGTGGCCCACCAGCGAGAGCACGCTGTAGAACGGGTTCTGGAGCAGCACCACGCCGAGCGCTCCCCCGAGAGCGCCGATGGCGGCCACGAAGAACAGGACCTGCTCGAACCACATGGCCGGCGGCTACTCCCCCTCGCGCCGGAGCGGCGTGTGCTCGGGCGGGTCGGCGAGCAGCATCTCCTTCGTGAAGATCAGGTCGCTGCGGCTGTAGTCGGCGAGCTCGTAATCGTTGCCCATCGTGATCGCGTCGAACGGGCACGCCAGCTCGCAGTAGCCGCAGAAGATGCAGCGCGCCATGTTGATCTCGTAGACCGCGGCGTAGCGCTCGCCGGCCGACACCTGGTTGTCGGGCGTGTTCTCGGCGGCCACCACGCGGATGCAGTCAGCCGGGCACGCGGCCGCGCACAGCGAGCAGCCCACGCACTTCTCGAGCCCCGTGTCCTCGAAGCGCTGGAGCTTGTGGCGCCCGCGGAAGCGCGGGTAGACCGGCGTCTTCTCCTCGGGGTACTGGATCGTGTGGTGCCCCTCGGTCACGCGGCCGAAGGTGGTCTTCAGGCCGCGCAGCGTCTCGCCGAACGCGCGATACGCGCCGCCCAGGCCACCCGGCTCCGGGCCGCGTGGCACCTGGACGACGTCGTCCTCCCATGCGAATGGGCTCACCTGCTTACCACCAAGCTTCCTGTCCGACTAGGACGATCGCGGTTGCAAGGACATTCAACGTCGCAAGCGGAAGCAGCACCTTCCAGCCAAACGACATGAGCTGGTCGTAGCGAAGCCGTGGGAGCGACGCGCGGATCCAGATGAAGAAGAACACGCCGAGCATCAGCTTCAGGAACATCCAGAGCGGGCCGAGCGCGACTGGTCCCGGGCCGTGCCAGCCGCCGAGGAAGCAGGCGGCCGCGATGCCGGAGATGATCACGACCTCGATGTACTCGGCCATGAAGAACGAGCCGAAGCGCATCCCGCCGAACTCGGTGTTGTAGCCCGAGACGATCTCGGCGTCGGCCTCCGGGAGGTCGAATGGCGCGCGCGCTGTCTCCGCAAAGCCCGCCACGAGGAAGATGCAGAAGCCCACGAACTGCGGGATCACGTACCACATGTCGCCCTGCGACTCGACGATGTCGACCACCGACAGCGACCCCGCCGTCATCGCCACGCCGAGCAGCGACAGGCCCAGCGCCACCTCGTAGGAGATCAGCTGCGCGGCCGAGCGCATCGCGCCGAGGAACGAGTACTTCGAGCCCGAGGCCCAGCCGCCGAGCATGAGGCCGTAGAACGCGAGCGAGCCGAAGGCGAAGAAGTAGAGGAGGCCGATCGAGACGTCGATGCCGTAGAGGCCGATGTCGCCGCCCCAGGCGTCCTTCGGCCCCCAGGGGATGATCGCCAGAGTCGCCACGGCGGTGACGATCGAGATCACCGGCGCGATGGCCATCATCCAGGGCACCGCCGTCTCCGGCGTGGAGCCCTCCTTCGAGAGCAGCTTGAGCACGTCGGCGAGCGGCTGGAGCAGGCCCTTCGGCCCCACGCGGTTCGGCCCGATGCGCGACTGGAAGCGGCCGAGGACCTTCCGTTCGGCCCACAGGATGATGGGCACGATCTGCAGCACGAACAGGAAGATCACGATCGCCTTGACGATCAGGATCCACGTGGCCTCGAGCCCGCCGTCCATCAGGAGGCCACCGCCTGCCGGGCTCGGACCTCCACGGGCCCGTCGGCGAGCGCCGGCGGCGAGAGGAAGACGCTGCCCGCCGGTACCCCGGTGCGGACGACCGCCGTGGCGTTGACGCTCTCGCCGTCCACGGACAGCTCGACCTCGTCGCCGCTCTCCACACCGAGCCGGCGCGCGTCCTCCACCGACAGCCAGGCCGTCTCGCCCGTGGCCAGGAAGCGCAGCGAGGGGGAGTACTCGACCTCCGGGCCGGTCCAGAGCGTGGGTGCGCCCGCGAGCACCAGTCCCTCCTGGGTGGCGGGGGGCTGCGCGAGCGGCTCGTTCGACAGCTCGGCGCTCGGAACCCCATCCGCCGCCGCGCGATCCTGCCAGCGCACGCCGTCGCCGCCGATCTCGTCGAGCGTGAGGCCGGCGTAGAACGGCACGGCCTCCGCGATCAGCGCGGTGACCATCGGCGAGGACAGGGCGCCGGTGACCGCGCCGAGCCGCTCGCACAGCTCCACGAGCACGTTCCAGCCGGCGCGCACCTCACCCGGCCGCCCGAGCGCCTGGCGGACGCGCTGCACGCGCCCGTCCGGGTGCGTGACCGTGCCCTCCTTCTCCGGATAGATCTCGGCCGGGAAGACCACGTCGGCCTGGCTGTCGAGCGCCTCGTCGTGGAAGCGGGCGAACGCGATCACCGACGTGGCTCGCGCAAGCTCCGGCTCGGGCGCGTCGGTCTCGAGCAGCAGCAGCGCCCCGCGGGCTGAGTCGGGATCGCCCGCGGTCTCGGCGTCCGCCAGGCCGGGGGCTAGGGCGGGCGAGCAGCCCACCTCCCGCAGGCCGCGCCCGTTCGTCTCCACCGGGATCGCGATCAGGCCGGACTCGGGCCGATCGGCGACGCCGAGCGAAGCGGCCACGGCGAGCAGCGCCTCGCCGGCCTGGGCGCCGCGCTCGCCTCCGAGCACGCGCTCGCCGCAGATGATCACGACGTCGCCGGCGTCGCGAAGCAGGTCGGCCGCCGCGCGCACGGCGTCCGCCGCGCTGGTCGAGGCGGCCGCACCGTTGCCGGACCCGGCCGGCGGGCCGCCGTTAGCGCGTGCCTGCGGGCGGCCCGCGATGAAGCCCGTCGTGGCACCCGCGCGCGTCGCCAGTTCGTCGAGGTCCGTGCCGCCCGTCCGCTCCGACCCGAGCGCGGAGGCCAGCGCCACGAGCGCCGCCTCCGCGGCACCGGGCGCGAAGCGCAGGGCGGCCTGGGCGGCCGAGTCGAGGGTGGAGGGGCGGCTCGAGGCCACCACGAGCCGGGCCTGGTTGCGGCGCACCGCCTTGCGCACGCGCAGGTCAAGGATGGGCGCCTCGTCCACGAGCTCGGTATCGAGCACGAGGATCGCGTCGGCGTGGTCGATGTCCGAGACCCGGGCCGACAGGTCCACGCGCGCGAGCGCGCGCGCGAGGGAGGCATGCTCCGCGCGCCCCGAGGTCACGTGCGGCGAGCCGAGCCCCTTGCGCAGCAGGTGCTGCACGAGGAAGCCCTCCTCGTTCGTGGCCTGCCCGCCCACGCGCGCGACCGTGTCCTCGCCTGAGCGCTCGAGCGCCGCGGCGGCCGCGTCGAGGGCGCGCTCCCAGCTCGCCTCGCGCAGGAACCCGCCGATTCGCATGAGTGGCTTGGTGATCCGCTCGGGTGCGCCGAAGGACTGATAGCCGAAGCGGCCCTTGTCGCAGAGCCAGCCGTCGTCCACCTCCTCGTTGTCGCGCGCGAGCACGCGAACGACCTTGGCGTCGTCGCGGATCGTCAGCTCAACGTTGCACTGCGACGGGCAGAGCGTGCACACGGTGCCGGAGCCCTCGATGTCCCAGGGGCGCGCGCGGAAGCGGTAGGCGGTGGAGGTGAGCGCGCCCACTGGGCACAGTTCGATGATGTTGCCGCTGAAGGGCGCCACGTACGGCCGCCCGCCGTGCGTGCCGACGAAGGTGTGGTCGCCGCGGTCGAGGAACACGAGCTGGTGGTCCTCCGCCACCTCCTGTGAGAAGCGCACGCAGCGGTAGCAGAGGATGCAGCGCTCACGATCGATCGCCACGAGCGGCGAGAGCTCGAGCGGCTTCTTGAAATGGCGCTTCGGCTCGATGTAGCGCGAGCGCCCGGCGCCCCACCCGAACGAGATGTCCTGGAGCGGGCACTCGCCGCCCTTGTCGCAGACCGGGCAGTCGAGCGGGTGGTTCACGAGCAGGAACTCGACCACGGCGTTCTGCGCGTGCTTCACGCGGTCCGAGGTGGTCACCACGACCATGCCGTCGCGCACCGGCGTGGAGCACGAGGTCTGGAGCTTCGGGATCCCCTCGATCTCCACCAGGCACATGCGGCAGGCGCCCACCGGCTGCCCGAGCTTCGGCTCGTAACAGAAGTAGGGGATCTCCACGTCGCCCTGCTTGGCCGCATCCACGAGCATCGCGCCCTCTGGCGCGCGCACCTGCTTGCCGTCGATCTCGAAGGTGATCCAGTTCTTCTCGGGGCGGGCCATCTGTTACTCCGGCCCACCCTCCGCCACGGATGCGAGCTCGGGAGCGCTCAGCGCCGGCAGCTCATCCAGGTCCCGGCGCCTGCGCGCCGCCTCCATGTGCTGCTCGAACTCCTCGCGGAAGTGCTTCAGCATCGAGGACACGGGCATAGCCATCGAGTCGCCCAGCACGCAGAGGCAGTTGCCCATGATGTTGCCCTGGATCTGGTCGAGCAGCTCGAGGTCCATCGGCGTGCCCTCGCCCTCGTCGATGCGCTCGAGCATCTTCACCGTCCAGTTCGTGCCCTCGCGGCAGGGCACGCACTTGCCGCACGACTCGTGCCGGTAGAACTCGGCGAGCCGCAGCGCCAGCGGCACGAGCGCCTCTGAGTCGTCCACCACGATGATCGACGCCGTGCCGAGCATTGACCCCGCCTCGGCCATCGCCTCGTAGGTGAAGGGCAGGTCGAGGTGCTCAGGCGTGAGCACCGGTGCCGACGACCCGCCGGGGAAGAAGCACTTCAGCTCGCGACCCTCGGGTGGGCCGCCCGCGAGTCCGTAGATGATCTCGCGGACCGGGATGCCGAGCTCGACCTCGTAGTTGCCCGGGCGCTGAACGTTTCCGGACACCGAAACCAGCTTCGTGCCGGTGGAGTTGCCCTCGCCGAACTGCTTGTACCACTCGGTGCCGCGCTCGATGATGATCGGCGTGTTGCAGAGCGTCTCGACGTTGTTGATCAGCGTCGGGCCCTGGTAGAGACCCTGGTTGGCCGGGAACGGCGGCTTCAGGCGCGGGTTGCCCCGCTTGCCCTCGAGAGCATCGAGCAGGCCCGTCTCCTCGCCGCAGATGTACGCGCCCTGGCCGCGGTGCACCACCAGGGAGAAGTTGTGCTCGGAGCCGAGGATCCCGTCGCCCAGGTAGCCCTTCTCATATGCCTCGGCCACCGCGGCGTCCAGGATGTCGGCCTGAAGCTCGTACTCGCCGCGTATGAAGATGAAGCCCTTGTTCGCGCCGGCGGCGATCGAGCCGATGATGCAGCCCTCGATCAGCAGGTGCGGGTTCTTCTGCATCAGCAGGCGATCCTTGAACGCGCCCGGCTCTGACTCGTCCGCGTTGCAGCAGAGGTACTTGTCCATGGCGCCCTTCGGGATGAAGCTCGCCTTCTTGCCCATCGAGAAGCCGGCGCCGCCGCGGCCGCGCAGTCCCGACTCCTCGAGCTCGGAGAGCACCGTCTGAGGCGTCATCTCGAGCAGTGCCTTGCGCAGCGAGCCGTAGCCGCCCAGGCGCTCGTAGACGTCGATCGTGTGGAGGTCGGGCTCGTCGATGTTCGCGAGCAGGACACGGGTCTCGCTCACTCGTCCTCCTCCTCCTCGGACTCCCTGATCATGCTCGTGCCGGGGGAGAGCGGCTCGACGATCGGTTTCGGATGGGGCGGCGGCCCATCCGCCGGCGGCACGTCGAGCTCCTCGTTTGGCCACTCGCCGCCCGCCGCGTGCAGGGAGGGGTGGGCCACCGGGCCCTCGACGTCCGCCGCGGTGGCGGGAAGGCGGTAGCCGGGATCGGCAAGGCCGCGGCCGGGGAGCACCGTCTCGCCGGACTTCACCTGGCTGACGAGCTCGGATGCGTCGTCGGTGGACAGCGGGCCGACGTAGCGTCCGTCCACGGACGCCATCGGCGCCATGTCGCAGGCGCCGAGGCACTCGAACTCGCGCAGCTGCACGCCCTCGAGACCCTGCGCCTCGGCCTGCTCGGCGATGGCCTCGTAGATCAGCTTCGCGTTGCGCAGGTGGCAGGCCACGCTCGTGCAGACGTACACGTAGCGGCTGCCGCTCGGCTCGGTGCGCAGCATGTCGTAGAAGGTGGCCACGCTCGAGAGATACGCGGGAGTCACCTGCATCACGGCCGCGACCTGGCGGAGCGCCTCTGGCGAGCACCAGCCGTGCAGGCGCTGCGCCGCGCCGAGGGCCGGCAGGGTCGCCGAGTGGCGGTCGGGGTAGAGCGACATCAGCCGTTCGATCTCGCGCTGCAGCTCGTCCGGCACGTCCACGTCGGCGGGATCCGGGATCGTGGCCGGCGGGGCCTCGAGGTCAACGGCCTCGTCCCAGCCGGGCGGGAGCGGAGTCGCGCGCGGCGCGCCCTCGTCACCCGCCTCCTGCATGGCCTCGCCCATTAGCGGTCCACCCCGCCGAGGATCGGGTCGAGCATCGCCACGCACGCGATGAAGTCGGCGAGCAGCGAGTCGCGCGCCATCTCCGGCAGCGCCTGGAGGTTCACGAAGCTCGGGTCGCGCACGTGGACGCGCGCGGGCTTGGCGGAGCCGTCGGCGAGCACGTAGCAGCCGAGCTCGCCGCGCGGGGACTCGATCGCCTCATAGGCCTCGCCCGGCGGCACCCGGAAGCCCTCGGTCACGAGCTTGAAGTGGTGGATCAGCGCCTCCATCGATGTGGCCAGCTCGTGGCGCGGCGGCAGCGCGACCTTGCGATTGGGAGTGATGTACGGACCCTCCGGCAGCCCGTCGAGCGCCTGCTCGACGATCGTGAGCGACTCGCTCATCTCCTCGACGCGCACGCGGAACCGGTCGTAGTTGTCGCCCACGCTTCCGACTGGAACGTTGAAGTCGAACTTCTCGTAGCCTGAGTACGGCGTGGCCTTGCGCAGGTCCCAGCCCACACCGGCGGCGCGCAGGAGCGGTCCGGTCACGCCCAGTGCGAGCAGGTCCTCGGCCGGCACGATCCCCGTGCCCTTGGTGCGCTGGAGCCAGATCTCGTTGCGGTCGAGCAGGTCGAGGTACTGCGGGATGCGCATGCGCATGGTCTTGACGAACGCGCGCGTCCTCTCCTCGAACCCCGGCGGTATGTCCTCCACCACGCCGCCCACCTGGAAGTAGCGCGTGTGGAAGCGCTGCCCGCCCGACATCTCGAACAGGTCGAGCGCGAGGTCGCGGTCGCGGCAGCCCCACCAGAGCATCGTGATCGCCCCGAGGTCGAGTGCCCCCGTGGCGATCCAGAACAGGTGCGAGGCCACGCGGTTCAGCTCGAGATGGATAACGCGCAGCCACTGAGCGCGCTCCGGCACCTCCTCATCGAGCAGGCGCTCGACGGCCATGCAGAACGCCATCGCGTTGAAGTAGTAGGCGAGGTAGTCCATCCGCTCGACGAACGGGATGACCTTCCAGTACTGCTGGTCCTCGCAGCTCTTCTCGATGCCGGTGTGCACGTAGCCGATGATCGGCTTGACGTCGCGCACGATCTCGCCCTCGAGCGTGGTGAGCAGCCGCAGCACTCCGTGGGTGGCCGGGTGGTGCGGGCCGATGTTGATGGTGAGCAACTCGTCGTGCTCGCCCATCGGCTCCATCGTCACCGAGCGCTCGCGCTCGCGGTACGGCACCTGGAGCGGCTCGGTCATCGTGCCCGGTTCGTCAGTCATACCAGCGCGGCAGCTTTGGCTCGTTGTAGGTGTAGATCACCGGCTCGCCGCCCATCGGGAAGTCGCGGCGCTGCGGGTAGCCCTCGTAGTCCTCAGGCATCAGGATGCGGCGCATGTCGGGATGGCCGTCGAAGACCACTCCGAACATGTCGTACACCTCGCGCTCCTGGAAGTTCGCGGTCGGATGGAGGTCCACCACCGTTGGCACGTGGGGGTCGTCCACGCTCACGCGCGTGCGCACGTTGAGACGGTCGGCGCGCTCCATCGAGAGCAGCTCGTAATGAATGCCGAGGCGCGGCTCCTCCGGCAGGTAGTCGCACCCGTGCACGCTCATCAGCCGCTCCCACGGCTCCTCCTCCTCGTCGCGGAGGTAGACGAGCACGTCGTGCACGCTCGGAGGCGCCACCTCGAGCGTCGCGGCCCGGCGGTAGAAGATGGTGCCGGTCACGGCGTCGTCGCCGAGCTTGTCGCGGACACGCTGGGCGATCAGCTCGAGCCCCGTGGCGTCAGGCAATTTCCTCTGTCCCCTCAGCGCGGTAGCGCTCGCGCCAGCCCATCGCGGGGTCGCCCGAGATCTGGTCCTGGAGCTTCATGATCCCGTAGATGAGCGCCTCCGGCCGGGGGGGACAGCCGGGCACATACACGTCCACGGGCAGGAACTTGTCCGCGCCCTGGACGACGGCGTAGTTGTTGAACATGCCGGCGCTCGAGGAACACGCGCCCATCGCGATGACCCACTTCGGCTCGAGCATCTGCTCGTAGAGCCGCCGGATGATCGGCGCCATCTTGATCGAGACGCGCCCGGACAGGATCAGCAGGTCGGCCTGGCGCGGCGAGAAGCGGATCACCTCGGCGCCGAAGCGCGACAGGTCGTTCCGCGGCGAGCCGACCACGGTGATCATCTCGATGGCGCAGCAGGCGAGTCCGAAGCCGAGCGGGAACAGCGCGTTCTTGCGCGCCCAGTTCTGAGCCTCCTCGAACTTGGTGAAGAGCAGGCGCTGCTCGACCTCGCGCTCGAGGTCCTCGCCCTCGATCTCGCCTCGGAGGAGCGCCTGGGCCTTCATCTGCCGCACCCGCAGGTCGCCCTCGACCTTGGTGCGAGTCACTTCCACTCGAGAGCTCCCCTCCGCCAGACGAACACGAGCGCCACGAGCAGCAGCACCACGAACACGACCATCTCCACGAGGGCGAATACACCGAACGCCTCGAGCTTCAGCGCGACCGGGTAGAGGAACACCACCTCGATGTCGAACAGGATGAACAGCATCGCGATCAGGTAGAAGCTGATTCCGAATCGGAAGGACTTCTTCACATCTGAGGGCAGGCCGCTCTCGTAGGGCTCCCGCTTGACGCCAATGGGCCGCTTCGGCCCGAGGGCGTTGTTGGCAAGCGTGAAGGCGGTACCGATCCCGATGCCAAGAAGCAGGAAAACAAGCGCTGGGAGGTAGCTCTTCAGCACGCCAACCGGGAGGTATAACGCAAGCTTGTGCGAGGCAGCTACATAGTGCGGAAGGACACTCTCTGAGCGACGTTCACATGGTGGTCGGGATCGCCGTCCTGGCGACGAACCTGGTGGCCGCGGGGTGGGGTGTGATCGGATGGCTGCGCAAGGACGCGCGCGCCTCGATCGTCTTCTGGCCGCTGCTCCGGCTCGCGCAGGGCACGGTGGTGATTCAGGCCGTTCTCGGCTTCCTCCTGGTGGCCCGCGGGGCCTCGTCCCCGGACGGGCTGCACATCGCCTACGGCGTCTCGCCGCTCGTGATCGCGCTGGTGAGCGAGGGGATGCGGGTGGGCATAGCCCAGCGCGAGCTGGAGGGCGTGGGGGACCTCGAGGCGCTCGAGCGGCCGGAGCAGGTGGCGCTGGCGAAGCGGGTGGCGCTCGGGGAGATGGGCGTGATGACCGTCGGCGCGCTGCTGATCCTGACGCTAGCGCTGCGCGCGTTTCAGACTGGCGGCTAGCGCGGGCGTCAGCGCAGGGGCCCCGCTCGCGGCGAGCCGAAGATTCCGCAGTGCTTCTTGCGGCTGCCCTGCGCGGCGGGCCGTCAGGCCAGCGTGTGCCCTGAGCATCGGATCGCGGGAGCCGGTGCGGAGCGCTCGCCGCGCCCAGGCAAGACCGTCACGTGGGCGTCCCACTCGCGTGAGAGCCCACCCAAGCGCATCTGCGGAGCGGATGCTCGGCTTTGCCCGCCATACGCGGCGGCCGAGGCGCACCGCTCGCGCGGCGTTCCCGTGGTTCGCCTCCATGAGCACCGCCTCGGCGTCCGGCAGCCCACCGCCGGCGCGGTCGCGGGCGAATTGCGCGCGCGCGGCCGTGAGGTGCACGCGTGCAGCATCCCGACGCCCCGTCGCGAGCTCGAGCTCTGCGAGAAATATCAATGCGCGAGCGGGCGGCTGGCCCTTGGCGAGGCGGCGCAGGCGCGCGGCGGCCATACGAAGCTCGCCGCGCGCCGCGTCCACACGCGCGAGTCCCTCCAGCGCGTCCGAGTAGCCGGGCACGGTCCGAAGCGAGGCGAGGTAGGCATCTCTGGCCGCGCCCGGGCGACCAAGCGACAGCTGGAGGTTGCCGGTCAGCGCCTGCACGTAAGCGAGGCTGTCCGGGGCGCCACCCGCGGAGGCGGCGAAGCGCATCGCGCGAACGGCGCCGGCCGGGTCGCCGGTGAGCTCCCGGTAGTAGGACACGCGCGCGTACGCGGGGAGACCAGGTTTCAGGTCTACGAGCCGCTGGATCGATCGTGCGGCGTCCCGGTATCGACCGAGCTCGATCTCAGCGTCTGCGATCACGGCGTAGGGGCGTGCGAGCCCGGGCGCCACGTCCCTGGCCTCGACTCCGAGGCGCAGCTGCTCGTGGAAGTCGTGGCGCAGGCCGGCGAGCGACCCAGCTCCGACGAGCGCGGCGAGATTGCGCGGATCGCGGCGCAGCGCCTTGCTGAGAACACGGTCGGCGCGCGCGTAGATCGACGGGTCACCGGTTGCGCGTGCCTTCGTCACGTACGCCTCGCCGAGCAGTGCCCGAGCGTCCGCACTGTCCGGCGCCGCTCGCACGGCCGCCTGCGCGTCACGCAGCGGATCGCCCGACGGGCGACCGATGTCGCCCCCAGCGGATAGTGCCGGCGGCGTGGTGGCGCTCCCGTGGAGCGCCACCATCGTCGCCAGTACCGCGCCGAAGACTGCGAGCGGCGCGAGGACCTTCATCATCCGCCTGCCGGAGTCGGCGAGTGGCCGGGCTCGGTCCGCGTGGATGGCGCGGAGTCGAACCCACTCGTGGGGCCGGCCAGGTAGGGGAACGAGGAGAGGAACGGCTTGTCGTTCCCGTCCACGCCGTCGCCCAGCGGCACCTTGTTGTCCTTCAGGAACCCGGCGATGACCTGGAGGTCGATGTCCACGACATCGTCGCCGAGCCGGCGGCCGTTCGGGTAGCCGGCGGTGTCGCCACCGATGACCCCGAAGCGGTCCTCCATGTCAGCCGGCGGCACGCCAAGGTTGAGCTTGATCGTGTCGACGGCGGGCGGGCCCTTAGCCCCGCTGTGCTGGTTGAGCCCCGGGATCCCCTGGAGCAGCGCCTGCACGATGTCCGTGCGGCCGTCCTCCGGCGCGCCGATGTCGAACAGCGCGTTCAGCACCGCCGCGAGCTCCGGCTTCACGACGTACTTGCCGTAGAGCGCCGCGTCCCGATCCGGTGTCGTGCGGTTGAACTGGTCCTTCTTGCCGAGGGGGATCACGACCTCGTTCACCAGCGGGTTGCCGAGCCGGGACACCTGCACCCAGCCGCCGCGACCGGCGCGGCTGCTGCCGGACACCTGCAGGCGCCGGCGCTCGGTCGTTGACCACACGCCGACCACGGCGTTCGCCGCCTCGGCGCCCGCGACCGCGCGGTGGTTGCGCGTCACGAGACGCTCCGGGATCTGGAGGACGGTCGAGTGGACGTTGTAGCCGCTTAGGTCGTCCTTGCCCTCACCCTGGTTGCCGGTGAGCTTGCGGACGTTGAGCCCGTCGAAGGTCGCGCCCAGGTCGACGAAGAACGGATCGTCGCGCTGGCCCACGAACACCTTCGTCCCGTCCTTTAGCGAGCGGATCGCGCTGCTCACGAACGAGTCGTAGTTCGGGAAGGTCTTCGGGCCGATGTTCGGCGGCGCCACCGGAAGCCCGCGCGCGATCGTCTTCACGCGCTCGGTCCGGCTCCTCCCGCGGTACGTGACCCGGTCGATCGAGTAGCGCTGGATCACGTTCAGCTTGGGGTCGCTGTATCCGCTCGCGCCGGGGAGCGCGTACAGGAACGACTCCTTGTTGCGCACCTTCGTCTTGAAGCGGAACCGGTAACTGACGTCAGGACGCCCGTCCCCGGTGTTGTCGATGTGGACGTAGTAGCGAGCGCGGTCGTCGAACGAGTGGAAGTTCGGGCCGTTGGCCGGCACCTCGCCGGGGATCCAGTTGGCCGCGACCGTGAGCGCGCCGGGGGCGTCCTTGGCGGTCCACGCATAGGTGTCCGTGTTGTCAGCGGACGGGTCGAGCGAGATGCCCGGTGCCTCGCGGTGGCTCGACGAAAAGCCGAACGGCACCGCGATTGCCGACGCAGCCAGCACCGCCAGGGCGAGCAGCAGCTTGCGCATTGCGAGTCCTCCTTTGGGAGCCTCGGAGGCCGGATCCGTGTTCACGGGTCAGCCTCCCGTTGCAGTCCCTTTCGCGGGATTTGCAAATTCGGATCACTCGGGGCGCATGAAAAGCGTCCCGCCGCCGTTCACGTAACACTGGCCGGGGAAATCCGGTTGGACGTGGGGATGGTCAACTTCAAGCCGCGAGAGCATTCGATCCTGGCGGACCTCCGTCTCCTCAAGGAGGCGCGTGACTTCGCGGAGCGGGCCGCGGCGGACTTCGGCCTCGACGGCGCGGCTTGCTACGACGTGAAGCTGGCGATGAGCGAGGCCGTGACGAATGCGATCCAGCACGGGTCGTCCTCGCCGAGCGACCCGATCAAGATCGTTGTTTCCCCCGAGGGCGGTGCGCTGGTGTTCGAGGTCCAGGACACCGGCCGCTTTCGCCCGCGAGTGAAACGCCGCGGCGAGCTGACCGAATCGGGCCGCGGGCTCGAGTTCATGCGAGTGCTGATGGACGAGGTGGATCTGAGGGCCGGCGACGGCGGCACCTTGATGCGCTTCGCCAAGCGGCGCGCCTAGCGCACGCGCAGCGCCCCGGTCATTCCCAGCTCCTCGTGGTCCCCGACGCTGCAGACGATCCTGTAGCTCCCGTGCTCCAGGTTGAGCCGCGCGGACTCGGTGCGTCCCGCGGGCAGGGTTGCGGTCCCGCCGATCTCCTCGTCGCCGCGGAGCACCTTCAGGTTGTGGGCGAGCGAGCCCTCGTTGCGCAGCGTCACGGTGAGAGTGCCGGCGCCCCTGAGGACGATCGTCGACGGGTCGAACGAGTACTCGTCGGCGAGCACGCGCAGCTGTGCGTTCGCGGGCGCCGTAACGGTCCGGCCCGGCTCGTCCTCGTCTCCACAGCCCAGGACGAGCAGCGGGGAGAGGGCGAGGACGAGGGCGAAGCGGCGCAAGGCGAGCGGATACTATGCGCCGCCTTGACGCGTCCGATCGTCATCGCCTGCGCGCTCGCCTCCGCCCTCTTCTCGGGCTGCGGCGGCGACATCACCGTTCCCGAGAAGGATCAGACCGCCCATCGCGGGGCCGTGCTCTTCTACGAGCGCTGCTCCGGATGCCACACCTTCGAGGCCGCGAACGCGTACGGATCGAAGCCGGAGGGACAGCTCCAGGGCGGTGAGCGCACGAACGGCCCGAACTTCGACCAGCGCAAGGAGCCCAGGGACGACGTGCTGTTCGCGATCCGCAACGGCGGCTTCTCGGGCGGGATCATGCCGGCCAACATCGTGACCGGGGAGGACGCCGAGGCTGTGGCCACCTTCCTCGACCAGTACTCGGGCCGCAAGTCCGGCGGCTAGGCGCTAGGCGAGGTCGCCATCCTCGACCTCAGGCAGATCCGCGAGGACCCGCAGCCTGCGCGTGACGCGCTTGCGCGCCGCGGACTCGATCCGGCGCTGATCGACGAGGCGCTCGAGCTCGACGAGCGCCGCCGCGCGCTGCTCCCGGAGCTCGAGGACCTGCGCGCGCGCAAGAACCAGGCGAGCAAGCGGATCGGCGAGCTCCAGCGAAACGGCGAGGACGCCTCGGAGGCGATCGCCGAGACGCGCGGGCTCTCCGAGCGCGAGAAACAGCTGGAGGAGGAGCTGCGCGCGGTCGAGGAGCGGCGCAGCGCCGTGCTGCTGTCGCTACCGAATCTGCCCGATCCCACCGCGGCCGACGAGGACGAGGTGCTGCGCGAGGTCGGCGAGGCTGGCAGGACGGGCCGCAACCACGTGGAGCTGCTCGGCGACGACCTCGACATGGAGCGCGCCGCTCGCGTGTCGGGATCACGCTTCGCCTACCTGAAGGGACCGCTCGTGCGGCTCGAGCTGGCGCTCGTGCAGTGGGCGCTGTCGCGGCTCGACGAGCACGGCTTCACCCCGGTGATCCCGCCTGTGCTCGTGCGCGAGCACGCGCTCGTCGGCACCGGCATGCTGCCCGACACCGAGCAGCAGATCTACCGCGTGCCCGAGGACGAGCTGTTCCTGGTGGGCACCTCGGAGGTCCCGCTGGCGTCGCTGCACGCCGGCGAGATCCTGTCCGGCGACGAGCTGCCGCGGCGCTACGCCGGCTTCTCGCCCTGCTTCAGGCGCGAGGCGGGCGCGGCGGGCAAGGACACGCAGGGCCTCTTCCGCGTGCACCAGTTCGACAAGGTCGAGATGTTCACGTTCGTCGAACCGGAGCAGTCACCGGACGAGCACGAGCGCCTGCTCGCGATCGAGGAGGAGATCCTCCAGGCGCTCGGGCTTCCGTACCGGGTCGTGAACATCGCGGTGACAGACCTCGGTGCCTCCGCGACCAAGAAGTACGACCTCGAGGCCTGGCTCCCGGGGCAGGGCCGCTTCCGCGAGCTCACCTCGTGCTCGAACACCACCGACTTCCAGACGCGCCGGCTCGACATCCGCTTTCGCCCGGCCGAGGGGGAGGCGCTGCGGCACGTGCACACGCTCAACGGCACGGCGGTCGCCGTCGGCCGGACGATCATCGCCATCGTCGAGAACCACCAGAACGAGGACGGCAGCGTCGACATCCCCGCGGTGCTCCACGAGTTCGGGGCGCCCTTGCGGCTCGAGCCCGCCGCCCGGTAGCGTCGGATCATGCTTGACGAGCAGTCCGCGCGCGAGTTCGCCGAGCGCTACGTCGACGCCTGGAACTCGCACGATGCCGAGCGCATCGAGCCGCTCGTGACCCCCGACGTCGTGTGGCTCGACCCGGCCCTGCCGGAACCGGCTCGCGGCGTGGAGGAGGTCAAGGACTTCATGCGGCGCTCGTGGGTCGCGTTTCCCGACCTCCGCTTCAGCTCCGGGCCGATGTGGATCGAGCCGCACGGCGAGTCGCTCACCTGGTCCTGGCGCATGGAGGGCACGCACGACGGTGTGATCGATCCGCCCGGTTTCGCGTCCACCGGCAAGCGGATCGACATCGACGGCATCGACGTGTGGGACTTCGCACAGGGACGCATCGAGCGCTACCGCGCCTACTACGACATGGCCGACCTCGCGCGCCAGATCGGAGCGATGCCGCCGCCGGGCAGCACGGGCGAGCGCGTGGGCGTCCTGCTCCAGCGCACCCAGGCGCGCTTCGCTCGCCGCTGAGCGGCCTAACCTTAGGCGTCGCCGGAGGGGTGGCAGAGCGGTTGAATGCACCGGCCTTGAAAGCCGGCGGGGGCCGTCAGGTCCCTCGTGGGTTCGAATCCCACCCCCTCCGCCTCGCCGCCCGAAGGGACCCGCGCCCGGCAACCGGTGCCGTCAGTACGCTAGGTCACCGTTGCCGTGATCGAGCCAGAACAGCTCGCCGACGCTCTCGAGCGTCTGGATCCAAGGGAGAGGGAGCTGCTTGCCCTCTCGCTGCGTAGGCGCGTGCCCGACGACGCCCTCGCGCGCGTGTATGACGTCGACTCGCACGAGGTGGCGCGCCGGCGCGCCGGCGCGATCGAGCGGCTCGCCGACGAGCTGGGCGCCCAGCGCGGCGAGGACCTCGGCGCGGTGCTGCAGGCGCTGCTCGACGAGGGCACATGGAGCGCAGCGGAGGGGGGTCAGACCCCTTCAGTCGGGGAGACTGAGATCTTGCCCGAGGGCGATGCCGCGGTCACGGCGGTCGAGGAGCCCGAGGCACCCGAGTCGGAGACACCCGAGCCCGAGACACCCGAGCCCGAGGCACCCGAGCCCGAGTCCACGAACGGCCACCCGCCGGTGGTGCCCGTGCCCAGCGAGCCGGTGCTGGAGATGCTCGCCGCGCGCGAGGGCGTGCGCGGCCCGGACGGCAGTGCGGCCGCCGGCCGCCGGCGGCGCACTCCCTATCTGCTCATCCTGGCGAGCTTCGTGGCCGCCGTGCTCGGCGGGGCGGCCGCGCTCATCGGGTCGTCTGAGTGGGGCAAGGACGGCGGCGTCAACACCCTCCGCGGGTCGGGCGACGGCACGAGGCACTTCGTTCCGCAGCTCGGCGGCCCGCTCGAGGCTCCCTTCCCCTCGGAGCCGCAGTCGATCGCCTGCTACTCGACCGCGCTGCTCACCGGCCCCGTGACGCTCTACAAGGAGCCGGGCGGGAGCCCACGGATCCAGCTCGCCAAGCGAACCGAGTGGGGCTCGAGTCGGGTGCTCGGGGTGGTGCTCCGCCGGGGCGACTGGGTCGCGGTGCAGGCTCCGGAGCTGGACAACGGCGAGCTCGCATGGCTGCCGACCAACCGGGCACGGCTCGACTGCGTGCCATGGTCCCTCCACGCGGATCTCTCGCGGCGAATGCTCTACGTGCGCCACGGCGGGAGGGTGGTCCGCAAGTTCCAGATCGCCGTCGGCCGTCGCGGCAACTCCACTCCGAAGGGCCGCTTCGCCGTCACCGACAAGCTGCGCGTGTCCGACCCGGGATCTCCCTACGGCTGCTGCGTCCTCGCGCTCACCGGTCATCAGGACCGGCTGCCGCCGGGTTGGCCGGGAGGCGACCGGCTCGCCATCCACGCCACCAAGGAGCTGTCGAGCATCGGCAAGCCGGCGAGCCTCGGCTGCATGCGCATCACGTCGGTTCAGGCGCGCTGGCTCATCAAGGCCATCCCGGCCGGGTCGCCCGTATTCGTGCGGGCCTGATCTCACGGACGGCCGGTCCGGCGCGTTTCATCTACACATGAAGCTGCCGCCCTTCCAGGTCCTGCTAGACGAGCACCGCGCCGACGTCTACCGCTTCCTCGTCGCCACCGTCGGACCCTCCGACGCCGACGACTGCTTCCAGGAGACCTGGATCTCGGCGCTGCGGGCCTATCCCAAGCTGCGCCGTGGCGACAACCTGCGCGCCTGGCTCTTCAGGATCGCCCAGAACAAGTCGATCGATGCGCACCGCGCGCGCGGGCGCCGGGCGGTGCCCGTGGCGTCCGTGCCGGAGCGCCCCACATCTTCACCGGCGGACGCCGACCCGGAACTCTGGGAACGCCTCCGCGCCCTACCCACAAAGCAACGCACAGCCGTGTTCTGCCGCTCAGTGCTCGGAATGCCGTACGACGAGCTGGCAGTGCTGCTCGAGAGCAGCGAGGACGCGGCACGCCGCAACGTCCACGAGGGACTGAAGCGGCTCAAAGAGGAGTTGAGCTGATGAACGACATCGAGATGACACTGAAGAACGCCGCACTCGACCTGCCGGCCGACGCGCCGGAGCTCGCCGCCCGCGCCGAGGCGGAGGGCCTCATCGACGTGGCCTACACGTCGGTGGACTCGCCGCTCGGGCCGCTGGTGGTCGCGGCCACGCCGAGGGGGCTCGTGCGCGTCTCATACACGGAGTTCCGCGGGGAGGACGAGGTGCTCGAGGAGCTGGCCGCGCGCGTGTCGCCGCGGGTGCTCGAGGCGCCCGCCCGACTCGACCCCGTGCGCCGCGAGCTGGACGAGTACTTCGAGGGCCGCCGTCAGGACTTCGACGTGCCGATCGACTGGTCCTACCTGGCGGGATTCACGCGCGAGGTCCTGCGGGCAACGGCCCGCATCGGCTTCGGCGACGTCTCGTCATACGCCGGTGTGGCCGCCGAGGCCGGCAGCCCCCGCGCGGTCCGCGCCGCGGGCAACGCCCTGGGCGCGAACCCCATGCCGGTGGTGGTGCCGTGCCACCGCGTGCTGCGCAGCGGGGGCAAGCTCGGCGGGTACACCGGCGGGCTCGAAAGGAAGGAATTCCTGCTCCGCCTGGAGGGCGCGCTGCTCTAGCATCGAGCCCTTCGGAGAGGTGGCCGAGTGGCTGAAGGCACTCGCCTGCTAAGCGAGTATGGGGGGAAACCTCCATCGAGGGTTCGAATCCCTCCCTCTCCGTTGCCGCGGTTGCGTGGTTGCTAACGCACCGACGCCGCGGCTATCTCGCCGCACTCGGCCGCCTTGCAGCGGCTCAGGTCGCCGAGGATGCGTCGCAGCGTGCGCACGCGTTGGCGCAGATTCGGGTCGCTCACGAGCGAGTTGAGCTGGTACGGATCGTGTCTCAGGTCGTACAGCTCGCGCTGCCCGCCCTGGTAGTCCACGTACAGCCAGCGCGTGGTGCGCACCGCCCGCCAGGCCGGCACGCGCGGCTGCTGTCCCTTCGCGCCGCCCTCCTGAGTGTTGCCCCCACCGCGCGCGCCCTGGCCGGTCGTCTCGTGAAGCAGGGGCCGGAGGCTACGGATCCGCGGGTCGCGCGCGAACGGCAGGAAGGAGCGCCCGTCCATCGCAAGTCCGGCCCGGGCTCTGGTGGCCTGCACGATCGAAGGTGCCATGTCGATATTGCCCACCAGCGCCTTCGTCCTGCGGCCGGAGGGGATCCCGGGGCCGCGGATGAGGAGCGGGACCTGGGTGGAGGGGTCGTACGGCATCATCTTTCCCTGCGGGATCCGGTGCTCCCCCTGCATGTAGCCGTGATCGGAGGTGAAGATCACGTACGTGTTGTCGAGCTCGCCCGTGCGGCGGAGCTCGTCGATCACGTTCTCCACCGCGTCGTCGACGGCGAGCAGTGATTCGTGGCGCTCCCGCATGCGCTTCACGATCGCCGCCTCCCGCTTCGGAGTGAGCCTCCGATTCCAGCGCCCGATGAACCACGGCTTGTCCGACAGGTCCGGCTCTCCGAAGTTCGGCGACTTGTGGAGCGCCGCGTGCGCATACCGCCCACGGTGGCGCGGCGCCGGGCGCACCAGCTTGCCCGTGATCTGCTGGGTGTGGCCCGACTCGTGGTGGGGGGCGAGGAACCCAACCGAGAGGAAGAACGGCGCCTCCTCTCGGGAATGACGCCGGATGTAGTCGACCGCCTTGTTTCCCAGAACGTCGGTCTGGTAGTAGCGCGGGTTCTCTCGCCGCACGTTTCCGTACGTGCGCCTGCGCCCGTTCTCAAAGATGTCGTAGCCCCACATCCGGTACGTGGAGTGGTCGATCAGCCCGTACCACTCCGTCCAGCCGCGCGGGACGTCCGGGGCGCGGTCCTTCCCGTAGCCGTTGAGGAACTTCCCCATGTGCGCGGTCTCGTAGCCGGCTCGCTTGAGCCACACGGGCAGGTACTCCTCCTGCTCCAGGGCGGTGTAGCCGCCGTGCGCGCCGCCGCTGCGGCATTTCTTGTAGAGGCAGAGCACGCCGTTGTTGTGCGCGTACTGGCCCGTGAAGAACGTCGCTCGCGACGGGCAGCAGACCGGATACGACACATACGAGCGCGTGAACGTGACCCCCGCCTTCCCGATCAGTCGCCGCGTGTTCGGCAGCGGGCCCATGTCGTCGTAGCGCTGGTCGTCGGTCATGAGCAGCACCACGTTCGGACCACCGGCCGCGGCACCCGGGCCCGCCTCCTGCGCGAGGGCGCCGCCGACGGGGAGCAGGCTCACGCCGAGCGCCGCGAGTGCGAGCACGCCGGCCAGAGGCGCCCTCATCCGCCGAGTCTCCGGAAGATGGCAACCGCCCCCAGGTAGACGTCCTCGGACGCCACGTACACGTTGCGGCCGTCGGGGCTCACGGCCACGGCCACGGCAACGGTGAGTCCGCGCCCGTCGGGACAGCCGCCGAAGCCGGCGCGAATGAAGCAGCCGTATCTTCCGGGCAGTTGCGCGAGCTCCCCGGACCCGCCTTCGCGCGAGATCGCGCCGAGCATGTTGACCTTCGACGAGACGCTGTAGACGTTTCGGCCGTCGGGGCTGACCGCGACGCTCCACACCTCATCGAGGGCGCGCCCGACGTGGCAGCGCCCGCCACCCCCCTTCTGGCTCAGGCAGCCCGCGCGCCCGGACGGCTGGGTCAGCGCGCCAGTGCCACGGTCTCGACGAAGGACCGCTATCCCGTCGGCGATCGAGGAGGCCGTGTAGACGAAGCGGCCGTCGGGGCTCATGGCCAGGTCGACCGGACCGCGGAGCGTGTGTGCCGGCGCGCACCCCTCCGTGGTCCCTCTCGCGATGCAGCCTGCGGCGCCATCAGCCTGCGAGAGGCCGCCGGGTCCGCTCATCAGGACAGCCACCGCGTCGCTGCGCATGCCGGCGACGAGCACGTGGCGGCTGTCGGGGCTCACGACGACCTCCTCGGGAGCGGAGATCGCCCGCGCGCTCGCGCAGTCGAAGCCGCCGCGGTGAGTCACGCAGCCCGCGGGGCCATCGGCCTGCGTGAGGCTGCCGTCGCTCGCCCGGGCCAGGATCGCGACGCCGCTCGGGAAGCGCCGCCCCGCCACGTACACACGGTCGCCGTCGGGGCTCACGGCCAAGCTCGTCGGCTCGTTCAGCGCGCGGCCCACCAGGCAGTCGTCACCCGGGCGTGCGCTGATGCAGCCTTTCAACCCGGCGGCCTGGCGGAGCGCGCCGGTGCGCCGGTTGCGCGAGAAGGTGGTCACGGCGTCGCTGGCCGCGGAGGCCACGTAGATGTTGCGCCCATCGGGGCTCACCGCGAGCGCAATCGGGCCGCCAAGCGCCCGTCCCACGGTGCATCCGCCCGAGCGGTTGCGATGGTGCACGCACCCGCGCCGCCCGGGCAGCTGCTCGAGGGTGCCGGTGCGACGGTCCCGCGAAAACGCGGCGATTGCGTGGCTGCTGTACGCGGCCACGTACACGTGTCGCCCATCCGGGCTGACCACGACGTCCTCTGGGCTCGTTAGCGCCCGCCCGCGCGCGCAGCGATTCGTCCCCCTCCTGTGGATGCAACCGTCCTGGCCCTTGGGCTGCACGAGCCGGCCCGTGGGGGCGGCGGCCTGGACCGTGGGATCCGAGCCGCCGGCCGGAGACGCGCTGAGGCCGAGGAGGGCCAGCAGTGCCAGGAACAGCGGCACCAGCAAACGGCGGGGGGGTGCGGGGGCGGGTGCCACCAGGGGGGAACCTCCCTTCCACCCTACGCCCCCATGTCAAGTGCCGCGCGATTTGTTGACCGCTACCCTTGCACGCCGAGCGCCCGTAGCTCAGCTGGATAGAGCGTCGGTCTACGGAACCGAAGGTCTCAGGTTCGAATCCTGACGGGCGCGCTTTCGCGGAGCCCTGCCTTGCGGCTACCGGCCGGCAAGCCGGATCGGCTGGCCGATTATCGTCGTCGTCCTGAAGCCGTCACTTATGAGAAGCCGAAGCCGAAGCTGCTTGCCACGGCCAAGCCTCGAGGGGTTGACAACCGCTCGGCTCGGACCGGCGGCGCCCATCGCGATGAGCTGCCAGCGCGTCTTGCCGCGCCTCCCGTAGAGCGCGAACGTCAGCTTGTCGCGGTCTCGGTCGCGGGCAATCCAGCGCGCGGTCAGGGACCTTCCGGCCTTCAGCTTCTTGGGTACGCGCTTGAACCGGCCGGTGGGCGCATTCTTGGACCTCCTGACCGTGGTAAGCGTCCGGCCGTCCGCATTCCGCAGCGCGAGCGCCGCGATACGCGCGCTGGCGGGGAGCGTTATGACGAACGGCAGGCTCAGCTCGTTGCCAGCGCCTGGGGTCTTGTCGCTTGGCGCGCCACGGACCGCGCCGGAGGCGAGCACGTGCCCACTGCGATCCAGCGCCAGTACACGGCCGAACACGGGTCCCGTCGCGGCGTTCCGGGCGGTCTCCGCAACCAGCGACCGGAGTATCACGCCGCGCCCGGCGGACATGAAGCCCGTGACCAGCCTCCGCGTCTTGACCTCGCTGCTCCTCGCGAGGCCGCGGGACGCGGCAGCGCCTGACCGATGTCGCGCCGGCGTAACACCCGGAGACTCAGCGAGGATCCCGTGGTACATGGCTTTCCACGTGAATGGCGAGATCCATCGGCTCGGCGAGTACGACATCAGGTCGCCGATGGTGTCCTTGTCGTACACGACCGTGCCGCCGCTCAGAGGCTCGTAGCCGTATCCACCGATCCCGCTGTATGGCAGCGCGGTGGCGCCCGCGGCCGGCAGCGCGTTGGGTCCGGAGAAGTGATCAAGGCCAAGCGTGTGGCCGAACTCGTGGTTCACCGACTGCTGGTGGGCCCGCAGCACGACGAAGTCCTCGCCCGGTGAGAACGCGTTTCCGTCACAGGCGATACCGGGCGGAAACGCGGGCGACCCGTAGCCCACCCAGCGAACCGGTCCCGTTGCCGAGAACGGGCCACCCGCCGCGTGCAGCGTGTGCAGCGTGTTGAGTTCGGCGAGGGCATACTCACAGAAGTCTCCCGAGCCGATCGGGAACTTCGTGGCATCGAGAGGGAGTGCCAGGCCGGGTGGGTCGACGGTAATCCCGTCGTCCCTGACCGGAAGCGAATGCGGCAGATCCCCCCACAGCGAGGCAAAGGCCGGGGACGGCAACGTGATCTGCTTGTTCGGGCCGAACAGCACGATCGGCACCGGCGCGAGCGTGATGCCGCCGCCGGTGTTGAACCGCACGCCAGAGACGTTGGCGCGATTGCCGTTCGGATAGCAATCCGAGCACTCGGCGTCGCTTTCGTCCGGGTTCACCTCTGCCGAGATCTGCACGGGTGCTCCCGCAACGGAGCCATGCGGCGGCAGCCAGACGTTGATCGCGCTGTCGATCGACTTCTGCTCCGGGGCGACGTCGGGTGCCGATACCGTCACGTTGTGCTGCTCGCCCTCCTCCGGCGTGAACGGTGTTCCGTAGCTGACGCGGTAGCCCAGCTCGCGCGTCTCCGTCTTGCCGGGCTCGAGGCTCGCGTCTCCCACGTAGATCCGCACGAGGGTTGACTTGCCCGCGATGAGGCGGATTTCGGATCCCGCCACCGAGGGGAGGGTCCACGGGAGCTCCAGCGGAGCCGTTGCCAGCGGGTCCACCGGAAGCAGTGCGCCGAAAGCGGGAGAGATGCCCTGGGAGACTTCCACGTGCTTGACGTAGTAGCTGGGCAAGGCCGGGCGTCCCCATGCGGGGGCACCAGCCCCGGAGCGCTGAACCACGGACCGGCGGCCGCTCCCATCGCTCCGCACTACGTTCACGGTGGACTGGGAGCCCTGCGGCGTTCCGTGCCGCAGGGCGAACGCGACCTGCGTGCTGTCGGGCGACCACGACTGAGGCCCGTGCGCAAGGTCGTTCACGTCGTCCCTGACACTTGACCCACTAACGACGGTGAGCTCTTGGCCGTTTTGAAGGCTGCGCACAACGAGCTCCCAGGCAGTGAACGAGCCGAAGGCGTCATCAACTGACTTCGTGTACGCGAGCTGTTTGCCGTCGGGCGCGTAGGACGGCTCGTGCGTAACGTACGTCCTCGTCGGTCCGCCGGGAACCAACGGCGCTGGCGCGCCTCCGGTCGCGGGCACGCTGACGATGCCACGGTTGAGCGCGAACGCGAGCTTCTTGCCGTCGGGAGACCACGCCGGCTGCTCCAGCCCAACCAGCGGCATCGCGAACCGCACGTCGTAAGGGCCCGCCACCGTCCGGATAGCCTGGCCATCGGTCGGCGCGACCTTGAGCACGTACTGCCACGCGGTCTGTGTGGGCGCCCAGTAGGCAATCTCGCCCTTCACGGGGGACCACGACGGTCTGATGGCGTCCAGGCCAATGAACGTGCTCTCGCCGCCTCCGACGGCGGGCTTCAAGACGAGGCCGCGTCCAAACTGGTCGTAGAACGCAATCGTCTTGTTGTCATGCGACCAGGTCGGGTCGATGATCGAAAGTGACGTGGTGAGTGACTGCGTTCCGCCGCCGACCGGGTCCACAAACTCGAGCTGCCACGGGCCAGTCGGAGAGGCCCTCCCCGGGAACACGAGGCGCTCGTCCGCCGCTGCCGAGCTCGCCGACAGCATCCCAGCAAGCAGGCAGATCGCCAGCAGCGTGCGGCGCAACGCCGGTCTGCGCGGGTTCCTCGGGGGGACCGGCGTCACCGGTAGGTCGACGGCCTTCGAGCTGTCCCGCCTCATCACGATGTCACCGGCCGAGGCGCCTCCTTCGACGTGGCATCGGGTCATGACCCAGAAGCTACGGCGGCTGCGGCCCGAGAGAAAGTCGGCGAATTCCTACACTTTGGTGTCTCGGCGTCGCCGGACATGTGTCTGGCTTTCGCGCTAGACCAAGTTGGTCGTTTGGAGGAGCGCTCCGATCACCCTGCAGCCGAGCACCGTGCCGACGACCACGAGCTTCCCGTGCCAGCGGTTTAGCGCCGCGAAGGCCGCGATCGCGAGCACGGCGGTGGGTGCGTCCACCACGCTCGCATCGAGCACGTCGACCGTGACTGCGGCGATCAGCCCGATCACGGCTGCCGCGACTCCGCGCACGCGCGGGTTCTCGGCGATTGCGACCAGCGAGCGATGAAACAAGATCGGGAGGACGAACGCCGGCAGGAAGATGCCCAATGTCATGGCGAGGCCGCGGCCCAGCCCGCCGGCGATATAGCCCACGAAGGTCGAGAAGATGATGAGCGGTGCAGGGAGCACTCCGCTCATCGCGAGACCATCCACGAACTGCGAGTCGGTGAGCCAGTGCTGGCCATCCACCGTGGCGTCGTGGAGGTAGGGGATGACGGTGAACGCTCCGCCGAAGGTCACGAGGCCGGCCGTCAGGCCCTCCCAAAAAATCTCGGCGGTGAGCGAGACGGTGAGCGCTCCGGTCGCAACGGCGAGGAGCGCGACTGGCGCGAGGGAAAGGGTGTGCGTCCGCTGGGCCCACCGTCGCCCGGTTGTCCACAGCTCGTAGGCGATGCCGGCCCCGAGAAGGACGAGCGCGAAGTTCGCAGATGCGAAGACGGTCAGGGCGAAGGCTGCCGCCGCCAGGAAAGCGAGCGGAACGTCCGTAATGAATGAGCGGCTGAGTCGTACAAGCGCCCGCGCGAGCAACGCGCCGACAGCGGCCTTCAGGCCATAGAACAACTCATCGAGATGCTGAGCCAGGTCCGCCTCGACGTACAGGATGGACAGCCCGAGCATGAGCAGAAAGCCGGGCAGCATGAACCCGAGACCCGCGAGGAAGCCGCCGAGCTTGCCGCCTCTTATCCGTCCGAAGTAGACGCACAACTCGTGCGCCTCCGGACCGGGAAGGACCTGGTAGACGGCCAGGGTCTTCTTGAAGGTCTCCTCGTCGACCCAGCACTCCTGGTCGACGCACTCGTGCTTGATCATCGCGATCTGCGCCGCCGGACCGCCCCAGGCGAGCGCACCGAACTTCAGGAAGCGAACGAAGATGGCGCGCGGCGGATCATGCGCCGCCGGAGGACGATGCTTGCTCGATGACCGCCATCGAGCCGGGCAGTCTCCAGTATCGGGGCTAGTGGGCGAGGGCGCGTAGACTCGCGGCCGTGCCGTTCACGCTCAGGAACCTCAGGGAGGATCTGGAGGATGTCGGGTCCAACTTCGACGGCGCGCCGGACCTGGAGTTCCGCCTCGCAACCAAGGCACTCGAGCTCGAGCAGTCCGGCCTTAGCTACCAGCGCATCCCGCCCGACTATCGCTTCCCGTACGGCCACACGCACAAGGAGTAGGAGGAGCTGTATGTGGTCGTGCGCGGGAGTGGGCGCATGAAACTCGACGACGAGATAGTCGAGGTCAAGGAGTGGGACGTGGTGCGCGTCCCGCCCGGCACGTGGCGAGGTTACGAGGCCGGTCCGGAGGGCCTCGAGATCCTCGTCTTCGGCGCGCCCAATCTCGGAGAGGATCCGCGCGAAGACGTGGAGGGTCAGCGCGACTGGTGGGCTGACTAGGCCCGGTGGACTCAGAGGTCGTACGAAATGCCGGCGCGTCCGCGCGCGCTCAAACGCGTGTTCAGCGACGCCAGGGTCCGGCTGCCGGGAGCCATCGCTTCGGCCACCTTCATGGCCGAGTAGAGCGCTGACTCCTGCAGGTCCATGCCGGTGGTGTATTGGCCGCTGAAGTACAAGCCCTTGCGGCCCTGTAGCGGACGCAGGGCGCGTGCAGCCTTGATCGTCGAGCGGTTGATCAGCGGGTGCTTGAACCGCCGCTCCAAGAGGATGTGCTTGGGGTCGGCGCGCCGGCGCTGGGCCCACGACTTGAACACGTGGACGCTCGCGCCCGAGGCAGACTTCTCGTACAGGGCGCCGAGCCAGGCGCTGCCCTCGCAATTGAGACCGTCAACCCCGGCGTTGTAGGCCCCCCAGTTGCGGCGATCACGGTGCACGTAGGCCGCGTCGGTGTGAACCACAAGGCGCGAGTCGAAATATCGATACACGTCCAGTAACGAAGTGATGTCGTCGAATGCGGGCAGCGGACGCAGCAGTTTCCGTCCAGCACGCGGTGGCGCGTTCAACACGACGAGCCGATACGGCCCCTGCCGACCCGCCGGCGTCTGCAGGAACCAGCCGCCGCGTGTGCGACTCAGGGCTCGCGCAGGCGTTCCGAGGTGCACATGGGCGGTCGGGCTTCGGTCCAGCATTCGCTGCAGGTTCCCCTGCAGGCCGATCTTCGAGTTGTACGTGGTGGCGCCCTCGAGAATGTTGGCCGGGAACGCCAGCGCGAACGTCTGCAGGATCGACCGTGCCGACGCTCGCCGCGCGTCGGCCCGCGCGCACCCGATCGTCGCCGTGATCCACGGATAAAGGACGTCCTTCTTGAACGATCGCCGCAGGGGCAGGCTGCGGATCCAGGCGTCGACGGTGATCTCCCACGACATGTCCGACAGGACCGCCTGCCGCGCGAGCCCCGTGAACGTCGCAAAGTCGATCGCACGCTGCGGCGTCGAGAGCGGGTGCAACGACGAGAAGATGGGCGGGCCCCCGGCCGTCCGGAAGATGCACAGGCTCCCGGGAGCCTGCAGCGTCGCGTCGCCGTCGGGGTGCTCGGGGTCGTAGAGGCCCAGCTCCTCCAGCAGCGTGACGTAGATCGGGTGGGTGTCGGGATGGAAGAACTGGGCGCCGAGATCGACGGTGATTCTCCGCCCCTGGTGCTTGATCACCCGCGAGTCGCACTGGCCGCCGATTCTGGATCGCGCCTCGAAGAGGTCGACGTCGAAGCTGTCAGCCAGAAAGTAGGCTGCGGCCACGCCACCCGCACCGGCGCCGATGATCGCCACGCGTTCACGTCCCGACCTTGGTCTCCCGCTTCCGGCGGCGCTGGCCGGCAGGGCGCCGAGGGCTGCTAAGCCGACCGCGCCCTTGAGGGCACCGCGGCGAGTTATCGACGTCTCGGACACGGGAAGCGCGGAAGGCTTTTCCATGGCGGGGACCCAGGTCTACCAGAGCCGAGTCGTGCGTGAACAAGCTGAGCTACTCAGTCTGCGCGGGCGAGCCGCGCCATCGGCACCAGCGCCCTGACCAACGCCGCGATCACCAAGGGCGAAATCAGGAGCCACACCCAACCAAAGAAGAAGTCGTCGCAGAACGACGCGGACGCAATGAGGGGCACAAGCGACAAGAGCAGCGCGATAATCATCGCCGCCAGCGATGTCCGAGGCCGGTAGCCCCACCGCTCCCGGTAGGCCTGTGGATCGCTCCCGACTTGCCTGGCGACTCGCCTGCCGTAGCGCCCACCCAACGCGATGGCGAGGAAAAGCCAGATGGCCACCGTGGCCTCATGCTGAAAGGGGAACAGGCAGCCGATCAATTGTTCAGTAGGCGCGCCGGGTCTTGGCGACGATGAATCCGCCGACCGCCGCCAACACGACGCACGCGACGACTGAGCCCACCGTGTAGTTGTTCCCCTCTCCCCCTGTGGGGATCATCGGGAGAACGAGCCCGCACACCGCGAGGGTGAGGAACATCCATCCGATCAGGCCGAGTGCGTACGTCACTGGCCGTTGATTGCCCCAGCCGTCCTCGCGGCTAACCACTCAGTTGACGCGGGTCAGGGTCATTGTCCCGTTACCGAAGACCGGGCCGCTGTTCCACGAGAGGGCAACCGTGATGGTGTCGGCGCCGACCATGCTGCGCGGGAAGGTTCCTTGTCCGAGCGTGAAGCCCCGAGATCCGCAGTCATTGTCGATAGGCCCGACCTCGACGGTCGCCCTGACGGTGTCGGCGTCGGCTTCGAAGTACACGTCTCCGTGAGAGCGGAAATCGGGATCGAACGACAGGTTGGCGGAGCACCCGGGTGACCCGTTGCATGGTTCGAGCGTCCACGTGCCGCTGCCTGTTTCGTCGTAGCCCAGCGCATCTCCGCCCTCCGGCCCGCTGTCCGTGTCGATGATTACTGCGAACGGCTGATCGGATCCGTCTAATGACGCCAGGCGGGCGCTGTAGCTGAATTGCCAGCTCCCGCCGCATTCACCCGCGGTTTCCAAGCTGTCGCCCCGTGTTCCGGTGACGGTTCCGCGGTAGAGCGGTTTGTCCTCGGTCTCCTGCTCCCAGGTGCCGCTCGCGACGCCCGCCGTCGAGGTGACCTCGAGGTCGCCCTTGAGCTTGATGCCGTGGCCGGCATTGGTCACCACCCAGGAGAAATTGGGCGCAGCACCGGCGGCACTGGCTGGGGTGAGCGTGCCGTTCCCGACGCCGATCACGGTCCAGTCGCCGGGCCGGGCGGTGCCGCCGCCCGACTTCGCTACCACGTGGGCGGTGAGCTGGCCGGTTTGTCCCTTGGACAGCCGCCCCAGCTCATAGCTTGCGGGCTCGAAGACCAGCGTGGCGCACGCTCCTGCCGTCTCCCAGGTGCCCTTGAGACCGTTGAAGTTGGCGATCTCAGCGCCGACAAGCGCGGCGAAGTCGCTGTCGAGGTCCCTGGCGATGCTGTTGCCGACCTGCCCCAGGTCCGAGCGGCCGACGGTAACCCCGCGCGCGGTGAGGGAGATGTCGACCGCGCTGAGGCCGGGGGCGTAGTCGCCCTTCGGCATGTTGACGCGAGCGTGGTGGATGCCTGTGTAGATGAGGTTCACCGGGCCGAACTCCTGCCTCGTGCCGCCGAGCTCGATGTTCGCCGTTCGGGTGTCGTCGATGTCGATCAGCTTGAGCTTGGCGTGCTCGTCGACTTCGGCGTGCATCCTCGTCTGCCCGGAGTAGTCGAAGCTCCTCGACATCAGCACCGTGTGACCCTTGGCGACCGTAAGCGAGACCTTGAAGGTCGAGCTGTCGGTGGCGTCCACGACCCCGGCGGCGGTTGGACAGGGCGACGGGGCGTCAAAGTGGCTGCATTCGTCGCTCGTGATCGCGACGCTGATCCTGTACGCCCCGCCTTCGAGCTGCAGATCGAGTGTTCCGACGGCGCCGAGTGTGACCTTCGCAGTCATGCTCTCGCCGCCGGAGCTCGAGCGGTAGGTGTCGGTCTTGGTGGGCGGCGGCGGGCCGCCGGCGCACTTCGGGAGCTGCCGTGCCGCGGTCGCACCGGCGCGCGAGGCGGTTGGTGGTGCCGCGGCCAGCCGGTCCAGCCGGGCGAGGCCCTGCGGGATCGCGCGCTGCAGGGTCCGGTAGGCGCGCGGGCCGACCTTGCGGGACAGCTTCTTAAGCGACGGCGCTCGCCGGCCACGGCGATCGCGCACTCCCGCCAGGTCGTCGTCGAGCGCGGTCTTGGCGAGCAGAGGCCGGGGGTCGCCCTCACTGGGCGCCGGCAGCGCCGCGCGCAACGACCGGCAGCCCACGGTCCGCCGCTTGAGCTTGATCGGGACCTGGTTCTTGCGGCACTTGACCGCCTTGCGCTTCTTCTTGTGCTTCGCGACCGACGAAGCGGTGGCGTCGGTCCGAGCGGACGCGTCACCGGTCACGCCCCCACCGATGACGAGAGCGGAGACGAGCGTCAGGACGATCAACCTGTGTGTGGTGTGAGCCGACATGAACGACCCCCTCGACTACCTCACCCGCTTGACCTTGAGGGTGTAATTGAGGGTTTCGCCGCCTGTGCCTCCCGGGTCCAACGGGGGCGACACGGCCGTCCCAGAGGCCGAGGCAGTTCTGCCTTTCGCGAGGCGCTTGACGGCGCTCACGCGCAGCTTCGTCAGCTGCGGCTGTGACGCGTCCAAGAGCGCCCAGCCCAGCGGGAACTCGTCGTCGCAGGAGACGAGTCCGGCGCTCCGGTTGTAGTAGAGCTCGTACTTGCCCTTGTTGGGAAGCAGCGCGAACTCGGCACCGGAGCTGCGCATCGCTTCAGCGGCTAAGCCGCAAGGCCACGTCTTCATCCCCGGTGCTACCGAGCAATCGCTCGGATCCGCGGGCGGGTAATTCGGGTCGGGCGCAAAGCTCCCGGCGGTCGTGGTGGTCGCGGCAACGCTCGGCGATATCAAGCGAGCCCGGAAACGCAGTCGCCCGTATGACGCGACCGGCGCGCCAGCCGGCTTCGGTGCCAGACCGGCCGACGCGACGAACCGATGCGTCTCGGACATCGTGCCCACGCAGCCGTCGGGAGGTCTGGGGACGCCATCCGTCGTCCGGCTCGCCTCATTGCGCACATCGCCCATGAGCGCGACGCTGTAGAGCTTCGGCTTGGCGGGCCAGGCGGCCGGTGCGCAAACGGCTGCCACGGCCACGATGCCCACGAAGGTTGTCCCAATCCGGCTTGACATTTCACTACCTCCTGCGATTGCTGTTCAGCAGCCGATCACGGCCCTGATCCGGTTCGCGTCGACGATCCACGCCGCCGCCTGGCCAGGGGGGATGGCGATGCCGGAGAGGACCCGCACGAGCGAGCTGAAGGTGGATAGCCCGTTGCAGACGAGCCTTCGCTGCGCGGGGTTGCTTGGGTCGAATGCGTTCACGAGCGGCTGGAGCCTTGCCAGCAGCTGCGCCTTGACAGCGCTCGGGAGGCGCGACGTGATGATCACCTGCCGGAACAGCTCGGCCAGCTGGGCCGTCGGGCTGCGCACCGTCACCGTGAACGAGCCTGTTGCGGAGTTGCCGCCGTTGTCGGCCGCCGTGCACCGGACGGGTGTAGCGCCGATGGGGAAGACCGAGCCAGAGGCAGGCGTGCAGTTCACCGTGGGGTTTGGATCAGTGGTGTCCGAAACAGACACCACGTAGGTCACCGTCGCACCTGAAGCTGACGTCGCGTCGACGGTCTTGTCTGCCGGCAACGCGAGAACCGGCGGGTCCGAGTCTCCGAGGATCCGGATGTTCGTGATCGTGCAGACCACGTGGTCACCCGCGGCCACGTCGATAAAGCCGGGCCCAGCGGGCGTGACGTAAGGGCTGCCGTTTCTCGTGCACGAGACGGACCGGTCGTAGTTCTGGAGCAAGGTGAAGACGTCGCTGTCCTCGGACGCTACGTATGTCCCGGGGGTGACACTGGTCGTCCCGAAGTCTCCGTCGCCCGCCGCCCGCACGAGCACCGTCGAACCGAGTGCCAGGATGAATCGGCCCGGATCGCTGGCGGGGACGAGTTCCTTCGCGACCGTGACCCGGGCGAAGTCGCCCGCGAGCGGCTGCCAGTCGGGAAGCGCGCCTCCTCGCTCGCTGGCGAGGGGCTGCACCTGGCCCCCGCCCGCATCCATCACGTAGAGGGCGAGCGGGCCGTCGCGGTCGCTCTGGAAGACGAGCTTGGTTCCGTCAGGCGACCAAGCGGGGACGGAGTCCTGCGCCGCGTCGTTGGTCAGCCTCGTCACGGAGCCGCCGTCGGGATCCATGACGTAGATGTCATCGTTCCCGCCGCGGTTGGAGGCGAAGGCGATCTTGTCGCCGTTCGGCGACCAGGCCGGCTGCCGGTTGCGGGAGGCATCGCCCGCCGTCAGGTTCGTCTGGTCGCTGCCGTTGGCGTTCATGACGTATAGGCCCTGGTTGGCCGCGTCGCCCGATGCCTGGTAGGCGACCCTACGCCCGTCCGGCGACCAGGCCGGCCCGGACTCATGCAGGTGGTCGGTGTTCGTGAGATTGAGCCGACCGCTGCCATCCGCGTTCACGCGGTATAGGTCGCTAAAACCGCTGAGTCCGGCGCTCTGGAACGCGATGGCGTGCCCGGCCGGCGACCAGGCCGGATCCCTGTTGAAGGAAGCCGAGTCGTTCGTCACGTTCGTCAGGCCGCTCCCGTCCGCGTTCATCACGAACAGGTCGCTGTGTTCTGTTACCGGCGCCACGCGCGCGAACGCGATTCTCTGTCCGTCCGGAGACCACGCGGGGTCGCGGTCGTTGGAGGATGAGCTGGTCAGACGCGTCTGGCCGGTGCCATCCGAGTCGATGGAATAGAGGGACGTGAGGTTGCTGCCGGCATCCCAGGCGAACCGTCCCCGTTCTCCCGGGGAAGGCCGCGTGCGCCTGGGCGGTACACATGGTGAGTGCTGCGACCGTCGCGCCAACGAGGACGACGCCTATTCGACTGCCCGCCGCGCAGGTCATGGTGCGACTGAGGTCGTGCTCATCGGGCGGGACGACTGGCGCCGGCCGCGCAGCGAGACCAAGCCAGCCGAACCAAGTACGAGCGCCAGCATGCCGGCGGCGCCGACGCCGGCGTCGTCAAGCTGGAAGCCATCGGCGATATCCGGGCTCGTCGGGGCGACCGGGGCCACCGGCACGTCGACGGCCTTGGAGCCGTCGCGCCTGATCTCGATGTCCCCCGCCGAGGCAGTGGACGCTCCCAGCGTTGCGGCGATGGCGAGCGCAGCGATGGCCGCTCGCACGAGTCTTGGGGTCCTCATCGGGTGCTCCTTCCAGGGGTGGCGGTGTCTGGTGGGATGCCCCGAACCTACGGCGGCTGCGGCGCCTCAGAAAGTCGTCAAATTCCTACACTTTGGGCGTCGCGCTGTCCTTCGATAGATGTCGCGCGAGCTCCGTTCGCGAGTGGACGCCGACCTTCCGGTAGATCCGTGAAAGCTGGGTGCCCACCGTCTTCGGCGTCACGAACAAGGCGGTTGCGATCTCCTTGTTCGAGCGCCCTTCGGCGGCTAGCGCCGCAATGCGGCGTTCGGTCGGCGTTAGCTCGCCGGTGGCCGCGGGACGCCCGCCGATGCGAGCCAGCTCGGCACGCGTCTTGTCGGCCCACAGGCGCGCGCCGAGCTCCTCGAAGATCGCCAGTGCCTGCTCGAGGGCCTCCCTCGCCGGCCGCTTCATCCTTGCCCGCCTTCGTGTCGCACCAAGGGCCAGCAACGTGCGGGCGTGCTCGAAGGGCATGGAGGCTCGCTCGTGCGCGGGAAGAGCCTCCTCAAGCGAGACGAGCGCGCCTTCGAGATCGCCGCGCGCGGCGCAGACGAGCCCTCGGCAGCGCGCCGCTGACGCGAGCGCGGAGGCACGGTCCAGCTGCGCTCCCTGGCGCCCGAGAATGCTGAGCAGCGCCTCGGCCTCTTCGATGCGACCGAGTGCGATCAGCACTTCGATCTCATCAGCGGTGAAGCGCACGGAGCCGGGCTCCCGGACGCCGCCCGCTTCGAGCCGCGCGCCGAGCGGGCCAAGCACGCGGTGCACCGCATCGAACCGCTCGAGCGAGAGGTCAAGAAGCCCGAGCGCGCAAGCGCCGAGGGTTGTCGCCATCATCACGCCGCGCGCTTCCGCGCCCTCGAGCGTGCTCGCGGCGTCGGCTCGCGCGCCGTCCACATCGCCCCGCGCGGCGCGTATCAGGGCGCGCACGCCAAGGGCAAAAACGCGCTGTGGCTCCTGGTCGGCCTGGAGCGCGAGATCGATCCCCTCCTCGGCGTGCCGATTCGCCTCCTCCCAGCTTCCCGCCAGGAACTCCGCCCAGCAAAGCTGGGCGAGTATCCAAGGCACCGCACTCTCCTCGCCACGTTCCTCTGCCTGCTCGAGAAGGGCCCGGAAGAGCTCGCGCGCGCGCCCGAACTCGTCAACCCAGGTCAGTACCACGGCGAAAGCGAAGGTCGCGCTGACGGCGGTCTGGACCGGGTCCGTGCGTTCCTCGAGCTCGCGCCCGCGCGCAACCGCCGCTCTCCATTCGCTTCCGCCCGTCACAGCGTCGACGAGAACGAGCTGGCTGAGAGCAGCGATCTCCATCCCCGGGTTCCCGGCTTGCTCGCCGAGCGCGACCGCGGTGCGGGCGTGACCGGCAGCGGCGGGCAGGTCGCTCCGCAGCAAGAAGAGTGCACTTGAAAGCCCCTCCTCGGCTCGCCCCAGGAGCGCGACGTCCTCGGCCGAGTTCAGGCGCGCCTCGCGATAGAGGCGGACCGCTTGCCGACGATCGCCCTCGTACTCCTGTATCGAGCCGAGCCAGTAGAGGATCTCACCCCGCCACGATCCGGGCTGAGAGGTGACTCGCGCTTCGCTCAAGAGCTCCCGGGCGCGCTCGCCCTCGCCGGCCTCCCAGGCAGTGACCGCCGCCTGGACGGTGCGCCGGTGGCGCCTTTCCTTCATGTCGGCGGGCGTCAGCCGCCGGGCGAGCTCGGCCAGCTCTGCCGCAGAAGCGAGGGCACCGAGGCCGTGTGCTCGGTCGGCCGCCTGCTCGAGCGCGGCGGCGACCTCCTCATCTGGGCCCTCCGTGGCAAGCGCCAGATGGCGCGCACGCTCTTCCAGATCGGGAAGCAGCTCCGCGAGGCGGCGATGGAGCGCTCGGCGCTCGGCGCTGCCGGCCTCGGAATACACGCCCGAGGCGAGCAGCGGGTGGGAGAAGCGGATGCGGTCGCCTTCGAGCTCGATCACATTCGCCTCGAGCGCAGGCGCAAGCCGTGGCTCGGGATCTCCGCCGACGGCAGCCTTCACGAGCGCCAGCGTCGGCTGCGACAGAGCCGATGCCGCCAGCAGCGCGGTCCGGGTCTCCTGTGGAAGCAGCATGAGCCGGTCGCGAACGGCCGCCGCGAGCGTGCCCGGCAGGGCTTCGCCCGGCTCCAACCGGATCGCTCCGCGTTGCACTGCGCGCCCCAACTCGAGTGCGAACAGCGGGTTCCCACCGGATAGCTCGCGGATTCGCCGAAGCTTCGGCCGCGAGGTCACGAGGTCGAGCCTCTCGCCCAGGATGCGGTGAAGAGCGCCCAGGCTGAGCGGCCCGATCGGCAGCCGCCGAAGCCCGCCCTCGGGGAGCGCGCGGTCGAGCCCAAGCGGTGTCGGTCCTTCCCCGCTCCTCAGGGCCAGGAGGAACACGACGGGCTCGTTGTGTAGGCGGCGAATGGCGAATTCGACCGTTGACGCCGACGGGCCGTCGAGCCACTGGATGTCATCAATCGCGACCACAACCAGTCCTCCGCGCGCGAGGGCTCTAACCGCGGTCAGGAAAGCGAATGCGACCGCACGCGGATCCGGCGCAGGCCCAGGCGGGCCGTCGAGCAGCAACGCAATTTCGAGCGCGCGCCGCTGCGGCCGCGGCAGGCTCGGGAGCACGTCCGCAAGCACGGGTTCGAGCAGGTCGGCGAGCGCCGCAAACGAAAGGCGCGTCTCTGCCGTGGCGGGAATCGCGGTGAGCACCCGAAAATCCCGCGCCCGCGCCAACTCCACACCCGCCCTCCATAGGACCGTCTTCCCGATACCAGGCTCGCCCTCCAGCAGGAACGCGGCCGGAACTCTGTCGGCGGCGTCGAGGAACCGGCGAAGCTCCGCAAGCTCCTCTTCGCGGCCGATGATCTCGGTGGCCACCAGACTGCGACTTTGGAGCTTTGAGCGCCGGAAAACAAGAGGCGCGCTGCAACTCAGGGTCCGCCGATCACGACGGCGCCCCGAGTACGCGGGCAGTCAGTCACACGCTCAGTAGGGGGAGGGGCTATTCGGGGTATTCGATTCGGAAGGAGCGGACCCGGCGCCCGTGGTTGCCGCTGCCCACTCGAAATGTGTGTCGTCGAAGTCGTCGACGAAGCCATCGCCCTCGAGCTGACCGGCGCCCTCCTCGGTGAAGCGGTACAGCGGAAGCCCATCGAACGACAGTTGGGCGGATCCGTCCGGGCGCTTGACCACGCCGAGCTTGAGGTTCAATTCCGCGGACGCCACCTTCGACTGCTTCGCCGAAGCGTTGATCGGCTCCCAGAACGAGATGCACGCGTCAACGCAGCGGATCTGTCTCTTCTCCACCTCGGCGGTGTAGAGCGTTCGACCCTCGGAGTCAGCCAGGACGTTGGTCCCGTCGACGCTCTGGATCGACACGATGCCGGAGTCGCCACTCGCGGTGGAGGCGTCCACATCCCCGCTGTCACTGCCGCCGCACGCGGCAAGCACAAGCGCCGCGGCGCCGATTGAGACTGCAGTCGCCACTGAAGATTTGATCGAGACTCTCATGCCCAGAACTACGGGCCGAGTGGCTGAAGGGATTGACCGCGACGACCGTCAATCCCAAAACGGCACCGCGCCGTATTAGAGGGTGTGGTGTCTTCAGCTCTCTCTGATGAGGCCCTTCTGTCCGGTCTCGCGGCCGGCGATTCGGACGCTGCGACGGCGTTCATCCGTCGCTTTCAGGCGCGGGTCTACGGCCTGGTGCTGACGATCGTTCGGGACGAGGGCATCGCCGAGGAGGTGGCGCAGGAGACGTTCATGCGCGCCTGGAAGCACGCGCGCACCTACGACCCGCGACGTGGCCGGGTGTCGACCTGGCTCCTGACCATCGCTCGCAACCTCGCGATCGACGTGGTCCGCGTGAAGAGGCCACAGCCGCTTGACCCGGACCTCGTGGCCAGCAAGCTTCAGCAAGCCGGGGTCGCCGGCAGTCCCGCTGACGAGGGCCCCCCGCCCGACGAGCGCGAGCGCGTGCGAGGGGCCATCGCCGAGCTGCCGCCGGAGCAGCGTCGGGCCCTGTTCCTCGCCGCCTACCTCGGCCGTACGGCGAAGGAGATAGGTGAGCTCGAGGGTTTACCGCTGGGGACCGTGAAATCCCGAATCCGGACCGCGATGCTCAAGCTGCGCGATTCGTTGGAGACCAAGAATGAGCTGTGAGCGAACGCGCGATCTCGCCGCCGAGATCGCCCTCGGGATCGCCGACGGCGAGGAGCGTGCGGAAGCGCTGCGGCACCTGTCGACGTGCGGAGAATGCCGTCGCATCGTCGAGGAGCTCTCGCAGGTCGCCGACGGGCTGTTGGTGCTGGCGCCGGTTCAGGAGCCGCCGGCAGGCTTCGAGTCGCGCGTCGTCGAGGCGATGGGGCTGCAGGAGTCCGCGCCCGGTCGTCGCTCAGCTCGCTGGTTGTCTCCGCGCTGGCTCGCGCCGCGGCTCGGCCCTGCCATCGCAACCGCGGCCGTCACCGCGGTCGCGCTGATCGGCGTCTACCACGACGACCACAAGACCGCGGAGCGCTACCGCGAGAGCCTCGCCGCCGCGGGCGGCCGGTACTTCCAGGCCGAGCCGATGGCGGATGCGAAGGGGGCTCGTAGCGGCGTAGCGTTCGGCTACGAGGGATCGCCGTCGTGGATTCTCCTGACCGTCGACGCCGCGCACCGGGACGACGTCAGGCGGGGAGAGCTGGTGACCCGAGACGGGCGCACGATCACATTGCCCTCGCTCGAGCTCGACGGGAACGGAAGCTGGGGTGGGGCGATTCCCGTGAACCTCTACAAGGTGGCGTCGATCCGCCTGCACGGCGACAGCCCGGGGGACACCCTGCAGGCCTCCTTCCCGCGAGGCGTCAGCGAGAGAGACTGAACGGGTGATTCCGCAAGCGCTCTTGCATTGAGGCGGTAAGAGCGGAGAGGATCGCCCTACGGTGGTGGACCCGCAGCATCGAAGCCACAGGCGCCTTGCCGTCGCCGGCGCCTTCGTCCTGTTCGCAGTCAGCGCTCTCGTGATCGCGTCCGTCGCCGGCGGCGCGATCCGCACGGTCACATTCGACGACCTCGCGGCGAACACGCGCGTATCGACCGAGTATCAGGCCTCGCACGGGCTTGCGTTCGTGTCGGATCCCGGCATCCGCCCCCTGGTCAAATCGTTCCGTACGGTTCGCGCGAGGCAGCGCACGGTTCGTCCTCGACGAGCTCTCGGTATCGCGCGAGCCGATCATCGCCCTCGCAAGCCCCCCGAGCCCCCGGCGCCCCCGTGAACCAGGCCAGGCGATCGACGGCAACGGAGTGGGGGTTGGGTTTCAAGACCGCCCCATAACTGGACCACCGGTAGTCGCGCGGTCGATGGCACAACCCGGCCTCGACAGGGTTCAGCCCGACGTAACGGAGGACATACAACAGTTGCTCATCCGTAGCTTGGCGAACCGCCTTGTAGCGGCCCTGGAACAAATGCCCGAATAAGTCGTGCCGGTCATTGAAGTATCGACCGTACTTGCCATGGAGCCACTGCATCCCTGCAGGGAGATTCGGCTCTGGCGTCTCGACGACCAGATGCACGTGGTTGCCCATGAGGCAATACGCGAGTAAGTGCCAGCGGAATCGCTTGACCACCTCAGCAAGGAGCTTCAGATACTCCGCGTGGTCAGCATCATCTCCGAAGATTCGCGCGCCCCGATTGCCGCGCGCCACGACGTGATAGACGCCGCCCGCAACCAGCTCGCGAATGGGCCGAGCCATACCTCCAAGAGCGGGCTGAGCTCCACACTCACCCCGCCCCCAACCCCTCAACCACCCTCAGAAAAGGGTCAGACCCCCTTGTCGCTCAGAAAAGGGTCAGACCCCCTTTGTCGCTGAGACCCCCTTGTCGTCCCATTGTCCTGTCGGCTTGGCCGGCCCGCTTGGTACGGGCCAACCCTCAACCGCCCTCAGAAAAGGGTCAGACCCCCTTGTCCCCCTCACCCCGCCCTAACCCTCAACCACCCTCAGAAAAGGGTCAGACCCCCTTGTCGCAGAAAGGGGTCAGACCCCCTTGTCCGGACCCCCTTGTCCGACCCCTTGTCCGGAACGGCAAGGGACCCGCCGCGTGTGGGTCGGTGAAGCGGCGGCGCCGCTGAGCAGTCGCGTCCTGGCGCGGCCGTCCTAGTGCGGCGTTGGCAGTGCTCGCTCCTCCGCCTGCTCGGCTGGTGGCGTTCCGCGCGTCTGGATGATGATTGCGACGATCACGATCGCGCCGCCGACAAGGGTGAGGGTGCTGGGGCGCTCGTCGAGCGCAAGCCATACCCACACCGGCCCCAGCACGATCTCGAGCAGTGTGATGAGGCCTGCCTGAGCGGCAGGGATAAGTCGGGCGCCGGCGGTGAACAGCGCGATTCCGAGCCCGATCTGGCCAATCCCGAGCGCTGCGAGCCAGACGAGGTCGCCACCGCCGATCTCGCCGGGGCTGGCGAATGGAAGGAAGACAACCAGGAGGATCGCCTGCGACAGGCAGGTGGCCGGGGTCATCGAGACGTCATGCCGCCAGCGCGTGATCACGATCACCAGGGCGAACGCGAGCGCGGCCAGGAACGCGAGGCCATCGCCTGCGAGGCTGCCCTCGCCCGGGGCGCCGAGCATCAGCGCGAGGCCGGCAAGCGCGACGGCCATCGCCACGACCGTGCGCCGCGTGATCGACTCGCCGAGCGTGACCCGCGCCAGGACGGCGGCGAGCACGGGGGCCACGGCCAGGATGAACAGAACGCGCGCGACGCTTGTGTGGTTGAGCGCGGCGATGAAACTGCCGGAAGCGGTCGCGACGCAGACCGCCACGGCCACGCCCGCGAGGCCGACAGACCTGAACGCTTCCACCACCCGGCCACGCTCGACAATCGCGACATAGACGAGGAGCGCGGCGCCCGCGAACGCCGCTCGGCCGAAGACCTGGGTCGCCGTGTCGAGTGTGAGCTGGCGCTGAAGGACGCCGGCGGTCGACCACGCGACTGCGGCGAGCGCGACGTAGATCTGCCCCCGGCGGTGGCGCCGCGACCCCTCGAGCGCCACAGTCGCGGTCGTCACGCAGCGGCTTCGATCAGTGCGGTGATGAGCTTGATCGCATCCGATCGCCCGATGCCGTTGGCCGTGAGCGAGCGCCAGGTTGAGAAGGCGAGGGCGTGGCGCAATGCTTCCCTGAGGAGTTGCCGTCTGCGGCCACGGACCTGACGGCCGACGATGAGGATCTCGGCGGCGTCTTCGAGGTACGCGTGCAGCGGGGCCACGGCGTCGCGGGCAAAGTCCACGACCTCGGCGTCGCGGAGCACGTTGCTGAACATCGGCTCGGTGCGCTCGTAGTAGGCGTAGAGTTCGTCCAGGGCTCGCTCGAGTCGCTGCTGCGGATCGCGAATCGCGCGCCAGTCGTCAAGGTCGGGCCACGGGTTGGCTGTGAAGTAGTGGCTGGAGCAGGCCGCAAACAGCTCGGCCTCATTCGGAAAGTGGCGGTAGAGGGTGCGGCGCTCCACGCCCGCCCGCTCGGCGACCGCGCTCAACGTCGTGCGGGACGGTCCGACGCTTCCGTGCAGTTCGATCGCCGCCTCGGTGATTCGCAGGCGCGTCTCACCAACCTGCTCGGCGCGCTTCTTCAGCTCGTACTTGCGCTTGGGCATTTGGCGACTCACAATCGTGTCATCAATCTTGCCATATCGCCCGGAAGGAGGTATGGTCGCTTTTCCATGACACAACAGTGTATATCGAAAGGAGATCGACCAATGTCCACCATCACGCCTGAGCAGGTGCTCGAGTCCATCGTCACCGGAATCAACTCCGGGGACCTCGAGAGTCTCTTGCCGCTGTACGAGAGCGACGCAGCGTTCGTCCCTGAGCCCGGGAGCCTCGCTCACGGCGCACCCGGCATCAGCGAATCCCTGAACGGGTTCATCTCGATGAACGGCAAGCTCGACCTCCAGGTGACGCGGGTCCTCGAGGTCGACGACCTCGCCCTCGTGACCGGCGTCTGGTCCTTCAACGGCACGGGCCCGGACGGCGAGCCGGTGCGGCTCGCGTCGAGGAACGCGGATGTCCTGCGGCGCCAGAAAGACGGGACGTGGCGCTTCGTGATCGACAACCCGTGGGGAACCGACTGAATCGGATCCAGAAGAGGCTGAGGCCCGCCACAGCAGCCGGCGGGCCTCAGCAGTGTTCTAGGTCGCCTGCACCGGCCCGCCCTGATGCTCGCGCTGGACCTGGCGCTCTGGCGCGATCCTGACCACGTTGTGGGCGAGCCCCAGCTTCTCGAGGACCGCGATCACGAACGCCGATGGGTCGAGCAACCGCTCCCACCGGCGCAGGCCGTGCTCGGCCGAGCGCGGGAAGGCGTGGTGGTTGTGGTGCCACGCCTCGCCCAGCGAGGGCAGCGCGAGCCAGGCCACGTTGGTCGAGTGGTCGTCGGTCTGGAAACGGCGGCTGCCGAGGAAGTGGCACAGCGAGTTGATGCTCCAGGTGATGTGGTGCACCAGGAAGATCCGCACGAGACCACCCCAGAGCAGGCCGCTGGCCGCGCCGGCGAGCGTGCCGGTGAGGGCCCAACCCGCGAAGGCCGGGATGGCGAGGCTCAGAAGCACGAGCAGCGGGAACTGCCGGTTGATGGTCCGCATGCCCGGGTCCTCGTATAGATCCTTGGCATAGCGGCGGGCGCTGGCGCGGCCCTGGGTCGAGAACAGCCAGCCCGTGTGTGAGTGCCACAGCCCGCGCAACACGCCGCTCACGCCGTCGCCGTGGCCGACGTGGGGGCTGTGCGGATCGCCCTCCTCGTCGGTATGAGCATGGTGCTTGCGGTGGTCGGCCACCCAGCTCATCACCGGACCCTGGACAGACATCGAACCGAGCACGGCGAAGGTGTACGCGAGCGGCTTCGGCACCTGGAACGCGCGGTGGGTGAGCAGCCTGTGAAAGCCGACGGTCACGCCGATGGCGGTGACGAGGTACATCACGGCCAGGATCGCCAGATCCCTCGCCGACACGGCGCTGTTCCACAGCAGCACGATCGCGGTGAGAAACGCGGCGAACGGGAGCACGACGGCCACGACGTTGACCCGCTTTTCAAGTTTGGTCATGCCTCAAGTATTCCCGCCGTCAGCAGATATAGGTACGCTCCAATGCGGGAACTCAACTCCGCAGTTTGCTCACTTAGATGACAAAAACACGCGAAACAGAGCCCTGGCGGGCACTGCCGGCCGGGGTCGCGGATCTGATCGAGCCCGAGCTCGAGGCGACCACCGACGAGATCCTCGCCACGATCGCGCGCGAGGTGCCCGACTATGCGCGCCCGCTGGAGGGGTCTTTCGGGCGCGGCGTGCGCACCGGCGTATCCGAGGCGCTGCGCCAATTCGTCGAGCTGATCCGAAGCCCGTCCGGGGACCGCGGGCCGGGCCGCGAGGTCTACGCCGCGCTCGGCGCCGGCGAGTTGCGCGAGGGCCGCACGCTCGACGCCCTCCAGTCCGCCTATCGCGTCGGTGCCCGAGTGGCCTGGCGGCGCCTGGCCGCAGCCGCCACGCGCGCAGGAGTGGAGCCCGAGGTCCTCAGCCTGCTCGCGGAATCGATCTTCGCCTACATCGAGGAGCTCTCGGCCGATTCGGTCGAGGGCTACGCCGAGGCTCGCTCACGGCTCGAGGGGGAGCGCCGCCGCCGGCGCCGCGAGTTGGTCACGCTCCTCGTCCGCGACCCGCCCGCCCCAGAGGCGGAGGTGCGAGCGGCAGCCGAGGCGGGGGGCTGGCGGCTTCCCCGAACGGCGGCGGCGCTCGCGTGCGACGAGGATCGGCTCGAGCGACTCGCCGCGCGGCTGCCCATCGACGCGGTCACAGCCGCTCTGGACGGCATCGGCTGCGCGATCGTCCCGGACCCTGACGGCCCCGGCCGGCGCGCGGAGATCGAACTGGCCGTTGAGAAGGCCAGGGCGCGTACCGCGCTCGGCCCCAGCGGTCCGCCTCGCGAGCTCGCCTCCTCCTGGTCGCTTGCGCGCGCCACGCTGCGGGCCGTGGAGGCCGGCGCGATCACGGCGCCGGCCCTCGCCACCGCGGAGGATGCGCTTGCCGAGCTGCTGATGTTCGAGAACGAAGCGCTGGTGGAGCGGCTCGCCGCACGTCAGCTCGCGGCATTCGACGCGCTCACGCCGAAGGCGCGCCGGCGGATGGAGGAGACCGCCCTCGCCTACGTCCAGCAGCAGGGAAACGCCGCCGCCATGGCACGCGCGCTTGGGCTGCACGCGCAGACGGCCCGTTACCGGCTCAGCCGGCTGCGCGAGTTGCTGGGTGCGACGCTCGACGACCCCGACGGGCGCTTCGAGCTCGAGCTCGCGCTGCGTGCCAGGCTCACGGCCGGGACCGCACCGCGGCCCGCGTCCTCATGACCCAGTCGGGCCAGTCTGCCGAGGCGAGCTCACCGTCGCCGCCCTCGGGCTTCGGCCCGCCGACAGCGATCAGCTCCAACCCGTCGGGACCCGACTCGAACGCGCGTACCACCTCGGGTGCCACTCGCACGGTGTCCCAGCGCGCGAGCTCGACGACCTCGCCGTCCAGCAGGACGCGGCCCGAGCCGGCCACCACCACGTAGACCTCCTCCTGCTCGCGGTGCCGGTGCGCCGTCCCGCTTCGGAACCCGGGGGCATAGCGCCAATGGCTCACCCCGATGTCGCGCGACTCGAGCGCCGTGCGGCCGAAGCGGCCCTCGATCTCCGGCGCTCGGTCCCCGACCGTGTCCTCCAGCTCCAGCAGGTTCACCTTCGTGTAGTTCGACACTCCTGAAACGGTACACAGGCAGGGTCCCGCGTCTTGTGAGAGGCTCGCTGTCGGTATGAGGCTCGCCCTTGCGCTCGGTGTGCTCAGCGCTGCGCTGGCGGCGGCGCCTGCTCAGGCTGCCGTGGTGGCGGTCACGGGCTCCGGGCTCCAGGAGCCGCAGACGCGCATCTTCACGGGGCAGCGGGTCTCATTCACCAACCTCATGGGCGCTGCGGTCACGATCGACAGCACGGGCCGGCCGTCCTTCGACGACCTTGCGCTTCCCACCGGCGGCGACGGCGAGCGCCGCTTCAGGCGCGCGGGGCGCTACAGGTACAGAGCGGCCGGCCGGGATGGTGTGATCGTAGTCCAGACCTTCGCCCGCGCGCCCCGCCCGCGCCCCAACGGGCGCGACGGCTGCGGCGGCCGCAAGATCTACCGCTACGACATCATCGTCAAGGGTCGCAAGTCGGTGATGGAGACCTGGCTGCCCCAGTACAGAAATCAGGGCGCCTTCAGCATCTCCTACAGCTACCTGGTGAACTATCCCGACGTGCTGCTCAGCGTGACCGACGCCTGCGGCGGCGGCAAGAATCTCGACCTTCCGGCCGGTCGCGCGAAGACGGCCCCCGGTACGGGCGCGCTCTCCGGCTACACCTGGTCCGACACCGTGCAGAGCGCTGAGAGTGGCCGGCCACCCTCGTGTGCCTTCGCCGCCGCTGCGACCAGCCTGGGCGCCCAGGTCACGATCAACGGCTTCCTGTCTCCCGCTGGCTCTGGTGGTGGGGCCGCCGTCGCATCGCGCCTCACGACCCCGCAGTTCGAGGTGCTCTCCTCGATCCTGCAAACCAAGCACGCCGGGGTGTGCGACAAGGATCCTGGCCTCTCCAACGCGCAGGTGTACGACGGGCTACCCGGATACGACGCCTCCGCCGACGCGATCTTCAGCAGGCCCTTCAACGTCTCGGGTGGAGAGCTCTACCCGCCCAACATCTCGCTGTTCGGCGACTTCGGTGCCTTCACGCAGCGTGGCGCCCCCGCGGAGATCGGGCGCAAGCTCTCGCGGGGGCGATCGTTCTCCGTCTCGACTACGAAGACGGTCGACGACACGAGCTCCCAGACGGTGGCCCACGGCACCGCCTCGATCTCTATCACCCTGCGCCGCCGCTGATCGTTCGCTGCTAGCCGCCGGAGCAGGCGGTCGCGCCGAGCTGCCGGGCGTAGCGATCCGACTCGCTCGCTTCGAGCTCATCGAGCTGCTGAGCCGCCTCCTGGACAGCCTCTTGGTCCTTGTCCTTAACGGCTTGTCGTAGATCCTCGAGCGCGGGGACCAGCTTGCTGTTGAGCTCGCTTCGGAAGCCCTCCACGAACTTCTCGGCGGTGTCGCCGTCTGCACCCTCAGGACGCTCGAGGTCGGCGAGCTCGTCCGCCGCCTCCCGGGACTTGTCGATGACCTTGTCAAGCACGGTAACGAGCTCTGCGGGACTGTCGGCGGATTGACCGATCTCCTCGAACTCCTTCTCGGTTTCGCGGCAGACCCGGTCTGCGTCGTTCGCGAACTCCTCCTTCGAGGGAGCATCCTCGCCACCACATCCGATGAGGGCGAGCCCGACGATCAGTACGGCCACAGGCGTTAGGCGAATCATTTCGGACCCGTACCCGGTTCCGGAAGGGGAAGAACGCGCTGCGTGTCCGCAAGCTATGGCTGGTAGCGGGCCAGCCCGAGCTGCGAATAGATCCCTCCGGCCGCGAGGATGCGCCCGTCGTGGAGGGTCAAGCCCAGATGACGGCTGTGGCGCGCCTCATTGCCGATCGAGCTACCCCGATCGGCGCTTATCGAAGCGTGACCCGCTTGGTGGTGCTGAGTCTGCCCTGGGTCACGCGCAGCGTCATTCGCGCGCCCTTCAGACGGCTTCGCTTCTTGCGCGCTGGGGTGGTCAGCCGCAGCCTCACCGTCACGGTCCCTGCGCGCTTCGCGGTCGTGGACCCCTTGGCGACGACGATGGATCTGCTGCTTCTCAGGACCTTCGCCGGCACGGACCCCGAGACGCTCACCTTGCCGGCGCGGGCGACCTTGACCTTGATCGGCACCCCCTTGGCGCGGGCCAAGGCCTTCACCGTGACCTTTCTCGGCACGGTCGCCAGCAGCGCGCCCGATGGCAGGCCTCCCGGCAGTGGGCCTCCGGTCGGCGGCTGCGCGGATGCCGACAGGAAGGCGGCGACGTTCGCTCCGCCGATCGCGCCCTGGGAGGCGGTCGGCGAGATCACGACGGGCGGAGAGCTGAGCTCGCATAGGACCCCGGTGCCCGTCGCTGCTCCCGCCACCTTGAGGCCCCCGTCGTCGTTCCAGGCGACGTGCGCAGCGTCCTGTGCCAGCGACGCCTCCGTGGCGACGCCGCTCGCCGGCAGGAAGCAATCCACGGCGGCGGGGAACGTGGGCTCCTGGTCGATCCCCTGGGTCGCCACCATGGCAATCTTGCCGATCGTCTGCCCGCCACTGTCCCACTGCTCCAGCTCGGCCGCGACGAGCCCGTTCGCCGCGACGTCGGTGCGCCGGAGGTCGAGTCCGCTCCCTGAGACGTTCATCCATGGTGTGAAGTCGTTCCCGTACGGGGCCGCCGATGCGTTCTGCACGTACACCGTTCCGCCCGTGTGCGCGATCATCCGGCTGCCGACCAGCGTCGGGTGCTCGCGGTCGACGTTGATCGGGTCGAGCGAGCTGTTCGTCACGGGGCGGACGTAGGTGCCCTGCGAGTAGTTGATCGGACAGCAGAAGCCGCTGTTCGAATAGCCGTAGACCATGTGATTGCCGTCGGCGGTGACGTCGAAGCCGAGCGGGTAGGTCTTGATCGCGAAGCCGGACGGGGAATTGAGCGGCCCCTCGACCGTGGAGGTGCCGTTCGGCTCCCACACCTTGAACCACGTGAGGCCCGAGTTGTACCCGGGCACGTTGCGCGCGGCGACGATCCGGCCGCTGTCAGAGGCTGCCACGGCGAGCCACTTCTCAGTGGCGCCGTCAGCGTTGACCACCGGGCTTGCGAGCCGCACCTTCTGCGCCCCGTCGAGCGACGAGAGCCAGACTTCCCCGCCGTCGACATAGGCGATCGAAGCGGCACCGGCGGCCGGGGCGGTGGTGAGCAGGAAGAGGACCGCGATTAGAGCCGAACGCATAGCTCACCACGTTCGCGGCATGAGCGCCGATCCGCATCAGGGAAACCACGGAACCTCGGCGCGTAGCATGGCAACGTGGCCACGGATCACAGGCAGGGGGCCGCGCTGCTCGGACGAGCGGACGCCCTGGAGCGGCTGGACGAGCTTGCGTCCGCAGCCCGCTCGCGGCGCGGGGGAGCGATCACGATCGTCGGCCCGCCGGGTGTCGGGAAGACCGCGCTGATGCGCTCCGCCGGCTCCGCCGGCGTGCGCGCGATCGACGTGACCGCGGCGGAGAGCGAGGTGGCCCTCCCGTGGACCGGTCTCGCCTCGGTGCTCGAGCCGCTGCTCGCCCACGACGCGCCCGTCACGTCCATCGCCCGCGGGGAGCTGCGCGAGGCCCTGGCGCTTGAGCAGCCGACGGTGGCCGAGAGTGCGCGGGTGCTGCACGCCGCGGTGGCGCTGCTGGCGGCCACCGCCGAACACGAGCCGCTGCTGCTGCGCGTGGACGACGTGCAGTGGCTCGACCCGTCGTCGCGCCAGGCGATCGCGTTCATAGCCCGCCGCGCGGCGGACATCGGAATCGGCGCGATCACGGTGTGGTCGGAGCGGGGCGAGCCGTTCGACCCGTGGCCCGGCGTCCCGGTGTTGACCATCGGCGAGCTCGGCCGGGCGGACGCGCTGACACTCGCGCGCCGAGCGGGCGTGTCTCCCGCCGTTGCAGAGGCGCTGGTCGACGCGGTCGGCGGAAACCCGCTGGCCCTGATCGAGGCGCCCGCCCAGCTGAGCCCGGACGAGCGGGACGGCCGCCAGCCGTTGCCCGCCGCCCTGCCCGTCGGCACACGTCTCGAGATCGCCTTTGCCCGTCGGCTGGACGCGCTGCCGTCCGCGACCCGCGATGCGCTTCTCGTGGCAGCGCTCAGCGCCGACGGCGCCACCGAGCCGCTGCGCGCTGCGCTGGGCGGCCTCGACGTCCTCGCGGCGGCGGAGGACGCGGGGATGATCACCGTCGACGCGCGCGGCCTCTCGTTCGCCCACCCGATGATCCGCACCGCGGTGGAGCGCGCCGCGGCACCCAGCGCGCGCCGCGCCGCTCACCGCGCGCTCGCGGCAGCCGTGACCGGCCCGCAGCGGGCGTGGCATCTCGCCGCGGCCGCCCAGGCGCCCGACGAGGCGCTGGCCGCCGAGCTCGAGACTCTCGGCTACGACGCGGCACAGCGCGGCGCGCCCGCCACCGCAGCCACGGCGCTTGCGCGCGCCGCGGAGCTCAGCCCCGACCGCGAGCGCGCCATCGGGCGCACCGTCGCCGCGGCGGCGATGGCGATCACAGCCGGCAGCCCCGCCCGGGCGACGGCGCTGCTCGACCCCGTCCTGGCCGATGCGGCGGAGCCTGCACTGCGGGCCGATGTGCAGCTGATGCGCGGCATGGCGATTCAGCAGGGTGGAAGCCCGATGGCGGCGTTCGCGCTGCTCGAGGCCGAGGCCGAGCGGGTGGTCCAACACGATCGCGCACGCGCCGCAGGCCTGCTGACGCAGGCCGGGGTGGCGCTCGTGGCGCACGGGTCGATGGACCGCCTCGCGGCGCTGGCCGAGCGCGCCCTCACGCTCGCACCCCCGGAAGCCGAGCTCGTGCCGGCGGTTCTGCATGCGTCGGCACTGGCGACCCTGGGCGAGCACGGGCGCGCGCGAACACTGCTGCGAGAACGCCACTCGGCGCTGTGGGCGCTCGACCCCACCGGCCCGGGCCACGAGATCCTCGCGGTCGCGGCGCTCGTCCACGTATGGATGGAGGACTACGAGGACGCCGAGCGGCTGCTCGTGTGGCTGATCGACACCTGCCGCGAGCGCGGCGCGGTCGTCGCGATCGCGTTCCCGCTCACGGTCGCGGCGAGCCTGCACCTTCGCCGCGGCTCGTTCGGCGAAGCCGCGCGGCTCTCGGACGAGGCGGTCGGGCTCGGCGAGGACGCCGTCGGCAGCTTCCTCCACTCGGTGACGCTGACCACGGCCGCGTTCGTTGCCGCGAACCGCGGAGATGCGGAGGCGTGCATCCGGCATGCCGAGCATGCGCGTGCGATCGCGCTGCGCCTGGACCTGACCTCGACGCTCGCCTGTGCCGAGCAGGCGCTCGGTTTCCTCGCGCTCGGCGCCGGGGACGCCGCGACGGCCGTGGCCCACCTCGAGAGCGCACGCGGACACACGCGGCGGTTCGGCTCACGCGATCCATCGTTCCTGTACACGGAGGCGGATCTCGTCGAGGCCTACGTGCGCGCGGGTCGCCCGGACGACGCCGCGGCGCTGACCGACGAGCTGGCGGCCGGCGCGGCCGCGACCGGCGGAACTTGGGCGGCGGCCGCCACCTCGCGCTGCCGCCTGCTCGTGGAGGGCGACGACCGGCTCGACGAGCACATCGCTGCGGCGCTGGCCGCGCACGGGCGCCTGGCGCAGCCGTTCGAGCTCGCCCGCACGCAGCTGTGCGCGGGCGAGCGCCTGCGACGCGCCCGCAGGCGCACCGACGCCCGCCCGCAGCTGGCCGGCGCGCACGCCACCTTCGCCGCCCTGGGCGCCGAGCAGTGGGCGGCGCGCGCGGAGCAGGAGCTGCGCGCTGCAGGCGCGCGGCGCGGCGAGGGCTCGCCAAGCGAAGGGGTGCTCACGGCCCGCGAGCAGGATGTCTGCACGCTTGTGGCCGGCGGCGCCACCAACCGTGAGGCCGCCGCCGCGCTGCACATGTCGCCGCGCACCGTGGAGCACCACTTGCGTATGGCCTATCGCAAGCTCGGGGTCCGCTCCCGCACCGAGATGACCCGCCGGCTCGGTGGGCAACCCGAGCCGGGCCTTGACTTCAAGCGCACTTGAGGTTGTACGGTGCGGACATGACTAGAACACAGACACCAAGCGAGCGCATCACCGCCGAGGTCACCTCATGGCCCGGGGTCGAGGCCGGCCCTGGTAGCCGCGGCGAGTTCGGATTCCGAGTCGGAAGCCACGAGATCGGCCACCTACACGGCGACCACGCCGCGCACTTCGGATTCCCGAGAGACGTCGGTGCCGAGCTGCGCGAGCAGGGTCGCGTGGGCCCCCACCCCGTGAACCGGCACTCGACCAAGATGGCTGCTCGCCAGATCGAGAACGAGGCGGACGTGGACGACGTGATCGAGCTCATGCGGCTCAACTACGACCGCGTGGTGTCGCTCGATGAGGTGCCTAGCGCTTGATGTTCAGCGGGACGCCGTTGCCGATGCGTTCCGCCAGCCAGGTGATGGCCGTTGTGCTCACCCGGATGCAGCCGTGGGAGGCCGCGGTACCGAGCGCGCCGGAGAGGCCACTGGTGCCGTGGAGTCCGATCTGGCCCGGGCCTCCCTCGAATTCCTGAAGGACGTTCGAGCGCGCGCTGGTGGCCAGCGCGTACGGACCGCCGTGGCTCCAGTCGATCGCGACAGGCTCCTCAACGAAGAAATGACCGGTGGGAGTGGGTGTCCAGGGGTTGCCCACCACCGCGCTGAAGCGGCGCGCGACACGACCGTTGCGGTACACCATCACCCGGCGACGCGAGACGTCGATCCGGATGTGCCACTCCGTGGACGCGCGCCTCGTCTGCCAGGTGCGGATCCAGCCGGTGTGTCCGTTCGGGCGTCCGGGGAGCCGGACCCGTACCCAGGGCTTGCCGGCGGCACGCTCGAGCACGGGGAGCACGGTTCGCACACGGGTGAGCGGCCGCAGAGAATCGACCGCTTCGAGCTTGCGTGCGTGCAGGTTCGGCGAGGTGCGTGCGATGTGATCGTGCAGCAGCACCACGAGCGGCTGGCTCATGGGCACCCCCGAGGCACCGGCGTGCGCCGGTGCGACGGGGATGCACACGAAGCCAATCGCCAGCAGCGCTGCGAACGCGGTGCGGGCGGGTTGGGTCAACCTGTCAACCGGGCCGGACCGCGGCGCGGCTGGCGAACCTGCGCGGCGCAGGCGCGGTAGCGGAACGGACAGCGTCCTGGCACGGGTGCGGTCCGTGAAGGACACACGCGCCTTGATGATGTGCCTGCCGGCTCCAGCGGCCTTGACGAGCACCTTGAACGGCGAGTGCGCGCGGTTGGCGATGCGCCTGCCGTCCATGCGGAAGACGACCCGGGCGATCATGCGGCCTCGCACCGTGGCGGTGAAGCCGTCGGTGCAGCGACCATTGGGCCCGCTGTTGGGCCCGCCATTGGGGCCGCTGTTTGGCCCACTCCGCAGGGTCGCGGTGCCGTTGCGTGTTGTCGGCCTCGAGCCGGGGCTGCCGTTTCCGGAACCACCGTCTCCTGAGCCGCCGTCACCCGAGCCACCGCCGGATCCGGCGCCGCAGCCGGAGGCGTTGAGAACGTTGTTGATCAGGCTGATCTGGCCGTTGCGGGCGAGCAGCCGTCCGATCACGGTCGCGCCGTTGTTCAGCGAGATGCTCGTGAGCGCCATCAGGTTGCCCTGGAACGCCGTGGTGGTGCCGAGCGTGGCCGAGCTTCCGACCTGCCAGTAGACGTTGCACGGGGATGCCCCGTTGACGAGCACAACCGAGCTGGCCGATGCGGTGGTCAGCGAGGATGCGATCTCGAAGACGAACTGTGCGTTCGGGTCGCCCTGGGCGTCGAGCGTGAGTGCGCCGGTGAGCTGGGCGGACGAGGTGTAGCGGTACGCCCCTGCATTGAGCGACCCTGTTGCCGAGGTCCGTGCCCGTCAGATCGTTGGCGGGAGCAACCGGCTGCCCGGCAGCGACGTCGTAGGCGGTGGTGAGGTCGGACTTGGCGTTCTGAGCGACGCCGTCGTTGGCGTGCGTGGCTCCGTTGACCACGGCGGGAAGGCCGAAGCCGACGAGTGCCGTGCCGGGGGCGACCCCGAGATCGCCGTTGAGCACGGAGGGACCCGTGTTCGTGACGGTGGAGCCGCCGAGGACCACGAATGGACTGACGGTCCCAAGATTGACGGGGGCGGCCTGCGCGACAGACGGAACGGCGACGAACGCGAGGCTGATGGCGAGGGCGATGCCGACACGCCCCACGCGGCTGCGATGGGTGGGGTTGGACATGACGTCCTCCCTTTTATGGGCGAGCAGACCGGTACAACGGGTCCTTTGCTTCCGCGGACCGCGGATTCATGGGCGATCGGCGTGGAAGTAGGCCTCGGTAGCGGCGGCGAACTCCGGTGGAGTCCCGTGGCTCTGCGGACCCGCCTCGCGACGGGGGTGCCTGAGTCGAATAGGTCTGCTCTGGTGGGTTCCCACCTGAATCGGCAGCAAGCCGAAAAGCATGAGCCGCGCGGCTCAGCGTGGACCTAGTGCACGACGCGAAAGCGGCGAATGGCGCGCCCAGAGCGGTTGCGCGCGCCGTCCTGGGCGCGCACCACCACCCGGAAGCGCCCGGCACGCAGGCCGCGGGTCTTGAAGGTCAGCGAGCCAGGGCCGGCGTTTCGCCTGCGCGTGAAGCTCTTCGCGATGCTCCAGCGGCCGCCCGCGCGCCGCTCCACCCGGAAGGTGACGCTGGAGCGCTCGTTCACGCGGAAGCGCACGCGCTCACGGCCGCGCCTGCCGGCATGGACGCGCTTGCGCGATAGCGACACGCGCGAGAGCCTCGGCGGCGTCAGGTCGAGGCCGGGGATCAGCTCGGGCAGGCCGGTCTCGCCCGTCTCCACGTCGAGCACCGCCTGGTTGTCCCGGTTGCCGGTGAAGCTCTGGTTGGCGACGATCAGCCGCGTACCGAGGAAGCGGGCGCTCGAGGGAGTGTCGAACGGCACCGGCGAGCCGTTGTTCCCGTCCCCGGCGGAGCTCGGGAAGCGCTCGAGCTCCTGGCCGTCGGGCCCCACGACGGCGATCTGATTCGCACCACCGGCCAGCGGCACGTACAGCTTGCCCGACTGCGCGATCGTGAAGCCGTCGGGCAGATCGGCTGGCCCGCTCTCCCACAGCAGGCGCATCGCCCCGGGCGAGCCGTCCGGCTGGATCTCCGTTGCGTAGATCTTGCCGGTGGTGGGGTTGGGCTCGCCCAGCCCGGCCGAGCTGCCCTGGCCGACCAGCAGCGTCCGGCGGTCGGCGGCGAGGGCCAATCCAGTGGTACCGAACTCCCCGCCGTCGAGGCGGCGGTCGGACAGCCAGACAGCGGCCTCCCCGCCGCCTGGCGGCACGCGCCAGACCACTGCCTGGAGGAAATCGCTCACGTAGAGGCTGCCGTCGGGCCCCCAGACGGCGTAGTTCGCCATCGGCTCGCGGTCCTCGAGCGTCTGCGAGCAGTTGGTGGGCGCCTGGAGCGGGAGGCAGGGAGCCAGGTTCGCGAAGCTGGCGTACTGGACGAACTTCCCGGTCGCCCGGTCGAGCAGCAGCGCCCGCGCGGGCGAGCGGTCGAGCAGCACGAGCCGTCCCTCCGAGTCACTGGTGGCCACCTGCACGCCGTGGTCCTTCGCCAGGTCCTGCCCCGGGACCGTCCACGAGCGCAGCAGCGTGCCGGCTGCTTCGTACTCGAGCACGCGCGAGCGCGAGCTGTCCCCGCTCGGGTTCACGAACGTGCCCACGTAGACGCGCCCGTTGGGGTGAACGTAGGCCATGGCTGGGAAGCCGGGCGGCGGGATCTTCGCCAGCACCCGCGTGTCAAAGCGCGCTCGCTGCGCGCCGGCCGTCGGCGCCGCCGCGAGCAGGCAGGCAAGCAGCGCGAGCGCTATGAGCGCCGCCCGCCTCACAGCCGGTCGATCACCTCGCGCGCGGCGCGCTTGCCCGAGCGGATCGCCCCATCCATGTAGCCGTTCCAGTAGTTCGAGGTCTCGGTGCCGGCCCAGTGGATGCGCCCCACCGGCTCGCGGATCGCCGGACCGTGGTCCAGCAGCACGCCCGGCCCGGCGATGCCGACCGGACCGCCGCGCGACCACTTGGCGCCGGGCCAGTCGGTCTCGAAGTAGGCCGTGGGGCGCAGGGCGGCCTCGCCGAAATAGTCGGAGAAGTTCTTCAGGACCGCGGCGCGCCGGTCCGCCTTCGAGAGCCCGCGGAAGTTGCGCCCCTCGTCACCGCCGACGAAGCCGAACAGCACGCCCGGTGAGCCGTCGGGCGGTGAGTCGTCGAAGGTCGCGTTCACCGGGCCGTTCAGCGACACCGCCGTGCCATTGAGGCCTGCCTCGCGCCAGAACGGCCGGTCGTAGACGGCGGTGACCTTGAGCAGGGTGCCCTGCGGCATCACGCGCGTGAGCTGCACGCGGCTCGCGGGCAGCCCGGGGCTGTAGTGGATCCGGCCCGCTAGCACCGGAGGCACGGCCACGATCACGCGCTTGGCCGTGATCACGTAACGGCGCGACTCCACCCGCACGCCTCCCTTGCCCACCACGATCCTGCTCACCGGGGTGCGCAGCTTCACCCGCGGTCCCAGCCGGTGGGCGAGCCGATCGCAGAGCACCTGCGAGCCGCCCTCGAAGCGGAACATCTGCGCACCGTCGCGCGTGTTGAAGTTGCGCTCGAAGGTCCCGACGTTGCGCTCGTCGCCGGACGCGGCGATGTAGAAGAGAGTGAACAGCAGGGAGATCTCGCGCGGCTCCGCGCCGAAGATCGGCCGCGTGGCCGCGGGCACGAGCCGCTTGAAGCGTGGGCTCGCGCTGTTCTCGTTGATCCACTGCTCGAGCGTCTGGCGGTCCCAGTCGCCGGCGGAGGCCGCCTCCCACGGCGCGTCGATCGGCACCTGCTTCGACATCTCGTCGAGCCGGGCCACGACCGTGGCGAGGTCGGGAATGATCGACGGGTCCGGCGGGGCGGTGCCGGTCGGCCCGGAGTCGCTGTAGGTCATCCGCGTGCCGTCGGCGAAGTAGACGTTCTCGCCCTCGTTGAAGGTGGGAAACGTGTCCACTCCGAGCTCGGCGGCCAGGTCCAGGATGTGGTTCTGGGTGGGACCCGCGAACGTGCCGCCGGTCTCCGTCTCCTCGCCGCCGCCGATGGACCTGTTCCGCACGCGCCCGCCGACGCGGTTGCGGGCCTCGAGCACGTACACCGAGCGGTCGTCCTTTGCGAGCTCGCGCGCGGCGGTGAGGCCCGCGAAGCCGGCGCCGATCACCACCACGTCGGCACGCCGCAACACGGGCCTGCGGCGCCGGCGCCTGGCAGCCTCGGCCTCGGGCACGCCTGCCGCCAGCGCGCCCGCTCCCGCGAGCGCGCTCGCTTCGAGCAACTCGCGCCGGCTGAGGACCCCGTCGTTCACAGCGCGGGCGAAGTTACCATCCGGCCGGTGACGCTTGACGCAGTTCGAGAGCAGGTCGCGGCTGTGAGCCGCCGGCTTGCCGCGGAGGGGCTGGTGCTGGGGACCGCCGGCAACGTGAGCGCCCGCAGCGGCGACGAGGTGGCGATCACGCCCACCGGCGCGGTGCTCGCGGAGCTCGAGCCCGAGCAGGTGAGCGTGGTGGACCTCGACGGCCAGCAGGTCGACGGCGATCTCGCGCCCACCTCCGAGCTCGACCTTCATCTGGGCGTCTACCGCCGCTACGACGCCGGCGCGGTCGTGCACACGCATGCGCCGATGGCGACCGCGCTTTCGTGCGTGCTCGAGGACGAGCTGCCCTGCGTCCACTACCAGATGCTCCTGCTCGGAGGGACGGTGCCGGTGGCCCCGTACGAGACCTTCGGCACGCCCGAGCTGGCGAGCTCCGTGCTCGATGCCCTCGAGGGCAGCAGCGCGGCGCTGATGGCGAACCACGGCGCGATCGTCCACGCCCAGGACCTGGACAAGGCGCTCGAGCTGTCGCTGCTCCTGGAGTGGGCCTGCACGGTCTACTGGCGCGCCGCCGCGATCGGCGAGCCGCGCGTGCTGGGTCACGAGGAGCGCGAGGCCGTGGTGGCCGCCGCGCTCTCGCGCAACTACGGCGCCACGCAGCGGGTCGACGCGGACGGATGACCGACGAGATGAGAGCGCTCTGCATGGGAGTGCACGTGCTCGACGTGCTGGTCAGGCCCGTGGAGGCGATCCCGGAGGGGCAGGGCGGCGAGCTTGTTGAGGAGATCCGCATAACGGCGGCCGGCTCGGCGGGCGGGACGGCGCTGGTGCTGGCCAAGCTCGGCGCCCAGGTCAAGAGCGCGGGCGCCATCGGGCGCGACGCTGCTGGCGACATGCTGCTTGCCCTGCTCGAGCGCGACGGCGTGGACACCGAGCTGCTCGTGCGGCGTGACGACGTGCAGACGTCCGCCAGCGTGCTGCCGATTCGCCCGAGCGGCGAGCGCCCAGCCTTTCACGTGGTGGGCGCCAACGGCAGCTTCGGCCCGGACGACGTGCCGCCGGCCGAGATCGAGGCGGCCACCCACCTGCATCTGGGCGGGCCGGAGTTCATGGGCGGGGACGCCGCGGCTCCAATGCTCGCGCGCGCACGCAAGCATGGCGTCGTGACCTCCGCCGACGTGCTGGCGCCGGGCGAGGGCCTGCTCGAGTGGATCGCGCCGGCCCTACCGGAGCTCGACTACCTGCTGCCAAACCGCGAGCAGGTGCTCGCGCTCACCGGAACGGACGAGCTCGAGGACGGCTGCCGCGCGCTGCTCGAGCGCGGCGTGGGCTGCATCGCCGTGACCTGTGGAGCCGAGGGCGTCGTGCTCGTGGACGCGGAGGGAGCCGAGACGGTCCCCGCCTTCGAGGTCGAGGCCGTGGACACCACGGGGTGCGGCGACGCCTTCTCGGCCGGGTTCCTGCGCGGCCTCGCCCTGGGCCGCGAGCGCCACGACGCCGCGGTGCTCGGCTGCGCGGCGGCCGCGATGGTGGCCCAGGGCCTCGGCACCGATCACGGCGAGTTCGACCTCGCCGCGGTCGAGCAGATGGCCGCCGCCTAGGCTGGTCCTACGGCGCACCGCGTGCTCCGTCGCGTGCCGTTCGGCCACGAAATCCTCGCATCGAACGGATACGGCGTGTGGCGCGCGGCCGAGCAGGGCTCGAAGCGCTGGTACGCTGGGTAGGAGCTTGGACCCCAGCCACACGGTCCTTGCCCACCTCGGCCTCAGCGTTCGGTCGACAGCCCGCCAGCCGCGCACGGTTGTCGGGTCCCGAGACGCAGGAGGTCAAGGATGACTGTGCACGGAACTCGCCAGAGGTTCGTCGCGGCAACCGGAAAACTGGACAACGGGACGCCCGTCGTCTCGGTTATGGGAGACGTGGACGTCGAGACGGCGCCGTCTCTGGAGCGGACTCTGCTTGACGTGACCAGCGCCGGGGCGCCCGAGGTGATCATCGACCTGACCGGCTGCAGTTTTCTCGACTCCCGCGGACTCGAGGCCCTGACGGCCATGCGGGAGCGCCTGGTGCGCTCGGATCGATCGCTTGCGCTCGTCCTCTCGAACCCGAGCCTGATGAGGATCTTTCAGATCACACAGGTCGAGGAGTGGTTCGACATCTACCCGTCGCTGAGCGCGCTGCGGGCCAGCAAATGAGCGCTGCGCCAGTCCTGGAGATGGTCCCGATCGAGCACGAGGCCTCGGAGCGTGTGGTGAGGACGACGGTCTTCCTTCTGCCACCCGCAGCGCTCGCACTCGCGGGATGGCTGGCGTGGGGCGGAGCGCTTCACTGGCACGACCTGGTCGTGCTTGCGATCTTCTACGCGCTCACCGGGCTGGGTATCACGGTCGGCTATCACCGCCTGTTCACGCACCGCAGCTTCAAGACCTCGCGCTTTGTGCGGGCGTTGCTCGCCGTGTTCGGCTCGATGGCCGTCGAGGGACCGCTGACCGAGTGGGTTGCCACCCATCGCAAGCATCACTGCTTCTCAGACGAGGCCGGAGACCCGCACAGTCCTCACACCGACGATGCGCCAGGGTGGCGCGGCGCGCTGCGCGGACTCGGCCACGCGCATGTCGGCTGGATGCTGCGCGGCAAGGACAAGGCCAACCCCGCTCGCTACGCCAGGGACGTGCTCGCCGACCCCGACCTGCGCTTCATCAGTCGCACCTTTCCGCTCTGGGCCATCGTGGGGCTGGCCCTTCCGTTCGGTCTGGGCGTGGCGCTGACCGGGACTGTGGTGGGTGGACTCACAGGCCTCCTGTGGGGCGGGGCGGTGCGCGTGTTCCTCCTGCATCACGTGACCTTCAGCATCAACTCCCTCTGTCATTTCTTCGGCCGGCGGCCGTTCTCGACCGGCGATCAGTCCCGCAACCTTGCTTGGCTCGCACCGCTCGCATTCGGGGAGGCGTGGCACAACAACCACCACGCCTTCCCGACCTCCGCCCGTCACGGATTGCGCCGCTGGCAGGTCGACCCCGGCGCGTGGCTCATCGCCACTCTTGAGCGCTGCCACCTGGCCTGGGACGTCGTGCGGATCGCCCCCGAGCGTCAACGGAGCAGGCTGGAGGCAAGCGGATGAACGACCTCCCCATCGAGGGCTACGACCAGCTCGACGAGAAGCAGGTAAGCGATCGGCTCTCACAGCTCTCTCAGGAGGAGCTGGCAGCGGTCGATACCCATGAGCGCGCCCACGAAAACCGGCCTGCCGTGCTCGAGAAGCTGCGCTACATGCTCGGCACTGAACCGCTGCCGGGCTACGACGCTCTGACGACCGAGCAGATCGCCGAGGCGCTGGCCGAGGCTGACTCAGAAACGGTCAGGGCCGTGCGCGACTACGAGCGCAAGTTCCAACATCGCAGGGCGGTCCTGGACGAGGCCGCACGCGTGTTGCCGACCTCGCGGGCGAGCGCCCGAGAGAAACGCGTAAAGGAAGAGAAAGCCGCACTCCTCCGCGAGGGCTACGCGGACCGGGCGCGCACCGCCCCCGACCGACCGGAGTAGCGGCCCCTTGTCGTGATTCGCGGGCTGATCCTCGCGATTGCGTCGGCGGCAGCCACCAATCTCGCCTTCCTCCTTAAACAGCGGGGCGCGGTGCTCGCCCCGCCGATCCTGGTTCGCCATCCGCTGCGCAGCGCCGTCGGCCTGTTCAGCTCGAGATGGTTCCTGATCGGCTGGATGGTGGCGGTCGTGGCCTGGGGTCTTCACCTCGGCGCGCTCGCGCTTGCGCCACTGTCGATCGTGCAGGCAGTCCTCTCCGGTGGGCTCGTCTTCCTCGCCGTGTTCGCCGAGCGCTTCTTCGGCTTCAGCCTCGGACGGCGACAATGGGTCGGCGTCACAGTCACCGCGGCCGGTCTCGTGGTCATCGGGCTGACCAGCGGGGGCGCGGACGACCCGGAGCGCGCGTCGCTGGCGGCGCTGATCGCCGTGGAGGGTGCGATCTTTGCGCTCGGCGCCGCGCTGGTGAGAATCTCGACCCGCCGGCATGTTCTTCCACGCGCCGAGGGGCTGCTGCTTGCCACGGCCGCCGGCGCGCTGTTCGGCGTCTCCGACGTCGCCCTCAAATGGCTCACCCAGGCGGCGCCGGGACCGCTGCTGGGGTTGGTCAGCCCCTGGACGCTGACCGCGCTGATCGCCGGGGTGATCTCCTTCTACGCCTCCGCCCGCAGCCTCCAGATCGGCGAGGCTGTCGAGGTCATCGCGATCACCTCGGTGGCCGCCAACCTGACCGCGATCATGGGCGGAATCCTGGTCTTTCACGAGCCGATCGGCTCCGGGCCAACCGGCATCACCGCTCGCCTCCTCGCGTTCTGCCTCGTCATTATCGGCGCGGCGCTGATGCCCGCCCCGATGCGCGCCGCTCCGGACGCGGCCGCTAGCTGAGCCTCAGCGCTCGGCGAAGGCGCTCAGCGCCGCCCGGGCATCCGGCTCGTCGAAGAGGCGGACGCAGTGATGCGTCTCGCGGTCCATCGCCGCGGGCAGCAGCCGGCCGAAGCGCTCGTTCAGCATCGCCTTCGTGGCCGCCACCGCATCTCGCGACGTCCGCGAGAAGGTCTCCGCCCAGTGTGCGATGCGCTTGTCGAGCTCCAGCGGCGCCACCAGCTCCGTGGCGAAGCCGTGCTCGCCGGCCCATTCGGCGTCGCGCTCCTCGCCGGTGAGGAGGAGCTCGCGCGCGGCGGTTTCGCCGAGGACCTCGGGCAGCAGGAGGGTGCCGGCGTTGCTCGCCACCAGTCCGATTCCAACCTCCGGAGTGAGCAGGCGCACCCGGTTGCTGCAGAGCCGGAGGTCGCAGCTCGCGGCGAACTCGAGCGCGCCGCCCACGCACACGCCGTCCACCACGGCCGCCACAGGCACCGGTGCGGCCAGGACCACGAGCGTCATCCGCTGGAAGGCCTCGATCGTCTCCGCCCATGCCGCGGTGTCTGCCTCGATCGCCGCCTGCAGGTCATCGCCCGCCGAGAAGTGCCCGCCGGCGCCGCGCACCGCGACCATGCGAACGTCCGGGTCGCGCCCGGCCACCTCGATCTCGGCGGCGATCGCGGTCATGGTGGGCAGGTCCCAGGCGTTGCGGCGGTCCTGGCGGTCCCAGGTGATCACCCGTGCTGCGCCGAGGTCGGTGGTCGTGACGGTCATCGGGTGGGCTCCTTTTTCAGAAGGGTCTCGACTGCGTCCGGCAGCGGATCGCCGCGGGCTGTGCGATGGACGATGCGGGTCTTCTGCTCGGCCACCGGCAGCGATCCGGGCTCGAGCCGCGTGATCTCGAAGCGGGTGCGAAGCACGGCGTGCAGGCGGTCGCCGACGCCGGCGAGGTCGAGGTCCGCCGGGGCCTCCACGTACACGCGCAGCGGCGGCACCACCGGATCGCCCTCAGCCACGACGCAGTGGCGGCCGAGGCGCGATTCCGACGCGAGGACCGCGCTGATCGCCTGCGGGTAGACGTTCACGGCCTGTACGCGCAGCATGTCGTCGCGGCGGCCGTCGATGCGGATTCGCGGCGAGCTGCGCCCGCAGGCGCACGGCGAGGTCCACACGCGGCCGAGGTCCCCGGAGCGGTAGCGCAGCAGCGGGGAGGCCTCGCGCTGCAGGTGTGTCCACACGAGCTCGCCGCTCGCGTCGTCCTCGAGCTGGACCGGCGTCCCACTCTCGGGGTCCACCAGTTCGAGCAGCGCGTGGTCGCCCGTGGTGAGGTGCAGCCCCTCGCCCTCGCCGCACGCACCCGCCATCGTCGACCAGACGTCGCTCATGCCGAAGCTGTCCGACACCGAGGCGCCCCAGGCGGCCTCGATCTCGGAGCGCACCGCCTCGAGGCCCGCGCCGGGCTCGCCCGCGGTGACGATGTGACGCAGGGCCAAGTCGCCCGGATCGACACCGGCCTCGCGCGCCCTCGCGGCGAGGTACGCGGGGAAGGAGAGCGTGCCGAAGATCGCGCTTATGCCCAGCTGCGGGATCAGCTCGAGCAGCCGCCGCGACTGGCCGGTTCCCACCGGCACGACGGTCGCGCCGCTGGCCTCGAGCGCCATGTGGTCGGCGATGCCGCCCGCGTACAGCGCGTAGTTGAGGCAGTGCGCAATGGTGTCGTCGGGGCGCACCCCCGCGATCCGGAAGGCCTCGCCACCCACCGCGCTGTTCGCCTCGTGGTCGCGCTGGGTGAAGCCCACGGCCACGGGCTCGCCGGTGGTTCCAGAGGTCACGTGCACGCGCACGAGGCGCTCGCGTGGCGCGCACAGGTGGGGACCGAACGGCGGGTCCCGGCGCTGACCCTCGCGAAGCTCGTCCTTGGTGGTGAACGGGAGGCGTGGCAGGTCGTCCGCGCCACGGACCTCGGCGCGAACGCCGCGCAGCCGCTCGGCATAGAACGGGCTCGACGCCTCGAGGTAGGCGAGCTGCTCCTGGAGCGCGCTCACTCGCGCGGCGGCAGGTCGCCCGCGGCGGCGCTGGCGAGCATGGCCTCCACCGTCCGCCCGTAGGCCTCGATCGCCACGCGGAGGTCGGCCTCCGGCGTGTCCTCCTCCTTCGTGTGCGAGACCGGAGGCGACGAAGACGAGAAGATCATCACGGTCGGGATCAGGCGCGCCATCTCGGCGGCATCGTGGAGCGGCCCGCTGGGGATGGCGGTGTCCTTGCCGCCGGCGGCCCGGACGGCCTCGCGCGCGAAGCCGATCAGGCGATCGTCGAACGGGATCGGCGGGATCGACCACAGGTGCTTCAGCTCCACCTCACAGCCGTGGTCAGCGGCGGCCCGCTCGCAGGCCTCGCGAGCCCCGGCCAGCATGGCCGCCAGCTCGTCCGGGTCGAGGTGGCGCTGGTCGAGCAGCATCTCGGTGCGGCCGGGGACCGCCGTGACCACTCCGGGCTCGCTCGTGGCCCCGCCGACGGTGCACACGCCGCCCTCGTGGCTCAGGCCGACCTCCCGGATCGCGAGCGCCGCCTGGGCCGTCGCCATGAAGGTGTCCCGCCGCAGCGGCATGGGCGTCGCTCCCGCGTGCGCGGTCTCGCCGGTGAAGATCGCCACGTGGCGCTCGACGCCGCAGGTGCCGAGCACCGTCGCCGCCGGCTCGCCCTTGCTCTCCAGCACCGGACCCTGCTCGATGTGGGCCTCGATGTAGGCGCGCGCGCCGCGCAGCTCCGCGCCCGACTCGAGCGCACGGTCGAGCTCCACGTCGTAGCGCGCGACCACGTCCTCGAGCCGCTCGCCGTCCTTGTCGCGCAGGTCGCGCACCTCGTCCGGGTCGAGCGTGCCGGCGCAGCACGACGAGCCGAACAGGCTGCGCCCGAAGCGAGCTCCCTCCTCGTCGGCCCAGTCAACGAGCCGCAGCCCAACCGGCGGGGTGCCGCTCTCGGCCTGGCTGCGGAGCGCCTCGACCGCGGTGAACACGCCGAGCGCGCCGTCGAGCCAGCCGCCGGCCGGCACGGAGTCCACATGCGAGCCGACGATCACGAAGCCGTCGCCGTCGCCGTCCATTCCGGCCCACAGGTTGCCGGCCGCGTCGACCGTCAGCTCGACCGGCAGCTCGCCGAGGCGGGAGCGGAGAAAATCGCGCGCGTTCGTCCACTCGTCCGTCCAGCACACGCGGCGCGCCCCGTCGGGGCCGCCCGTGAGGTTGGCCAGCTCGCGGAGGTCGTCGAGAACTCGGTCCGCGTTCACGATGCCACGGCGGTCTGCGCGCCGAGCGAGCGCGGCACGAAGCGGCCGTGACCCGGTTGCGTGACGATCTCGCCGCGGTCGTAGACCATCGTTCCGCGACAGAGCGTGTGGCGCACGCTGCCCGTGGAGCTCTCGCCGTCGAACAGGTCGTAGTCCACGTTCATGTGCGACGTACGCGTGGAGAACTCGAACGGCGTCGACGGGTCGAACACCACCAGGTCCGCATCCATCCCCGGCGCGATCGATCCCTTGCGGGGCAGGCCGAAGCGGTGGGCGATCGTGGTCGAGGTCATGTCGACGAGCTCGTTCGGCGTGATCCGCCCGCTCTCCACCCCGAGGTCCCACAGCTTCACGAGCCGGTGCTGGATCATCGCGAGGCCGTTCGGGATCTTCGAGAAGTCGTCGCGGCCGAGCGCCTTCTGCTCGCTGTTGAACGGGCAGTGGTCGGTCGAGACGCTCTCGAGCACGCCGCGGTCGAGAGCGCTCCACAGGAGCTCCTGGTTGTGCTCCTCCCGCAGCGGGGGTGAGCAGACGTAGCGGCCACCCTCGAAGTCCGGGCCGCTCGAGGTCGTGGACGGTGTTCGTGAGGTACTGGAGGCAGGTCTCGCCGTACACCTTCACGCCGCGCGCCTGGCCCGCCGCGATCTCATCGGCCGCGAGCCCGCAGGTCACATGGACGATGTACACACCCGCGCCGGTTTGCTCCGCGAGGCGGACCGAGCGGCTGGTGGCCTCGGCCTCCACCGACTCCGGCCGCGTGAGCGCGTGGTAGATGGGATCGGTCTGGCCGGCCGCGAGCGCGCGCTCCACGAGCACGTCGATCACCCAGCCGTTCTCGCAATGGACCATGGTGAGCGCGCCCAGGTCGCGCGTGTTCTCGAGCACGCGGAAGAAGAGGTCGTCGGTGACCATCAGGGCGCCCTTGTAGGCGAGGAAGACCTTGAAGGTGCAGATGCCCTCCTCGACCATCGGCTCCATGTCGGCGAACGTGCCGTCGTCGGCCTGCGTGATCGCTATGTGGAAGCCGTAGTCCACGTGCGCTGCGCCCTCGGCGCGGCCGCTCCACTCCTCCAGCGAGGAACGCAGCCCGTCCGGGTGCTGTTGGATCACGAAGTCGACGATGCAGGTGGTGCCGCCGGCCGCGGCGGCGCGCGTGCCGGTGTCGTAGTCGTCGATCGAATTCGTGCCGCCGAACGGCATCGCCATGTGCGTGTGGTTGTCGATCAGCCCGGGCAGCACGTAGCAGCCGCTGGCGTCGATCAGCTCGGCGTCCACGTCGCCGAGTGAGCCGACGGCGACGATCTCCTCGCCGTCGATCAGCACGTCGGCCACCGACGAGTTCGTGGCGGTCACGACCGTGCCGCCCTGGACGAGCTTCCTCATGCTGCACCTCCAGTCACGCCTGCAAAGCGCGGGATGATCTCGCGGCCGTATGTCTCGAGCGTCTGCTCCTGGCCCTCGGTCATCAGGTAGATGTTGAACTGGTCGACGCCGATCGACTCGAGCTGCGTGAGCTTCTCCGCCGCCTGCTCGGCGGTGCCCAGCACGCAGAAGCGGTCGCAGATCTCGTCGCTCACGAACGCGCCGTGCTTGGCGCCCACGCGCGAGTGCTCGTCGTAGTCGTAGCCGGTCTCGTCCGGCACGTAGTCGGTCAGCGCGGCGGGCACCGTCGAGCCGTCGCGCCCGTAGCGGGCGATCAGGTCGCGCACGTGGTTCGACACCATCGCGGGGAACCAGCGCACCTGCTCGCGCGCGGCCGCGATGTCGTCCGAGATGTGGCTCGGCGCGCACACGATGCACTTGAGCTTCGCGGGGTCGCGGCCGGCCGCCTCGGCCGCCGCGCGGGCGGTGCCCATCGTCCACTGGATGATGTCGGGGTCGGCGAGCTGGATGATCACGCCGTCGCCGTACTGCCCGGCCAGGCCGAGCACCCTGGGCCCGTAGCCCGCCACGTGCATCTCGATCGGCGGAAGCTCGGGGCGCACCCAGGCGAGCTGGAGGTCGGTGTCGTTCCAGTGCACGCTCTCGCCGTTCATGAACGGCTTGATCATGCGGATGGCCTCCTCGAACTTGGCCACCGGCACGGGCTTCTGGTTGATGTAGCGCCGTGCCGAGTCGCCGCGGCCGATGCCCATCACCATGCGGCCGTTCGAGATGTCCTGAAGCGTCGCGTACGAGCTGGCCACCACCGTGGGCTCGCGCGTACCGGGGTTCGTGACCATGTGGCCGAGCTTGATCCGCTGGGTGGCCGCCGCCGCCAGCGCGAGCGTCGGCGTCGATTCCTGCCACAGCACGTGCGAGTCATAGGTCCAGCCGTACTCAAAGCCCTGGGCCTCCGCGAGCTGGAGCAGCTCGATGAGGCGCTGGTAGGGAGGGTCGGGCAGAACGGTGACGCCAAAGCTCAGTGCCATGGCGTCACGGTACGGGAAGAGCTCAGCTCTCGTATCTCTGGACCCACTCCGTGAGGAACGGCTCGGCGATCTGGTACTCGCCGCGGCGCGCTCTCCTCACGAGCTCTCCGCGTTCGAGCGCCGTGAGCGCGGTCTGGACGGTGGGGGTGGCCGGCAGCGCGTGGCGGCGCTGATAGTCGCTGCTCAGCGGGCGCCCGGGGCTCTCCTGGGCGAGTGCCTGGAGCACCCGCTTCTGCGCAGACGACACGCCCTCCCAGATCAGGCTGAAGTGCGAGTGCTCGGAACGCAGGGTCGCGTCGAGCGCGGCGTCGATCGTCGAGAGGCTCGCGGTCTTGCCCGGGGGCGTGGCCTCCCAGAGGAAGTACAGGAGCTCCTGCGTGGCGTACGGATGGCCGCCGGTCAGCTCGAGCGCCCGCTCGCAGGCGTCGGGTTCCAGCCGCTTGCCGGTCTCCTCGAACCTGGCGAGCGCGTAGGGCGCAAAGAGGTCCGGCGGGATCACGTCCAGCTCGGTCTGCTTCGCGCTGCGCCAGAACGGCTCGTTCTCGTCGTTGAAGATCTGGCGCATCATGTGGCGCTTGCTGCCGAGGTAGATGTGGGCGACCTCGGGCTGCTCCTGGAAGACCGAGCGCATCAGCTTGATCAGCCCCGGGTCGATGTCCACGACCTCCTGGAACTCGTCGAGCACGAGGACCACGCGACGCTCGCGCTCGGCCGCGATCCGGCCGAGTGTGGTGAAGAGCTCCTCGAGCGTGGCGTCGATGTCCTCCTGCGCCGCGCGAGCGTCGAAGGAGAAGGACACGGCACCGTCATTCGGGTTGACGGTGATGGTTGGCGTCAGGCGCAGGTCCGCGAAGACCTTCAGGCGCTCCTTGGCATTCCAGAGGCGAGTGGCCAGCTCCTCGTGGATCGTCTTCGCCAGCTTCGCCGCGAGCTGGTCCTTGGTCGGGGTGCGCATCAGGTCCACCTGGGCGACGAGCACGTCGTTCTTGATGAGCTCCTGGGCCACCCGCCAGACCAGCGAGGACTTGCCGTACCGGCGCGGCGCGAAGACCACTACGTCCTGGCCGTTGCGGGCGTCGGCTACGAGGCTCGCGATTTCGTCCTGGCGATCCGTGAAGGCCTCGTCCAGGGCGAGCGGGCCGAACCTGAAGGGGTTGGTGGGGGGCTTTGCCGCCATCGGCGCATTATGTTATCGACAATTATGTATTCGAACATAATGTCTGCCGACATAATGCTGCTCAGCCGTCGCGCAGGGCGATCAGCCCGCCCGTCACTCCCAGGTACGCCGTGCCGGTCGGGCCCAGCGCCAGCCCGGCGTAGTTGTTGTTGAAGCCGAGCCCGTTCCCCGCGTAGACCTTGAAGACGGTGGCCCCGGTGCGGGCGTTGATGGCGGTCCAGAAGTACGGCTGTCGAAGCGGCAGAGGATCGGGGTCGCGCGTGTAGGCGTAGATCAGGCCGGTGCGCGTGGACAGCTTCGGGACCACCGAGGGCGCACGCTCGGTGCTGTTCGTCCAGATCTTGCGGCAGCCCTTCCCGTTCCTGTTGACATCGACCCGCGCGAAGCCGGGTGTGGTGAGCGCGCCGGAGTTCGGCCCGAACGGGTCCTGGTAGCCGTAGTTGTTCTCCACGTACAGGGAGCGGCCGTTCGTCATGAGCGAGTTCTCGGTCGCGCTCGCCCCCGGTTCGAACACCGGGACCCGGCACACCACCCGCCGCTGCCCGCGCTTCAGCCTCACGGCCTTGCGATACACGACCACGTTCATCGGATCGGCGTTGTCGGTGATCGCGACATAGCCGCCCCGCATGATCGTCGGCGTGGTGCCGGAGCCGGCGTCGGCCTGGCCGGGCTTCACGACGCCGGAGTTGCCGTACGTGGCCTTCCACTGGATCTGCGGCTTGCCGTTCCGCGAGCGGAAGCGGTACATGCGCTTGCTCGACACCACGTAGATGCCGCGGCGGTCGACCGTGAACGAGTTCTGGATGTCCTCGCCGAGCCGGATCGCACGGATCTTGCGCGTCTTGGTATTGAGGACGGCGACCTTGCCGTTCTTCTTCGATACGAACCAGATCCGGCCCCGGAAGTCGGGCAGCGCCGAGCTGATGCGCTCGTCCGGCTCGAGGGCGCTCGTGAGGTCGTAGTCGTGGGTCTGCGTGATGCTTCGCCCGTCCGGTGAGATCTGAAGCACGAACAGGTGGCTCGTCTTCGTGGCGCTCCAGACGCGGTTGCGCCCGTCGAGGAAGAAATAGCCGCCGCCGGCGAAGTTCTGGTACGCCTTCGTGCCGGGAGGGTCGGGCGCGTTCGGCATGTCATATGTGGCCAGCAGCTCGAGCGACTGCGGGTCGATCACCCGCACCTGCGGCGCCGCGACGAGCGACGGGCAGACGCTCACGATGAATCCGCGCGAGTGGAAGGTGAGCGATCCGCAGAGCGCCGGCGACATGGCATTGGAGAACGCCACGGGCGAGTTCCCGAGCGGCCCGGGCCCGCGGTAGGCGTCGGTCATCCAGGTGTCGTTGTGGATGTTGCTGCGCGGGTTCGGCGCCATGAACGGGTTGCGCGGCGCCTTCGTGTACGCGAGCTGCTGGGGGGCGGCCGGAGCGCCCTGATATCTCGGCAGCGTGGTGCCGAGCGTGTCGAGTATCGGCTCGGCGGACGCGGCGGGGGCCAGCGCGAGGACGAGCAACGTCAGGGCGGCTGAGGTCCAGCGTCTGGTGGCCACGGGCCGAAGATAACCGCTCGTGCCCTGAGGGGCGCCAGATGGCGTGGGCGGCCCGCCGTAGCGGGCCGCCCTCACCAGTCCCAACTACTTGGTGACTGCGTTGAGCGCATCCACCTGGCCGGTCCCGTACCACGAGTTGTGGCCTGGGCCGCCCTGGCATTCCTGCTCGGCGCCGCTGTTGACGCCTGTGAACGCCAGGTAGCCGGCCGGCAGCGTGTTCGGACACGCCTGCGGGTCGGCCGTCTGACCGAGGAGCGCCGCGACTCGTCCCGAGCTCATCTTCCCGTTCTGCGGGTTGCTCGAGTCGCCGTAGCGCGACACGATCAGCGCCGCCACACCTGCGGCGTGCGGTCCTGCCATCGACGTGCCCTGCTGGTAGCAGTAGAACGCCACCGGGTAGCCGGGGTCCGGGTTGGGCTCCTGCCTGTCCCGCCCGGGCGGGCACGGGATGTCGCTCGGCCAGGTCGACAGGACGCGGCCCTCGGGCGAGGTCGGCGTGCTGAAGAACACCGAGTCGCCGCCAGGTGCGGTCACGTCCACCGCCGACACCCCGTAGCTCGAGTAGAACGACTTCAGGTTGTCGACGTACTGGCCCGCGCTCGTGTCCTGCGTCGTGCTGCCCGTGGCAGAGACGCCGACCACCCCGGAGACCTCGAGCGGGACGACGACGCAGGCGTTCGTGATCCTGCGGTCCTCCTCACTGCCGGGCGGGAAGTCCGGGCTCGTGACGTCCCGTGACGGGTGCGACACATCGTCCGAGTCATTCCCCGCCGACGCCACGACGGTCACGCCCTGGCTCTGCGCGTACTTGATCGCACGCTGCTCGGCCTTCCAGATGGCGTGCTGCTCCTTGTCGTTGCGGCAGTTGTACTCCCACGGATCCGCGAAGTACGAGTTGTTCGTCACGTCGAGGTGGCGATCTCCGGCCCACATGAACGAGCAGATCACGGCCTCCGGGAAGAAGAACCCGTCGGCGTTGCCCGCCTTGATGCCGGCGACCTTCACGTTCGGCGCCACGCCGACGATGCCGACGCCGTTCGACGCCGCCGCAATCGTGCCGGCGGTATGGGTGCCGTGGCCGTTGTCGTCATCGGCTGCCACCGAACCCGCGACGGGTGCGCCGCTCAGGCAGTTGGCGCTGTCGGCGCTGGAGACGTTCTGAGCCAGGTCGGGATGCCTGTAGTCCAGGCCGGTGTCGATGTCGCCGACGATCACGGCCGGGCTGCCCCCGGTGACCGCGTGCGCCTGCGGCGTGTGAATCTGCCGCATGTCCCACTGAAGTCCCGAGAACGTGTCGGCGTCGGTGGCCGGCGAGTTCGGCAGGTCGCCCTGCTGCGAACTCTCGGCGCTCTCGGCCGGGTCAAGCTTGGAAGCGAAGCCCGCGGTCGAGGACACGCCCTCGACGCGATTGTCCTTCGCCATCTGTGATGCAAAGCTCGCGCTCTGGGAGCGCGCAATGGCCACGCCGATCTGGTCGTAGCCGATGACGTAAGTGCCGCCTGCCTTCTGGACGTCGGCGCTGGCCGACGCCGGTACGGAACTGCCCTTGTAGAGCACGATGAAACTATCCGCGCTCGCGGTCGACGCGAACGCAAGCGAAAGCAGTGCGACCGCGGCGACCACAAGGCCGCGCAGCATCCCTCTGCCCCTCATAAAAGAACCTCCCAGTTCTCTCTAGTTGTGACCCCGAAATCCCTGCCGGGGCCCGTGGCGGGGCGCCACGTTACTCCTTACGGGTCGACCATGCTGAGAAGGGGTACCCCGAAAACGGCTGCTGCCTCAGCGCTTGAACGTCACCATCTTGGACGCCTTGCTCGTGGCGCCCGCCGCGTTCCTGAGCGTGACCGTGACCTTCGCCCTGATCTTCCGCTTCTTGCGGAGCAGCGCAAGCTTCTTGGGGGCCAGCTTGACGTTCAGCTTGACCCTGCCGCTGGCCGGCACCTTGAACGACTTCGTCGCCAGCTTGCCGAAGACGGCCTTGCCGCGTAGGCCGGCGCCAGCTCTGAAGCTGTAGCTGAAGCGGCCCCTGCGGCTCACGTTCACAACCTTCTTCGAGCCGGCGAAGCTGGCCTTCGCGAGGCCGCCGCCTTGCGCGACGTTCCCACGGTCGACCGACACACAGAAGGCCACGACATCGAGCTGATCGACGACCGCGCTATCGGCGCCGCCACCGCAGTCCACGGTGTCCCTCTCTCCATCACGAGCAGTCAGCACGTCGGAGTCGAGCGAGCAGAACACAGAGCAGGAGGCGATGTCCCCGTACATCTGGTCGGTGCCCGCCCCGCCATCGACGCTGTCGGCCCCGCTTGCGCCCTGGACCTTGTCGTTGCCGGCGTCGCCGAACACCCTGTCGTCGTTGCTGCCGCCGTACAGGTCGTCGTTGCCCCCGGCGCCGTGGATCTCGTCGTTGCCGCCGCCGCCCGCAAAGTTGTCGGGGCCAGCCGACCCCGTGAAGACGTCGTTGTGGACGGTGCCGACGATCTCCTCGATGTCCGACCCGACGTTGTCGCCCTCGCCCGAGCTGCCGTCGTTCGCCTGGCCGTCGATGGAGATCGTCATACCGGATGCGTGACCATCGAGCCACAGTCTGTCCGCGCCGCCGCCGCCGATGTAGTTGTCCGCGCCCACGCCCGGGTCGTTACCTGAGCCGATGCAGTTGGAGCAGTGCTCGAGGCCGTCGTCGCCGCTGCCTCCGTCCACGTTGTCGTTCTCACTCCCGCCGTTCAGCTGGTCGGCGCCACCCTCGCCAAGCAGCTGGTCATTGCCGGCATAGCCGAACAGGCGGTCGTCCCCCTCGCCGCCGTGGAGGATGTCGATGCCGGGACTCCCGTACACGCTGTCATTCCCGCCCCCGGCGTTGAACGTGAAGGCCTGAGAGCCCGCGGTCAGAACGTCGGGGCCCGCTCCGGAGTTGATGGTCGCCGGTCCCGTGAGAGCGTCACCGCAGTCCCCGCTGAGGTTGACCGTGTTGGTGCCCTCGCCGAGGTTCAGCTCGTAGGCGTTGAAGCAGTCGAAGCCCTGGCTGACGAAGGTCACGTCGTCGCTGCCGGAGCCGAGGTCGACCTTCAGGTTGCCGTGCGCGGGGCAGCTGACCCAGGTGTTCGCCACCACGACAGTGCAGTCCCCGGGGATCGACGTGAACTGCTCGGTGTCGAGGATCTCATCATGCGCCTGGTCGTTCGACAGACGGAACTGGATGTCGTGGGAGGCGCTGTCGACGCCTTTAACGATCAACGTCGTGCCGTCACCGCTGTACTCGATTGTGCCCGCGTTCGCGCTCGCAGCACCGACCAGCAACATCGCGATCGCCAGCATGAGTGAGTGCCGGCCCAGCCTCGGGCGTGCGTGCGACATCTATGGCTCCCAACGGGTCAGATATGGCTCCCTCGTGCGAGGGGCCACGGGCCAGGAGGCGAAGGGCAGCGAGGGGTTAGGCCGACACGCTCAGCTCCCTGTGATCCACCCTACCCCCGAACCGCTCATCGTGCTGGGGTGTGGGAGCGCTGGCGTGCGCCCGCGCTACTCGGTCTTGAGCACCGACAGGACATTGCCCGCCGGGTCCTTGAACCACGCGATGTCCGGACCGCCCCCGCGTGAGATGCCCTTCTCGTCCTGGTCGAAGCCGTCGTAGCGCTCGAACTGCACGCCCCGAGCGCTGAGCTCGTCAACGACGGCGTCGACGTCGTCCACCGGGAAGTTGAGGATCGTGTAGGTCGCGGGCTCGAAGTCGGGCTTCGGATAGATCAGGGTGGGGCGGTCGCCCGCCAGATGCAGCGTCAGGAAACCGGGCCCCTCCATCAGCTCGACCTTGAGTCCCAGCGTCTTGCCATAGAACCTGCGCGCCTCGTCGATGTCGGGAACCGCGAAGCCGCTGAATGCCTTGCTGTCAGCCAGCATGGAATGTCTCCTCCAGTCGTGCGGGTAGGCCGAAGCGCTCGAAGCTCGCTTTCAGCCGGGCGGGGTCAATTTCCTCGTCCACCCAGCGCGCGTAGGAGTGCGTGGGCGGAAGGTCGATCGTCCGGTTGACGAACGCGACGACATCTGAGATCAGCTTGCCGCGGAAGGTCAGGACGTTGAGCGCGAACGGCAGGTAGGCCTGCTCCTTCTCGTCCCACGCGTAGAACGCGAGCGCTGGCTGGCCGTTCGCGGTCACGCGTAGCGGGCGCCAGCGCCAGCTGCCGGACAGCGGCCAGCCCTCGAGGAACATGGCGATCTCCTCCTTGCCGCCGAACCAGCTGGCGAGCGGCGGCATCGCGAAGGTCGCGTCCTCGGCGAGCATCTCGACCACGGTCTCGAAGTCGTTCTGCTCCCACGCCTCGACGTAGCGCTCCACGATCTCGCTGAGCTCGTCGTCGCCGAGCGCGCGCAGGGTGGCCTGCTGGCTCTGGTCGGGCAGGCGGTCGTCCACGGTCTTGCGCGCGCGCTGAAGGGCGCTGTTCACCGAGGCCACTGTCGTCTGGAGCGAGTCGGCCACCTCCTGCGCCGAGAAGCCGAGCACCTCGCGCAGGATCAGCACGGCGCGCTGGTTCGGCGGCAGCAGTTGAAGCGCCGCGATGAACGCCAGCTCGACGCTCTCGCGCTGCTCGTAGCGCGCCTCCGGGGCGGCGAGGCCGTCCTCGAGGCCGAGCGTCTCGTCGGGGTAGGGCTCCACCCAGACGGACTCCACGACGGGCTCGCCGGGACCGGTGTGGGGATCGGCCGCGGGACCGTAGTCCACGGGCAGCACGCGCTTGGGGCGCCGCGCGATCTGGTTCAGGCAGGTGTTGGTGGCGATCGTGTAGAGCCACGAGCGGAGCGAGCTGCGACCCTCGAACTTGCCGAGCCCGCGCCAGGCGCGCAGCGATGCTTCCTGGAGCGCGTCCTCGGCGTCGTGCACCGAGCCGAGCATTCGGTAGCAGTGCGCGTGCAGCTCTCGGCGGTAGGGCTCGAGGAGATCGCGGTAGGCGTTCTCGTCGCCGCCTCGCGCGTCCTCGAGCAACTCTTGTTCCTGCGTGGTGGGGATGGATGCCATGCCTCGCCAGGTTAGACCGCGCGAGCGGGCCAAACTCATCGGATGCGATGAGTTTTCGTGGCGCGCTGGGTCTTTATGGGCAGTGATGAAGCCAGTGGTCCATCTGGAGCTCCACACGGGCGACCTCCAGGGCGCCCGCGAGTTCTACTCAGACCTGTTCGGGTGGAGGCAGGAGCGCATCGATGCCGGCCGCCGCTCCTACCTTGCGCTCGAGCTGGGACGCGGGCTCGGCGGCGGCATCGTGGAGTGCGCCACCGACCGCGCGCTCTGGCTGCCATACGTGGAGGTGGCGGAGATCCGCGCCGCCACGGACGGTGCGCGAGCGTCGGGGGCGGCTGTCCTGCTCGAGCCGCGCGAGGGGCCGGGCGGCTGGCGCAGCGTCATCGCCACGCCGGCCGGTGGCGAGATCGCGCTCTGGCAGCAGAAGCACTGAGGCGCTCAGCCGCGGCGGCGGCGCTTCTTCTTCTTGCTCACCGGATGCGGCGGGCGCTGGCGCTCCGGCACCGGCTCGGGTGCCGCCTCCTCGTCGCCGCCGCGGTTGCGGCGCGTGAGGGCGAAGCGCAGCGCGACGACGCTGCCGATGGCGCCCACCTTCAGCGCCGCGTAGGCCGGGCTACCTGGCGTGAGTGGGTGGATGGCTGCGGGATGCACCATTTCCAGCGCTCAGGGTAGTGGCCGGGCGGAGCCGGTACGCCGGGGTGTCGAAGCGGCGCGTGCGGCGGCGGTACTCGAAGGTGAAGCCGGGCCACTGGATCGAGTTGCGTCCGTTGCGGTCGAAGTACCAGCTGCTGCAGCCTGTGTTCCAGATCGTGCCGGCGAGCCGCTCTTGGAGCTCCTCGTTGTAGGCGGCCTGGACCTCGGGGCGAACCTCGAACTCGGCCGCGCTGCGCAGTCGCATCGTGCGCAGCGCGTCGATCGCGTAGGCGAGCTGCGACTCGAGCATGTAGACGATCGATGTGTGGCCCAGGTTCAGGTTGGGGCCGTAGAGGAAGAGCAGGTTCGGGAAGCCGGTGACGGTCGTGCCCAGGTACGCCTGCGGGCTGCCGTCCCAGACCTCCGCGAGCGAACGGCCGCCGCGTCCGCGGATCCGCTCCGCGATGGGCAGCTCGGCAGGCGTGAAGCCGGTCGCGAGGACGAGCGTGTCGATCTCGTGCTCCACGCCGTCCCCATCCACGATCGAGTGCTCGCGCACCTCGCGGATGCCTGAGCTCACGAGGTCGACGTTCGGTGCCTGGAGCGCCGGATACCACGCGTTCGAGAAGACGAGCCGCTTGCAGCCGAGCTGGAAGCTGGGCGTCAGTCGCCGCCGCAGGCCCGGGTCCGGGACCTCGCGGCGCAGCTTGCGCCTCACGATCCACTCCGCCGGCTTGAGATAGCGGGGATCGCGCGTCATCCCCGGAGCGAGTAGAAGCTCGACGAGTGAGTAGACGAAGGCGCGCGAGAGCAGCTGGAGCGCCGGCAGGCGCCGATAGGCCTCGCGCATTCGCGGCGTCACTTCGTGGTCCGCGTGCGGGGCCACCCAGGGCGGCGTGCGCTGGAAGAGGGTGAGCCTGCGGACGCGCGGCTGGATGGCCGGCACCACCTGCACCGCGGAGGCGCCCGTTCCGATCACAGCGACGCGCTTGCCGGTCAGGTCGTCGTCGTGGTCCCAGCGAGCTGTGTGGAAGGCATTGCCCTCGAAGCGCTTCAAGCCAGGTAGAGAGGGCTCAAACGGTTCGCTGAGGAGCCCGGGCGCTGCAACGAGCACCCGTGCGGCGATCGGTCCTTGCGAGGTCTCGAGCTCCCAGCGCTGCTCGCCGGCCACCCAGGTCGCGCCGAGCAGCTCGCAGCCCAGCCGCATGTGCGGGATGACGCCATCTCGCTCGGCGCAATCGCGGAGGTACGCCTGGATCTCGTCTCGAAGCGGGTAGGCGCGCGTCCAGTCCGGGTTCGGCGCGAACGAGAACGAGTACAGGTTCGACGGGACGTCGCACTGCGCGCCTGGGTAGCTGTTGGCCCACCAGGTGCCGCCCACGTCGGCACCGCGCTCGATCAGGATGAAGTCGTCCGTGCCCTCCTGCTTCAGCCGTATCGCCATGCCCAGGCCGCCGAAGCCGGCGCCCACGATGGCCACCTCGTGCACGTGTAGCCCGTTCACCCGCGGGACGCTATCCGAGCCGTATCGTGTCCGGGATGAGCGAGGCGGATGTGGAGGTCGTCCGGAGGCTCTTCGAGCTGTACGCGAGCGGCGGTGTCGAGGCCGTCCTCGAGGTGATGGACGAGGACATCGAGATCGTGATTCCCCCGGACGTGTCGGCCGAGCCGGACACCTATCTGGGGCACGAGGGCGCGCGTCGCTACTTCGCGGGCTTCCAGGGCATGCTCGAGGACGTTCGCTACGAGGCGTTCGAGCTGATCCCCGAGGGGGACCACGTGCTCGCCCGTGCCCGCCTCGCCGGACGCGGTGCCTCGAGCGGACTCGAGGTGGGGCTGGATACCGTCGTCGTGCACACGGTCGAGGGCGGGAAGATCACGCGCATCGTGCCCTACCAAGACCTCGAGTCGGCGAGGGAAGCGCTCGGCTAGCCGCCCTCGGGCCACCAGCCCGGCTGCATGTCGGCGTCCTTGTTGTCGGTGTTCGGGGCGCCGAATGCGAGGATCTCGGCGCCCTCGGCTCCCGCCTCCATGCCGCGCATCGTCCCCTTGGGGATCCGGATTGCGTCCCACTGGGCGAGGTCCACGATCTCGTCGTCCAACGCCACCCTGGCGCTCCCGGAGACGATCACGTAGACCTCCTCCTGCTCGGAGTGCGTGTGGCCGAACGGCGAGCGGAAGCCGCCGTCGAGGCGGAAGTAGCTGAGGCCGGAGTTCTCGAGCTCGAGGTTGGTCCGCGCGAAGCGCGACTCGATCCCCTCCATGCCGAACTTCGGCGCCATGTCCTGCACGTCGGACTTCAGGTTCACGCGCGTATGGCCGGCCATCGCTCAGCCCTCCGCCCGCTGCTTGAGGCCCTCGGCGGCGTCACCGAGCAGGAAGTCGCGCACCTTCGATTCGGCCGGCCCGCGCAGCAGCAGGCCGAGCATGCGGCCGGGGTCCGCGTCCAGCGCGTACGTGGCACGCGTTCGGCCCTCGCCGAGATCCTCGAACGTCCAGGAGCCGGTGAGCGACTTGGTCTCGCCCTTCTCCTGGACCCAGCGGATCGCGGTCGGCTCCTCGTACGAGAAGCGCAGCGTGGAGCGAACCGTCTTCACCTTCGCGTCCGACTCCGTCTCGGCCAGCGTCGCCCGTTTCTGGCCGTCGCGCTCGAGCACCTCCACGTCCTTGAGCGAGCCCTGCCATTCCGGCGCTTTCGCGATGTCGGAGGCGATCTCGTAACAGCGCTCGACCGGAGCATCGATCTCGACGGAGCGCTCACCGCTGATATTTCCCATGGCGCGCGAGGCTACAGGGGTCAGACCCCTTGAGTCACTGACGCTTAAGGGGTCAGACCCCTTGAGTCACTGACGCTTAAGGGGTCAGACCCCTTTGAGGGTTGGTGCGAGCGTGTCGCGTCTCGCTACCAGCAGCACCGCGCCGGCCGCGGACACGACCACCGCCGCGAGCACGGCAGCGGACCACGAGTACGACTCCACGAGTGCGCCTCCGACCGCCGCTCCCAGTGAGACGCCGGCCACCAGGGCGGTGAGCGGCCACGTGAACGCCTCGGTCGAGGTGCCGCGTGGGGCGACGCGCTCGACGAGCTGGTTGCGCGAGGCGATCAGCGGCGCGATCGGGAGGCCCATCAATACGACGAGCAGGCCCATCGTGAGTGGCGAGGTTGCGGCGATCAGACCCGCGGTCACGATCGGGATCACGCAGGCGAGCCGGAGGTGCACGGCGGTGAGCGGCGAGCGCGGCGGCCATGCCCCGTACGCGAGTCCTGCCACGCCGCTCGCCCCGGCCCAGACGGCGAGCAGCACGCCGGCCAGCTCTCTCTGGCCCTGGTCGGCGCTGAACGCGGGCAGCACCACCTCGATCGTGCCGAAGGCGAAGCCCACGGGCAGGCTCGCGAGGACCAGAGTGCGGAGACCAGGGGCCGCCAGTGCGCCGAGCCCGAAGCGGCGCGAGCCCGCCTGCGGCGCCTCGGGCCGCTCCCGTCCGTGCAGGCCTGCGAGCAGCATCGACGTTCCGCCGAGCACGCACGCGGCGGAGACCGCGAGGGCATACTGAGGTCCGACCGTGGCCACGGTCACCGTCGTCAGAAGCGGGCCGATCACGAAGATCATCTCGATCAGGACCGAGTCGAGCGCGTAGGCGCTCGGGATCAGCTCCGGACGCTCCGAGAGCAGCAGCGGCCAGCGTGAGCGCAGCACCGACGACACCGGCGGGATCGCCGCCCCGGTGCAGAAGGACGCCACCGCGAGCATGGCCGACCCGGCATCGCCGGCTCCGAGCGCCCACACGAGCAGCAGCCCGGCGGCGTGCACGAACGCAAGGGGAAGCAGCGCCCCTTCGCCGCGCCAGTCGATCAGCCGGCCCTGGAACGGAGCACCGAGCGCACTGCCGAGGGCGAGCGCTCCCGCGCACGCTCCGGCTGCCGCGAAGGAGCCGCTCACCTCCTGCACGTAGAGCAGAATCGCAAGCCCGCTGATGCCGATCGGGAGGCGCCCGACCACGGTTGCGGCCACGATCGCCGCGACGCCCGGTGTGCGAAGGATTCGTGCGTATACGCCCACGTCCCGAGCATGGCAGTCGCCGCAAACCCGTCGTCGCCTGTGCTGTAGCCTCGCCGCCGCAGATGGAACCGGATGCTGTGGAGATCCGCGTGCTCGGCTGCCTGATCGAGAAGCAGCGGACCACGCCCGACGTCTATCCGCTCACGCTGAACGCGCTGCGGCTGGCCTGCAACCAGTCCACCAACCGCGACCCGGTCGTGGACTACGACGAGAACACGATCCGCGGCGGCATCGACCGGCTCGTGCAGCGCAAGTGGGCCACGCTCGCGAGCTGGTCCAACCGGCGCTCGATGAAGTACCGCCACACGCTCGACGGTGCACTCGACCTCGACGACGCGGAAATGGCGGTTCTCGACGTGCTCATGCTGCGTGGCGCGCAGACTCCCGGCGAGCTGAAGACCCGCACCGAACGCCTGCATCGGTTCGCCGGCATGGACGAGCTTGGCGAGACGCTCGAGCGGCTGATCGAGCGGCAGATGGTGGTGCGTCTCGACCGCCGGCCGGGGCAGCGCGAGGAGCGCTACAGGCATCTGATCGGCGGCGGCGAATCTCCGGTCGGTGAGATGGAGCCCGTCCCCCAACAGGCGTCGCCCGACGGCCTTGAACAGCGTCTCGAACGGCTCGAGGACGAGGTCGCGGAGCTCAGGGAGGAGCTGCGGACGCTCCGCGAGCAGCGCTCGGGTTAATTTTTCGCCGTCAGAACCCGAATAAGGGTCTATGTCCCCGGCCCCGACACTTAAGGGGGGCGTCCCAGTCCATCCCATTCCGGCCGTGGAGCCGAGTCCGCGCTTTGCGGCACGCGTCTCCGCGGGCATATTCGTCGGCGAGGCGCTGATCCTCACCGCGGTGGCGCTCCTGTCGAGCCACTCGGACGGGCTTGGCGGCGGACGCGTTGCGCTCCCTGCCACATGCGCGGTCATTGCGGTCGTCCTCTACGCGGGCGCGGGTTGGGTTCGTCCGCGCTTCCTTCCGGCGATCATCGCGCTCGGGACGGTGCTGGTGACAGCGCACGTCTGGAGCGCCGAGCATGAGCCCGCGCTCTCGGGCGAGATGCTCTACATCTGGCTCGGCCTCTACGCCGCCTACTTCTTCAGCACGCGCCAGGCGGCAGCCCAACTCGCCTTTATGGGCGGTGCGTACCTCGCCGTCCTGCTCGCCACCACCCCGCTGCATTCTGTCGCGGCGGGCTGGCTCACGCTGGTCGGCATCCTCTTCCCCGCCGCCGCCGTTCTCCGCGTGGTGCGCGACGGCGTCACGCAGCTTGTGCACCGCCTCTCCGAGGCCGCCCTCACGGACACTCTCACCGGGCTCAGGAACCGCCTCGCGCTCGACCGCCAACTTCAGACCGAGGTCGAGCACACGCAGACTTCGGGCAAGCCACTGAGCGTCGTGATCGGCGATCTCGACTACTTCAAATCCGTGAACGACCGCCTCGGCCACCGCGCCGGCGACGAGGCGCTCGTTCGCACCGGCCGGGTGCTGGCCCGGCACCGCCGCGGCGGCGACTGCATTGCCCGAACCGGCGGGGAGGAGTTCACGATCCTGCTGCCGGGCGCGACCGAGCACGAGGCCTACCTCCTGGCCGAGAACATCCGCACCGCGGTCGAGCACGAGTTCCGCAATGACGACGCGGTGCTCACCTTTTCCTTCGGGGTTGCAACCTTCCCGATGCACGGCGGGTCCGCGGACTCGGTTCTCGAGGCGGCGGACCAGGCGCTCTACGCCGCCAAGGCGCTTGGCCGCAACCGATGCGTGATCTTCAACCCCGAGCTCTCCGCCATTTTCGCCCCGGAGGATCCGCGCGGCGCCGACGAGTTCCAGCTCTCGACGCTCGTGTCACTCGCCGAGGCACTCGACCTCCGCGATACGGGCACCTCCGACCACTCGTGGACCGTCGGCCGCTACTCCGCGATGATCGCGGCCGAGCTCGGCCTGCCACCCGAGCGGGTGAAGCGGATCGAGGTGGCCGGCGTGCTGCACGACATCGGCAAGGTCGGCCTTCCGGACGCCATCCTGCAGAAGCCGGGGCCGCTCGGCAGGACCGAGCTGGCCGAGATCCGCACGCATCCCGAGATCGGCGCACAGATCCTCAACAGCCGCGGACTCGAGGATCTGCGCGAGTGGATCCTCGCGCATCACGAGCGCCCTGACGGCAAGGGCTATCCGTGCGGCCTCACCGACGCGGAGATCCCGATCGAGGCGAAGATCCTCGCCGTGGCCGATGCCTACGAGGCGATGACGGCGGACCGCGTCTACCGCGCCGGCATCGACGAGCGCGCGGCCCGCACCGAGCTCCTGCGCTGCGCGGGAGATCAGTTCGACTCCCGAGTGGTGGCCGCCTTCCTCACGGCGCTGAACAACCGCGACGCGCGCAGTAGCGTCCGCGACGTTGAAGTGGCCTAAGCACTCCGTCTCACTCGTGATCGAGGGCCCCGAGGGGCTCCTGCTCGTGCGTCGTCCGGACGACGACGAGAGCCTCCCCGGCGTATGGGGCCTCCCGGCGGTGACCCTGGCGCCCGGCGAGCCAGAGGACGACGCGGTGCGCCGCGCCGGGCGCGACAAGCTCGGCGTGGATGTGGAGCCGCTTGAGCCCGTGGGCAGCGAGGCCGGCATGACGGACTGGCGGGTGCGCGTGTCCTCCGGAGAGCCGGCGGTGCCACAGCCGGGTCCGAACACGCAGTACACCGATCTGCGCTGGGGCGAGCCCGCCGAGCTCGTGCCGGCCGCGCGCGAGGGATCGCTCTGCTGCCGGGTGCTGCTGCGCGCCCGCGGTCTAGATTGGGGTTCGTGACCACGCGACCCGGAGTTCTCGCCCGGGGCCCCTGGCGACCGGACCAGGTGGAGGTGAGCTGGCGCGACGAGGCCTACGAGGTCCCTGCCGACGTCGCGCGGCTGGCCGACGGTGCGGTTGAGGGCCTGCGCGAGCGCGGCTCGCCCGCGCACGACGGGCTCGCCACGCGCATGGTGGGCTTCGAGGACGACGGCCAGAACCTGCGGCTGGAGCTTCAGCCGGTGCGCTGGGCGCTGCGCCTCCTCGACGACGCCTCCGAGAGCCTCACCGCTCTCTGCGTGGTGCGCACGGAGGACGGCCGCTGGCTGGCGGGCCGCCGCGCGGGCTGGGTGTCAACCTGGGCGAACCGCTGGGCGCTCGGCGCCGGGGGGTCGGTGGACCTCGGCGAGAGCCCTGCCGAGACCCTCACCCGCGAGCTTCAGGAGGAGTGGCAGCTCGAGCCCGACCGGCTGTCCGTGGAGGCGCTGCTGGCACTGCCGGGTGGGATGAACATGCTGGTCGGGCTCGCCACGGTGCCGGACCGCTGCGAGCCCGTGCCCGATGCCGAGCACGACGAGTGGACCTGGTGGCCCGCCGACCTCGACCGCTGGCCCGCCGAGGCGGACGAGCGGCTCAAGCTGATGGCAGCCCTACTGGGCAGCTGACACCCGTGCCGCCTATGCCGCAGTAGCCGCCCGGGTTCTTGGCGAGGTACTGCTGGTGGTAGTCCTCGGCGTAGAAGAACTCTGGCGCGTCCACGATCTCGGTGGTCACGTCGCCGTAGCCCGCCTTGCGCAGCCGCTCCGCGAAGCGCTCGCGCGACGCCTCCGCGGCGGCGCGCTGGGCGTCCGAGGTCACGTAGATCCCGGAGCGGTACTGGGTGCCCACGTCGTTGCCCTGGCGCATCCCCTGCGTCGGGTCGTGGCCCTCCCAGAAGAGGCGCAGCAGCTCGTCGTAGGAGATCTCGTCGGGGCGGAAGGCCACGAGCACGACCTCGTTGTGGCCGGTGCGTCCGCTGCAGACCTCCTCGTAGGTGGGGTTCGGCGTGTACCCGCCGGCGTAGCCCGCGGCGGTTGTGTAGACACCCGGCGCCTGCCAGAAGCCGCGCTCGGCTCCCCAGAAGCAGCCCATGCCGAAGATCGCCGTCTCCACTCCCTCGGGGAACGGCGGCTCGAGCGGCGTGCCGAGCACGAAATGAGTGTCGGGCAGGTCGAAGGGCCGGGCGTCGCGTCCGGGGAGAGCGTCGGCCGGCTCGGGCATCGCGGTCTTATCGCGGAAGAGGAAGCTCATGGTCCTTCCAGGGTAACGTCCGCTCCGTGGTTGAACTCGACTATCTGGCGCCAGATCTCACGGGCCAGCGCTTCCACGAGACGATCAACGCCCTGCGCGCGGAGACCTGGCTCGCCAGCTCGCCGCTCGGCTACTTCGTGCTCGACCGCGACGCCGCCACGTTCTTCCTGCGTACGAAGAGCGCCACGTTCCCCGGCCTCCGAATCGCCGAGATGTTCGGAGTGGAGGAGGGGCCGCTACTGGAGCAGATGCGCCGCAACATCCTCCACATCAACGGCGACGGGCACAGGCGGCTGCGCAACCTCGTGAACCCGGCGTTCACGCCGCGCGCCACGGAGCGCTGGCGGCCCGCGATGCGCGAGTTCCTCGCGCAGCTCTGGGAGCCGCTCGAGGGCAGCGGGCGCTGCGAGTTCGTGGGCGACTTCGCGAAGCCGTACCCGTCGCTCACGATCGCCACGGTGATGGGCGCGCCGCTCGAGGACGCGCCGCGGCTGCACGAGTGGTCGAACCTGATCCAGCGCCAGTTCGACCCTCCCAGCCTGATGAACGAGCGCGACGCCATCGAGCGCGCGTGCGAGGAGTTCTACGAGTGGGCCACCGCGCTGATCGAGCGCCGCAAGGACGACCCGGGCGACGATCTGATCTCCACCCTGATCGCCGCTTCCCACGAGGGCGACCGGCTCGACGACGCCGAGTGCATGAACCTCGTCCTGAACGTGCTCGTGGGAGGGGTGGACACGACGCAGTCTCAGCTCGCCCACGGCCTGCGCGTGTTCGCGGAGCATCCGGACCAGTGGGAGCTGCTCGCCGAGCGGCCCGAGCTCGCCCCGGGAGCGGTGGAGGAGCTGCTTCGCTTCGAGCCGATCACGCCGTTCACCGCGCGGCTGTTGCACGAGGAGGTCGAGTACCGCGACGTGACCTTCCCGGCGGATTCGATCGTGATGGTGTGCTCGTTCGCGGGCAACCGCGACGGGGTGGATGGGGACGCCGAGGCGTTCGACATCAGCGCGGACCGCGGCGACGCGAAGCCGCTCACCTTCGGCGCCGGCATCCACTACTGCCTGGGCGCGAACCTCGCGCGCGCCGAGCTGCAGGAGGCGCTGTCGTTCCTCCCGGCGCGAATGCCGGGGCTGGCGCTCGACGACGAGCCCGAGCTGGGCTCGATCCACGGCATCTACGGATTGGAGCGGCTGCCGCTGCGATGGAAGTAGGGCTGGCGCACTTCCTCACCGACTACGGGATGCAGCCCGCGGAGCTCGGCCGCGCGGTTGAGGAGCGCGGCTTCGAGTCACTGTTCCTGCCTGAGCACACACACATTCCGGTGAGCCGGGACACGCCGTACCCGGGCGGCGGAGAGCTGCCGCGCGAGTACAGCCACACGGTCGATCCGTTCGTGGCACTGGCGGCCGCGGCGAGCGTTACCGAGCGGCTGAAGCTCGGTACCGGCGTCTGCCTCGTGATCGAGCGCGATCCGATCCTGACGGCGAAGGAGGTGGCCACGCTCGACCACGTGTCCGGCGGGCGCTTCCTGTTCGGCGTGGGGGCCGGCTGGAACAGGGAGGAGATGGAGAACCACGGCACCGATCCGGACACGCGATTCCGACGCATGCGCGAGAGCATCGAGGCCATGAAGGCGATCTGGACCCAGGACGAGGCTGAGTACCACGGCCGAATCGTCGAGTTCGACCCGATCAGGTGCTGGCCGAAGCCGGTCCAGACGCCGCACCCGCCGATCCTCGTGGGAGGGCTCGGCGAGAAGGTGCTCGATCGCGTGGTGGCGTACGGCGACGAATGGATTCCGAACCGGGTGAAGAGCCCGGAGGAACTCAGCGAGCGGATCGCGGAGCTGCAGCGGCGCGCGGAGGCGGGCGGACGCGACCCGATACCCGTGACCGTGTTCGGTGCGAAGCCGGAGCTTCGGCTGCTCGAGCGTCTCAAGGCTGCGGGCGTGACCCGCTCGCTCTTCTACCTGCGGCCCGAGGAGCCGAGCGAGGTCGAGCGGCAACTCGACGAGCTCGCGAAGGTGGCAGCTGAGTGGGACGGCTAGACGGGCTCGACCTGAGCCTGTCGCTCCCCAAGAGCGAATACAAGGAGCGACTCGAGGCTGCGCAGACGCGTTTTTCGGAGCTGCGGTTGGCCCTTGGCGGAAAGCTGCCCGGCTATGCAGGGAGGTTGGGCCCGGCGCTCGCGGTTGTCCTCGAGGGTTGGGATGCCTCCGGGAAGGGCGGAGCACTGAGGCGCCTGGTGGAGCCGCTCGATCCGCGCCACGTGCGCGTGTCGTCCTCCGCAGCACCCACGGCGACCGAAAAGCGGCATCACTTCCTGTGGCGCTTCTGGCCCGCGCTTCCCGGGCTCGGCGGGATGAGCGTCTTCGATCGCTCGTGGTACGGCCGCGTGCTCGTCGAGCGCGTCGAGGCGTTCGCGACCCCCGAGGAATGGGAGCGCGCCTACGCGACCATCGTCGAGTTCGAGCGCACGTTCTGCATCGAGAGCGGCGTGCTCGTGAAGTTCTGGGTGCATGTCTCTGACGAGGAGCAGCTCCATCGCTTCGAGAAGCGCGAGAAGAACCCACTCAAGAGCTGGAAGATGACCGACGAGGACTGGCGCAACCGTGAGAAGCGGCCGCAATACGTGGAGGCGGTCGAGGACATGCTCGAGCGGACCGAGCATGCGCACGCGCCGTGGCAGCTCGTGGAGGGTGACGACAAGCGCTTCGCCCGCGTGAAGGTGATCGAGACCGTGATCGCCGAGGTGGAGCGCGGGATGCGCGAGCGCGGCTTTCCGGTGCCGCCTCCGCCCGCCGCCTAGGCGAACAGCGTCAGGTCGGGCTCGCGATCTCCTCGAAGGACCGAGGGGTCAACCTCGACGCATGCGATACCTCTGGATTCCGCCAGCACGCGGGCCTGAGGCTTGATCGTCTGCGCTGCCAGAACGCCACGACAGCGGTGAAGGCCTGGTTCTTCGCAGATGCGTTCCAGGTAGCGCGTGAGTTGCTCAACGGCGTCGATCGTGGCGATGCGCTTGATCTCCACGGCCACGAACTCGTCGTTGTCGTCGCGGCACATGAGGTCGACCGGACCGATGTCCGTGGGCCACTCGCGCCGGACGAGCCTCATGCCCTCCGGCGGCGCGTCGGCGAGCAGCTCCTGGAGCTCCCGCTCGACGCCCTCCTTCTCGAGAGCGGCGGCCTCGCCCATGTCATGCGTCACATCCGAGAGCACCTCGGCGATGCGGATCTCGATCCGATCCTCGGCGCCCTTCTTACGCACCACGAGCAGCCCCGGCTCCTCCTCGATCACCGTGGGCGGCGTCATCCAGTTCTGAGGCTTGTAGCCGCCCGTGTCGGCATGCACCATCACCGAACCGTCCGACTTCAGCATCAGCAGCCGAAGCGCCTCAGGAAGGACGGTGGAGAGGCGGCCGGAGTAGCGGACCTCGCAGCGGGCGACGATGAGTCTCATGCCGGGCTCAACGTAATCGCGGGATCGGACGGGGCTAACAGCGGGGATTGAAGGGGGACCTATCGCGCATATCCGCGTATAACGCGGTAGATCGCGATAAGCCCTCGAAAACCAACCCCTTCACCGCCGCCGTAGACGATCGAGCCCGCGCCGCGGCTTGGGCTTGCGGCGACTCCGCGCGAGCAGCCCGCCGCCGATGCCGAGCGCGGCGAGGCCGGCGGCTATCAACGTCGGCCGCGCGCGCAGGCGCCGGTACTCGCCCTCGACCTCGGGCCACAGCGTGTCCGCGATCAGTGTCGAGGCTGCGTCGGGGGTCGCCGCCAGGTCCGACACCGGGATTGGCTCGGAGAACGCCACCTGCACGCGGCGCGGCACCGGGAAGGCGCTGCGGAAGATCTTCTCGGTGCCGGTGATCGCGCAGGGCACGAGCGGCGCCCCGGTCTCGAGCGCCAGGCGGCCCGCGCCGCGGCGGGGGTTGCCGAGCTGGTCCGGGTCGCGCACGCGCGTGCCCTCGGGGAACAGGGCGAGGAGGCCGCCCTGGCTGAGGATCACGCGCGCGGTCTCGAGGGCGTCCGCGTCGGCCTGGCCGCGCCGGACGGGGAAGGCGCCGAGACGCACCAGGAGGCGCCCGTAGCGTGCCTGGATCAGCTCGGTCTTGGCCATGAAGCGCAGGTGCCGACGCGTGCAAACGCCGATGAAGAACGAGTCCCAGAAGCTCTTGTGGTTGGGCGCGATCACGGCCGCGCCCTCGGCCGGGATGTGCTCGGCGCCCGACACGTGCATGCGGAAATACAGGCGAAACAGCGGCGAGACGATTCCGCGCACCAGGGCGTACAGCCAGCGAGAAACGCCCTTCTCACGGGCCAGACGGTGGGCTTCCTCGTTGGTCACGGTCCGGACGCTATACGCGTTTTCGGTCGCGATAACCGGGGTACCGCTCCTTACATGAGCATCATCGACAAGATCACGGGACGTGCGAAGAAGGCTGCCGGCGACGTGGCGGGCGATGGCTCCCTGCGGGCAGAGGGCCGGCGCGAGGAGCGCAAGGGCGAGGAGAAGGAGAACCTCGCGGACGCGCAGGACCGAGTCGAGGAGAAGGCCCAGGATGTGGCCGACCTCGAGCGTCGGACCTAGCGCGACGCACTCCGAAATTCAGGTGTTTGGACGGGCGCCCCTGGGGCGCCCGTCCGTCTTTCGGGGGGCGTACCGTAGGCCGCGCCGATGAACGACCAGGACAACACGGCGTCGGGTCCTCAGGTCGTCTACCGGGCGGTGCTGCTGGCGGCCGCGCTGCTCCTGTTCGGCCTGCTGTTCCGCCAGCTCGTGACGCTGCTGCTGGCGATCCTCGTGACCGTGATCGTCGCGATCCCGCTCGCGGCGGCGGCGCGGCGCCTGGAGCGCTTCGGGATTCCCCGACCGGTGGGTGCCCTCCTCGCCCTGCTCGGCGGCATCAGCGTGCTCGCGCTGATCATCTACCTGCTGATCCCCCCGTTCGTCGACCAGACGGACCGCTTCGTGGAGGACGTGCCGGCGACCGTCCACGACCTCGAGAGGGTCTACGCCGACGTGACGGGTCAGAGCGCGGGCGAGGTGGGCGACAAGGTCCAGAGCTTCGCCGAGCGCTACACCGATCAGCCGGACCGCCTGATCGGACCGATCACCTCGATCGGCCTGAACGTGGCGGGCGTGCTCGGAGCGCTCGTCCTGATCCTGATCACGAGCTACTACATGGCGATCCGCCCCGAGCCTCTGGTGGAGGGGCTCCTGCGGCTCGCGCCGCCGCCGAGGCGCGAGCACGTGCGTCAGGTGTTGGGCCGCATCCGCACCTCCTGGATCGGCTGGATGGAGGGGGTGGTGATCGACATGGTCGTGACCGGCGTGATGCTCTATGTCGCGCTCACGATCGTCGGCCTCGACTTCGCGATCTTCTTCGCGGTCCTGTCGGCGCTGCTCGTGGTGGTGCCCTACTTCGGGGCGATCGCGGGCGCGATCCCGCCAACGCTCTTCGCCCTCACCGACTCGCCCGGCAAGGCGGTTCTCGTGCTGGGCGCGTACATCCTCGTGCAGCAGCTCGAGAGCAACGTCACGATCCCGATCATCATGGCTCAGCGGGTGCGCCTGCACCCCGCCGTGATCGCCATCGGCGTGGTGGTGGTCGGTCAGCTGTTCGGGTTCGTCGGCCTGTTCGTGGCCGTGCCGATCCTCTCGCTGATCATCATCACGGTGGAGGAATTCTGGGTGAAGCCCGTCGAGGAGGGCTACGCCGAGAGCCGAAGAACGGAGATCGAGCTGCCCGACCCGGTGGAGCAGCAGCTCGCGCCCGACGCGGGAGAGGCGCCGCCGCTCAGGCCAGCTTCGTGATCGCGATCACCGCGCCGATCAGCACGAAGATCACGATCAGGATCTGAAGCACGATCCAGAAGCGCGGCGGCTGCACCGGCTGATCGCCTACTCGATGATCGCCTGGCGGAGCGCGATCGCCACGGCGTGCACGCGCGTATCTGCCTCGAGCTTGAGGATTGCGCGCTTGGTATCCGACTTGACCGTCTCGGTGCTCAGCCCGATGCGCCGTGCGACCTCCTCGGTGTGGAGGCCCTCCGCGAGCAGCTGGAGGATCTCGCGCTCGCGCTCGGAGAGCGGTGCGTCGGGCCCGACCTGCGACATGAGCAGCGCCGGCGAGAGCGACGGGTCCACGAACGGCTTGCCGCCGGACACCGTGCGGATCGCGCGCAGGAGGTCCTCCGGCGGCGAGCCCTTCATCACATAGCCACGCGCGCCCGCGGCGATCGCGTCCGAGAGCAGGCGCTTGTCCCCGTAGGCCGAGAACATCACGGTCTTCACCTCGGGAGCAGCCTCGGCGATGCGCTTGACCGCGGAGATGCCGTCGATGCCGGGCAGCCGCACGTCCATGATCACGACCTCCGGGCGGAGGCGCTTCACGGCTTCGATCACGTCCTCACCATTCTCGACCGACCCAACGAGCTCAAGGTCGGGGGCCAGTCCGAACATGAGGCCGAGTCCCTGCCGCACCGTCGGGTGATCGTCGACGGCCAAGCAACGGGTAAATGTGGACATCCGAGTCCACCCTAATGCCTAGGCCGCGAATCGGCCATCCCCCATATAGTCCATGCGTGTTCACTTCCATGGTCGTAGGAACGGACGGCTCTGAGACCGCAGGTGAGGCTGTACGCCAGGCGTCAGAGCTCGCAAAGAACGTCGGCGCGAAGGTTCACCTGGTGAGCGCCTATGAGCCGGTGCCCGAGGGGCGCCTGCGCGAGGAGCGCCAGGAGGTGCCGGGTGACCTCCAGTGGATGGTCAACCCGCGCGAGGACGTGGCCGAGACGCTCGAGAAGGCGGCCGCGTCACTCCGCGATGCCGGCGTCGACGTCGAGACTCACGCGCGCGAGGGCGATCCCGCGGACGCGATCCTCGACGTGGCCGAGGAGGAGAAGGCCGACCTGATCGTGGTCGGCAACAAGGGAATGACCGGCGCCAAGCGCTTCCTGCTCGGCAGCGTGCCGAACAAGGTCTCCCATCACGCTCCCTGCAGCGTGATGATCATCCGGACGACCTAAGGCGCTAGCGCAGGGCGGCGGCCGCGTCCACGAGGCCCGCGCCGTAGCGATCGGGCCGGTCCGTGTGCCGGGCGGTGGCCTCGAGGTGGCTCTCGAGCTCGGCGGGGCTCGGGTGGGCACCGAGCCGCTTCGTGGCGATCACGAGCGCCGCGATAGCGGCCACATGGGGACTCGCCATGGAGGTGCCCTCGAAGTTGCGCGGGAAGCCGAACTTCTGAACCAGCCGGGCGCGCCTGAAGGTCTCCTGCACGATCGGCCTGCCGAGCGCATCGGGGTTGCAGTGCGTGGCGTCCCAGACGCCATCGGCGTTCGGCGCGTCGAAGCCGCCGCCGGGCGCCATCAGGTCCAGGTCCTCGCCGGCATTCGAATACTCGGCCTGGCAGCCCGTGATCGTGGTCGCCCCCACGGCGAGCACCGAGCGCACCCGCGCCGGATATGCGACGGCGAGATGCGTGTGGTTTCCAGCGGCGGCCACCACCAGCACACCCTTGCTGTTCGCATACCGGAGCGCGCTCACCACGTCCGGGATCTCGGCCGCTCGCACGTAGCTCGGGAACTCGAGCGAGAGGTTGATCACGTCGGCGCCGTGGCGGGCTGCGTAGCGCACCGCCCGCGCGATGTCCGCGGAGTCGCCCTCGCCATAGGCGTCGAGCACCCGCAGCGGCATGATCCTCGCGTTGTAGGCGATGCCGGCCGTGCCGAGACCGTTGTTGGTCGTCTGCGCGATCGTGCCCGCCACGTGGGTGCCGTGGCCATAGAGGTCATTCGGATGCCGGTCCCGCCCGAGGAAATCCCATGGCCGGACGAAAGTGGAGCGGCGAAGGTCCGGCGCGCGCCGATAGCGCCCGCGCCGCTCGTAGGCCACGCCGCTGTCGATCACGGCCACCAGAGCACCACGGCCGCCGGGCGCGCCGAGTCCCTCGGCGAGCGTCCAAGCGTCGACCGCGTTGATGCCGTACTTCCCAAACAGGTTCCACTGAAGCCGCGACTCCGGGTCGTCGGGCGCCACGGCGGCTGCGTGCGCGCGCCAGTTCGGCACCGCGTACGCCACGTTCGGGTCCTTCTGGAGCTCGGCGATCGTCTCGCGCACCGACTCGCCATCATCGATCGAGAGCTGCTCGGAGCCTCCCGGGAGCGCCTGTACGGCGCCGGTGCCCGCCTCGGCGGCCACCTGGGCCGCCACGCCGCCGCCCGTGCCGTCCTCGTATTTGACGATCACCTCGTCGGGCACGTAATCGGCCGCCCGCGCGGCGGCGGGAACGAGCAGCACCAGCGAGAGGGCGGCTAGGAGGAGGGGGAGGCGAATCGGCATTGGTTTACGGTGGGCTCCGGAGTGTACGAACGCAGGAACAAATTGCCCACGCGGAAGTTGTGACGGTCTGTGTAACTGGCGCCACGGGGTTTATCGGCGCGCACGTGGCCCGGCTTGCGTCCGCCGACCACCCCGTGAGGGTCACATACCGGGACGAGAGCCGCCTCACACGCCTTGGCGAGATCGAGTTCGACCCGGTTCGGGCTGACGTACTGGACCGCGGGGCGCTGCGGCGGGCCTTCCGCGGCTGCGACACGGTGTTCCACTGCGCCGGCTTCGTCGGCTCCCACCCGGCCGAGCGCGTCTGGGAGATGAACGCGCTGGCGCCGCGGCTGGCCGTGGAGGCGGCGGCGGCCGAGGACGTGCGGCGCGTGGTGGTCACGTCGAGCGTTGCGGGTATCGGCCCGGCGCCGCCCGGCGAGGTCGGCACCGAGGAGGACTTCTACCGCGGCGGCGGGCTCGGGCTCGCCTATCCGGACGCAAAGCACGAGGGCGAGGCGGAGGCGCTGGCGGCCGGCGCGCGCAACGACGTGGAGGTGGTGATCGTGAACCCCTCGTACGTGTTCGGCGTGCCGGTGGACCGCAGCGCTCCGGGCGAGACCTCCACGCGCCTGATCGGGAACTACATGCGCGGGCGGCTGCCGGCCATCGTGGACGGCGACACGAACGTCGTGGACGTGCGCGACGTGGCCAAGGGCCACCTGCGCGCCGCGGAGCGCGGCACGCCGGGCGAGCGCTACGTGCTCGGCGGGCATGACATCGCCTGGGCGAGCCTGTTCGAGCGCGTGGCGAAGCTGTCGGGCGTGCGCCACCCGTTGCTTGTGCTGCCGACGGAGGCGGGCGCCATCGCGCGGGCCGCGGAGGCCGCCGGCCTGCCTAGCCCGATCTCCGCCGAAGGGCTCGTCCTCATGGCGCAGAACTGGCGCTACTCGTCGGGTAAAGCACGGCGCGAGCTCGGCTACCGCGCGCGCAGCCTCGAGCGGACGCTCACCGACACGATCGAGTGGTACCGGGAGCTGATCGAGAGCGGCGCGCTCGGCGGCGGCCGCCCCTCGGCCCTCTCCCTCGCCGCCGCCGGGATGCGCGTGGCGGATCGCACGGGCGCCCTGGGAGTCCTGCGGGCCGCCGAGCGCTTCGTGGGCCGCAGGATGGTCGCGCCGTGAACGTGAGCCCGGGGCTGTTCCCTCGCGACGAGTACTACATGCGGCTGGCGCTGCGCGAGGCCGAGCGGGCGCTCGACCACGACGACGTGCCGATCGGCGCCGTGGTCGTGCACGAGGGAGAGGTGATCGCCGCGGCCCGCAACGAACGCGAGCTGCGTCGCGACCCGACTGCCCACGCCGAGATCCTCGCGCTGCGCGAGGCCGCGAGCCGCGTGGACAGCTGGCGCCTGCTCGACACCGTGCTCTATGTGACCCTCGAGCCGTGCGCGATGTGCGCCGGAGCGATCGTGCTCGCACGCGTTCCGAGGGTGGTCTATGCGGCCGCTGACCCGAAGGCTGGAGCGGCCGGAAGCGTGCTTGACGTGCTCGCCGAGCCGCGGCTCAACCACCGTCCGGCCGTTGCGCGTGGTTTGCTTGCCGACGAGGCCGCAGAACTCCTGCGTGCATTCTTCGCCTCCAGGCGATAGATCTGGGCGTTTCTGCCGATAAAAGAGGCAATGTCCGTGGATCCCAAGGCGATCCTCCAGCGGATCGAGTCCACATACGGCCCGCTCGCTGAGGGGGTCCCCTCAGTCGCCTACGTCTATGAGCCGGGCGTGAACGGGCAATGCCTGTACATCAGCCCCTCGATCGAGCGCGTCCTGGGCTACTCGCAGGATGCGTGGATCGAGGACGGCGGGCTCTGGGATCGGCTGCTTCATCCCGACGACGCGGACCGCGTGATCACCAATGAGGAGGAATGCGCCAGCTCCGGCGAGGCGCTCGTCCAGGAGTACCGGATCAGCCGCGCGGACGGCCGCGTCGTGTGGATCCGCGACGAGATGACCGTCGTGCGCGGCGACGGCGAGCAGCAGCCGCCACTCTTCTTCGGAGTCTTCCTCGACGTGAGCGACCGCAAGCGCATGGAGGCCGAGCTCGAGCGCCTGGCTCTCTACGACTCGCTCACCGGGCTGCCCAACCGCGCCCTCTTCAGTGACCGGCTCAAGCACGCGATCGATCGCCGCGGCCGCAGCCACGCCACGGCCGTCTACTTCCTCGACGTCGACCGCTTCAAGCGGATCAACGACAGCCTCGGCCACGGTGCCGGCGACGAGGTCCTCCGCGAGGTGGCCGCGCGCATCCAGCGCACGCTTCGCCCGGAGGACACGGTCGCGCGCTTCGGCGGCGACGAGTTCACAGTTCTGTGCGAGGCCGTGGGCGGCGTGCTCGAGGCCGTCGGCGTTGCGGACCGCCTTCAGCGGGAGCTGGCCGAGCCGGTGTTCGCCGGCGGCGCCGAGCTGCGGCTCAGCGCCAGCATCGGCATCGCGATGGCCGAGCCCGGCGACGAGCTGGACGGCACGCACCTGGTGGAGGACGCCGACGCCGCCATGTACCGAGCCAAGGAGCGCGGCGGCGCGCGCACCGAGCTGTTCGACATGGCGATGCGCGAGCGCGCCGTCGAGGAGCTCTCGATCGAGCAGGAGCTTCAGCACGGGCTCGAGCGCGGCGAGCTGCGCCTCTTCTACCAACCCCTCGTGGATCTCGACAACGGCGAGATGGTCGGCGCCGAGGCGCTCATCCGCTGGCAGCACCCCGAGCGTGGGCTGCTCACGCCCGACAAGTTCCTTCCCGTGGCCGAGGAGAGCGGACTGATCGTGCAGTTGGGCGCCTGGGCGGTCGGCGAGGCGTGCCGGCGTCTGCGCGACTTGGACCGCCGCAACGGCCACGGCTCGCCGTTCACCCTCGCGGTCAACCTGAGCGCGCGCGAGCTCACTCACCCCGACGTGGTGACCACAGTCCTGAACGCCGTACGCCGCTCGGCCCTCGACCCGCATCGCCTCACGATCGAGGTCACGGAGAGCACCGCGATGGCCGACCGCGAGACGGGCTTCCGCGCGCTGCGCGAGCTGAGCGCGGCGGGTGTGCGCATCGCGATCGACGACTTTGGCACGGGCTACTCCTCGCTCGACCACCTGCGCGAGATGCCCGCCGACATCCTCAAGATCGACCGCTCCTTCGTGGCCGGCATGGCAGCGAACTCACCCGACTCGGCGCTCGTGGCTGCCGCCATCGCAATGGGCCGCGCGCTCGAGATGGAGGTCGTGGCCGAGGGCATCGAGACCGCGGAGCAGGTGGCCGACCTGCGCGAGCTGGGCTGCCCCTTGGCCAGGGCTTCCTGTTCGCAAGGCCGCTTCCGCCCGAGGAGCTCGACGGGCTCCTCGAGGCCGACGTTCCCTTCTAGGCCTCGGCCGCCCGGCGCATCACGAGCCGCACGATGTGGCGCCAGACGAACGTGGGCGTGACCGGCCACGCCAGCAGCTCGTCGTCGCGCGGCGCGAGCATCCAGAGGCCCGTGTCCGCGTCGAGAACCTCGAGCCCGTCGCCGCCGGCTGTGCCGTCCGCCAGCGTCCAGGTGGCCCCGAGGCGCCAGCGTCGCCGCAGCTCTCCCACCGCCTCGTCCTCGTAGGGAATCGGCTCGGCGGCCGATGCGCGCGGCCGTGGGCCGAGGTCCACCAACCGCGCGAGCACCTCAGGGAGGAGCGTGGGGTGAAGCTGCATCAGGCGCCGGCGCTCGTCGCCGTCGTCCGCGGGCATGAGCAGAGCGGCGTCCGACTCGGACACCCAGCCCTGCATGGAGCGGCCGGCATAGGCGAGCTCGAGCGTGCACAGCCCCGGCCGCACGATCGCCTCGAGCGCGCCGCGAATCGCGGGGTGTGAGCTCGCGCCCTGGATCACGCCCGCGGTATGCAGGAGGGCGAGCTGCTCCTTGGCGTCCTCGCCCTGGAGCGCGGCGTGGACGGGATCGGCGGCGTGCGCGATCAGGACCGCCAGCGTCGCCTCCGCCACCAGCAGGTCGCCGCTGTCGTCGAACTCGGGCGCGACGGTCACTTCGCCATCCTCAGGCCCTCGGCCACGCTGTTGGTGAGCGACCACAGGTCGTCGTACTCGAGGGCGGCGGTCGACCAGGACACCACGTAGCCGAGCTCGCCGTGGAGGAGCGACCACTGCTCGAGGTTCACGCCGCCGAAGCGGTCGTGCAGGTAATGGGTGAGCGCTCGCCGCGCAGGCAGGCCGTCGATCTCCACCGACTCCAGGTCGATCACGCGCAGGCGGTCGAGGCTTTCGCGTAGGGCGTCGAGCGAGCTCTCGGCCCAGCTCTCCAGCTCGGCGCCGCTGCCGAGCGCTTCGATTGTGACCACCACGTTGGCCCGGAAGTGCGGGTCTTCGCGCGGCGGCTCGATCGAAACAAGGGCGCAGCCGGGCACGTTCTCCGATTGCTCCCAGTCGCGCGGCAGCGGCAGCTCGAAGCCCGCCGTGGGATGCCGGTAGGTCTCGAGCTCCTCGCTCATCCGGAGGCGTAGCGACGACTGACCTCGTCCGAGCGCTGCTGGCCGTGAGGGCAGTCGAACACCCAGTCACCCTCCCGCGTGTGCACCGAGAACCCGGGACAGCGGAAGCGACGCAGGAAGCGCGGCATCCACAGACCCGCGAGCTCGGAGGGTGTGATCCGCGATCCCGGCGACAGCGGTCCGCTGTCGAGCACCGACTCCGCCGCGATCACGGCCACGACCGGCTCGCCGCTCGTGCGGTCGACGGTGTCCTCGGAGCTGAAGACGAGACCCTCAGGGTGAAGCGTTAGCCGGCCCTCGACGGGCCAGAGCTCCGCCTCGCCCGCCGCGGGCATCCAGCCCGGCCCGATCGCGGCCACATCCCAGCGTTCGAAGGCCTCGCTCGTGGGAGGAGCGGCCGAGGGTCCGGTCACGTCGATCTGTCTCACGTGGCTAAGCGCCGGCGGCGGCCGGCTGCCGTCCGCCGACGTAGCGCCGCTCGATCTCCTCGGCCCGGCGTCCGGCACCGGCCGTCTCGAACACACGCGGGCCGTCGTGGGTGTCCACGCGGATGCGCGGCATCACCCGCGAGGGGAGATCGTGCGCCGGCCCGACGGCCCCGTCGGGCCGTGTGCCGGCCGAGACGCGGCGGGCGCCGATCACCGTCCCGGCGGGAATGATGTCCACGACGGGCGCGCCGCGCATGCGGTCCTCGCGCACGTCCGCCGCGAAGGCGATCGCCTCGGGATAGAGCATCAGGTGCCCACGCACGACGCCGATCCGCTGCATCGCGCTCGGGCGGGAGTGCTCGTCGCTCACGAGATGCGCGCGCCAACGTGCGAGCGGCTCCTGGCCGAGGCGCGCTCGCACGATCGCCTCGCTCGCCGCCGCCCCGGGATCGGTTCGCACCGTGGAGGCGATGGCGGCGTTGAGCGGCACCGAGAGGTCGAACTCGCGGTCGCGTTCCCTGAACCAGCGCGGCCCCCACCAGTCCGGGTCCCAGAGCGCGAGGACGATGCCCGCAGTCACGGCGAGGAGGGCCGGCGCGTAGAACGCGCCTCGGACTCCTTCGGGCGCGAGGTCGCCGATGCCCACGAGGATCAGGCAGAGCCCCAGTCCCGGCGCGAGCGTGATCGGCATCGCCGGCAGCATCGCGATGCGCGACCAGGCGCGCCAGCGGCCGGTCCAGCACATCCACGAGATCGCCAGCAGCGCGCTACCCACGGCGATGGCAGCGGCCGGCATGTCAGGTCCTTACCACGGCGCCACGCCGTCCCACGGCGTGACGGAGTCCACCTTGTCCCCGGTGTTCTCGACGGCGCTGCTCGTCCAGTCGGACACGTCGCTCGCCGCGCCCTCGCCCCACTGCCAGGCGTCGTCGGCTGCGGTTCCGGCCCAGTCGACCACGCCGTCGTTGAAGTGATCCACGAGCCCGCCGGCCAGGCCGCCGCCCACGATGCCGCCCACCACGCCGCCGACCACGGTGCCGACGACCGGGCAAATGGCTGTGCCGATCGTGGCGCCGGCGGCCGCGCCGCCCCATCCTCCGAGCGCCGCCGCGCCGCCCACTGTCACGGTCTGCGCGGCCACGCGGCCCGACCGCTCCTGGGTGTTCAGGTTCGGATTGTTGCTGTCGTCGAAGTACTGAGCCGCCCCGGCGGTGATGAAGGCGGCGGCGGCGCCGGCGCGCCCGAACAACTTCGCGCGGCTCGCCCACTGCGCGCGCGCCGCCTCATCCGGCACGGTCTGAGAGGGCGCCCAGATGCCGCGGCGCGTGTAGCCGCTCACCGAGGTGGTCCCGCCGCTCGGGGTGGAGCGCATGTAGGGCGCCACCCAGCGCGGCTGGCGCGCCCAGTAGCCCGGCACGGTGCGCATCCAGTTCTGGGAGGCGACGCGGCTCGTCCACTCCGAGGTGCCGAAGAGGACGCCCGAGCCGTAACCCGCGAAGACCATTGCGGTCTCGCCGGCGTTGTTGCCCGAGTCGTACGGATTGAACGGCTTGAGCGCCACGTCGTACACGAAGTCCCAGACCGCCTGCGCTCCCGAGGCGCTGGGAGGCCCGCCGACCGACGGCCCCAGCGGAAGCCCGGTGGCCTCGAGCGCGCTCGCGGTCGCGGCGTCGGCCACCTTGACCGACTTCACCGCGTCGCTTGCCTCGCCCTGTGCCCAGCGCTCGATCCGGTCGGCGTCCCCCTGCTTGTCGGCGGCGAGCCCCTCGGCCGAGGCGGCGCGCGCCTCGGCGGCGTCGGCGGCCTGCGAGAAGGGGTCGGCGAAGGTGAGCGGGTTTGGGCTGAGCAGAGCGGTGTTGCGCGCACTGATCGCCTCGGTGCGCGCCGCTATGGCACGCCGCTGCGCCTCGGCGGCCTCCTCGCGCGCCTCGCGCAGCCTGTCGGCGGCGCGGCGCACCTTGTCCTGGGCTTCCTCGATCCTGTCCGCCAGGTCCCCGAGCGCGGTACCCGCCGTGTCCAGCGAGCCCTCGAGATAGGTCACGGCCTCGCCCGCGCGGGCGAGGGTCGTCCCATAGGAGACTGAGGCGACACCGCTCCAGGCGGTGGGAGACGCGGCCGCAATCGTGCTGCTCGCGCCGTCGAAGCCGTTCGAGAGCCCGCGCAGCCGCGTGGCCGCGGCGCGAAGTGGCGCCGGCTCGCCCTCGGGCCAGGGCAGGCCCTGAAGGTCGGCCGGGCGGCTCATCGCGCCCCCGGCCGTCCGGTCGAGGCGGGCATCGCCTCTTGGTCGACCTGCTCGTATACGGCCGCGGCGGACTCGGCGTTCGAGCCGAGCGCGCCCACGCCGTCGCCGATCGCCACAGCGCCCGCCTCCACGGCGCCCGCGAATGCCGAGCTCGCGCCGCTCGTCTCGGGCGGCGCCGCGCCGGCCACGCCGGACAGCGCCGCTCTCACCTCGCCCGCGAGCCCCAGCAGCTGGGTGCTCGCCAGGCGCGCGGTGCCTCCTGCTGATCGCAGGCTGCCGGGATCGACCCTGATCTCAGCCATCGGGCCCTAGCCTCGCCTATCCGCGGCGACTACCGGCCGCCGAAGGAGGACGCGATGCTGGTCTCGGTCTGCTCGTAGTTCGCGCCGGCCTGCTGGGTGAGCTGCGAGATCCCGTGGAGCGCCTCCTGGATGCCCTGCGAGGAGCGCTGCCACTCGGCCCACAGCTCCTGGAAGCGGGCCTGCGCGACGCCCTGCCACTCGCTCTGGAGCGGAGCCACCTGTCCGGCGAGCTGGGACAGGGTCGACTCGATGTTGGATGCGCCCGCGTTCAGCTGGCTCGCAATGGACTGAAGTTGCTCGGGAGTAACCGCAATATTGGGCATAGAGAAAGGCTCCGTGACCGGGGAAAACTTCCTTAGAGGTCTAGTGGTTCCCGGAGAAGGGAACCTCATAACCCATAGGGATGCCCCAGGCGACCAAATTTCACAGGCCCCCGCGGGAGTGGCCGGCTCCGGTGCCGAGTGCCCCTGCGCGCATCGGCTCGCCGCCGATCGTGCCCGTTCCGCCGCACATGGGCGTGATCCAGACGCTCTTCCCCGTGGTGGGCGGCGTGGGACTGCTCGGCTTCGCGATCGCCTTCGGTAACAGCCTGTTCCTGTACATCGCCGGCGCGATGATCGCGCTGATGCTGGCCTTCTCGCTCGCGATGCGGTGGTCCCAGCGCCGCGGGGTCCGCAAGCGCGCCGCGGCCGATGCCCGGCGCTATGCCGCCTACCTGCGCGAACGCGACGACGAGCTGGCCGAGGCCGGCGAGCTCCAGCGGCGCGCCCTCACCCGTCTCTATCCCGACCCCGGGAAGCTGTGGACAGCGGTGTTGAAGCGCCGCGGCGTGTGGGAGCGGAGGCCCGATCACCCCGACTTCATGCACGTCCGCTTCGGCCGGGGCAACGTTCCGCTCGACCGCCCCGTGGAGCTCGAGCTGGGCGTGAACCCGCTCACCGAGTACCAGTCGCAGCCTCTACAGGAGGCGCGTCGTCTCGTGGAGCGCCGCGGCACCCTGCGGAGCGAGCCCGTGGTGGACGACCTCAGCAACGTGGGCGTCCTCGCCGTCACCGGGGAGCGTTCGCGCACGCGCGGCTTCGCCCGCGCGCTGATCACCCAGCTCGCCGCGTTCCGAGCCCCTCGCGACCTGCGGGTGGCCACCTGCTTCGAGGCGTCCGACTCCGCCGAGTGGGACTGGGGCAAGTGGCTGCCGCACCAGCGCGCCGAGCCTCACACGCCGGGTCGCGGGGCGGACCTGCCCGTTCTTGCGTTCGCGCGCACGGCGCTCGAGCTCGACGCCCTGCTCGAGGCCGAGCTGCGCCCGCGGCTCGAGCAGCTCCGCCGCATGGCGGAGTCCGGTATCGCGGGCCGCGACGTGCAGATGAGCGCGCACAAGCTCGTGCTCGTGGTGGATTGCTGGCGGCCCGACCACTACGCAGCCGAGCTGCCCTCCTTCCGACAGCTGCTCGCGACGGCCCGCGAGCTCGAGGCGCTGGTCGTCCTGCTCACCGACCAGCGCGAGCTCGAGCCGCCGGAGGCCGACGCACGCCTCTCGGTTCCAGCGCACGGAAGCGCTTCGTTCGAGCGTTCGGGCCCGAACGAACCGCGGATCGAGCGCATCTCACTCGACGAGGTCGATACCGGCACGGCCGAGGCAATCGCCCGGGCGCTCACCCCGCTTCGGCTGGAGGAGGGAGGCGATGGCGCGCGCGGGCTGGCGGCGGACGTGAGGCTCGTGGACCTGCTCGGACTTCCGTCCGCGGCGGCGCTCGACCCTGCGCGGTCGCAGGCACCACGGCCACGCTCGCAGACCCTGCGCGCCGCGATCGGCGTGCGAGCCGACGGCGAGCTGCTCGAGCTCGACCTAAAGCAGGCGGCAGAGGGCGGGATGGGACCCCACGGCATCCTGGTCGGGGCGACCGGATCGGGGAAGAGCGAGCTCCTGCGGACCCTGGTCGCGGGCCTCGCCGCCACCCACGACCCGGAGTCGCTCGCCTTCGTGCTCGTGGACTACAAGGGCGGCGCTGCGTTCGCCGAGCTCGCCCGCCTGCCGCACACGGCGGGGCTGATCACGAACCTCCAGAGTGACCTGACGCTCGTGGACCGCATGCGTGACGCGCTCGTCGGCGAGCAGGAGCGTCGCCAGAGCCTGCTGCGGAGGGCCGGCGACCTGGACGACATCGTGGCCTACCGCGCCCGCCGGGAGGCCGACGGCTCGCTGCCGCCCATGCCGAACCTCCTCGTGATAGTCGACGAGTTCGCCGAGCTGCTGGCGGCGCGGCCGGAGTTCATCGACCTGTTCGTCTCGCTCGGCCGGGTGGGCCGCAGTCTCGGGATCCACCTCCTGCTGTCCTCGCAGCGCCTCGACGAGGGGAGGCTGCGCGGGCTCGAGAGCCATCTTCGCTACCGCATCTGCCTGCGCACCTACTCGGCAACGGAGTCGAAGATCGTGATCGGGACCCCGGATGCATACCTGCTGCCGTCGGTGCCAGGGATGGGTTTCCTGAAGGTCGACACCGAGATCTACACCCAGTTCCGGGCCGCGCTCGCCACGAGTCCCCATCGCGACCCTGAGGAGGAGCAGGCGGCCATCCCCGCAGTGGACGTGCTCGAGTTCCAGGCCGGCGCCGCCGGCGCTCTTGCCGGCGCCCACGCTGGCGGCGGCGCTCCGGCGGCTGGGCCGGGAACTGGCGGGCCCACCGATCTCGAGGTGCTGGTCGACCGTCTGGCGCGCGGGACACAGGACGCGCCGCCGGTGCACCAGGTGTGGCTGCCCCCGCTCGAGCCCGAGCGCGGCCTCGGCGAGGTCACGGCAGACGAGCCGTGGTGGAACGCGGAGCGGGCGCGAGACGGACTCGAGCTTCCGGTCGGCATGCTGGACCTGCCGACCCAGCAGCGGATCGAGCCGTATCTGCTCGACCTGTCGGGCACCGGCGGACACATGGCCGTGGTCGGCGCGCCCCGCACCGGCAAGAGCACCCTGCTCCGCACGCTCCTGGCGTCGGCGATCCGGCGCTACACACCGGACCAGGCGCGCTTCTACGCGGTCGACCTCGGCGGCGGCGGGCTGTTCGCCCTCGAGGGCGCGCCCCACGTGGGCGGTGTGACCGGGAAGCTCGACCGCGAGGCGGTGGAGCGCGTGGTGCACCAGCTTCGCGGCGAGATCGAGGACCGCGAGGCGGCGTTCGCGCGGCTGCGGGTCGAGTCGATGGCGCAGATCCGCTCCATGCGCGCGTCGGGCGAGCTCGACGGTGACGAGGGGGAGCTGGCCGACGTGTTCCTGGTGATCGACGGCTGGGCGGCGTTCAAGAGCGAGTTCCTCGAGCTCGACCGTGAGGTCGAGCGGATCGCGGCGAGCGGGCTGAGCTACGGCGTGCACGTGTTGGTCACGGCGAATCGCTGGGCGGACATGCGCTCGGCCCTGCTCGACAACTTCGGCACCCGCCTCGAGCTGCGTCTGAACGATCCGATCGACTCGGACGTGTCGCGCGCCGCGGCGGCATCGGTGCCGGGCGGTGTGCCCGGCCGCGGCATCACCTCCAGCGGGACGCATTTCCAGGCCGCGCTGCCGCGCTTCGACGGCGAGCGAACCATCGAGGACCTGAGCGACGCCGTCCGCGGGCTGGCTGAGGAGGCCGCCGGGCACTGGGACCGGCCCGCCGCCGAGCCGATCAGGCTGCTCCCGCGCGAGCTCGACCCGTCCGAGCTGCCCGCACCGCGCCGTGATGCGATCGCGATCGGCGTCGAGGAGCGCCGGCTCGAGCCCGTGCTGCTCGACCCGGTCGGCGGAGACCCGCACCTGCTCGTGTTCGGCGATGCCGAGACCGGCAAGTCGTCGCTGCTTCGGCTGCTGGCCCGCGGCATCGCGGCCACCAGCGAGCCGGACGAGGCCCAGATCGTGCTCGTGGACGTGCGCCGCTCGCTGGCCGACCTGGCGGACCTGCCGCACGTGCGCGAGCACGCGTTCTCCCCGCCGGCGCTGACGAGCGCCATCGAGGACCTGCGCCGGCTGCTCGAGCCGCGCGTGCCCGGGGCCACCGGTGAGCCCGCGGCGAGCGGCCCCCGCATCTATCTGCTGTTCGACGACTACGACCTGTCGAGCGGACCGGCGAGCACCCCGCTCGCTCCGCTCCACGACCTGCTGCCGCTCGGCCGCGAGCTCGGTCTGCACGTGGTGCTCACCCGTCGCGTGGCGGGTAGCGCGCGGGGCGCATACGAGGCGGGCTTCCAGCGCGTTCGCGAACTCGGGTCGCCGGGCCTGATCATGAGCGGCGACGCCGCGGAGGGGCCGCTCGTGGGCAGCGAGAAGGCCCGCGCCCTCCCCCGGGGCGCGCGCAATTCGTGCGCCGCGGGCGCTCGCCGGTCCTGGTGCAGACCGCCTATGCCGCACCGACATCCGTCGAGTCGCATCCGGCGGAGGACAAGTCCACGGTCCAGAATCGTTGATTAAGGGAAAGAGGGGTCCATGACCACGACCACCAAGACCTGTGCGGTCACGATCGCGGGCCCTGATCGCCGCGTGGACCTCGTCGTCTCCACGGAGACCCAGGTATCGGACCTGATACCGACGTTCGTCGAGATGAGCAGCGAGGATCCGCCGAACCCGGAGGCACCCCAGCCGGTGTGGTCCGTGGCCCCGCCCGGCCAGCAGCCGCTGCCGCTCGACAAGACGCTCCGCGAGGCGGGCATCGCGGACGGTGACGTGCTCACGCTCACCGAGGTGCGCCCACAGGAGAAGGCCCCGCCGCGGCCCGCCGAGCTTCGAAAGCCGCGCCCCAAGCACGGGCCGATGTCCGAGCGGATGGGGACGCTGCTGCCGGAGCGCCTCGACACGCTCGGCCGCATGTCGCTGACCACGAAGGCCTTCTTCGGCTACGAGGAGGAGCCGGCCGTGATCGAGTCCGCGCCGCCTCCGGTGGAGTCGGCGCAGGCGCGCCTCTCGCGGCCAGAGGAGCGCGGGCCGATCGAACGCGCCCGCCTCGCGTGGAGAGAGAGCGACTACCTCGGGCGCCTCGACCGGCGGATCGCCGCGCCACGGCTCACACGCTGCGTGACCGTGGCCGTGGTGTCCCCGAAGGGCGGAGTCGGCAAGACCACCACCACAGCACTGCTCGGCTCGCTCCTGGCCGGTGTGCGCCGTGACCGGATCGTCGCCGTGGACACCAACCCGGACTACGGCTCGCTCGGCCGCGCGCTCACGCCTGACCACAGCGTGTACGTGGATGACCTGATCGACGTGCTCGACCGGCCCGATCTGAGCGCCACGGCGCTCGACGGGCATCTCGGCCGCGCCTCCGACGGCCTGATGGTCCTCCCGGCGCCGACCCATCCGGCGCGCATGGCCGCGCTCGACGAGGCGGCGTACACGAATGTGATCGAGCGGCTCAAGTCGCTCATCGGGATCCTCGTGCTCGACTGCGGCACGGGCCTTCAGGAGCCCGCCGCGCGCGCGGCCCTGAACTGCGCCGACCAGCTGCTGCTGATCTCGGACGCCCACCCGTCGACAGCGTCGCTCGTGGCCGAGGCGTCCGAGCAGCTTCAGCAGGTGGGCCCGCCGATCACGATCGTGGTGAACAAGCTGCCGCGCTCTCGCCGCGAGATGACCATCGACCTGAGCGCGTTCGACGAGCTCGTGCCGGAGGCCCGCGGCCTGCACACGGTGGGCGAGGAACCGCAGGCCGCCGCCCGCGTTGCCCGCGGCGAGTTCCAGTGGCGCGATGCGCCGGAGTCGTGGAAGGAGTCGATCCGAGAGATCGCGGTCGGGCTGGCGGCCGACTGGCCGGAGCTCGGGCTGGCGCGCTGACGGCGTCTCCCGAAACCCACCCTTACGACAGGAGGGTGATGATCAGCGCGGCCAGCACGATGAGGCCCATGCCAGTGAGTCCGAGCTTACGTCGCGTCCGCCGTAGTCTCCTGCGGGGTCATCGCTCACTCCCTTTCGCGCTCGATTGGCGCAGAGCGGATCGCGGCAGCGCGCCCGTCAGCGCCGCAGTTTGTCGCTCCGTCCCTATCATCTCCACCGCTTGGAGGGGTGCCGGAGCGGTTGAACGGGGCGGTCTCGAAAACCGTTGACGGCGGTAACGTCGTCCGAGAGTTCGAATCTCTCCCCCTCCGCTACTAGCCGGGATCGACCGCGATGTCACGACAACTCATGATTCCTGCTGCGGACACTCGGCTCTACGCCGTCGACGCCCCGGGCGGCACGCCCGCCCTGCTCTTCCTCAGCGGCGGCTTCGGCACCGTGCGGAACTGGAGTCGCGTCATCCGCCGTCTCGACGGGAAGTACCGCACGGTGCGGTTCGACGCGCGGGCGCGCGGGAAGTCGGGCAGATCGGCCGACTACTCCGTAGAGGCGGCCGTCGAAGACATCGGACGGGTCATCGACGCGACCGGTATCGAACGCCCGATCCTCGTCGGGTGGTCTCAGGGCGCGACGGTCGCGGTGCGATACACGGCGCAGCACCCCGGCCGGGTCGGCGGACTGGTGCTCATCGACGGTGCTTACCCGATCACCATGTTCGACGAGGCCGGAAAGCAGAAGGTCCGCACCCAGTTCCGTCGGATGGGGTGGATCATGCGCATCCTGGCGGCCTTCGGCCGCTCGGCTCGGATGTCTCCCGCCGAGTCCGCGGACGTCGTGATCGAGATGGACGCCGTCAACGGCGAACTCGGACCCGACTTCGCCGCGCTGGAATGTCCGACCGTGTTCGTGGTCGGTACCGGCGCCCACTCGGGCGCCACCGAGGACGAGATGCGCACGGTGCGGGCTGCTGTCGCCGTCGCAGACGAGAGCAACGTACGCGTGTCCGTATTCGCAACGACGCCCCACAAGCACACGCAGATCCTCAACAAGGCCCCCGACACCGTGGTCGCCGCGATCGAGGACGTCATCCACGAGGGTGCGTGATACTGGGTGGGCGATGTCGCGGGAGAACGTGGAGACCGTCAACCGCGCCATCGAGGCGTGGAATGCCGATGATCTGGACGCCTTTTTGGCCGAGCTCGATGCCGACGTCGAGTGGCACCCTGCGATCCAGCCGGGCCTTGAGGGAGAGGCAACCACCTACCGCGGTCATCACGGCGCGCGAAAGATTTGGAGGCAGGACCGTGGTGAGGCGTGGGAACGCCTCACCAATCGGCCGCAGGAGTTCCGCGATTTCGGCGAGTCGGTCCTCGCGCTCGGTCACCTGGACTTGACCGCCCGGGCGACCGGCATCGAGTTCAGTCAGGAAGTCGGAGAGGTCTTTGACTTTCGAGCGGGGAAGATCGTTCGCATCCGCGACTTTCTGACTCATGCGGAGGCCCTCGAAGCGGTGTCAGCCCCCGGCGAATAGGGCTCGGTCCTGGTCGCCGGCGCTTCTCCTGATCGCGCCCGGCGCGACGCCAATCACGCGCTTGAAGGCGCGACTGAACGCCGCCTCGGATCGGTAGCCCAGCCGGTCGGCGAGCTGGCTGATCGTGGCACCCTCGTCCTTCAGCGCGGCTACCGCGACCTGCATGCGCCAGCGGGCGACGTAGGTCATCACCGGCTCGCCGACGAGCTCGGTGAAGCGGGCGGCGAAGGCCGAGCGCGACATCGCCAGCTCGTGGGCCAGGGAGGCGACGGTCCAGTTCCGAGCTGGGTCGCGATGGATGTGTGAGATCGCGCGGCCGATCTGGGGGTCCTGGAGCGCTCCCAGCCAGCCCCTCTGCGCGGCCGGATCGCTCTCCATCCAGGCCCGGATTGCCTGGATCACGAGGATGTCCCCGAGGCGCGTAATCACCGCCTCGCCGCCGGGCCGGAGCTCGGCCGCCTCGGAGGCCATCAGCCGCAGCGCGCTCTGCATCCACTCGAGCCGGGGCGAGCTGGACCCCTCGATGCGGATCGTGCTCGGCAGGATCTCGATGAGGTTGCCGGCGGCAGGGTGCGCGAAGCGCACGGCCCCGCAGATCAGGGTGGTGGGCGCGCCGCCCCCGCCGTGGCGAAGGATTTCGTAGCGATCGCTGACGAGCTCACGCTCGAGGTCGAGAATCCCCGGCGCAGGAGCTCCCGGTTCGCTGCGGAGGACATGGCCCTCCCCATGCGGCACGAGCGCGAGGTCTCCGAGCTGGATCCAGCCCCGCTCGTCCACCCCGGTCTCGAGCCAGAGCCGGCCGGAGGTGACCACGTGAAACCAGAGGTATCCCGGCATCGGCGGCAGCGTGAGTCCCCAGGGTGCGGTGAGCTCGGAGCGACAGTAGTACGCGCCGTTCATCCGCAGAAAGTGCAGTGCCTCGCCGAGCGGATCCGCCGGGGGAAAGGGGTCGAGCGCTTCCATGGGCCCAAGTATGCCTGGTCTCACCCGAACGTCCAGGCACCTGGACGATCGAGCATATATCAGCCCGTATGAGTCATAGACAGTCGCCCACTCACGCGAGAACCTGGACGCATGAACCACAACACGAACTCCAAAACAACGCTGGTACTCAACGGCACCGGCAAGATCGGCCGCCGAGTCGTGGAGCGGCTCACCGCACGCGGCCTGCCTGTTCGCATCGGCTCGCGCTCGGGCGAGCCTCGTTTCGACTGGGACGACCGCTCTACCTGGGAGCCGGTTCTGGAAGGGGTCGGATCGGCCTACGTGGCCCATTACGGGGACGCGATTCCCGGCGCCGCGGAGACGCTGGGCTCGTTCGCCGACCTGGCCGTGGAGAGCGGCGTTCCGCGCCTCGTTCTGTTGTCCGGGCGCGGCGAGGAAGAGGCCGAACTTGGGGAGCGGGCCGTGCGCGACTCCGGCGCCGAGCTCACCGTCTTGCGCTCGACCTGGTTCGCCCAGAACTTCAGCGAGGACTACTGGCTGGAGCAGGTCCAGGCAGGCGCGCTTGAGCTTCCGGCTGGCGACACGCCCGAGCCGTTCGTCGACGCCGACGACATCGCCGACGTCGCGCTCGCGGCGCTGACCGACGATCGGCACGTCGGCGAGCTCTACGAGCTCACCGGGCCCCGGCTCCTCACGTTCGCGGAGGCGGTGCTGGAGATCTCCCGGGCGGTGGGCCGCGAGATCCGCTACGTCCCGATCTCGAGCGACGACTTCGCCGCCGCTGCTGCCGACCAGGGCGTTCAGCGCGAGGTCGTCGAGATGCTGACCTACATCTTCGGTGAGGTGCTCGACGGCCGCAACGCGCGCGTGGCAGACGGCGTTCAGCGCGCCCTCGGCCGCGAGCCGCGGGACTTCAGCGACTACGCACGCAACGCGGCCGCCACTGGCATTTGGAACCCGACGGCCACCCAGGCCGCTTAACGAGAGGAGGCCAGCAATGGCCACCAGTACCCAAACCCCCAAGCCCGCCGCAATGGACGTCCCGACACGCGCCGACCCCAACGCGGACATCGTGCTGGGCGCGGCCGTGATCGCCATGGGCCTGCTGGCCGGGCTCTACTTCTTCTCCGCGATCGCCGTCATGCCGGCCCTGACCGCGGCAGACGACCGCACGCTTGTCGATGCGATGCAACAGATGATCGTCAAGATCGAGAATCCGGCCTTCTTCTTGGTGTTGCTCGGAGCTCCGGCGCTCGCCATGGCCGCCCTCGTTCAGGCGCGTCGCTCCGGCTCGGCCAAGACCGCAGGTTGGATCGTCGCCGGCCTCGCCCTCTACACGCTGATGGTGATCATCACCTTCGCAGTCAACATCCCGCTCAACGACGAGCTGAAGGAGGCGGGTGACCCCGCCCGCATCGAGAACCTGGCCGCTGTGCGCGACGACTTCGTGACCCCCTGGGTCGCCTGGGACATCGTCAGGACACTGGCAACGATCGCGGCCTTCGGCTCCCTTACCTGGGCGCTCGTCTTGCGCGGACGCACGGCGACTAGCCTGGGCGAAGGTACGGTCTCGAGATCTAGGCAGGAGGGATTGAATGAATAGGAGGACGCTGGGGAGCCAGGGTTTGGAGGTGTCGGCCCAGGGGCTCGGGTGCATGGGGATGACTCATGCCTACGGCGCCGGCGATGAGAAGTCGGGGCTCGAGACGATCCATCGTGCGCTCGAGCTCGGGGTCACGTTCCTCGACACCGCCGAGGTGTATGGGCCCTACACCAACGAGGAGCTCGTTGGCCGCGCGATCGCCGGTCGCCGTGACGAGTTCGAGGTCGCGACCAAGTTCGGCTTCGCGATCGACGCCGATCAGCCGATGGATCGAAGCACCGACGGCACGCCCGAGAACGCCAGACGCGCCTGCGAGGGCTCGCTGACGCGACTCGGGATCGACCACATCGATCTGTACTACCAGCACCGCGTCGACCCCCGCGTTCCGATCGAGGAGACCGTCGGCGCGATGGCCGAGCTCGTCACCGAGGGGAAGGTGCGCTACATCGGTCTGTCGGAGGCATCGGCGGAGACGATCCGGCGCGCGCACGCGACACATCCGATCACCGCGGTGCAGAGTGAGTACTCGCTGTGGACGCGCGACGTCGAGGACGAGGTTCTCGCGACCCTGCGTGAGCTCGGCGTCGGCCTCGTGGCCTATTCGCCTCTCGGGCGCGGGTTCCTGACGGGGAAGATCCGCTCGCTCTCCGACCTCCCCGGGGACGACTGGCGGCGGGACAACCCACGTTTTCAGGAGCAGGCGCTCCAGGAGAACCTCAAGCTCGTCGACCGGGTGACCGAGCTCGCCGAGCAGCGCGGGGTGGCTCCGGCGCAGCTCGCGCTCGCGTGGGTCATGGACAAGGGCGAGGACGTTGTTCCGATTCCGGGGACCAAGAGCCCGCGGCGTCTGGAGGAAAACGCCGCCGCCGCAGACATCGCGCTCTCCGCCGAGGAGATCGCGCAACTGGACGAAGCCGTCTCGCCGGAGGCCGTGCGAGGCAACCGCTATCCCGAAGAGATGATGGCGCTGCTCAACAACTGAGTTTCCGCAACTCGCGCTACGGACGGTCCGGGAAGAAGCGCTGAGCAAGGCGCGCGCTGAAGGCCAGCGGGCGTGCTGCTTCCACGCGCCCCGCGCGGATCCGGATCTGGCGGCTGGGTGGGCGGCCGAGCTTGAAGAGCAGCTTGTCCACGGCGCGGAAGGGCGCGAACAGCGGCGGCTCGCGCAGCTTCCAGACGGGGCACGGCTCGGCGGAAGAGCCGGACCGCTCGATGATCGCGTTCACCGCACGGCGCGCTGCCTCGTTCGCCCCCTCCATGGTCGCGAGGTCGGTGTGTGTCCGTACATAGTCCGACGCGAGGAAGAAGTTGTCGATGCGGTCGGTCGAGGCGTCCGGGCGGTCGCTCCACGAGCCGGCCGTGTTGATCAAGAGGGGCTCGAGGTTGGTCGCCTCGGTTGGGTTCGGGTGAACGATGCTGGGGTCGAGGAACGAGGACAGGACCTCGACCTTCTCGAGCTCTCGCGTGGCGTCGTCGTGGAGGCTCTCCGTGAGCTGGTGCCAGACCTCGCGAGCGATCTCTTCGCGTGAGCAGAACATCGCCTGCTTGCGGATCCCGCTCCCCATGGCCTCCCAGTCGGATACGTCCACCGAGAGGATCCCGCGCGAGCGGCCGTCGCCGAGTCGTTCGGGTTGGAACTGCTGCTGCCAGAACTGAGGCTGCGAGATCGAGGTGAGCGCCCATGGCGAGTCGATGTAGATGGTGTGGCCGTGGACCGCCTTGGGTTCGCGGCGGTCGAGGTAGTAGACGATGCCGTTCATCCAACGGGTGCGCAGCCTGTGCAGCCCCTGGAGCCGCGGGTCGGCCAGCACGAGCCCGTCGTTCAGCAGGGGCGCCATGACCTCGACCGGCAGCGCGCCGACGTACCAGTCGGCCTCGTGGCGAGACGGACGTTCGTCGGCCACAAGGCTGACGCCCGTCACGCGCCGGCCCCGGCAGTGAATCGCCTGCACCTGATGGCCCGGGTGGAACTCGACACCTCGCTCGCGGAGGTGATCAAGCCAAGGGTCGATCCAGACGTCACTGGTCGGCCCGTTCAGCACACGATCCACCTGGCCTGCCGGGTTCGCCATGTCGAATAGGAGCTGGAGCAGGATGTAGCCGCCCGTGCGCGCGCTCATCTCGCGCGCCCGCGCAGCCACCAGCGTGCGGGTGAGGCCGTCGGCGAGATACCTGGCGTAATTCGGGCTGCGCGACTCGGCACCCGAGAACTCCCACCAGCTCACGTTCTCGTACTCGACGAAGCGCCGCTCCTCGCAGCTCGTGAGTAGCAGCAGCAGCCGGTCGACGAAGTACGCCGCGTCCTGAGGGGCGATCCGGACCCGGTCGGCATAATCGAAGAGGAACCGAAAGGCCTTTTGAAGGTCGGTGAGGCTCCGCGGGAGGTGCACCGGTGCGAGCAGCTCCTCGCCCTCTTTCGAGGCGATCTGCACCTCACTAGCCGTGACGAGGTTGTCCGCAACCGTCCGGCCTCGATCGCCGTAGGGGATGCGGCGCATCGTGTGCGGCAGGTGCCGGTAGAAGCCGGGGAAGAAGCGAAACCCGTGCTCGGCGGGCAGCGGGAGGCCCCCGCCGCGTTCCGAGCCGGGTACCGGAAAGCTTCGAGCCTTCCCCCCGGCCGCGTTGCGGGTCTCAAAGACGGTCACACGAAAGCCGCGCTCGCTGAGCTCATGAGCGGCACTCAATCCGGCCACCCCGCCACCAAGCACGATCACCCGATCGGCCATCACGGGACAACCTACGCCACTTGGGGAAGGATCGAAACACCGTGTCCGACGAGCCCGTGAGCAAGGCGATCCCGCCCGACATACCGGCCGACCACCCGTGCACGGGTGGGGAACGTTGGGGGCGGATATAGCAACTGAGAGACCCCACCCGGCGGCGGACCGCCCTTGGTGCTGCCGTCCGATGGCACGCGTGTTCTGTGTTCTAGTCGCGGTTGCGACCACGCTCGTAGTACTGGGCCCCGCCTCGGTGGGTGCGCAGACGGGTCCGCCGGGCTGCGTCGGCGACACGGATGCCGCGCAGGTGCCTCAGCTCCCCGGTCCGCCGGTGCGCTTCGGCATCAACGCACGCGCCGTGACCGGCCAGATCGGCCCCACGCCCGCGCCCGCGGTGCCGGAGGATCCGGTGCGTCATCTGGCCAAGCTCGCCGAGCTGCGGCGCCCCGGTGCGCCGTTCCCGCTGCGTCTGACCCGCTTGATGTGGCGCGACGGCGAGGCGGGCATTCAGAGCTTCCTTGCGCTCGTCGAGCACTACACGAGCCACGGCTATCCCGTGGAGATCCAGGTCCGCTACCAGCCGAACGCCGAGCAGGAGGGCGATATCGCGGCCTGGGTGAGTCACGTTCGCGAGGTCGTGCGCCGCTTCGGGCCAAACCGCCTGGTCGTGGGACTCCAGATCGCCAACGAGGTGAACATCACGTTCTCGCCGGACTCCTCGGACGGCGCCTACGACGGCGCCAGGGAGGCGCTCGTCCAGGGTGTGATCGCCGCCAAGCAGGAGGCTGCGCGCCTCCACCATGACCAGCTCCGCATCGGCTTCAACTGGGCGTACCGGACCGACCCCGCCGGCGAGGCGAGCTTCTGGCAGGCGCTCCGCGACCGTGGCGGCCCCGAGTTCGTTCGCTCGCTCGACTACATCGGGCTCGACGCCTACCCCGGGACGATCTTCCCTCCCGCGGAGGGTGGCATCGACGACTACCGCGACGGGATGGTCAACGCGATGAGCACCATCCGCTGCTACGCGACGATCCCCGGCATTCCGCCCTCGGTGCCGATTGAGATCGGCGAGAACGGCTGGCCGACGTTTCCGGGCCGCTCCTACGCGGACCAGGCGAGCATCCTGCGCGTGATGGTGCAGGCGGTGAACGACTTTCGCGGCACGTACAACGTGCAGGACTACCGCTGGTTCAACCTGCGCGATTCGCAGACCGGCCATACCGGGGTGTTCCAGAACGCCGGGCTGCTCGAGGACGACTACGACGAGAAGCCCGCGTTCGATGCCTACCGCGAGCTCGTGGCCGGCTCGGCAGCCATCGAGGACCGCAGGCCGGCGCCGAGCCGCCCGCCTCGACTTTCGCTGCGGCTGCGCTACGGGGCAGCCCACACGCGCGGCGGCCGCCGCTGCGCGCGCTCGCGCGTGCGGGCGACGATTGCGGGCGCCGACCGTCGGCAGGGCTTGCGGGCGAACTTCCGGCGTGATGGCCGCCGGGTGGCACGCGACACGCGCCGGCCGCTCAGCCGCATCATCGACTCCGGGCCGCGCCGAGCCCGCCCGACGCGGCACAGGGCGGCCGCCGGTGTGCGGCTCGCGGACGGTCGTCTCGTGCGGCTCAAGCGCCGCTACCTGCTGTGCGCAGAGGCGGCGCTTGGCTCGACGGTGCCGGAATGAGAGGATCTTCGCCGGAGGCCAAATGACCACCAGAGGAGACGAGGCATGGCTCTGACGATCGGGGACACGGCGCCTGACTTCGAGGCGCAGACGACTGAGGGCGACATCAGCTTCCACGACTGGGTCGGCGACTCGTGGGCGGTGCTGTTCTCCCACCCGCGCGACTTCACGCCGGTCTGCACGACCGAGCTCGGCTACATGGCCGGCATCAAGCCGGAGTTCGACAAGCGCAACGTCAAGGTCATCGGGCTGTCGGTCGACCCGGTCGACAACCACGAGCAGTGGGCGAGCGACATCGAGGACACGCAGGGCCACCGGCCCAACTATCCGATCATCGGTGATGGCGACTTCCAGGTGTCGAAGCTCTACGGCATGCTGCCCGCCGAGACGGAGGGCGACCCGACCTCGAGGACGCCTGCGGACAACCAGACGGTGCGCAACGTCTTCGTCGTCGGCCCGGACAAGAAGATCAAGCTGGTCCTCGTCTATCCGATGACCACGGGCCGCAACTTCGACGAGGTGCTGCGCGTGATCGACTCGCTGCAGTTGACCGCCGACCACAAGGTCGCCACGCCCGTGAACTGGCAGCAGGGCGACGACGTGATCATCGCCGGCTCGGTCTCCGACGACGCCGCCAAGGAGATCTATCCGGACGGCTGGGAGTCGCCGCGGCCGTACATCCGGATCGTGCCGCAGCCGCGCTGACGCCCGCCCCACTGTTTGCCCGTCGTGCCGCGGCGGGTAGATGTCAGCTGTGGTGAAGCTCGCACTGTGCCTCACGCTGGCCCTGATTCTGTGCGCCCTGGCGGCGAGCGCTGCCCAGGCGGCCGGGATCTACGTCGCGCTCGGTGACTCGTACACGTCCGCTCCGCTCGTGCCGAATCAGCACGGTGAGCCGATCGACTGCGGGCGCTCGGACCACAACTACCCGTCGCTCGTCGCGCAGGAGTTCAAGGTGGACGAGTTCATCGACGTGAGCTGCGGCAGCGCGCAGACGAAGCACATGACCGAGCCGCAGACGGACCTTCCGGCCGGTGGGACCAACCCGCCTCAGTTCAACGGGCTCCGAGCCGACGCCACGCTCGTGACCGTGGGCATCGGCGGCAACGACGCCGGGCTCGTGGGCGTGGCCGAGAAGTGCGCGCAGCTCGGGGTGACCAATCCGAATGGCACCGCGTGCCGCGATTACTGGGCCCCCGGCGGCAACGATCAGGTGGCAGCCAAGATCGAGGCCGCGAAGCCAAAGATCGCGGGCGTGCTCCAGGGGATCCACCAGCGCAGCCCGCAGGCGCGGGTGGCGATCGTGGGCTACCCGGACGTGACACCCAAGAACGGCGAGAGCTGTTACCCGATGGTCCCGCTGAGCGCCGACGACCTTCGCTACATCGACGAGCTGATCATCCGCATCAACGCGATGATCGCCGGCCAGGCCGCCGCGAACGACGCCGAGTTCGTGGACACCTACAGGGACAGCGGCGGCCACGACGTCTGCAAGCTCCCGCCGAACCGCTGGTTCGAGGGCCTCGTGCCCACCGAGCCTGCCTATCCGCTGCATCCGAACGGCAAGGGCGAGGCCAGCATGGCGCGCTCGGCGATCGCGCAGCTGAACAAGCCGCGGCCGGGAGGCACGACCGGGCCAGGCGCTGGATCGACCACCTGCCTCGCGCGCCGGCCGGCGATCGGCGGGCGAGGCATCGGGCGCATCCGGCTCGGCCACACGCGCCGCGCGCTCGGGCGCCTCGCGGTGGCGCCGGTGCGCCGGACGCGTGCCGCCTACCGCTACTGCACCAAGCGCGGCTCCGGTCGCGTGACGGCGGTCTTCTCGAAGCGCGGGCGCGTGGAGCTCATCCTCAGCACCGCGCCGTCCGCGGCGTTCAAGCGGACGTATCCCACGCGCCGGCGCATCGCGTCCGGCCTCTTCCGCGCCTCGCCGCGCAGCTCGAGACTGCTCGGCGTTCGGGGCGGGCGCGTGCGCTTTGTGGCGGTTGCGGGCGACAAAGTGCTGCGCAGTCCGCGCAGGCTCGTGCGCGACCTTCGCATCGCAGCCCGCTGACTTTCCCTCCTTGACGAGCGGGGTTATGCTCGCCCGAGCGCGAGACTCGCACCGGCCCAGCGACTCGCGACGTAACCAACTCGCCGCCTAACCAGTTAGGACTCCATGCGACTTCAAGCGCGTCCGATCGCCGTCCTGCTGACTCTCATCACGATGGCGTTTGGATTCGCCGCCTCCGACGCGAGCGCAGCGAAGGCGCCGACCGTCAAGTCGTCCCTGAAGACTCTGGTGCGCCAGGTGAACTCGCTGCCGCCCTACGCGGCATCGGCGCTGAAGCGGCGCGCGCTGAAGCGGTTCGCGGTCCACGCCCGGCGCTCGGCGCGCCGGCGCCCGTGTGCCTCGGTGAATGACCTGAACAACCTTCGTCGCATCGTGGCGAGCGTCCCCGTCAGGTCGAAGGGCGTGAGCAGGAAGCGCCGGCGCGCCGCGAAGCGCCTGAGCGCGCTCAGCCCCTCGTCCGTCACCGCGAGCCGTCTGCTGCTCGCGAGCAAGCGCACCAAGCGCTGCGGCGGCGGAGTGAAGCCGCCGAAGGGCGACAACCCAAAGGTCAGGATCCTGAGGAGCGACGCGCGACGGCTGCGCGTGCGCGTGGAGCTCCCGGCCGTCCAGTTCGTGCCGCGTGAGGCGGACGGCCAGGCCTGGACGCAGCTCGTGCTGCAGAACTCCGGCGTTGGCGGCGCACCGGGCACCCCCGGGATCCCCGTTGTGAGCGACATCTTCGCCGTGCCGGACGGCGCGAAGCTGAAGCTGTCGGTGAACGACGTCGACAAGATCCAGATCGACGGTGTCGACGTATTCCCCGGGCAGCCCGAGCCGGTGGACCAGGAGACCGAGCCCCGCCCGGACTTCCTCAAGCCCCCGTTCGCGGACAGGCCCTTCCAGCTGAACGAGAAGGCCTACGCGAAGAACTCCGTGGTGCCGGCGAAGCCCGCAGACGTCGACTCACTGGGCGCGATGCGCGACCTCAACATCGGCGCGCTGCAGATTCCGAGCGCGCAGTACAACCCCGCCTCGAAGAAGCTCGTGCTCCTGAAGTCGGTGGACGTGACCATCGGCTTCGTGGGCGGGCCGCACACCTTCAACGAGGCGCTGGGCGACCCCTGGGAGGAGTTCCAGCGCCGCCTCACCAACTCATTGCTGAACGTGAGGCTGCTTCAGAGGGTCGACCTCCGCGAGATCATCCGCCGCTGCGGCGAGCAGATGGTCGTCATCACCAATCCGTCGACCGTCGCGGCCGCCAATACCTTCGCGGCTGCGCGCAACGCGGCGGGAATACGCACGCACGTGTTCCAGACCGGAATCGGGCCCGGCCTAGCGGGGACGACCCCGGCCGAGATCCAGGCCTTCATCCGCGGCCGGCTCAACAACCTGCTCTGCATCCGCCCGAGCTACGTGACGATCATGGGCGACGACGACCTCGTGCCCACGTTCACGGACGGCCCGAGCGGCATCCCATCTGACCTCAAGTACTCGCTGAAGAACGACGTGGACGAGCTGCCGGACCTGGCGGTGGGCCGCATCCTCGGCAACGCTCAGGCGAACGTCGCCACCGCGGTGAACAAGATCATCAGCTACGAGAACTCGCCGCCGGGCGGACCCTGGCTGGAGCACGCGGCCATCGCGGCGCAGTTCCAGGACGACGACAACGACGGAACCGAGAACCGCACGTTCATCACCATGGCCGAGACCGTGCGCAACGGCCTGGTGGGCCACGGTGAGTCGGTGGACCGCGTCTACGGCGAGCATCCTGGCAACAACCCCCAGAAGTTCCAGGACGGCACCAACCTGCCCGCCGAGCTCTTGAAGTCCAACGGCTTCGGGTGGAACGGGACTGGCGCGCAGGTGTCCGCGGCATGGAACGAGGGCCGCTTCCTGATGGTCCACCGCGACCACGGCTGGTCCGATGGCTGGGGCACGCCCGGCTTCGGCACGGCCGACGTGCAGGCCCTCACGAATGGCAACCTCCTGCCGGTGCTGATGAGCATCAACTGCTCGAGCGCGGCCTACGACTACGACGAGACCTCGTTCGTCTCGGAGGCGCTCGTGAAGTCGAACGGCGGCGCGGTCGGCGCCTTCGGCGACACGCGCGATTCCCCGAGCACGGCCAACACCCAGATCTCGCTCGGCTTCGCCGACGCGCTGCTGCCGTTCATCCTCCCGAGCGAGGGACCGGCCACGAGGCAGCGGGTGGGGGACGCGCTGATCCACGGCAAGATGCGTCTCAACGGGATCTCGCCGCTACCGAACGGCACCACCCGCTCCGAGTTCTACCTCTGGCATTACTTCGGCGATCCGACGATGCAGATGTGGGGCGCGACGGTCCCGCTCGTCCTCGACCCGGGCCTGTTCACCGCCGTGTTCAAGAAGGAGATCGGCCCGCCGCCCCCCGACCCGCCGCCGTACTGGGTGCAGGTGACGCTTCCGCCTGAGTTCAACGGCAAGGCGTTCGCCCTGCTCCGACAGGGCGTCGTGATCGGCAAGGGCGTTGCGACCGGGGGGCTGGTGAACATTCCCGCCAGCCTTGCCGACGGCTCGGCGCCATCCGGCGAGCTCCAGGTGTCGCTCGAGGCCGACGGCTATCTGCCGGCGCTGATCGACGTCAAGGATGAGCCCGCGACGACTCTCAACCAGAACTGTCCGGCGGACGACCAGTTCAACAGCAATGACGAGGTCACGATCACGGGCAACCTCGCCGGTGCGCCGGCGGGCTCGACGGTCGATGTGAGCTGGGAGATGCCCATCCGGAGCGAGCCCGGGGGTCGGACGGTTGCGACCCACCCGACGACCGACGCCCAGGGCAACTGGAGCACCACGGTGCAGAGCCAGTCCTTCGAGCACGGCACCTGGAAGGTCTCGTCGAAGTACGCCGGCGACGGGGGCATTCCGCCCGCACAGTCCAGCCTGTGCGAATTCCATGTGGAGGACAATTCGTAGCCGGGCGTACCGCTGAGCGTGCGCGTGACCGTGGGCGGGTAAGGGCTGTCCATGGAGCATGAGGAGCAGGCAGAGCAGATGGAGGGCGACGCCGAGCGCATGGAGGAGCACTCCGACAAGCTCGGCGAGCGCATCGACGACGTCCAGAGCGACTGGGAGCAGAAGGAGCAGGACCCCGCCGTCCCGGGCGCGCGGCCCGACCCGGCCGAGGACGAGGACGACGACCAGGACCAGGACGAGGACGAGGACCAGGAGGGAGGATCATGATCGAGACACCAGACCAGTCCGACCAGCTTCCGGAGGAGGCGCCGCCGGACGTGGTTCCGGAGGACGAGCCCGGAGCGGACGAGGGCGAGAGCGGGAACCCGGGCGTGCCCGGCGAGGACGAGACGGGCACCGGCAACCCGGACAACGCCGGCGCGGAGGAGTAGCCGGCCGCACGACCCCTCTAACCTCGGACGGGTGGATCTCGTCCGAGGGCCGCTCAAGGCCGGAGCGGCGGCGCTGTTCGCCGTTGGCCTTGTGCTGCTGTTCCTGAATCCGCCCTCGCTCTCGGGTGCCGAGGGGATGGCCGTGCTGATTGGCGGCGGGATCCTGCTGATCTTCGTGACCGCCTGGGCGAGCGTGGCGCTCACGGGCAGCGACGCGATGCCGGAGCACGAGTTCGAGCGCCTGGTCCGTCGCAGCGAGGAGCTGGCCGCCACGCCTGGCCTGCGCTCCGAGACGAGCGATTTCGACCTGCTCGTGGCCGACGCGATCGACGATCTTCCCGACGAGTTCCAGCGCCTGCTCCACGACACGCCGGTGGTGGTGTCACAGCACGGCATGGAGAACCGCGCCTACGGCCACTACTTCGGCGACACGGTCGCGCGCGACAACTACCCCGACCGCATCGTGCTCTACCAGGACACGCTCGAGCGTGACTTCGGCCATGACCCCGAGCTGCTGCGCGCGCAGGTGGAGCGGACGCTGAGGCACGAGGTGGCTCATCACCTCGGGTGGAACGAGCCAGGGGTACGCGACCTGGGCCTGTAGGGTCGGCATATGGCGGACTCGAAGGCGCTCGAAGACACGCTCATCACCGAGCGCGAGCACTGGCTGGACGGCCCCCCGCACGAGCTCTTCAAGGACATGCGCGGCGGCTGTCCGGTGCACTGGACGCCGCGGATCACGGAGTACCCCGGCGAGGCCGGCTACTGGTCAATCACGACCGCAGACCACGTGCACGAGGTGAGCCGCGACTGGGAGACCTACTCGTCCGAGCGCGGTGGGGTGACCGCCCTCACCGACGCGATCTTCCCGCTCGAGCTCCAGAACGCGATGTTCATCGCAATGGACCCGCCGAAGCACGATCGGCTCAAGGCGCTCTTCCAGCGCGGCTTCACGCCGAAGCGGATCGCCGAGCACGAGGACGAGATCCGTGCGATCGCGGTCCGGGTGCTCGACGGCCTCGCGGGACGCGAGACCTGCGACCTCGTCACGGACGTGGCGCAGCCTGTGGTGTCGCGCGTGATCGGCAGCTTCATGGGCATCCCGCCCGAGGACGACGCGATCTGGGCGCGCCTGATGAACACCACGCTGGGCGCGGGTGACCCGGACCTGAATCCGGAGGGAATTGAGTCCGTGATGGCTCGCGACGTGCCCGAGATCTTCCAGCGCTGCGGGCGCCTCATCGCCGAGCGGCGCGAGCGGCCAACGGATGACCTCACGAGCGTGCTGGTGCATGCGGAGCTGGACGGCCAGCGGCTCGAGGAGCACGAGATCGTGATGGGCTTCTTTCTGCTCGTGGCGGCGGGCAACGACAGCACGAAGGCCACCTACGCAAGCGGCATGCGGGCCCTGATGGAGAACCCGGACCAACGGCAGCTGCTGGTGGACGACCCGTCGCTGATCCCGGGCGCCGTCGAGGAGTCGCTGCGCATGTTCCCCGCGTTCGCGCACTTCCGCCGCACCGCCACACGCGACGTGGAGCTGGCGGGCGAGCGGATTCGCGAGGGCGAGAAGGTGGTCATGTGGTACGTGTCCTCGAACCGCGACGAGACGCGCTACGAGGATCCGGACGTCTTCGACGTGACGCGGAACCCCGAGCACCAGGCCTTCGGCGCGGGCGGGCGGCACTTCTGCCTCGGTACCGCGCTGGCGCGGCTCGAGCTGAAGGTCCTGTTCGAGGAGACGCTGCGGCGCTTCCCCGCGATGGAGATCGAGGGCACCCCGGCGTTCGCCGAGTCGCCCTTCCTCAACCAGCTGAAGACGCTGCCCGTCCGCCTGTAGAGTCGCGCGGTCGTGGTCACCGTGACCCCCCGGCGGCGCGCTTCTCGCAGGTCGGCTGAGCCCGGACGGCATGTCGGTTTACGTCGCCTTAGGGCATGGCGGTTTACGATCGTGGTGCCGTGTCGACGCTCGTGATCCGCCTGCTGGGCCCGCCGGAGATCGAGCGCGACGGTCTGGTTGTCGCTCCGCCGCGTGGTCATAAGGCGTGGGCCGTGCTGGCGTACGTGGTCTTGGCGGAGCGACCGGTGGCGCGCACGGTGCTGGCCGAGCTGGTCTTCCGCGACGCCGAGGATCCGCGCGGGGCGCTGCGCTGGTCGTTGGCGCAGCTGCGTCGCGCTCTTGGGGTTCCCGGGGCGCTACGAGGGGATCGGTTGGAACTGGGGTTGCCGGCGGGCACTGCGGTGGACGTGCTGGCGTTGGCTTCCGGCGAGCCGGATCCCGCGCTCGTTCGCGGCGAGTTGCTGGAGGGAGTCGACCCCGGCGCCGGGGCGGAGTTCGATGCGTGGCTGCTCGTGGAGCGCCGGCACTTTGCGGGCGTCTGCGAGGCCGTGTTGAGGGATGCGGCGTTGGCTGCGTTGGCGGCCGGTATTCCGCTTGACGGCGCGGCGCTGGCGTCTCGGGCGCTCGCGCTGAACAGGTTCGATGACGGCGCCCACGAGTTGTTGGTGCGCTGCCTTGCGAGGGCGGGCGAGGTCGGCGCCGCGCGCGATCACGCTGACGCGTGCGAGGTGTTGTTCCGCCGCGAGTTGGGCCGCGCGCCCGATCCGGGGGTGCGCCGGGCGGCCGACGAGCATGGCGCGCAGAGCTCTCCGGCGAACGGCGATCGGGCGGCCGCCTTGGGGCAGCTCGACGCGGGGCGCGCGGCCGTAGCTGCCGGCGCGGTCGAGCCCGGGGTGGCGTGCCTGAGGCAGGCGTGTGCGGAGGCGCGGGGCGTTGGCGACCCGGCGCTGCTGGCGCGCGCGCTGGCCGCGCTAGGGGCGGCGCTGGTGCATTCGGTTCGCGGCGGTGACGAGGAGGGCGCGGCGGTGCTGCACGAGGCGCTCGCGCTGGCCGAGGCCAGCGGCGACCGCGAGGTCGAGTGCAAGGTTTGCCGTGAGCTCGGCTTCGTGGCGGCACAGGCGAGTCGCGGGGTATCGGCGGGCAGGTGGCTCGGGCGGGCCAGTGGGCTCGCGGCGGACGACAGCGAGCGTGCCGCGGTGCTCGGCACGCGCGGCAAGGCGCTGTCTGACAGGGCGCACTACGAGGCCGCGATCGCCCTGCTCGAGGAGTCGATCGCGGCCGCGCGCCGCTGCGGCGACGCCCGCCAGTCGGCGTGGTCGCTGGCGATCCTGGGCCGTGCGCTCTTGCTGCGCGCCCAGTGGCCCGAGGCGGTCGAACTGCTCGACGAGTCGCTCGCGATCGTGGGCGAGGACGGCTGGGTGGCGTTCCAGCCTTTCCCCGAGGTGCTAAGGGCCGAGGTGGCGCTGCGCCAGGGCGACCCGGATCACGCCATCGCCTTGCTCGATCACGCCTTTGCGCTGGGCTGCCGGATCGGCGACCCATGCTGGGAGGCGAGCGCCGCTCGCGTGAGGGGCCTCGTTCACGAGGCGGCGGGCGAGCGCGGCGCCGCGCTGACGTGGCTGCGCGACGCCGCGGTCCGCGCGGTGCGGGTGGCCGATCCTTACGTCTGGATGCATGCCTGGTGCCTGGAGGCGCTCGCCGACGTGGCGATCGCCGACGCTGCGCCCGATGCACGGGACTGCTTGGCCCGGCTCGAGCGGCTCGCCGCCCGCGGCGACATGCGCGAGCTCGTCGTGCGCGCCGCGCTGCACCGAGCCAGGCTCGGCGATCCCAGCGGCCTCGAGTCGGCCCGCCTGCTGGGCGAGGCGATCGACAACCCAGCGCTGCACGCCGAGCTGGCCGCCGCGGTCTGATCACACGCGCCGTCACACGGCGCGCTGGTGGTGTCCTGGCATGTCCACCAGCACGACAGCCAGGAGGTCCCGATGAGTCTCAGGGTCGACCCGACGACGGACGAGATGTCCCGGGCGGAGATCTTGCCGCAACTCGACGCACGCTCGCTCGTAGACGGCGAGCGCTTGGAGGCCGAGGTCAAGGCCATGTACCGGCACGTGGCCCACGGCGAGGACGCAGAGCTCCACTTCGAGCTGGGTAGGGACCTGGCCGAGCGGCTCGGCTATCCCACATGGCTACTCGACTCCATCCCCGCCGAGGCGCTGGCCTCCTTTGCGGGGGTGGGGCATCACCTCGACCTCGCCTTGCTGCAGCCGGGCGAGCAGGTGCTCGACCTCGGCTCGGGATCGGGTACCGACGTCTTCTGCGCGGCGGTGCTGGTCGGCGGGGCAGGCCGCGTGGTCGGCGTGGACATCACCGACCAGCAGCTCGACAAGGCCGCCCGGCTCCGGGACCGTGAGGGGTTCTCGCACGTCGAGCTGGTCGAGGCCCACGTCGAGGAGCTCCCCTTCGAGGACGCCAGCTTCGACGCGGTCATCTCGAACGGCGTGATCAACCTGTCGCCGGCCAAGGGCCGGGTCTTCGCCGAGGCGGCGCGGGTGCTGCGGCCCGGCGGCAGGCTGGCGATCGCCGACATCGTCAGCGGCCGGGCGCTCAAGGAACGCACCAGGCGCAACGTCGAGCTGTGGGCCGCCTGCATCGCCGGGGCGATCCCCCGCCGCAGCTACCTGGAGGCGATCGAGGCGCAAGGCCTACAGGTCGAGCAGCTCCGCAAGAACAACTACCGCTTCATCTCAGAGCGGGCACTCGATGCCTGCAGCACGTATGAGGTCGAGAGCGTCTCGCTGCTGGCGCTCAAGCCAGCTTGAGGAGGACAACCCGATGTCCGCAGTTCGAACGCGCACCGCTCTCACACTTGCCGCCGTCGCGGCCGTCACCGCCCTGCTCGTTGCTCCGGCGGTTGCACCCGCGGCGGTCACGTGCGACTACTCCTCCAGCGGGAAGCTCCTGACCGTCGCCCTGGGTGCCAGTGGCGACCCCGCGGTGCTGAGCGTCGTGGCCGGCGAGATCAAGGTCGCGCGGGGCCTCAGCCCGGTCGCCTGTACGGGACCTGGCGGACCGCCGAGCGTGACCAACACCGGCGCAATCTCGGTGACCGGCAACGGACAGTCCTTTCAGAAGATCACCATCTCGGGCGCCGACGACTTCGTGCCCGGGCCTGATCCCCAGGACGGCAGCGACAACGGGGGAGGAACCAAGGAGATAGAGATCTTCGTGAACATGAACGGCGGACTCGAGTCCACGCTCGAGGTCAGCACGGGCGACTCCGCCGGGGGGAGGATCGTCTTCGGTGCCAACGGCATCAACCCCAACCCCGTCGGCGAGTCGGTCGACGATGCCGACATCTTCCCCAACAACGTCGACGCCCTCACCGGCGCCGGGGGAACCGGCCACGACGAGCTGTTCGCCCAGGGCGGACAGGGAACCGGCGCTCCGCTGACGAAGGACGTCTCCCTCCTAGGGGGCGAGGGCATCGACCAGATCGAGGGCGGGGAGGGCTCGGACTCCCTCTTTGGCGGGCCCGAGGGCGACACCCTGTTCGGAGGGGGCGGAAGTGACGAACTCCATCCAGAGGCAGGCGACGACATCGCGAACGGCGGGAGCGGGAGCGGCAGTGACACCGTCGTCGTAACGCCCATCGGGCAGCCCGCGACGGTCGACCTCGCGATCGCGGTCCGCCAGGACACCGGCGCCGGGTCCGACCTCTTGGTGGGCTTCGAGAACGCCCGGTCGGACGCCAGCCTGGGAGCGACCCTGCGCGGCGATGATGGCGGGAACGTGCTCACCGGCAACGAGGGCGACGACATCCTGGAGGGACGCGGCGGAATCGACGTGCTGAACGCCGACCTCGGTGCGGACACGCTTCTTGCCCGCGACGGGGGGCTCGACGGCGTCGACTGCGGAGCGGGCGCCGACACCGCCACCGTGGATGCGCCGGGAATCGACTCGCTGACCGGCTGCGAGAGCGCCATCTTCCCACCGCCGCCGGGCTCCGGTGGCGGCGGTGGCGGGGCCGGCGGCGCTCGGCCAGGCCGCGCCCGCGGCGTTCGGTGCGCGGACGCTTGTGACGCTCAGGCTCGCCCGCAACCGAATCCCGGCCGGGGGCCCGCTTGCCGTCCGTATCTCGAACCGGAACGGCTTCGACGTGACCGGGACGCTCGCCGGTCAGAGAACGCGTCGCATCAGGCTCAGGGCCAAGTCGTTCACGGTGCCCGCGAACGCAGGCAAGACCGTCAAGCTGAGGTTGCCGAACGCGCTGCGCCGCCAGCTCGCGCGGAAGGGCAGGCTGGCGTTGCGCCTGACCGCCAACATCCGCGACCCGGCGGGCAGCACGCGCACGGTCAGGAAGACGGTCAGGCCGCGGCGGGGGCAGGCGGCGGAGCGTCTCGGGCTGGCGGAGGCTCAGCGCGTCGCCAGGATTGCTGCGCAGAGACACTTCGCCGCGGTCTTCGACGCCCGCGCGCGGGTCGGCCGGTGCACGCGAGTCGCGTTCAATCGAGCGTCCTGCCCAGTTGTCATGAGTGGACCTGGGGTCCGCTGCAGCCTCACGGTCCACGTCAAGGAGACCAAGGAAACCTGGCGGTTCCGGGCGCGGGGGCTCCGATGCTGACCTTGCTCAGGAAGCTCCGCTCCCGCCTCACGTACGCCAACGTGATGGCCACGGTGGCCGTCTTCATCGCCCTCGGGGGCAGCTCCTATGCCGCGCTTCGAATCACCAGCAGGAACGTGCCGAAGAACGCGCTCACGGGGGCGGACATCAAGAACCTCACCGGGAAGGACGTCCGCAACAACTCGCTCACCGGCGCGGACGTGAGGAGCCTGAGGAGCGACGATGTCGCCAACGGGACGTTATTGGCCGAGGACTTCGCCACCGACCAGCTGCCCGCCGGGCAGCAGGGCCCGGCGGGCCCCGCGGGCCCAGCAAGCGCACCAGGGGCGACCGGGCCGCCAGGCGCGACAGGCGCGCAGGGCCAGAAGGGCGCGGATGGGGTCAGCGGCTACGAGATCGTGAACACCAGCACCAACTCGTCGATCCCGGCAGGGGCGTCAGCGCTCCGCCAGGCGGATTGCCCCGCCGGAAAGAAGGCGATCGCGGGCGGCGTCGATATCTCTGGCACTATCGCGACGGCGGTCGACTTCTTTCTCATCCTGCGGTCCACACGAGACCCCAATGAGGACAGGAGGTGGGTCGGCACGATCAAGAACACCGACTCCGCCGCCCACACCTTGAGCGTGAACGTGCGAGCCGTCTGCGTGACCGCGCTTCCGTAACGCGCGATTTCCCAGTCGTGCACCTTCAGCCGCTCGGTCACCTCTCCAGACCGGCACCCAGCCTAGGTTGGAGCCCTCTTGCACTCGCTCCCGAACGGTGAGAGGGTCGCCTTCGGGCACTCCTAATGCCAGGCATCGCGCTCATTCTGGTTGGCGCTGTTGACAGCGCTGCTGCTCACCCTGGCCGCCGGCCCCGCCTCCGCCGCCAACAAGCCGCCGTCAGCGCAGGCCACGGCGAAGAAGCGCCTGGCACAACTCGTGTCGGACACGCGCGCACTGCCGAGGAGCGCCGTGAAGCGCGCCGACAAGGCCGCATTGCTGCGCAACGCCCTCGCCGCCCGGCGAGCGCATGCGTCCAACCCGTGTAGGTCCAAACGGCTGCTCGGCGCCTACCGGAGACTGCTGCCCGCGATCCAGAATGAGCGCCAGCGCGACCCCGCACCCACCAGCGGCTCCCCCCGCGGACAGGTGGAAGGGGACGCCCTCGGCGCCCAGGCGGCGCTGCTCGCGCTCCCGCGCGCCCGGCGTTGCGGCGGCGTCAGGAAGGCGAACGTCGGCGAGACCAAGGTCCGGCTGCTCCGAAGCGACAAGCGGCAGCTGCGCATGCGCATCTCCTTCCCAACCCCCACCTTCTCGGCTCACCAGGTGGGCAGCCGCGACTACCAGCAGATGTTCATGGAGGGCATGGGTGAGACCGGCGAGAAGGGCAGGCCAGGCCTACCGATCCTCACGAACTTCCTCGCCGTGCCAAGGGGCGCGCGCCTGGCTCTGCGCGTCGACCGGAGTGCCGGCTACACGCTTCAGGGTGTGAACCTCTTCCCGCATCAGCCCGAGCCGGTTGACCAGCGCGTGCCCGGACAGCCACCGCTTTCGGACTTCCTCGAGGACCCGTTCGTGAAATCGAAGCGGGCGTACAGGTCGCGCTCCCCGTTCCCCTCCAAGCTCTCGCACGCCAAGCTGCTCGGCAACATGCGCGAGCTGCGCATGGGCGGCGTGGACGTGGTCGGCGGCCAGTACAGGCCCCGGCGGCGCAACCTGCGCGTGCTCACCTCGATCGACGTGACCGTGCGCTTCCGCGGCGGCGACGGAACGTTCGCCGACGGCCGTCGCGTGAACTCGCCGTGGGAGGCCTATTGGCTGCGCAACTACGAGGCGAGCGTCCTGAACTGGGACGCGGCGAACGACTTCCTCGACCTCGACGACCTCGAGCCGACCTTCTGCGGCGAGGACATGCTCGTGGTGACCACACCCGCGCTGCAGCCGGCCGCGAACACGTTCGCGAACGCGCGTCAGGCCGCCGGCTACTCGACGAAGGTCGCCCTGGTGGGTCCCGACCCCGGTCAGATCGGCACCACCCGAGAGGCGATCCAGGCCTACATCCTCGGCGAGCTGAACGCCGCCTGCCAGCTGCGTCCCACCTACGTGGTCCTGTTCGGCGACACCTCGCACGTGCCCACCTGGCTCGTGCCGTGCAGTGATGGCGGCGACGTGGCCGAGTGCGACATCGCCTCGGACCTGCCCTACTCGCTCAACGCACCCGCGGACCTGTTTGCCGACGTGGAGCTGGGGCGGATCCCTGCGCACGACCTCGACGCCGCCAACGCCGTGGTGAACAAGATCGTGGGCTACGAGACAACGCCGCCCGCGAATCCGGACTTCTATCGCCACAGCACGGTCACCGCGTACTTCGAGCCGAAGTACCTCTGCATACTCAACGAGGGCCAGTCCGGTGAGCCGAACTGCAAGTCCGCGAACGGCCCGATCACCGGCCACTATGAGCTAGACGTCGCCAACGGCAAGGACTCGCGCGGGTTC